>CAJTJG010000018.1 GCA_910576785.1 uncultured Duncaniella sp.
CTACCGCGAAGCCCAAAAAAACTTTTGTTTCTTCTGCATACCTTCTGTCCCTTCTGTTTCTTGTTATATTGCTCTAAGCTAATGCGGTACGCGTTATAGGGACTGTTGTATCCTTCTATCAATTATGCACAGACGGACAAAAAAAAGAACAAAAGTGACGGATAAAATTGAAATTCCGTCACTTTTGTTCTTTTTTGTCTCTTGTATCTTTCTATTTTACCCGAAAGATACCCGAAGGGGGAAGATTTACTTAAGCCTCCTTCTTCACTACGCGGCGCTCCTTGATGCGGGCCTTCTTGCCGGTGAGCTTGCGCAGATAGTAGAGCTTGGCGCGACGCACCTTGCCATACTTGTTGATGGTGATCGAGTCAATGAAGGGTGACTCGAGAGGGAAGATACGCTCCACACCGATATTGTCCGAGATCTTGCGGACGGTGAAACGCTTCTTGTCGCCCTCGCCGGAGATGCGGATAACAACACCGCGGTACTGCTGGATACGCTCCTTGTTACCCTCCTTGATACGGTAGGCTACGGTGATGGTGTCGCCGGCATTGAAGTCAGGATGCTGCTTGCCAGTGGCAAAAGCCTCGTTGACAACCTTAATTAAGTCCATTTTCTATACGTATATTAAAAATGTTAACAATAATCGCAATATTCGCAGGCTGCATGTCCTGCCAGAGATTGCGAAACCGGCGGCAAAGTTAGCACTTTTTCTCCTTATTTCCAAACACTAACCGCATTTGTGTTTATTTGCAATTTGTCAGAATGTGCAACGGAGCGAAAACCCCATGCCACCTCCCACCATAGCGGGCGTGAGCGATGATGTGAAATCACGCTTTTCGTCAGGCTTGCGGCCAAGGTGGAGTTGCCTCTCGTAGGAGCCGCGGAAGAGGTTGACCACCTCATTGACCGGATCGACGAGAAACACCACGATGTTGCCGAGCACACGCGAGCCCCACAGCGTGTAGTCATGCTCCACTATGTGGCGCTTGGCATGATAGAACAGCTCGCCGAACAGACTGCCCACCACCGGCGTGATGACGATGTCCTGATATGACGGACGCTCCATGCAGGCCTCTATGCCGAACTCCCACCCCACCGTGGAGATGAGCGCCGAGTAGAGCATGGACTGGAAGAAATTGAATCCGCACGAACGCGCGGCCATGAAGTAGGCGGCTCCGGCATAGGGATGGAGCAGATAGTTGAACACAAGGTTGTCATGATCTATCTCCGGGTTCTTTACGAAAATATTGGTCCACCACCGTTTGTAGAACGGCTTGCTCTGCAGGTCGCGGCGATTCCATGCGGTAGCATCCTCGGGCAGACACTCGAGCACGAACAGTGTCGACACGAAAGCTCCGGTGAGCACGGCCGTGTTGACCCACAGGCGGTGCCAGTTCGGATCACACGTGCGCCGCCATGAGTATGGGTACATGTACACCGAAGGGGTGACCAGACGCGAGCTGTCTATCGGCGCCGACGGTGCGGGGAGCCGGAGCGCGTCCATGCGGGTGAGTGTCGGAGCGCCGAGATCCCTCTCGGTAGCGAGTGCCGGCACGGCCATAGAGGCCATAAATATAAAGAGGATGATGAATGTGCGCATAAACAGATAGTTGAAATTCTATCTGTTTAACACTTTCACCACCCTCCGGGTTGAAAAAACTACTTTATTTTTGACTCAGGCGTTGCGCTCCAGTATCTGCGACGACACGGTATCGGCCGTATGGATGAGCGGCAGCAGCGGTGTATTGGCTATTGCCTGTCGGTAGCTGCGGTCCTGCTCGATGGAGCCGGTGTCCACGGCCCACGGACCCATGTGCCAGCGTATGGCCAGGATCTCGTCATCCTCCAGATAGAAGCCCATGCGCAGCAGCATCACCACCGACTTCTCGCCGTGGCCTATGGGGAGCTCGGCGTAGTTCACCTCGTACTCCTCTATGTCCTCCCACGTGCCTATCTCGTTCTTACGCTTGCGGGTGACGAGACGATAGATATTGGCCTTGCAGACATCGTGAAGCAGCGAGGCTATGATCACAGATTCAACCGGCAACTTCTTCTCCAGATCGGGACGACGGGCCAATACCCCCTCGCGTAGCATCATGGCAGCATCATATACACCGAGGGAGTGCTCCACGAGTCCCCCGGCATAATTGAAATGATTGCGCACAGAGGCCGGTGCCGTGAAGAAGCCCATGGCCTCCAGATCCTCTATCACATAATCTATATCCTCGCGCCCGGTGGAGCGCAGAAGGGCGCAGAAACGTTCTTTGGGTGTTTCCATTCTCTCTTTGCTTGTTCAACGTTTGAATATTACCTTACATCCGGGCAGACCGGCGCGTATCAGCGAGTCGGCCACTGCCACGGTGGCTTCGCGTGCCGGCATGGGGAGTTCCACTATCTCCGTCACGGCCACCGAAGGATCAAGCGAGTGTAAAAGCTCGTCGGCCGAAGGCGCCGCAGGGAGCGAACGGTACTCGCTGTAGGTGTAACTGGTAAACACGCTCTGGGGCGTGATGCCACGGTGATCCAGCAGCCATCCGTCAGCCAGATGTTGCGGTGGCGCCACAAGATCGGTTGGTGCCGGATAGGATGTGACAAAATTTCCAGTGGGGCTTACCGTGACCGGTACCAGCGAATCGGAAGGAGCCGATGTACGGTAGATGCGTGCACGGGGCACCATGCCAACTGTGGCCACGGGCGCCGAGCCGGTTATCTCTATCACCGACGGATCGTCAGAAAAATCGGCCGCGGGCAGTGCGGCCGATTTGCTGCTCCCGCACCCTGCCGCGGCAAGCGCCATGAGCGCTGCCGCGGCGGCGGGAACTATGATTCCATTCTGATTAATCGACATAGACCTTGGTTGTCTTGTCGCCCTGACGGCGGATATAAAGACCCTGCGAGGGATTGTCCACACGTATGCCCTGGAGATTGAAGTACTCCACGGGAAGATCGGAGGCATCGGCGTCGATATCGGTTATGGCGCTGCGCTCACCCACGGTGAATGTCTTCGGGGTGGAGGTGAGGCGCGTGCCGTTGTCACCACGGTAGAGGAATACATTGTAGGTCTTGCCCTGCTCGGCCTCGGTGAAGGTACCGCCGAAGCTGAATTCCTTGGTCTCGCGGTTGCCCACGAACACTGTCTGCGAGCGCAGAGTGGCTATAGGTGTGTTGGATGCATCGTTGACATCGCATATGCGGGCCACAACGTTGCCGGCGAAATAACCATAGGTGGAGCGGAGGTTCACGTTGATCTGCAGATTGTCGGGGTCAACCTTCTCGGCATCGGTCACCGACCATCCGTCGGAGGACACCGAGACGGTGGATACATTTGTGGCGAGCGAGCTCACGGTGACGTCATACAGCGGCGAGATGATCTCGGTGACGTAACCTCTGCCACTACGGTCAAGACCCTTGTTGATGGCGAGGCCAAGCTTATAGTCACCCTTGTCGATGTCAGGCACGGTGCCGACATACTCCATCACGTTGTCGCCCATGGCGAAGTCAGCATAGAGCGTGCTGCCGCTGCCCATGGTGATGCCGGATGAGGTGACAAACACGGGATACACCTCGGCATACAGGCCATCCTCGTTGTCATAGTTGTAGTCGATGTTCACACCGCATACCTTGTTGACGTAGAACGGAGAGAGGATCTCCAGACTGTTCACCTTGAGTGTGCCGCGGCGGGCCACGGTGGCTGTCACGACCGAAGACACCTTGCTGATGTTGAGATAGCCGGCATCGCTCATGGCAAGCTGCAGAGGATAATACTCATCGCTTCCATCAGGGGTGAACACGGGGTAGCCCCTGTACTCGCCCTCGGGGAGACTGGCGGAGGAGAATGTCATGGTCGATGTGTAGTAGGCCGGCTGGAGGTTGATCGAGGAGCGTGATGCGAGCGAGGCCACATACTCGTCCGTTCCTTCCTTGTAGCAGCGTATGGACACTTTGCCCTTGAGGTCGAAAGGTGAGCCGTTGGTGTAATGACCGGTCATGGTGATGGTGGAGCCGGATACGTAGGCATTGAGAGGTGTGGATACCACAATTGTGGGATCGGGGAGCGCCGAGCCTTCAACCGGTTTCTTCAGACCGGTGACTATGCGCTGCGAGCTGTTGAATCCGCCGGCATATCCGCCGATACCCTGATCCTCGGGGTTGAGCGCGCCGAGCAGGAAGTAGCCGTCGGATACACCGCTCCAACCCCAGTTGAAGTGGAAGTAGCCGTTCTCGTAGCCGTCGCACACGAATGCGTGACCACCCTCGGGGGCCTGGCCGGCGTAATAGACGGGACCGTTGTCGTTCAGCTCATTGTAGACCATGGTCTCCCACTGTTCCTGAGTATAGCTTGTGCGCTGCCTCATCTGCACGCCGTTGTCGAAACCGAAGTACTCGCGCAGGCCCACGGGCACGCGCTCGGAGATGGCTCCGGAAGCCGAGGTGCCGTAATTCATATCCACGCTCACACCGCAGGCATACATGAGGTTGGCCACGGCAGCTCGCTGTGTGGCTGTGGCGCTGCTGCCATAGGTATCGAGCATGTTGTTCCAGTCAAATGTTGCCGATGCGAAATCGTATGTGAGATTCCTGCTGCCGGCATCCCAGCGGTAGGTGTGGGTTCCCTTGCCATGCTCGGGCCACTTGTGATAGTTCAGGATCTGGGCCATAGCCGTGGCGACACATCCGGTATAGGTGCGGCGGGTGCCTACGGCAGGGCAGTCATTGTAGTAAGGGTCGCCCTGGTCCCACTTGGTCTTGAGCTTCGGGGGGATAGCCTTGCGGTTGGCACGCATGAAGGCCTGATAGCTCACACCCTCAGCAGCCTCACCAACGCCATTCTCGATGGCGGCGGCTATCTCCTCGCTGTACTGGCTGAGCCACCAGCGCATATTGTCAGGCATATTGGCCGGATCGAACTCGCCGGAGTCGGAATAGCCCAGCAGGGGGGTAACCAGATCATCTGCCGAGACCACTACGAATCCACCCTCGTCGGAGCGGTTGATCACGTAGAGGGCAGGTTGGCCTGTAGTTGCAGTCTTCACGGTAAGTGCGGCTCTGACAGAGGCAGGAGCCTGCATGGCCGTGACGGCTACAGGTGCGCCCGGGGTCTGCATGGCGCGCCCGAGGGCCTCCGCAGGGGAGAGTGTGCGGCTCCATGCCGGCATAGCGGCGGCAATGAGAGCCAGTGTGATGATGGATTTTTTCATTTCTATTCTTAGAGGTTATTTCTCAATTGGTTTGATCGATATCGCATAGCCACCTCCTGCCAGCGCATGGAGTTTCAGGCGCGACTTCGATGTCACTTTCTTGTTCGTTATCGTATATCGTGTCTGGCCATCCACGGTGTTGGCATCGGGGGCCTCGGCATAGATCGTAGCTTCGTATTTGCGGCCCGGATCAAGGAATCCGAGGGTGATCTCGCTGTCACGGTCGGCGGTTCCGGCCGTCGAGCCGACATACCATTCGTCGGAATTCTTGTCCTTGCGCGCTATGGTGACATATTCCATAGGCTCGGCCTCGAGATACACCGAACGTTCCCACTCCACAGGCACGTCCTTGATGAACTGAAATGCATCCATGTGCTTCTCGTAGTGCTCGGGGAGGTCTGCAGCCATCTGGAGCGGTGAGTACATGGTCACATACAGGGCCAGCTGGCCGGGTATGGTCGATGCTATCCTGGAGTTGTTGTGAGGTGTGAATGTGGAGAGATCGAACTCGAATATGCCGGGAGTATAGTCCATCGGGCCACCCTGCAGACGTGTGAACGGAAGTATCGAGGTATGCCATTTGTCATTGCCGCCCATGGCCTGATATTCAGTGCCTCTGGCGCTCTCGTTGCCTATCAGGTTGGGGTATGTGCGGGCCAGACCCGTAGGGCGCGAGGCCTCGTGGGCGTTGACCATGATCTTATGGTCGGCGGCAGTCTTCACGGCATGGAGATAATGATTGTTGAGCCACTGCGAGTAGTGATACTCGCCGCGGGGCATGACATTGCCCACATAGCCGCTCTTCACGGCATTATATCCGTTCTCCTCCATCAGGCGGTATGCCTTCTCGAGGTGGCGCTCATAGTTGCGCACCGCGCCCGAAGTCTCGTGATGCATCATCAGCTTCACGCCCTTGGAGTGAGCGTAGTCGTTGAGGTACTTGAAGTCAAAGTCGGGATAGGGTGTGACGAAGTCGAACACATAGTCCTTCGACATGCCGAACCAATCCTCCCAGCCTTCGTTCCAACCCTCCACGAGCACCTGGTCGAATCCATGCTCGGCGGCGAAGTCGATATAACGCTTCACATTGGCGGTGTTGGCGCTGTGGCGTCCGTTGGGTTTGGTTCTGGTGTAGTCGGTCTCGCCGAGCTTCACGGAATAGACATCATCGGTATAGTTCCATGTACCGGCACCGGATATCATCTCCCACCATACGCCTATATATTTCACAGGCTTGATCCACGATGTGTCCTCTATTTTAGAAGGCTCGTTGAGGTTGTAAATGATTCTCGATGCCAGGATCTCGCGGGGATCGTCGGTGATGATCACCGAGCGCCACGGGGTCACCTGCGGAGTCTGCATATATCCCTTGCGTCCCTGGTTGTCGGGGGTGAGCCATGAGCGGAATGTCATGGTGGTGTCGTTGAGGTTCAGGTGCATTGTGGGGTAGTCCACCGTGGCGGCCTCGTGGATATTGAGATAGATCCCGTCGTCCGTCTTGAGCTGCAGGGCTGTCTGCACGCCCGTAGGCGAGAACGGTGTGGTGGAGGCATTGTCGGGATTGATCTTGGATGGAAACAAGCTGCGTATCTCGCTGAGACGCGACTTGGTGTAGTTGTATTCCTGAGTGTCATAATCGCCGGGTATCCAATAGGCCCAGTGGTCGCCGGTCATGGCAAACTCGCTCAGCTCCTCATCTATGACGAAATAGTTCAGGTTGGGCTGACCGGGAAATTCGTATCTGAACGCCACGCCGTCGTCGAAAGCCCTGAACGTGATGTTTACCGTCCTGTCAAAGGCCGGCTGGCGCAGGGCCACGGTCATCTGGTTGTAATTGTTGCGGATCTCGGTCTCCTCGCCCCATACAGGCTGCCATATCTCGTCGGTCGACGAGCGGTCTATGCCCGAGAGCTCAAATCCGTCATGCAGCGACAGAGCGTCGGCCGCCGACTTCTTGCCCTGATGGTCAAAACTGTTACGTCCGTTCTCGCTGTAGAGCTGCAGGCCCAGACGCGAGGGGGCAATGACCTCCTTGCCCTTGAAGTCGACATAGTAAGTAGGGACACCGTCCTTCACATCAAACGTCAGACGGATATCGCCGTCAGGTGAGGTGAGAACCTCCGAGGCCCCCACAGTCATTCCCGCGGCAGTGAAAAGTGCGGAAGTAAGTAAAATCTCTCTTAACATATCATCGTTACATTAAAATGCACGGTTAGCTCGCAAAGATAATAAAAATTTGCCAATGATATCATCATTTTGCTATTTTTAAGAGCCTTTTCATGAGTACCGTAGCCACTTGTGTCATTGAGATATGAAAAACCTATATAACAACAAAAAGGAACTGCTTCACGCAGCTCCTTTTCATGAGTTTCCAATAGGTACAATTTCTAAGGTAAAAAAGATTGTTTTAGGTTCGTGATGCAAAGGTAGGCTAAGTTTTCGGGATGAAAAAATAAAAACATATGTTATCCAACATAATTTTATTACCCTAAACTTTGCAATTTTTGCATTTTTGCAATATAACTCACTGATTGACAGCTTTATGTATAAAATACATTAAGCCCTCCTTAAATAGTTAAAATACGTTAAATTACTAAGTGGAGGCTATGAATTATTGATCATAGGTGAGCAATTTGAGCTCCTTGCCGTCCCATACGGCATAGGAAAAATGACTTATCCAGTCGCCGGCCACCACTACTCTCGCACCATCTTCGAGTGTGCGGTCGAGCATTGTGTGATGATGGCCGAATATGAAATAATCCACATGCGGCGATGCCGTGAGATTGTATTCGCGGGCAAACTCTACAAGCGACTCTCCGGCTCCCGAGGCGGGGACATAACCGCCTCGCTTGCGCGAATGCGAGCTCCAGGCATGGGCAAACCCTACGGTCCACCGCGGATGGATAGCCGCGAACATCACCTGCGCCGGACGGCACCTGAACAGACGCCGGAGCAGCCGGAACGAGCGCGGCAGCCGCCCTACGCCATCGCCATGCTCGAGGAAAAATGTCTTCCCACCCTCAAGGGTGACAGTCATGGCCCCGTCATGCACGCGCATGCCGATCTCACCGGGCAGATAGTCGAAGATCCAGATATCATGATTGCCTTTGAACCACACTATCTCCACTCCGGCGTCGGCCAGCGATGCCAATGCTCCGAAAAAACGTGTGAACCCTCTGGGGACCACATCGCGGTACTCCCACCAATAGTCCAGTATGTCGCCGAGCAGAAAGAGCCTACGGGCGCGTGGAGCTATGCTGTGGAGGAAATCCACGATACGCTTCTCATGCGCGCGCGCGTCCGCTATATATCCTGCCCCGAGATGAAGGTCGCAGATGAAGTATGTGAGATCCCTGTCCATTCTTCCTTCGGTGTGACATCAGAGAAAGCCGAGGTCGAGCTTGGCCTCCTCTGTCATCATATCCTTGGTCCACTCGGGCTCGAACACTATCCTTATGTCTACGCTCTTGATCCCTTCGATGCTCTCGAGCTTTATACGGGCGTCGTCGACAAGGAAGTCGGCCGCAGGACAATTGGGTGCCGTCAGCGTCATGTCGATGTGCAGATTTCCGTCGTCATCAAGATCAATGGCATAGATAAGACCGAGGTTGTATATGTCCACAGGTATCTCGGGATCATATACAGTCTTGAGCATGGTGACGATCTTCTCCTCTATCTTCAGCTTCTCTTCAGGGGTCATAAGAATTCAAGTTTCAAAAAAAGTTTGTCAATACGAGTAGTCTAACTCAAAATCATGTCAATGCGCCTCCAGCCAGTTGGCAGCCACACCAGCGGCCACCTCGAGAGGCACGGCACCACGGTAGGCACCCTCCATACCCTCGGTGACCACCCGCAGGAGCGTCTCGCGCTCGTCGGGCACCACATTGAACACCAACTCGTCGTGGACCTGCATTATCATACGCGACCGCAGTCCCAGACGCTCCATCTCGCCGTGTATCCTCACCATGGCCACTTTAATTATATCAGCAGCCGTGCCCTGGATCGGGGCATTGACAGCATTGCGCTCGGCATAACCACGCACCACGGCGTTGCGCGACGATATCTCAGGGAGATACCTGCGCCGTCCCATCCGCGTGATGGCATACCCTTTGTCGCGGGCGTCGTCGACAGCCTTCTCCAGGTATTCGCGTATGTGGGGATAGGTGGCGAAATACCCATCTATAAGTTTCTTGGCCTCAGCACGCGCTATGCCCAGACGCTCGGCCAATCCGAATGCGGATATGCCGTAGATGATGCCGAAGTTGGCGGTCTTGGCATGCCGGCGCTGATCGTCGGTCACCTCCTCCAGTGGCAGATGATAGATCTTAGAAGCCGTGATACGGTGAATATCGTCGCCCGACAGGAAGCCCTCTATCATATCCTTGTCACCGCTCAGATCGGCTATGAGACGCAGCTCTATCTGCGAGTAGTCCGCACTCATCATCACATCGCCCGGATCGGGGATGAACGCACGACGTATCTCGCGCCCGTCATCGGTCCTGATGGGGATGTTCTGCAGATTGGGGTTGGTCGAGGATATGCGACCCGTCGACGTGACAGTCTGGTTGTAGGAGGTATGGATCTTGCCTGTACGCGGATTGATAAGCTCGGGGAGAGTGTCGAGATAGGTGGTGATAAGTTTTCTCAACCGCCGTATCTTCAATATCAGACTCACGAGGGGCACCTTGGCAGCATACTTCTCCAGCACCTGCTCGGTGGTGGAGTACGCCCCCTTGGCAGTACGCTTGGCCTTAGGGTCGATGGCCAGACGATCGAAGAGCACCATGCCCACCTGTGCGGGCGAGGCGATGTTGAACTCCCCTCCGGCCATCACATATGCCTCCTGCTCCATCGAGGCGAGGCGCTCCTTGAGGCGCGCCGACAGTTCGCGGAGCACTCCCGGGTCGATCCTCACGCCGGTCCATTCCATGGAGGCAAGCACACGGATCAACGGAAATTCCACCTCCTCCATGAGTGTTGTCATCGACCGCTCGGCCACCGCGGCGGCGAGCACCGGGCGCAACCGGCGGCTCAGATCGGCCTCGGCACAATAATATCCGCATGCCTCGGCCTCGGCAAGAGGACGCTTGGGATGCGCCGCGTGCGACTCCACATCGGCATGCAGATAGGCCGACGCCACGAGGCTAAGTTCATGTTTCTTCTCGGGATCTATCAGGTAGTGGGCCACAGATGTGTCGAAATAACGTGCCTTGAATTCAATCCCTGCATTTCTGAGCAGCAGCATGGCTCGCTTCACATCATGGCTCACCACTGTCGGCGCCCCGGCTGCGAAAAGCGGGGCCACAAGCGGAAGCGTCTCCTTTGTGAGCGGCATGTAGACAGCACTGCAGTCGGACACCGATATTGCCAGTCCGAGCAGGGGTGAGGACATGGCCTCATCGCCCACTGCATATACGCTCACGCCAACAGCATCGGCCTTCAGAGCCTCGACCACAGCTGCGCTGATCTCCTGAGGCGTGCTCACAGTGCTGTACTCATGAACCTCACATACCGATGGCACTGTCGGCCCGGAATCGGCCTGCGGCATGTCAAACAGCGAGCCCATACCTCCATCGGCCACGGCAGGCTGCACCGCGACGTCGTCGACCGCAGCAACAGCGGCGGTGGCTGCCGCCCGCGACTTGAGACGACCTATGAGCGACTTGAAGTCAAGCTCGCCGAATATCCCGGTCAGCACCGCCACGTCGGGTTCCTTGCGTTCGAGCTGATCAGGATCAATATCCACGGGAACATCCCTGCATATCGTGGCGAGCCATTTGGACAGACGTATCTGGTCGGCATTCTCCACCACTTTTTTCTGGAGCGCACCTTTGAGCGATGCCGTGTTCTCGAGCAGATTCTCCACCGATCCGAACTCCTCTATGAGCTTGCGGGCTGTCTTCTCGCCCACACCGGGACATCCGGGAATATTGTCGGAGGCATCCCCTTCGAGAGCCAGCAGGTCGATGATCTGCTCGGGGCGGGATATGCCGTAGCGCTCGCACACCCTTGCGGTGTCCCTCACCTCGAAGCCCTCACCCTTCAGGGCAGGGCGGTACATGAAGACGTGGGGGCCCACGAGCTGACCGTAGTCCTTGTCGGGCGTCATCATATATGTATCATAGCCCTTGGCGGCGGCGCGCGTGGCAAGGGTGCCTATCACATCGTCGGCCTCATATCCCTCCACCTCTATCACCGGTATGCGGTAAGCCTCGAGTATACGCTTGATCCAGGGTATGGATGCCGTGATATCCTCCGGCTGCTTGTCGCGCTGAGCCTTGTAAGCCTCAAACCGTTCAGACCTGAACGTAGCTCCGTGAGGCGGGTCGAAACACACCGCAATATGCGTGGGATTCTCCTTGCGCAGCAAGTCGTCGAGAGTGTTCACAAACCCGAATATAGCCGACGTGTTGAACCCACTACCCGAAAACCGCGGGGAGCGGATCAGCGCGTAGTACGCACGGTAGATCAGGGCATAGGCATCAAGCAGAAAGAGGCGCTTTTCCATATTTCGTTTGTTTTTTAGGGGTATAAAGTTAGTCAAAAAACCTCACTCCCGAGCATTTTTCACTTAATTTTAGAAAAACGATAGTAAAGTGAGAGGAATTTTGTAAATTTGCACCTCTGATTATGACTTCTATCCAAGACATACGCCATCGCCTCGCACCTCGCCTCGAAGAGCTCAACGACCTCATAGCCGCCGAGCTCATGTCCGGCAACGGGTTGATGAACAACGTGATCAGCGGCTATCTCGAGCATCGTGGCAAGCAGCTCCGCCCCATCATAGTGATGCTCGTCGCCGAGATGCTGGGCCATTCCGGCCCCAACGTCACAGACGCCGCCGCATCGGTCGAGATACTCCACAACGCGTCACTCATCCACGATGATGTCGTGGACAATTCCGACACACGCCACGGCCATGACACGATCAATGCCATATGGGCCAACCATATCGCTGTCCTCGTGGGCGACTTCTTCGTATCGACATCCCTGCGCCTCGCCCTCCGCACCGGCGACATGAGGGTGATCGGTGTCATAGCTTCGCTCGGACGCCTCCTCTCCGTAGGCGAGATGGATCAGATCTACAATGCCCGCGAGCACACCCTCACCGAGGACGCGTACTTTGAAGTCATATCCCACAAGACAGCCTCACTCTTCGAGGCCTGCGTAGAGATGGGGTGCTACTGTGCCGGTGTCGACGACGACCGCCTCAGACGTCTGCGCGAGTTCGCACGCCTGCTCGGACTGTGCTTCCAGATCAAGGATGATCTCTTCGACTACTCCGGCTCGGACAAGATAGGCAAACCCACCGGCAACGATCTGCGCGAGGGCAAGATCACCCTGCCACTCATCCACGCACTCTCGGCCTCCACACACCCCGACCGCGAGAACATGCTCGAGCTATCACGCCGCGGCTCGCTCTCCGACAGCGAGATCGCCACCCTGATAGCCTTTGCCCACGATGCCGGAGGCATGGACTATGCCCTCGGGCGTCTCAACGAGCTCCACGCCCGGGCCATAGCCATACTCGACACATTCCCGCCATCCGAGGCCTCGGCATCGCTGCGCGCGCTCGCCGATTATGTCATAGACCGCGACAACTGACAAACGGCCGCTCCATGCAGCCGAGCATGCCGCGCACCTTCTCCACACCCCCTGCCGACAGCGATCCATAAACCGCCGATCTGACCGTATCGCCACCAGCGAGGGCATGATTGGCTATCACGCGCATCCCCAGGGCATTCTCAAGGTTGCGCCGCACCACTCCGCCGCTCCCTTCAGGAAGCATATCGTCGGCCACCTCGAACTCAAGCAGCAGGGCGCTCTCTCCCTCCTCATGTCCCGGGCCATCCATGCCCGTCTCATTGTCAAGGTTGCACCATTTCACCGCCGGGAGAATCTCGAGCAGCATCTCGGCAAAGGCATTTTTCACCATCAGCATCACCGGCCCTATGGCGCTGCGCGACAGCAGCGGTTCGAACAGCAGACGCACATCCTCCGTCTCAGCCGTCACAGTCTCCAAAGCCGCCGTGGCATGGACAGTGTCCAATATCACATCTGTAGATAAAGAGATTGTCATAATACCCATTTTTATTTCAAGCGTGTTTCAACATCAGGTTGCTCAGGCTCTCGGCGCGCAGCGACTGGACGAGCCTCAGAGCCGTAGAGGGGGATATGAAAAACTGCGACGCGCTCTCACCCGCCAGCACATTGGCCAGAGCCTCGGGCATACGGCACCGGTGGCGCGTCTCATACAGGCGCGTCTTTATGTTCAGCTCCTCCCACATCAGCCTGCGGCGGTCCCTGCGCAGCTCCAACCGCCCGTGACGCAGCACCCTGAGCATACGCAGGGCATATTCGTAAGTGCAGTAGTAGTGTGGTGCCGGACTCATGGCCGCCATCCGCGCCACTTCGGCCAGATCTATCCCGGTCTCGCGCGGCAGACTGTGGATTATCTCACGGCACGCTTTCATGAAATGGCGGTTTCTGGTCTCAATAAGTGTCATCATTGTGTTCGTTCTGTTTTTTGTTGTTGTTTTATCAATTTTACATTGGCAAATTTACAACTAAGCATGGGTTTAAAACACTCACATCAGTGTGAATATTTGTTAACGGTATTCATAGCCTTTGTGTCGCGGGCCGATCTGAATGAGTCGAAAGTGGCGAACACATCCGTGAGGGCTATAGCCGCATTGCCCGCCTGACTGTTGTAGAGCGATGCCGAGACATTCCCGCCCGCATCGTGCCCTTGGAGCGCCGATGTCACACCTGATATCTGCTGAAACAGTTTCAGCTCCATATCCAGCAGGCTCGACGCCCCCTGGTTCGTCCCGGGGGAACTCACCTCTTCCGGGAGCCTCGAAGCCTTGGGATTGACCGGTATCACCGCTCCCGGCGAGCCCCACAGGCGGGCGGCCTCCTCTATCCTCACCCCGGGCGGAAGGGCATCCGTCGGGAAGAGGAGCGCACCCTTGGCGCTGTTCATCATGATATGGTCTATCGTGGTGATGAGCAGATTGATATGACGCTGCTGATCTATCACGTCCTCTATGAACGGATGTACCTCCCCGTCGGTGAGAGGATAGTACTTCACCACATATGGATGTCCCTTATGGCCGAACGGCGAGGGAGTCTCGTCAATAAGTGTACCGTCGGGGCCGAAATAGCGGCACACCCACTCGTGGCTCTGCCCGCGACGCCCCTCGAATGTCCATACCTCCACCACCCGGCACAGCATATCGTCCGACACCATGACAAAGTCATCGGCACCGCCGTCGCCATCCAATGCCCCGAGCCTGACGAGCGGATTCATTCCGCGCGTGCGGCTGTACATCTGGTCAATGGCCCGCAGACGGTTGCGATTACGGTGGCCGAACCGCAGCCGCAGTTCCTGAAGCGACATCTCGTGGAGCTGCCCCACGAGCCGCAGATCAGTGCCGCGCGGATCCATGAACCGGTTGCTGAAAAATCTGGACGGACTAACATTGTCCACCTACACATCCGTCCCCTCGAACCGCTTCTCGTAGACCACCCTCTGGATGGCGCAGCCGGATATCAGAAACTCCTCGAGCATACGCGCGTCGAGCTCGTCGAGCTGATTCACCTCACGCAGACGCTCAGTGGCCGCATCACGCTCCTGCTGGGTCAGATTGTAGCGGAAACGGCCCACCACACTTTTCACCAGAGAGCGCAGCAGATTGTTGGTGATAGGGCGGCGCCCAGCTGCCATGGCATACTCCCGCTCAGTGACCATACGCCCGTCGGAGGTCTCCACCATATCATCCCACTGCCGCCCATAGGTGAACCGCTTGTAGCGGCGTCGGTTCTCCCTCATACGCTCACCCTGTGCCCACGCCTCGCGGGCTCTCTCAAACACTGTCATATATATACTGATACTGTATTAGGTTATTTATACATATTCATTTTCATTCAAATCCCTCGAATGCAGCCTCGTCGAGTTCATAGAGCGAGGGGCGCTCCACTACAGCCGTCACCTCCACATCACCCTCCGGACATGGATAGAGCCTGAGTGTCGGCCCCGAGGGATCAAACACAGCCACCGGCGCTCCGGCACAGGCTCTCGTGTACGGATGACGCTGCCTGCGTGCCATGCGGCCCGATGGATCGTCGGACAGGCGGGCACCAGCCTCCCACCCCCCGGCTGTCACGGAAATCACCCTCACCGTCCCCTCAGGTAGACGGACCATCCGGCATCCGGGGCCGTCCTCCACCACGAGACGGTCCATACCGAGAGTCTCCGGCGCAAGCAGATGAGCCGGCGCCTCGCGCAACAGACGCCCGTACCATTCATTCATATCCGACACCAGAAGCATGTCGAAATCCATACCGTCCGTGCGGGTCACAACGCTGTCACTTCTCATAGGGTCAAATCCCCGGCATGCCCGCCAGCGCGCGAGCATCTCAGTTCTTGTAAGGTGCAGTTTCATAATCGTATCCTTTTTTCCGCAAAATTACGTGCCCCCGGGAGTGAAAATAGTGCGATAATGTCGCACACCGAACCTGAAAAAATTCGTAATTTTGCCGCCGCTATGGATATCATCGCAATAAAACAACGTATTCTTGCGGGAGGCTCCGTGACAGCCGAAGAGGCATATTCCCTCATCGACCCATGCCAGTGTGCTCCCGAAGCCCTGCGCGAAGCCGCAGCCGAGGTGACACGCGCGTTCAGCCCCCGCACATTCGACTCATGCTCCATCGTCAACGCCCGCTCGGGGCGCTGTCCGGAGGATTGCAAATGGTGCGCACAGTCAGCCCACTATTCCACCGGCGCTGACTCATATCCGGTGGTTGACCATGACACATGCATGCGGTTGGCCGACCATAACCGCGCCATGGGCATAGGCCGCTACTCGCTCGTGACCAGCGGACGGGCCCTCTCCGGCCGCCCCTTCGAGACCATACTCGGCTACTTCCGCGAGCTCGCCGCCACCGGCGGCATGGGCCTGTGCGCATCCATGGGCCTGCTCACCACCGACCAGATGAGACAACTGCGCCTCGCCGGCGTGACCCGCTACCACTGCAACCTCGAGACAGCACCATCCCACTTCCCCACTCTCTGCTCCACCCACACCATCGCCGACAAGATCAAGGCCATGGAGGCAGCAAGCGAGGCCGGACTCGAGATCTGCTCCGGAGGCATCATAGGCATGGGCGAGACCATGAGGCAACGTGTGGAGTTCGCCCTCGAGCTCAGACGCGTCAAACCCGTCAGCATACCCATCAACATCCTCTGTCCCATACCCGGCACCCCCCTCGAATCGCAGCCGCCACTCTCCGACGACGAGATACTCGACACCGTGGCGGTGTTCCGGCTCATCCACCCCCACGCCGTGCTCCGCTTTGCCGGCGGACGCATGCGCATCAACCCCGACACACAGCGCCGGGCCCTCCGCATAGGCATCAACGGCGCCATCATGGGCGACCTTCTCACCACCATAGGCTCGCAGATACGCCAGGACATGCAGATGGCCCGCGAATGCGGCTACGAAACACCCTCACATGACGACTCAATCTGACTCCGACACACGCTACCGCGGCCACCTCTCGCTGTGCGAGATCGACCGCCCGGGCCAGGAGCGCATCTCGGCCGCCCGTGTCCTGATGATAGGCGCCGGCGGCCTCGGATCGCCCGTGGCACTCTACCTCGCCGCCGCCGGCGTGGGCCACATCACCGTGGTCGACCCCGACACCGTGTCGCTGAGCAACCTCCAGCGGCAGATCATCCACACCACCCCCGACATCGGGCGCCCCAAGGTGATCTCCGCCGCCGAGAGCATGACGGCCATCAATCCCCTGATTTGTGTCGAGCCTCTGCAGCAGCCTCTCACGCCCGACAACGCTCCCGCGCTCATAGCCGCCCACGACATCACCGTGGACTGCACCGACAACCTCGCCACCCGCATGCTCATCAACAACACATGCGTGGCCCAGGAGCGCCCCTACGTATTCGGTGCGGTGAACCGGTGGGGCGGACAGCTCTTCACCCACACACCGGGCTCGGCAGTCTACACTGACTTCTTCGACGCCATCCCGGCATCTGCCGGAGCCGACATCCCATGCTCTCTCGCCGGAGTGCTCAACACCGTGGTGGGCGTCATAGGCTCTCTCCAGGCCACAGAAGTCATAAAGTACCTTGCCGGCACAGGCGACCTGCTCACCGACCGCCTCCTTACATTCGACGCCATCGCCATGACATTCAGCACATTCACCATACGCTGAACCTCGGCGCCCAACGCTTGGTTAACATGTTTTAACAGCTCCGCTTCCACCCGCCCCGCCCTTTTTGCCTACCTTTGCACCGCAGAAAATCGCGAGTAATGAGCTTTTTATCATGAATTCCAACGTTATCACTGCGCCCCGAGTAGACATCGTGGGCAGCTTCCTCCCGCCCGAAGAATTTGAGGAAGCCATCGAAAAGAAAAAATCCGGCGCCATGACGCCCGAAGAATTCGCAGCCGTAGAGGACAGCGTCATCGACCGCCTCATCGACCGCGAGATGGCCGAAGGCCTCCATATCGTCACCGACGGCGAGATACGCCGCAAAGCCTGGGACCGCGACTTCTGGGAAGGATTCGAAGGTGTGGAGCGCGAGCGTATCGACACCGGCCGCATATATCAGGACGAGCCCGTGCGCCACGACCTGCTCCACTTCTCCGGCCGCATACTCTTCAACCCCTCCCACCCATTCTTCGACAAATACGTCCACATGCTCGAGATCACGGCCGGACGTGCCGAAGCCCGTCAGACCATGCCCTCGCCGGGAGAACTCTACGTCCGTGTGCTCACCGGATCGAACGGCGACATATCCCGCACATACCCCTCGCCCGACACCTTCATCGACGACATCATCGAAGCATACCGCCTCACCATCGACGAGCTCTACCGCCTCGGGTGCCGCCACATACAGTTCGACAGCTCCGTATGGGGACGCCTCAGCGACCCTGACTTCGAGCGCAAGCTCTTCCTGGGCGGAATGGACCCCGACGTCATCACGGCCAACCTCATCGAGATCCTCAACCGCACGATAACCGGACGTCCCGCCGACCTCGAGGTGACCCTCTCCATAGCCGCCGACGAGACCCGCATACCCCGTTGGGACGACGAACGCGAGCAGACTCGCCTCGCCGACATGCTCGAGAAAGTCGATGCAGACTCCTTCGTGCTCCCCTTCGACATCAACAGCCCCGCACAGCTCGACGTGCTCCGTCTCCTACCTGAATCCCGCCGTGTCACCCTCGGCCTCGTCGACGGATCGCTCCCCGGGCTCGAGCGCATACAGGACATAGTGGACTGCGTGCACGTAGCCATGCGCCACATCCCCCTCTCACGCATATCCCTCAGCCCCACATGTGGCTTCAAGGTGCGCGACCGTGAGCGCCAGGGACTCAACTATGAGTCGCAGTGGACCAAGATATCGCTCCTCAAACAGGCGGCTTCCACACTCGCCGGAGAGTGATACCGATAGGTCATACGCTCCCGAAATGCCTTGCATTTCATAAATTACACTAAAATTACACCCTCCAAAGCGGCCATGTGCCGCTTTTTTCATATCTTTGTATCATCGAAACCAGCTGATTGAAGCAAGTTGACGCCTAACATTGACGGACACACTTTCTGAACACCATGCCGAGATTTCGTGGTCAAGGCTCCTGGCGCTGCCGGTCATGGCTGCCGGTCCCCGATCCGAAGTTGCAAAAAAACATAGTTAACCATTTACTATCCTAACATTTTTTTGGAATAAACGGACATGACCTTATGCCGCCCGTCCCCCCTCAGCTTCGCGCGCGGGTGCGGGCAAGAAAATTTGTACCTGAAAACAGAAACCTAATTACAAACCGATCATCAATGACCATAAAATCCTTTTTCCGACATTGTGCAATAACTCTCGGGCTCGCAACCGCCATGATATCATCCTCATGCGGTCCGGCCCGCGACATCGTATACATGCAGGACCTCCCGGCCGATGCCAAGCTGCGGGTGCAGACCGACGGCGACCTGCGTCTGCGACCCGGCGACCGCCTATCCATAGTCATCCATTCACGTGACAAGGAACTCGCCTCCATGTTCAACCTGGGCGACTCTTACACCTCCGTCTCCACAGGCTACGAGAACAACCGCGCCAACTACTACACCGTCGATGCCGCAGGCAACATCGACATGCCCATCCTCGGCATGATGCACGTAGAGGGCCTCACCCGTGCCGAAGTGTCGCAGATGGTGAAGTTCCGGCTTCTGTCCGGCAACCTGCTCCGCGACCCGATCGTCACAACCGTGTTCCCTGACATGGCTTTCTACGTCATCGGCGAGTCGGGCGTGGGACGCCACAAGTTCCCCGACGACAAGCTCAACATCCTCGAGGCACTCTCCATTTCGGGCGACCTCGCCATCTCGGGCAAACGCACCAACATCCTTGTGCTCCGCACCGAGGGTGACAAGCAGGTGCCTTACCGCGTGGACCTCACCTCAACGGACGACGTATACTCCTCCCCGGCCTTCTACGTGCGCCAGGGCGACATGATCTACGTGGAACCGACACAGGTCAAGGCCAACACTTCCACCGCAAACGGTTCAAACTACATGACCCTCGGCTTTTGGTCGTCGGTCCTCTCCCTGTGTCTCACCATCGCAGTCCTCGTCAAGAAATAAGAAAGGGTTGTCCAAAAAAACTTGTGAATCCATGCAACGTAATCTCGACGAAAACACCCAGCTGCAGAACAGCATCATAATCAACACCACCGCGCCACACAAGCAGCAGAACGAAGGGCTCGTCCGCCTCAAGGAGGCCCTCTATCTCTTCATGGCACGCTGGCAGTGGTTTCTCATAGCCATCGTCATCGCGCTCGGCGCCGCCTACTACTACCTCCAGATCACACCCTCCATCTACCGCTCGTCAGCCTCCATCATGATCAAGGCCGACGACAAGAACGGCGTGTCCGACGAGGTGGCCCAGTCACTCGGCCTGAAAAGCGCCGCCGTCAACATCACCAACGAGATCATGTCTATGAAGACCGTAGCCGTGACCAGCGAGATCATACGCCGTCTCGGCCTCGACGTGGAGTGCTACCATTCCGGCGCCTTCCACGACGTTCTCGCTTACGGTGTGGACCTTCCCGTCAGCATCCGCTTCACCGACCTCGACGAGACCGACATAGCCTCCTTCGATCTCAAGCTCGCCCCCGACAGCACCGTCACCCTATCCTCGATGATGCTCAACAACCATCCCCTCGATGGCACCGTATCATTCAAGCTCGGCAAGACGATGCGCACACCCATGGGCACCATCACCATCAAACCGTCGGTCAACTACGTGGCCGGCGCAAAGGACCAGCTCAAAGTGATACGCCGCCCCATGCGCGAGACCGTCAACGACTATTCCAAGCGTATCACAGCCAAGCAGCGCGACAACAAGGCCTCCATCATCGATATTGACATCGAGGATGTGTCCCGCACACGTGGCGAGGATATCCTCACCACCCTTGTGGCCGTATACAACGAGAACTGGGTGCGCGACCGCAACCAGATCACATCGGCCACCACCGACTTCATCAAGGACCGCCTCGGCATCATCGAAGGTGAGCTCGGCAACGTCGACTCCGACATCTCCGACTACAAGAGCCGCAACCTCATGATCGACGTCAGCGCAGCCGGCAGCACCGCCTTCGGATCGCTCACCGCCTCTCAGGAACAAGGCCGTGAGATCGACAACCGCGTCTACATGACCAAATATGTGCGCAACTACCTCTCCGACGGACTCCACGACAAGGAGCAGCTCCCGGCCAACTCCGGCATTGGAAACCCCAGCATCGAGGCCCAGATAGCCGCCTACAACTCCCTGCTGCTGCAACGCAACAACCACCTCTCCGTATCCTCCGAGCAGAATCCTCTGGTCATGGACATCGACCAGAAACTCCAGACCATGAAGGCCTCCATCCTCGCCTCGCTCGACAATGAGCTCTTCATGCTCGACACCCAGCGCAAATCGGTACGCGCCGTCCAGTCCGCAGCATCCGGACGCGTATCGGCCAACCCTCAGCAGGCCAAATACCTCCTCTCGGTCGAGCGCCAGCAGAAAGTCAAGGAGTCGCTCTATCTCTTCCTCCTCCAGAAACGCGAGGAGAACGAACTCTCGCAGGCATTCACTGCCTACAACACCCGTCTCATCGAGCACCCGCGCTCCGATCCCAAGCCCGTGCTCCCCAACCATATCTTCGTCATCACCCTGGCCATACTCCTCGGTCTCGCACTTCCTGCCACCATCCTCCTCATTATGGAGAGCTTCAACACCGCCGTGCGCGGACGCAAGGACCTCGAGCAGATCAAGGCCCCGTTCGTAGGCGAGATACCACTGGCCACCATCCGCAAGGGTGGGCGGAAAAACGGCAAGCGTATAGCCCGTGAGGTCACCGACGACCAACTGGTGGTCAAGGACAAGAGCCGTTCCATCATGAACGAGGCATTCCGCGTCGTACGCACCAACCTCGAGTTCATTCTCGGCTTCGAGGGGGGCCACCACGTGGTCATGATGACATCCATGAACCCCGGGTCGGGCAAGACCTTCATCACCGCCAACCTCTCGGCCGCCCTCGCCATAAAGGGGAAGAAAGTGATAGCCATCGACCTCGACATGCGCCGCGGATCGCTGTCAAAATATGTAGGATCGCCCGAGCAGGGCATATCCAACTATCTCTCGGGCCAGATAGCCGACTACAAGAGCGTCATCTGCAACATCGACGGCCTCGACATCATGCCCTGCGGCACCATACCTCCCAACCCCACCGAGCTTCTGTTCACCAAACGGTTCGCCGATCTCATAGCCAGCCTCAAGGAGGAGTATGACTATGTGTTCATCGACTGTCCTCCCGTCGAGATCGTGGCCGACGCCGCCATCATTTCCCGCTACGCCGAGATGACACTCTTCGTCATCCGTGCCCACCTCATGGACCGGGCATTCCTCCCCGATATCGAGAAATGGTACGAGGAGCGCCGCTTCCCCTCGCTCTCCATCATCCTCAACGGCACACGCCAGGAGTTCTCCCACTACGGTGACCACCGCTACGGCCATCGCCGCTACGGATACCACTACGGCAGCTACGGGGAATATACCGAAGGATAAAAAAACGAATGTACCGTGTAGCCAAAAACGCACTGTTTCTATATGCCCGCACCATCGTCAACACGGTGGTGGGCATATTTACCGTCCAGATCATGCTCGAGGCTCTGGGCGTGGACGACTACGGCCTTCAGGCTGTGGCCGGCGTAGGCACCGGGCTGTTCACTTTCCTCATACAGGTACTCGGCACATCCACATCACGCTTCCTCACCTTCGAGCTCGGGCGCGGTGATGAGAAACGCACCAACGACACCTTCTGCACCACTCTCATCCTCTACATAGGCCTTGGCATACTGATGGCCATAATAGCCGAGACGGTGGGCATGTGGGTGCTCCACAACAAGTTGCAGGTCCCCGACGGACGCATGCATGCCGCCGAGTTCATAATCCACATCTCGGCCATATCCGCGCTTGTTACCCTCCCCCAGACCCCCTACAGCGCCGTGCTCAACGCCCACGAGAAGTTCAACATCACGGCCTCGCTCAGCCTCTTCGGCACCTTCTACAAACTCGCCATCCTCCTGCTCATCGTCCACTCCGGATTTGACCACCTTATCCTCTACACACTGCTCATGTTCCTCCTCTCGGTGGCCAACATGATCTTCATCCGCATCTACTGCCGCCGCTATCCGGAGTGCCGCTTCCGCCCCGTATTCTCGCGCACGCTCATGCGCCCCATCCTCCGCTTCTCCGCCTGGGAACTCCTCGGAGCGATATCTCGCACACTCAAGGCCACGCTCTACCCCATGTTCATCAACATATTCCATGGCGTGCGCCTCAACGTGGCCATCGGCATCGGCTCCACCCTATCCGGCGCAGTCACAGGCATGGCATTCACCATCACCTCGGCTTTCAAACCCGTCATCACAAAACTCTTCGCCGCCGACCGTCTCTCCGACATGAAGGACTCCGTGGTACTCTCCACCCAGCTCTCCATGATCCTCTACGGCATCTTTGCCGCACCGCTTCTGGCCATGCTCGACTATGTGATGACCCTATGGCTCCACGACGTCCCGCCCCTTGCCCTCGAACTCTGCGCCATACAGCTCGTCATCAATTCCGTCCTCCTGGCCTACCTCATCCCCGCCGAGGGTCTCAAATCCATGGGGCGCAACAAGGGCACATGTACCATCGAGTTCATACAGATGTCCATATTCTCGGCCATCCTCCTGACCGTGCTCTACCTCGGCATGGATCCGCTCATAGCCTGCGCCGTCTACGAGGCCGGCACCATCTGCAGCTTCATCCTCTCCATCCTGCTCGTCAGGCGTCACCTCGGGGGCGCGTTCGTTCGCCGCCTGGTCAACGTGGCCATACTCCGCGTCCTCATAGCCGAGGGTGTCATCTTCCTCATACTCTTCACCATCTCCCATCTCCTCCCCGCCACATTCCTCACCCTCGTCCTGGTCTGCACACTCTCCGTCATCCTCTTCGGCGCGGCATCGCTGTTTTGGATCCTCGAGCCTGACCGTCGTGAATCCCTGCGGCTCCTCATACGCACCCGCCTCCAGTCCATCTTCCCCCGGCCCGTCCGCCTTCCACGCTGATCCCTATCATGAAACCACGAGTACTCATAGCCATGCACTACCTCGAGATAGGGGGAGCCGAGACCGCCCTCATCGGCATGCTGCGCGCATGGCCGTATGACACCGCCGATGTCGACCTGTTTCTCTACTCCCACCGTGGCGAACTCATGACCCACATACCGGGCGGCGTCAACCTCCTCCCCGAGATGAAGCCCTATACGCTTATCGAGGCTCCGGCCGCCGGTGTGATACGCTCGGGCCGACTCGACATAGCCTTAGCCCGGTGGAAAGCACGGCACGACGCCCGGCGTTTCTTTCACACACACCGTCCGCCCAACCACGATGCCGCCGTAGGCTACATGGGCCGTTACATCACACCCTTTCTCCCACGCATCAACCCGGGAGTCACATACGATCTGGCCATCTCCTTCCTCGCTCCCCACGATATAGTGCTACGCAAGGTGCGTGCCCGACGCAAACTCTGCTGGATCCACACCGATTATACCCGCGTGGGCCACAATGCCGCGCTCGAGCACCCCGTATGGGCCGCCTACGACAATATCATCTCCATCTCCCCCGACGTAACCCGTTCCTTCCTGAAAGTACACCCCGGACTTGACGCCAGGATAGTGGAGATCGCCAATATGCTCGACCCCGTTCTGATACGCTCGCGTGCCGAAGCCTTCACACCTGCGGAGTTCGCCACGGGATTCAACATACTGTCAGTTGGCCGGTTCACCGATGCCAAGAATTTCGAAAGCATACCTTCCATAATGAAGCGCATGCTCGAGGACTCGCCGCGCAAGGATCTCCACTGGCACATCATCGGCTACGGCGGCGGGGAGCATCTCATTCGCGAAGCCATAATACGCGAGGGGATGGAGCGCCATGTACATATCATCGGTAAGCGCGACAACCCCTACCCCTACATAAAGCACTGCGACCTCTACGTCCAGCCATCGCGCTTCGAGGGGCGCTCCGTCACCGTCCGCGAGGCACAGATGCTCGGCCGCCCGGTGGTCATCACCGACTACCCCACAGCCCACTCCCAGCTCTCCGATGGTGTGGACGGACTCATAGCGCCACTCGACACTCCGCGGCTGGCATCATCACTGGTTGCGGCCGTCAACTCGCCCTCCACACTCGGGAGCCTTGCAGCCGAATGCGCCGCACGCGACTATTCCGACTCCTCCGAGATCAACAAGATAATTTCACTCATCCCCTCATGAATATCCCCAAGACAATACACTACTGCTGGTTCGGAGGCAAGCCGCTCCCGGCGAGTGCCCGCAAGTGCATCGATTCATGGCGCCGGCACTTCCCCGGATGGGAGATCAGGCGATGGGATGAGTCGGATTTCGACATCAACGCTATACCCTTCACCCGCGATGCCGCCGCCATGGGCAAATGGGCGTTCGTGAGCGACTATGCCCGTTTCGCCATACTCCATACCCACGGCGGCATATACTTCGATACCGATGTCGAGGTCATAGCACCATTCGATGATATTCTGGCCCGCGGACCCTGGATGGGGTGGGAGAAGGAGCGCAACGTCATCGGCGTGGCATCCGGCCTCGGCATGGGAGCCTGTTCAGGCATGCCCGTCTACCGCGAGATCCTCGACCACTACGCCACCCTCCCCTTCGCCGACACCAAGGGCAACATCCTCCCCGGCACCGTGGTCAAACATGTCACCGACATACTGCTGCGTCACGGCCTTATCCTTGAGGACACGCTCCAGACCGTGGCCAGCATCACGATATACCCCGACGAATACTTCAACCCCCTTGATGATTACACCGGACGGCTCCACCTCACACCCCTCACCCACAGCATACACTGGTATGCCAAGACATGGGTGGGACAATCGCCGCTGCGCATCCTTGCCGCCCGTATCTACCACCGATTATTCAAAGATTGATGTTCCCTCATGTAAGTAACGCCAACTACCTCACGCTGATAGGCATACTGGTCTTTCTCATGGCCGGTATGCTCATGCTGTCGCGTGGCGACTCGCTCCTCGACAAGCGCCGTTCGCTCGGTATAATATCCATACTCCTCGGACTCTACGTGGCCTTCTGGTTCGGATCGCGCGACGAGCATGGCTACGGCGACACCATATTCTACGTCATAAACTACAATGCCATAGACATCTCCGCGTCACTCTCCGCCCAGACCGTGGACATCGGCTCGGAATGGTTCTTCTTCGTGATTGGCTACATATGCCGTCTGTCCGGCATGGACTATCACGGCTATCTCACTGTCATAGCCCTCGTCTATGCCATGACCGCCGTATTCGCGGCCATAAGGTTCGATCCCTCGCGCCCATACCTCTGCACCCTCTTCATATTCTCCTCGCTGATGTTTCTCGGCTTCGGCCTCAACGGACTGCGCAACGGCATGGCGTGCCACATGATCCTGCTGGCCATGGCCTTCCTGCTCGACGACCGCCGCATCACCGCCGCCATAATAGCATTCCTCGCGCTCGGCATACACCGCTCCACCATCCTGCCAATATCCGGTATCATCGCGGCCATGACCGTGCTGCGCGACCGTCCCCGCATAGCCCTCGGCATATGGTGCGCGGCCATCCCCTTATCACTCCTGTTCGGCGAAGCTATCACAAACATCATCATGAGCCTCGGCTACGATGAGCGCATGACCGTATATGCCGGTGGAGAGCTGGAAGGACAGGACGAATTCTCCTCCACAGGTTTCCGATGGGACTTCCTGCTCTACAGCGCACTCCCCATAGGGTTCTATTTCTATGTCAACATTGTCAAGGGTCTGCGCGACGGATGGTACAACGTCATCGCCATCACCTACATGCTCGCCAACGCATTCTGGATCATAGTGATCCGCGCCGAGTTCTCCAACCGCTTCGCCTACCTGTCATGGTTCATATACCCTCTCATGTTCGCCTATCCCCTGGCCAACATGAAGATATGGAAAAACCAGAGCACCATGGCCGCCATCTGCCTCATAAGCTACTACGGCATCACATGGGGTCTCTACAAATTCGTATGGAACTATATCTGAGATGAACACATACCCGCTTACCGTATTCACCCCCACCTACAACCGCGCCCATCTACTGCGCCGGCTCTATGAGAGCCTCGTCACACAGACCTGCCGCGACTTCGAGTGGCTGGTCATCGACGACGGATCCACTGACTTCACCCGCTCGCTCGTGGAGAGTTTCATGCGCGAGGGGCGCATCCCCATCCGCTACATCCACAAGGAGAACGGCGGCCTATACACAGGCTACAATACCGCCTATGCCAACATCACCTCCGAGCTGTGCGTATGCATCGACTCCGACGACTTCATGCCGGCCGATGCCGTGGAGATAATACTCGACACATGGCGCACACGCGGATCCGACAGATATGCCGGCATACTCGGCCTCGACTGCGACATCAACACCATGGAGCCAATCGGAGGTCCTCTGCCCGAGAGTATGACCGAGTGCTGGTTTCCCGATCTCAACATACGCCGCATTCACCGCGGCGACACAAAGCAGGTGATGCGCACAGAACTGATGCGTGCCGTGGCCCCGCAGACGGGTTTTGAAGGGGAGAAGAACTTCAATCCCGTCTACATGCTCCTTCAGGTCACTGACCGGCTCCCCATGCTCGTGGTCCACGAATGCCTCTGCATAGTCGACTATCAGACCGGTGCCGACAGCATGTCAGCCTCCATATTCAGGCAATATCTCGACTCCCCCCGCAGTTTCGCCAAGCTGCGCATCCTCGAGATGACACTGTCGCGCTCCACCCCGCTCAACAATCTCCGCTGCGCCATCCACTATGTCTCCTCCTCCATCATAGCCGGAAACAGAGGCTGGCTCAAGGCCTCACCCCGGCCGTTCCTCACCCTCCTGGCCTATCCCGCCGGGTGGCTCCTGACACGTTATATCCGCAGACGTGCACGTCAGCTGTCATGAGAGTTCTTCAGGTCATATCATCATTGCGCATGGGGGGAGCCGAACGGCTCGCCCTCGAGCTGACCGCCCGCATGCGTGGGGCCGGGCTGGAGGCGGAGCTTGCCATATTCGACGGCACTCCATCACCACTGCTCGATGAGGCCCGCTCACGCGGCATACACCCCGTGGTGCTCGGCATGGGCATGAGGGACATCTACTCCCCCGCGCGCATAAAGGACCTGAGAAAACTGACCGCCGGAAAACCTCATTTCGACATAGTCCACACCCACAACACCGCCCCCCAGCTCTTCGGTGCATTGGCATGCGGACGCCGCGGACCGGCATTGGTGACTACCGAGCACAACACCACCAACCGCCGGCGCGGATCCATGTGGGGACAGCTCTTCGACCGGGCGCTATATGCCCGCTACAGCGCCATAGCATGCTGCTCGCAGCGCGTGCACGACGAATTTGTAAAAGCTCTCGGTCCGTCACCGCGGCTGCTTACCGTGACAAACGGCATCGACCTCACCCCCTATCTCTCCCTGCCCCCCGCGCCACATACCGGTGATGACGGCAAAGTGATACTCATGGTCTCGGCTTTCCGTGAACAGAAAGACCATCTCACAGCCCTGAGGGCACTCTCGCTCCTCCCCGACGGATTCACCATGATATTTGCCGGCGACGGCGCCCTGCGCGGGACCACCGAGGAGGCCTGCCGATCCATGGGTCTCGCCGGGCG
This sequence comes from uncultured Duncaniella sp., assembly GCA_910576785.1. GTDB lineage: Bacteria > Bacteroidota > Bacteroidia > Bacteroidales > Muribaculaceae > Duncaniella. Next base: position 28,526 of record CAJTJG010000018.1, read on the forward strand.
CGTCACATTCACAGGCAACGTCGCCGACATTCCCGCGCTCTATGCCCGCGCCGACATATCGCTCCTCTCCACCCGCTACGAGGGTCTCTCCCTCGCCTGCGTGGAGGCCATGGCATCCGGACGTCCGCTCGTGGCCACCGGTGTGCCGGGGGTGGAGGATATCGTAACCGGTGGCGCCGGAATCACCGTCAGGCCAAACGACCCCGCCGGCATGGCACGCGCCATCATCTCGCTGGCCACCGATCCCGACCTCGCCGCCGGCACCGCCTGCAAAGGTCGCGACACCGCGATGCAATACGACATAAAAAACACCGTTAACAATTATATAAACCTATACAAAAACATCCTTGCATGAAAACATTCTACTCTCTGCTCCTGCTTCTCCTCACTCTTGTCCCGGCATTAGGATCATCAGCTCAGGACAAACCCCGGTGGGCCATCAAAGGCGTCAGTGACATCAACGGCAAACGCTCGAACGACTCTTACCGTTTCGTGAAATTCGAGACCTTCGGCGGCGACCTCTCGCAATTGCGCAGCGAGGGGACCCTTCCTCTGGTCGAGTATATAGCATCGACCAACGGTCTTGACGCCGACCGTGCAAAGGTTGAGTTGGTCACACCCGCGTCCGACATCCACACCCCTGCCCCCAACGACTCCGAAGGTTCCGCAGCCACCGCACGCGACTACCGCATAGTTTTTGCCGGATCGCCCGACCATGTGTTCCACGCACGTCTTATCGATGAGTACTCCAGTTTCGACGAAAATGTGGACATGACCTACGACTATACCCTCTATCAGCTCTACGCCGTTTCCACCGCCGAAGGTCAGACACCCGTCTACGATGACTGCTCCTTCACCCGCAGCTACAACGGCGGCGCCCTCGCCCTTTCGCTCGTGCCCGGTCTGGGACAATGGTACAAGGGCCAAAAGACCAAATCATACTGCATATGGGGCGGTGAGGTTCTCTTCATCGGCGCCGCAATACTCTGCGATGCCCGCAGCAGACACTTCCTCGACCTGCGCAACGAGGCATTCAACGACGGCAACACCATCTCGGAGTCAAGCTACCAGAGCAAGCATCACTCCTGGCGTGCGTTCCGCAACATCGCCATTGCCGGTGCCGTGGGTGTCTACATCTACAACCTCGCCGACGCACTCTTCTCCAAAGGCCCCCGTCAGGTGGTGGTAAGCCGCCCCTCGGGCGTGTCGCTGGCCATGCAGCCCACCGTAGTCTACGATCCCTCCACCACCGTCTCCCCCGCCATCGGGCTCACACTCACATTCTAAGCTGAGTTTTGAAGATCATCCGCGCCACCACCATTCCCCTCTCGCTCACCACATTCTGCGGCGGCCTGCTGACAGAACTGCGTGAGGAGGATGGCTATGACGTGGTGGCACTCTCGTCGCCCGGGCCCGAACTCGATGCCTTGGGCCGCAATGAAGGCGTGCGGACCATCGGGGTCAAAATGAGGCGCGACATAGCTCCGCTGGCCGATCTGCGCGCACTCCTGCGCCTGGTCCGCGTGCTGCGCCGTGAGAAGCCCGACCTGATCCACACCATGACCCCCAAGGCCGGCCTCCTCGGCATGATGGCCGCGAGTATAGCCGGTGTGCCGGTGCGTCTGCACACATTCACCGGACTCCTGTTCCCCACCGCCACCGGACTGCGCCGCCATCTGCTCAAATTCACCGACCGCCTCACCTGCCTCGCCGCCACCCACATCAACCCCGAGGGGCAAGGCGTGGCCGCCGACCTGCGCGAGGCACGCATCACCAAAAAACCACTGCGCGTGCTCGCCAACGGCAACGTGCGCGGTGTCGACCCCGACCATTGGTCTCCTACCCCCGGCATCATCGCTGCCGGAGCCGACATACGCCGGCATCTCGGCATCCCCGCCGATGCATTCGTGTTCATATTCATCGGACGATTCGTAGGCGACAAAGGGCTCCGCGAGCTCCTCACGGTCTTCCCCAATCTTCCTTCGTCCGCCCACCTTGTGCTCGTAGGTGCCACCGATGGAAGCCGTGACGATATCCCGGCCGGGATGCTTGCCGGCAACGGACGCATACACCTGTCCGGCGGATGGGTGGATGACGTCAGACCCTGGCTCGCCATGGCTGACACCCTTGTCTTCCCCTCCTACCGCGAGGGCTTCCCCAACGTGGTGCTCGAAGCCGGTGCCATGTCCATACCCTCGATAGTGACGGATATCAACGGCTCGCGCGAGATCATCACCTCCGGACAGAACGGCCTCGTGATACCCCCGCGCACCACAGCGCCGCTGCTCGAGGCCATGACCGCCATGCTCTCCCTCCCCACCGCCGACCGCCGGGCCATGGGCGCCGCCGCCAGAGCCGATGTCCTCGCCCGATTCACCACAACCACCATCCGCTCCGCCCTCCGCGCCTTCTACCGCGAAATCCTCCCCAACTCATGATCTCCGTCATAGCCAACTTCTACAACTCTGCGCCATTCATACCGCGGCTCATGGAGAGCATGTTCGCACAGACCTGCTCCGACTGGGAGCTGATCTGCGTTGATGATTGCTCACCCTCGCCCGACGATCTGCGGCTACTGCGCCGCTACGAGGCTGATCCGCGGGCACGGGGGAGAATACGCGTGGTGCACCTTGACAGCAACGTCGGCATATCGCAGGCCAAACACATAGGCATATCCCACGCACACGGCAAGTGGATCTCATTCATCGACGGCGATGACCGGCTGCGTCCGCGAGCACTCGAGAGCCTCGTCACCCCCGCCGAGGAGCACGACCTCGACATGGTGATAGGCAACTGCCGAAGGGTATACGAGATACCCGGTCTGCATCTGCCATTCCGCTCAGTGCCGCTCCGCTCACGCGCTCCATACGGCAAGGTGATAGAGAGAGATAAGATCCACGACAATTACCTGCGGGCATTCTTCGGCGACAACTTCCTCAGCTCCTATGCCTACTGGGGCAAGCTCTACCGCGCCGACACGCTGCGCCGATCGGCCTACGTGGTGCCCTCAGTGACGCTCTACGAGGATATATTTTTCGTGATGCACGCCATGCTCGTGTCATCGCGCATCATGTTCGTGCCCTACGAGGGATATATGTGGCGATGGGGCGGCCTGTCGTCAGGATCGTCGCTCAAAGAGCGTTCCTCCGTCACCGACTTCGGCCCCCTGACGGTGGCCCGCCACTTCAACGACTTCTATGCCTCGCGCATAGCCATCATGGAGCGCCACTCCATCCCCGGCGTCCGGCCGCTGCTGCTCGGCGAGCTGCGCGACGTGCTCTGGAGCGCCTTCACACAATGCGCCCGCCACACCCCCGGCTCGCCCGGAGCCATCGAAATGGAGGGTGCCATAAGTGACATCATCTCGCTCCCGGCCTACCGCGACCTCTCGCTCCTGCCCCCCGGGAGAATAGATGCCGACCCCTTCCTACGTGCCGTCACCGGCGGTGACACCGCTACCATCTACTCCCTGGCATACAAAGGCTACCGGCGGGCACTGCCAAAACGCATCATCAAGCGCCTCTTGTCATGATCACATCACTTCTCATACGCATCAAGCGGGCATGCCCGCGCCTGTGGCGCATGGTCGAGAACGCCAACGGCCGCATAGTGCGCATGCGCTACCCGCGTCTGGACGACACTGCGTCCGGCATGCTCCCCGCCCCACAGTCCGGAGGGTTGAGATGGTCCGTAGTCACCGGGGCCGACATCCCTGAACTCAGCCGCTTCCTTCTCTCACTCCCACCCGAGAGCACGACACACTTCTCGCCCCACCCATTCGACACGGCTACCCTGCGCCACATGCTCAGCTGCGGGTCATTCCTCATGCTCACCGTCAGAGGGACGGATGGCGATATATGCGGCTACCACTTCCTGCGCTGCTTTGCCGACGGAAGGGCCTTTCACGGCCTTGTAGTGGATCCATCCTGTTCAGGGCGGGGCATAGGCACCGCCATGTGGAGCCTCGCGGCACGCATCTCCGCAGCCGCCGGCCTGCGCATGATGGCGACCATCTCGGAGTCCAACCTCCCCTCGCTCGCATCATGCCGCCGCGGATGCCACGTGGAGATAGCCGGCCACCTCCCCGGCTCCTACCTCCTGCTCCACTGCCACCCTAAGATATAGCAGACAGAAGGATACATAAGGACGAATAAGGGACATAAGGGACAAAATAAAATTAATTATCGTGCTGATAGTTAATACTTTTGTCCCTTATGTCCCTTATTCGTCCTTATGTATCCTTCTGTCAAATGTAGTATTTATTTCCGGCGGGGGATGAGGTCGCGCAGGGTGACGCGCTCCACCTTCATCACCATGAACACGTAAAGGACAAGAAGCGGCGTGCGTACCGCCATATTGATCCACGGATGGGCCTCCATGGCTATTACCTCGGCGAAGAACCACAGCACGATGGCCGAGACGAAATACATGGCCAGACGCGGCACATTGTAGCCTATCGGGTAATTGATGCGACCGCCTATATAGCTCGCCACCATCATCGAACCGTAGCAACCCACGGCGGCCCATGCACATCCCATGTAGCCCCAGCGGGGCACGAGCAGGAAATTGAGCGCGAGCGTGACGGCCAGACCCATCAGCGAGTACCACATGCCCCACACTGTGCGGTCGGTGAGCTTATACCACAGCGACAGGTTGAAAAATATGCCGAAGAAGATCTCGGCCACCATCACTATCGGCACCACCTTGAGTCCGCTGAAATAGGAGGGCGCTATGAAGTACTTAAGTATGTCGAGATAGAACATCACCCCGAGGAATATGACCATGGCAAAGATCACAAACCACTTCATGGCATCGCGGTAGCTCTGCAGCTTGTCGGCACCCGCGCTCTTGGCCCGGGCGAAGATGAAGGGCTCGTAGGCGAAACGGAACGCCTGGGTGAACATCACCATCACGATGGCAATCTTGTAGTTGGCACCGTAGATGCCGAGCTGCGCCATGGCCGTGGCCTTATCGGGGAAAAGATGTGGAAACAGCACCTTATCGATAGTCTGGTTCATGATACCCGCCACACCCAGCACAAGGAGCGGCGCCGAGTAGGCTATCATCTCGCGCCACAGCGCAGGGTTGAAACGCCATGCGAACCCCCTCAGCTCGGGGAGCAGGAGCACAAGATTGAGCGCCGAGGTGAAGAGATTGGCCAGGAATATGAAGCCTATGCCGAAGTCCGGATCGTAGAACCACGCTATCCATCCCGGCGCATTCCTCCACAGCCACGGACATATGAGTATGAAGAAAATGTTGAGACCGATATTCAGCCCAATGTTGACAAGCTTGAGCGAGGCGAAACGCATGGCCCGGTTGCGGAAACGCAGATAGCTGAACGGCAGCGCCGTGAAAGCATCCAGCGCCACAGCCACGGCCATCATGGCTATGTAGTCGCTGTGATGCGGCACATCCATCCACCCCGCTATCGGGCCGAGCATGGCAAGCACCATCACGAGAAAAACCGTGGAGCTGACTCCGAGCGATATGAGTCCCGTGGAATACACCTCCATGGGGTCCTTATAGCGATCATGGTTGGCGAAACGGAAGAAACCCGTCTCCATGCCATATATCAGCACCACCATGACAAGGGCCACGATGGAATATATATAGGTGACGATACCATACTCCGCGGCGGGAAACATCACCGTGTAGAGCGGCACAAGACACCAGTTGAGAAAGCGGCCTATGATACTGCTGAGACCGTAGACAGCCGTATCCTTGGCAAGAGATTTTATTCCTGACACGTTTTTTTTGGGAGGATGGTAGTAATGTAATTTCAGAAAAGACTTGTCTGTCCGGAAGGAGGGGTGAGCTTGAGGTGGGTATAAGCCAGCGATGTCACCTCGCGGCCGCGGGGTGTGCGCCGCAGGAATCCCTCCATGATGAGAAACGGCTCATAGACCTCCTCTATCGTGTCCTGCTCCTCACCGATGGCTGTGGCGATAGTGGAAAGCCCCACCGGACCACCGTCAAACTTATGGATCATCGTGAGCAGAAGCTTGTGGTCCATCTCATCGAGACCGTAGCGGTCTATATTGAGCGCCTCGAGCGCATAGCGGGCTATCTCCGGATCGATGTCGCCCGAACCTTTCACCTGGGCGAAGTCGCGCACACGCCTCAGCAGAGCGTTGGCTATACGGGGCGTTCCTCTGGAGCGCATGGCTATCTCGTGGGCAGCCTCTGGAGTGCATCTCACACCCAGCAGAGCCGCCGAGCGCGCTATGATACGCTCAAGCACGTCATGGCTGTAATACTCCAGATGGCAGTTTATACCGAAACGGGCACGCATCGGCGCCGTGAGCATGCCGGAGCGTGTGGTGGCCCCCACCAGAGTGAACGGCGAGAGCGACAGTTGCACGGATCGAGCCCCGGGCCCTTTGTCTATCATTATGTCTATGCGGTAATCCTCCATAGCCGAGTAGAGATACTCCTCCACCACACGGCTGAGACGGTGGATCTCGTCGATGAAGAGCACATCATTATCGCCCAGCGACGTGAGGATGCCCGCCAGATCGCCGGGCTTGTCGAGCACCGGGCCCGAGGTGACCTTGAAATTGACGCCGAGCTCATTGGCTATTATCCCCGCGAGGGTGGTCTTGCCAAGACCCGGAGGGCCGAAGAGCAAAAGATGATCAAGGGCCTCTCCGCGCAGCTTGGCCGCCTGGACGAACACCTTGAGATTCTCCACTATCTTCTCCTGCCCGTTGAACGAGTCGAAGAACGAGGGCCTCAACGCACGCTCGAAATCCTTGTCGGCACTGATACGGTCGCGTATGTCGAAATCGTCATTTTCCATCAATGGCAAAATTACACTAAAAAAACCGATTGACCAAAAAAGCCGTCCTGTTCCTCTCGAACCGGGCGGCTTCTATTCACTAATAATTCTTTCAGTGAATGGGATGGGGATGATTTGTATGGGTGCAAAGTTAATAATTTTTAGTTAATTTTCAAAAATTATTTCTTCTCGCCCCCCATTACAATGTCAATCGGTGTAATCTATCCTGAACTTGTCAAGGATAGTCTTGAAGTAATCCTGGGCCGTGAGACAGGTATCCATCAGATATCCTTTTATCCCCGGCCAGTTGCGGAGTCCGTTGTAATAGAATATTTTCAGGTCATCGGTGATTATGAACGGTACATGTCCATTGCGCAGGCATTCCCTGAACATTATAAGCCGGCCCACACGTCCGTTTCCATCCTGAAAAGGGTGGATGGCTTCGAACCTCTGGTGAAAATCAATGATATCCTCCAGCGTGGGGCGCTTCTTTGCATTATACTCTTTCAATAGAGCCTTGATCTCATTATGTACATTTTCCGGCTCGGTGGTATCATTCCCTCCCACCTCATTGGGCAGTTTCTTATAGTCACCAACTCGGAACCAATCCTTACGTTCATCTGACGTACCTGACTTCAACAGATAATGGAGATATTTGATATATTCCTCCGTTAGTCTGCCATCTGTATTGTCGATTATATAATCTATGGCACGGAAATGATTGGTTGTCTCTATAATATCATCGACATTCACAGCCTCGCCGGTCATGCCGATTGTATTGGTCTCGTAGATGTACCGCGTCTGGTCATGCGTCAGACGGCTCCCTTCCATATGATTGGAGTTATATGTCAGATCAATCTGAACACGATGATATATACCTCCCTTCATTTTACCTGCCTTCTGTTCTCTCAACAAGGCAAGCAGTGCTGAAGTCACAGGTTTTTCACATCTGCCCGACAACTCCGCGTCAGCCGGTATGCTCCATGTTTTTCCTATGATACAGGCGCCATCTATCTTTCCTTGCGCACAGTAGTTCCGGGCCGTACGCTCCGACACTCCATGCCTGGCCGCCCACTCCTTTACTGATATATATTCCATATTATCGGCAAGATTTCTATTAACATTACATCGCAAATATAGCTAAACTTGCCGATATCGGCAAGTTTTAAGGGATATTTAGGCGATGTACCAAAATTCAGAAGTCCCTATAACGCGGAACGCGTTATAGGGACTTCTGTCAATTATTCTTTGATCTGACACCCGTCGCCTCCGGTGGCGACGGTGTCAGATAATTGCAGGCCGATTATCAGAGCACGATTTTCTTCACGTCCTCACCCTGGCGGCGGATGTATACGTTGCCGGGAGTGGGATTGTCAACGCGTACACCCTGGAGGTTGAAGTACTCAACAGGAGCATCGTTGGCACCGCCTATGATGGCGTCGGTGATACCGCTCTCATCCTTCTCGCGCACGGTCACGGTGCCGATCTGCAGATAGCTGATGAGATCGGAGGGCACGGGGGATACGAGGTGGATACCTACGCAGCCTATTGTAGCGTCGCCGGTGGGGATCTCAGCGGAGAACTTGTCGAAGTCCACGCTACCGGTGGTCTGGTTGAGGCCGGGGAGGGTTACTGTGCATTCGCCGAACTTCACCATGCCTTCGGGAGCTGCCTTGGGTCCGAATGCGAACTCGAGCTTGTCGGTGGTCTGGTCGCGGGCGGTGATCACAACCTCATACTTCTTGGCCGGATCAAACTTGAGCGGAGGTGTGATGAGCCACTCGTCGGCGTCCTTGAGAGCACCGGTCACTGCGAGGGGCGAGATGATGAACTCAGCGCACATCTCATAGTCGCCGAACACGTCATGACCGAGGTTGGTGGAGAAGAGCCAGGTGTAAGTATCGTTGTTTCCGTCAACGGTAGTCCAACGGTTGGGGATAAGGGTAGCATCCTCGAAGTCCTCCTCGTAGGGGAGCTCCTCGGCCGGGCCGATGATATAGGCGGGTGTGGAAGCGTTTGTGGCGCCCACATTGTTGACAGCCTCAACATCGTAGTAGTACGAGAGGAGGCGGCGGAAGGTCTTGTCTACGAAAGATGTCTCCTTGATACCGTCGGCCACCACGAGATTGTCGGGACGACGGGTCACCTTGTATGTCACCTCGGCGGGATCGAAAGCACCGTCATGAGCACCGCTCACGGGAGCCTGCCAGGAGATGCTGGCCGAGAGGAAGTCGGCACCCACCTCCACTGCGAGATCGCGGGGAGCGCCGGGGGCGTCCTTGCCTACATATACGAATGCCGAACCCTTCTCACCGTCGCCTGCGTCGCCGAGGGCCACGATGTCATAGCGGTACTCGCCGGCTGCGGGGATGGTTTTGTCGACATACGACATCTTCTCGCCGGGAGTTGCGGCATCGAAGAATGCGATCTGCTCGCCGTCGCGGAACAGCACCACACCGTTGAGCGATGTGAGCTCACCGCCGCCGAATGTCTCGGTGGGGCATGTCCACGAGATGGTTGCGTCAAGCACATTGGGGTCGGTGGTCACGGCCTTGATGTCGGTCGAGGCGGCGGGAGCGTCGAAGCTTGCTGCCGAGGGGATGTAGAGAGCCACGAAGCGGGCGGTGGAACCGATCTGGCCCACCAGATTCATGGTCTTTTTATCGACATCGATCTCACGCATGTACACGTCGCTCTTCAGCATGGCGATCTCGTCGGGGGAAGCGCCTTCCTGGTCAGTGGCATACGATGCCCAGTAGAGCAGGCCGTTGGTGCGGTCAAACTCCATGGACTGCATGCTCACGAAGCCGGAGAGTCCGGTGTCCATCACCTTGCGGGTACGGCCGGTGGTGTTGATGTTGTAGAGCCATCCGTCAAGGCTTATGGCGTAGAGCTTGCCGTCGGGAGCGGCTGCGAGTGTGGCGAAGATCTGATCCTTGTAGGTGCACTTCTTGGTGAATGCGCCGGTAGTGAGGTCCACCTCATAGAGGCCGGTCTGGCCATCGAAACCGATGGCATACATCTTCTGCGACACATAGTCGTAGGTCATGTCCTGGGGCTTGAAGTCATTGCCTTCGGGATTCCAGGGGCCGATGTTGGTGAGACGGCCGTTGTAGATGTTGTATGAGGCGAGGTCGATGGGGCGGGGCTGCTCCATGGAAGATACGTAGCGGTACTGGGCTACATAGTAGATACCGTCCACTGCGGCACCGGCATATACGCTCGCGCCATTGAGGTTGGCATAGTTGAGTATGAGTTCGGGAGCCTCGGAGAAAGTGAAGTTGTCCTTGGCAAAGCCATAGTCGGCACCGAAGTCAGCATTGGTGATGTAGAACCCGTAGAACGGTCTTTGCGCCTGTGTGGCTGTTTCTGTCTCAGCGGCACATAGCGGGAGGCTGGTGCACAGAGAGGCAGCAAGAGCCAGAGATACAAACAGTCTGTTCATGCAAAAAATTTGATTTATAAGTTTGGTGTAGATTTTCTGGTGTCTTAATTAGATGCAAATATAGATAGAATTGATGACATGCTCACTTTAAGGATGTTAAATATCATTAATTGATATTCCCGCTCCGCGATATTATCGCATCATATCCGGCTGCTGCGGGGCGTAACTTTGTGTCAGAAAAAATCATACCGCACTATGAAGAAGAATAGCAACAGACGTTTCAAGACAGGGCGCACCGTGCGCCCCCTCGTGTTTCCATGCTCCACGCTCGATGCTTCGCTCGGGGTGGACGTATGCCACAACCTGCGCTACAATCCGCTGACGGCTGGTCTCGAGGCCGTAGGGATGCCCGGAGAGTTCTCCTACATGCTGTCGGGCGAGGGTGAGTTTGTGGAGGCTGGTGTATTCCACCATGCCGACGGCGAAGTGTCGCATCTCATAGCCCGCGGCCGCGAGCTGCTTGTGGCCAAAGGCCGCTCGAGAAGCTCGTTGGGCGAACTCGGCGGCGAGCCCCTCACCGCCATACCCCTCAGCGACGGTTTTGTGGTGATGACCACAGCCGGCCCACGCCGCCTGCGATATGCCTCCGGGGTATGGGCCGAGACACCGCTGGCCGACGATTATCCTCACCTCATGCTCGAAGCCCGCGCGGCAGGGAGTGTAAGTCTCAATGTGGACACTGCATTATCAGGCACATACGACCGCCGCAGCACTGCCCTGGATTATTCCGACAGCGTCACCGCAGGACGTGAGGCCGCCTACATATACCGTTGGCTCGCCAACAGGGCCATGACATCACGGCGATTCATTCAGCCTGTGATGGCGAGCTACCGTCTCATAGGCATGAACGGAGAGGTGCTCTACTCCTCATGCCCGCGCCTGCTCACCCCCGACGCAGGCGTCCAGCTGACATCCATGCGCTTCAACCTCACGGGCGAGTATCTCAACCGCATAAGCGACACAAGGATCTCGGCCGAGACATATTCAATCGGAGTGCGTATGACCCAGGCACCCACCGAAGTGTGGCGTGCCACGGTGAGGAGCGTGGAGATCCTCGTATCGCCGCAGCTGCATCCTCTGGCTGAGGGAACGAACGCATGTCTGTGCCCGCTCGGCGAGTTTGACGCGGCAGGATCCCGCGTCGTGCTCACGGTGCATCTGCCCGGTGTGAGCACCGCTCTGAAACCTTGCGAACCGGGGGGTTGGCTCCACACCAAGGTTCTCGGTGTGCTCTCACGCATGGAGATATCCATGAGATGCGCGGCCACCCTCACTCCCGCCGAGGCAGAGACGGAAGGATGTACCGTTCCGGCCACTGACCCAGCGCTCGAAAGATGCGAGGAGGAGATGGACAGGCTCGACACCATTCTCGCCTCCCCATTACCGGCCAAAGGGCCTGCCGCCGAGATGAAGAGACGCCTCTCCGCACCCCACCACATGTGTGCCCGCACTGGCAGTCGCGACGGCGATATAGTGATGTGGGGTGATCTGACAGCCACTCTCTTCGAGGGATATTCCGTGGCCGAGATGACCGTTGCGGCCCGGCAGCTGAGCGAGGGAGCCGTGCCCACGGCCTCGAGCGTGACCACAGGCAGGGGCAAGTGCCGCCAGGTGAAAGCACTCACCATGAGGCGCCTGGAGCCGGAGGCGCTCTCACCACTCATAGTCTATCCCGACGGAGAGGCCTCCGAGCTGACGGTGACCACACCTGATGCGACATTGAAATTCCCCCTCAAACCATCTCCCTGCGGCGCATGGAGCTATTGGCTCAACCCCGATGGACTCCCTGTGGAGATACCCAAGGGCACACAGGATGCTTTTGCAGTACCCGCAGCGCTACCGCAGATTCTGGAATGGGAGGACGCTGTGGCGGTGGCACATGTCGACGCCCCGCTCATGCCGCTGGCCGTGGCCCAGAGCGGCACCGGTGGAGTGAGGGCACTGGCGCCGGGGAGGCGTGCAGGATCGTCGATGGAGCTGACACGCACACGCTTCCATGCCTTCGGCCCATCGGGCATAGCCTCCGTGACTGTAGGATCCGACCGGACACGCCTCACATCGACTGTGATCGACAACCGCGGCGTGGAGTGTGCCGCAGCGGTGGCATCCACTTCTTCGGGAGTGGCGGCGGTGGCTGCCGGAGTGCCAGTGATAGTGAGCGGCAACCGTGTGACCACGCTGTGCAAAGGCTTCAGGGCAACCCGTCTGGGGTGGAACGCTCCGCGCGGCGAGCTGTGGATATTCGGCGTGGACGGCTACACAAGCGGTGATACCGATGAGATGGCCGTAGTGCTCGACATGGCCACCGGACGATTTCACACCCGCAGTGTCGGACATGTCATATCCATGGCATCCATCCCGTCCGGACTGCGCATGATCACCGCCGCTGGCCGTATGCTCGACGCCGGAACAGAAACCGGTGCGGAGGATGTGGATGTGGAGTACCGCGTGCGCATCCCATCCGATGGCTCCCCCGGCGAGTGGCGCGACCTTTCAGTAGGCATCACCGGCGAGATTCGATCGGGATCATTGGCTCTGCGCGGAGACTGCGGCATGCGCGATGACGGCTCGCCGGCCATCGTGGCGCTCGGCATCACAGGCCCGCTGTATCACCCGGTGGTACACCGCCTGATGCATCCGCACGTGCATTTCCTCACTCTCGCGATCAAGGCTAAGACTGGTAAACCATTTTCAATTTTCAAGATAAGATGATAGCGGAGGAGAACAGACTCAGACACGAGGCGCTGCATGCGCTTGAATACGACGCCGTGTGTGGCGACAGCCGCTCACGCTGGCGTGTGGAGGTGGCCAACAGCGGTGAGCATTTCCACGTGCCCCGTTCCATGACGGAGGATCCGGACTACAGCTCCGCTATGGGGAGGCATGAATTCGAGATGCTGCGCTTCCGCCACGACTTCGAGTTCTGGTGTGCGAAGTGCGTGCGCATCACCGACAAGATCACCATGGAGGAGATACCCTTCAGACTCAACCGCCCGCAGCGCGACCTCGTGGAGATACTCGAAGGGCAGAGGCGCATGGGCCAACCCATGCGTGTGATCATGCTCAAGGCCAGGCAGTGGGGAGGATCCACCGTGGTGCAGGTATACTTCGCATGGATCCAGATAATACACCGCCGCAACTGGAACTCTCTGATATGCGCCCACGTCAAGGATGCGTCATCCAACATACGAGGCATGTACTCCCGGCTGCTGGAGCACTACCCGCAGGAGTACTGGGAGGAGGAATGCAAGCCGGAGTTCCGCCCCTATGAGCGCATGACCAACATTCGCTACATCCCCGGCCGCGGATGCAGGGTGACGGTGAGTTCGAGCGAGAGTCAGGAATCGGCCCGCGGACTGGACTGCGCGCTGGTCCATCTGAGCGAGGTGGCGTTCTGGAAAGACTCCGTGCTCCACAATCCGGCCGACCTCATTCGCTCTGTAGCCTCGGGTGTGGCACGCAAGGAACTGTCATGCGTGGTGATGGAGAGCACAGCCAACGGCGTGGGCAACTTCTTCCACCGCGAGTGGCTGCGTGCATGCTCCCCCGGCAAAAGCGACAAGACACCGTTCTTCGTACCTTGGCACCATATACCGATCTACTCCGAGCCGGTAGCCGATGCCGGGGCGCTGTGGGACAGCATGGACGACTACGAACGTGCCCTCTGGGAGAAACACGGATGCTCGCTCGAGGCCATCAACTGGTACAGGATGAAGCGCAGGGAGTTCGACGACCACCGGGCTATGATGGCAGAGTTTCCCACCACGCCCGAGGAGGCGTTCTGCTCCACAAGTTTCAACGTGTTTGCCGCCGATGATGTGGAGCGCATGCGCGGCGAGGGAGCGGACATGGGGCACGAACGCGGCGAAGTGACGGGCAACGAGGGGGACATGCCCGGCGACATCTCCTCGCCTCGGTTTGTGGCTTCGCCCCAGGGATTGGCACGCGTATGGCTACACCCGCGCCCGGGCGGAGAGTATATAGTGGCGGTCGACATAGGCGGACGCTCGAGGACGGCTGACTGGTCGGTGATCACCGTACTGGACCGCCATATGGATACCGACGGCCGGCCCGAGGTCGTGGCCTCGTGGCGCGGGCATATCGATCACGATCTGCTGGCATGGAGAGCCGCCGCCATGGGCGCGTGGTACAATGACGCCCTGCTCGTGGTGGAGAGCAACACATGGGAGGCCTCCTCGGAAGGCCGCGGCCGCTATATCCTCGACATGCTCGCCGAAAGCTATCCCAATCTCTACTTCAGGCGCGAGCCGGGTGCGGCCGATGGTCCCGGACGACCGGGTTTCCACACAAATTCGCGCACAAAGCCCGCACTGATAGCCCACCTCATAGCCTTGGTGAGGGAAGGTGGATACATTGAACATGACGGTGATGCCCTCGACGAACTGCTCCACTATGAGGCGCTCCCCGACGGGAGCTATGCGGCGCGCCGGGGATGTCACGACGACATGCTGATGAGCAGGGCCATAGCCCTGTGGGTACATTCGGAGGAACCGCGCGAAGCGGTGAGTATTGACGTGAAGGCCCTGCTCAGATATGCCGGAGCATGATCAGGCGGGAAGATAATTGAGCGTGCATGCACGCGAGGGATCGATGACAGCGGTGGCCGTCGCGGCGATACTCTCAGGCGTCATGGCCCGGTAGCGGCGGGGGATATCATTGATATCCTCCGAGTGCATCCCGGCCATGGCGAGTGCCTGGGCACGGCGCAGACAGCTCAGAGCCTCGAAGGAGTTGCCGGTGAGATAACGGTTGACCGCTCGGCTCACCTCCGTCTCCGACACCCCGTCGGGAGCTGAGGCCGAGGCCGGACGGCATAGCTCCATGGCCTGCGATATGAGCATCTCGCGGGCCATTGCCACGGCCTCTGGGGAGGCATCGTTGAGAGCACCCTTGAGCATCAGGAACCCGGGCTCCTCGCTTCCGGCTATCGATGCATCGGCCTCAGCGAAGAGGGGCGACGCCATGGTGAGACGGCGGTAGAAACGCGAGGCACGGCCCGAGGAGAGAATATCGGTGATGAGATCGCACTCCTCGTAGCCACGCTCGCCGTAGCCCGGCATTGGAAATGCCACCGTTACCACGGGATGGGGCACCTCGCCGTGCACTGTGAGCGAGCGGGGTGCCGTGATCTCAGGTTCGGCAGGATAGGTGCGGGGAGCGATATCCCTGACCGGTATATCGCCCATCCAGCGCTCCACGCTCTCCCTGGCCCGCTCGAGGGTGACGTTGCCGCTTATGGCGAGCACGGCATTGTTGGGCGCGTAGTGATTGAAGAAAAAGGAGCGGACATCGTCCATGGTAACTGCGGCTATATGGGCCGGCTCACGCCCTATGGTAGGGATGCGGTAGGGGTGGACGGTGTAGAGGAGCGAGCGCAGATGATGGGCCGTGTCGCCGTAGGGCCGGTTGAGATGAGTCTGCTTGAACTCCTCTATGACCACCGAGCGCTGCACCTCGAGGCTCTCGGGCGAGAATGCGAGCGAGAGCATACGGTCACTTTCGAGCCACAGCAGAGTGTCGAGATTGGTAGCCGGGGCCATGGAGTAGAAATTGGTGAAGTCATTGGAAGTCCACGCATTATTGACGGCACCGGCACGCTCCATCTCGGCATCGAAATCAGGGATATTCACTGATCCGCCGAACATGAGATGCTCGAAAAGATGTGCAAGTCCGGTGAGCGCAGGGCTTTCGTCGCGAGAGCCCACGTTGTAAAGGATATCCACCGCCACCATGGCTGTGGAGGGATCATAATTGTGTATCACACGCAGACCGTTGGAGAGGGTGAAACTGTTGTATTGTATCATGGCCGTTGAGTCGTTTTGGATTCCAAAGTTACTACAAATCGTGGAAAAAACCGGACATATTGATAAAATTCAATCATAAATAATGGATATCGGGTAAAATAGTATTTGTTTACAAACGTAAAAACTGCGTATATTTGCATCCAAGCAGACGGAGCGGCCTTGCCGGCCTCTCCAATCTAAAGAACATATTACTATTTACTTTCATCCAACACACCAAACCAAATGAAAACTCTCGTAGAACAGATCAACGCGAGCTTCGAATCCTTCACCAAGGATGCAGTATCGCAGGTGGAGTCCGGCAACAAGGCAGCAGGCGCCCGCGCCCGCAAGGTGTCGCTCGAGATCGAGAAGCTCCTCAAGCAGTTCCGCAAGGATTCAATCGCAGCCACCAAGTAATAAAGCTGCCATAAATCCCTTCACGGATATGAAGATGCAGAAGCGCCGGAGGAACGGTTGTCCTCCAGCGCTTTTTACGTATATCAGTGAATCAGGATTATCTCAATACTGCTCCTTCTCGTTGGGGAAGTCGGAGCTCTTCACATCCTTGATATAGTTGCCCACAGCGTCCTCGATGACCGTGGCGAGATCGGCATAGCGGCGCAGGAAGCGGGGTGAGAATCCCTTGTTGATGCCGAGCATGTCGTGCATCACGAGTACCTGACCGTCGCAACCGCCTCCGGCTCCTATACCGATGGTAGGGATGGTGAGGGCCTTGGTCACCTTCTCGGCAAGTGTGGCAGGGATCTTCTCGAGTACGATGGCGAAGCATCCGGCCTCCTCGAGCAGACGGGCATCGGCAATGAGTTTTTCGGCCTCGGCCTCCTCGCGTGCACGCACGGCATAGGTGCCGAATTTATTGATGGACTGCGGTGTGAGTCCGAGATGTCCCATCACGGGAATGCCGGCGCTGAGTATACGGCGCACGGATTCTATGATCTCCTCACCACCCTCGATCTTGACAGCCTCGGCATGGCTTTCCTTCATGATGCGTATGGCCGATGAGAGAGCCTCGATGGAGTTGCCCTGATAGGTTCCGAAGGGGAGGTCGCAAACTACGAGCGCGCGCTCCACACCCTTCATGACGCTCTTGGCGTGATATATCATCTGGTCGAGGGTCATGGGGAGAGTGGTGGCATTACCAGCCATGACGTTGGAGGCGGAGTCGCCCACAAGGATGACATCCATGCCGGCCTCGTCGATGAGGCGAGCCATGGAGTAATCGTAGGCAGTGAGCATTGCTATCTTTTCCCCCTTGGCTTTCATTTCAGCCAGGCGGCGTGTGGTCACCTTGCGGGGGTCTTCTACAGTGTAGGTTGACATAGATTCTGGTGATTTGATGTAGTTTAAACGGGCGCAAAAATAGCCATTATTTTCAAGAAAAGCAAAAGCTCCAAGCCAAAGTACTGAAATACCGTTATATCACAAAAATAAGCAGTTCCCATGTCCGGGTCTCAGACCGCAGACATGGGAACTGTCCTATATTCTTAATATGTCAGTACATATCGTGTTACTGCCGGAGATCAATCCTCGAGAGTACAGATGGAAACGCGGTTCCAGGACTCCTCGGAGAACATGTGACCTACGCCCTCGCCTTCGGCTGAGATACGGTCGGCAGAGATCTTGTACTTCTTGATGAGAGAGTTCTTGACTGACTCGGCACGCTGCTTGGCAAGGCGCTCGTTGACTTCGATGGAGCCGTCGGGCGAAGCGTAGCCGCGGATCTGTACCTTAGCCTTGGGATGATTCTTGAGGTAGGCTGCGATCATCTCCACATTGGGCTGCTGGTCGGCGGTGATGACGCTCGAACCGATCTTGAAGAAGACGTAGCGCACGGACGAGAGAGTGTTGTTGGTCTCCTTAACAACCTTGGGATTGGCCTGGCACTCGGCGAGAGCGGCGGCGAGAGCGGCGTTGTCGGCATTGGCGGCGGCGAGGGCCACGGCAGTGGCATCGCGCTCACCACGCATCTCGTTGACGCGGGCGTTGAGGGCCTCAACCTCGGAGGTGAGGTCGGGAGGACATGTCACACAGTCGAAACCGGTGTTGATATCATAGTTGAGACCTACCATGAACTCGAAGCTTGTACCACTCTTGGTGAAGCTTACACGATCCTTGGAATTGTTGGTGACATTCCATACGAGAGCAGGCTTGGCCGAGATGCTGAAGCCGTCGCATACGCGGAAGTTCACACCGAAACCGGTCTTGAAACCGAGGTCATTGCGGTCATTGGCATGAGCGTTGTAGTAATGGATCCATCCTACGCCGAGCTTGAAGTCGACAGTGACGGGACGAGGATCGCAAGAGAAGCCACAGAAAGCGTTCGTGAGGTTAAGAGTACCGTAAGGGCCTACATAGTGAGTGTCGAAGATGTTCTTGCTCGAAGTCGTGTTGATGCCCCATGCACCCTCGGCACCGATGGCTACGAGGGGAGTGAGCTGCTTCTGGATGTGGATACCGTTCTGGCTACGCATGTTCTTGAAGAACCCGTGGCCCTTGATCGGGGCTGTTACGCCTGCGTCGAGGCCGATCTGCCAGTTGTCGCCGAATGTGGGGCGCTCAATGACGTTCTGGGCCGAGACCGAGAACAAGCAACCGGATGCTAAGGCTGCAGCGAGGATAGTCTTTTTCATTGTGTGTTGTGTTTGTGTTAATGCGTTTTTTTCGAGTTGTTGAGACGTGATTGACTTCGTCTTTGTAAGCTAAACAACTGTTTTCGCCGGATGGTTTGGAAGCAGTTTGCGTCAAGGGTAAATATTTTTTGTTAAAACCATGCTAAATTTATCAAAATAGTTTGAATATCGGGGCTGCATCGGGCCTATGTGTCATGATATCATTCTGTATGGAAAAGATTTGAAATGAGCGCGGGATGGATATCAATCATTTGTGTTTTAACGAAATTATGAGTAATTTTGCCAGATATACCAGTCAACAGATCATCATGGCCGAAGATACCCCTCCCGCCGCCACTGCCGACCAGAAGTGGACGGAAATTGAGCACCTCCCCGAATGGGACGAGGAGTTTTATCACGTATACACCGCCAAAAAGCACGGCAAATGGCTGATGCTCAAAACCCTGCGCCCGGAGTACAAGGGTAAACCCGAGTATGAGCGCATGATAGAGAAGGAATTTGAGGTGAGATACAATCTGGCCCACCCCCACATCATCATGATAAACGATTATGAGGAAGTGCCGGGCCTGGGCATGTGTATCATCACCGACGATGTGTATGGCGACTCTCTGGCCAAACTGATCAAGGAGCACAAAGTGACCGATGAGCATATCTACAAGCTCCATCATCAGCTGCTGGATGCTCTCGACTATATACAGACACAGCATCTGGCCCATCATCCGCTGGATGCCTCAAGAGTCATCTTCACCGAGAATATCGGCAACCTGAAACTGATCGATGTGGGTTTCGACCAGAAGAATTTCCTCACGCATGCCGATACCGGCGAGGATATCTACAATTACGGCGTGCTTCTCAACAAGGCCCTCGATGCCGTCGACACCCCCCACCCGCGTCTGCGCAAGGTGGCTGCGCGGTGTGTCAACCCGGATCCGGCCAAGCGCTATCCCACACTCAACGCCCTGCGCCTGGCTCTGGCCGACAAGCGGGAGCGCACATTCTACATCTGCATCATCATCTTCCTCGCCGCCATGATCTGCCTGCTGCTGTGGCTAAACTCCTCGCACCGCCCTCTGCCGGGGATAGTATAACGAACCAGAAGAGAATCAATGTCAAAATCATCAGGAATATCATCACCATCTACAGTCACCATCAAGGCTATCAAGCCTGTCAAAAAGGAACTCAAAGGATACGTTCAGTTCGGCATAGACCTCTACCGCGGCAATCCCTGCTATGTGCCGCCGCTGGTGTTTGACGAAGTCGGGACGCTGGATCCGGAGAAAAATCCGGCATTTGACTTCTGCGAGGCTCAATCGTTCATGGCCTACCGCGACGGACAGCCTGCAGGGCGCATCACAGCCATCATCAACCGTATGCTCAACGAGAAGTCGGGCAAGAAGGAGGCACGCTTCGGATTTGTGGATTTCACGGATGACCGCGAGGTGACCGACGCCCTGTTCGGCGCGGCCGAGGATTGGGCCCGCTCGCGCGGCATGGAGGAGATTGTAGGCCCGATGGGATTCTCCGACATGGACCACGAGGGTATGCTCGTGGATGGTTTTGACGAGATGGGCACCATGGCCACCATCTACAATTACCCCTACTATCCCGCCCATGTGGAACGCCTGGGGTACCGCAAGGACACCGACTGGGTGGAATACCGTATAGATGTGCCCGAGAAAGTGCCCGAGAAGATGGCCCGCATAGCCGAGATAGTGCTCAAGAAGTACGAACTGCGTATAGTGAAGTACACCTCGCCCAAGAAAATCAAGGCTGAATACGGCGAGGCCCTCTTCCACCTGATCAACGAGGCATATGCCGACCTGTATGGCTACTCGGCACTCACCGAGCGCCAGATAGAGTATTACATAGACATGTATCTCAACATACTCCGCCTGGACTACGTGTGCCTGATCGTGGACAAGAACGACAGCCTTGTGGGCGTGGGTATCACTATCCCGTCGCTGTCGGAGGCGCTGCGCAAGTCGGGCGGCAAACTGCTGCCACTCGGATGGTGGCACCTGCTGTGCGCCATGAAGGGTCGCAACGAGGTGGTCGATCTCATGCTCATTGCCGTAAAGCCGGAGTATCAGTCGAAGGGCGTGAACTCGCTCTTCTTCTACGATCTGATAGACGTGTTCAGACGCAACGGCGCCAAGTATGCCGAGACCAATCCGGAACTTGAGGACAATGTGCACGTACAGGCCCAGTGGCAGTACTTCGACAAGCGTCAGCACCGCCGCCGCCGTGCCTACCGCAAACATCTCTGAAACCCCTCCTCCCCCCACACTATCCGGACAGACATGACTGAGAGACCGCTGCGCATATTGCTGCTCGGTGACGCGAGCAATTTCCACCGGACGCTTGCCATAGGTCTGCGCCGTCTTGGCCATGACGTCACGGTGGCATCAGACGGCACCGGATGGATGGACACCGCGCGCGACATCGACCTGCGACGTCCCCTGCCGGGCAAGGCCGGAGGCGCGGCATTATGGCTAAAGCTCCAGATGGGGCTGAAGCGGCGGTTTTCGGGCCACGACATAGTGTCGGTATGCACACCCGGATTTCTGAACCTGCGTCCGCATCGCATAAAAAGTATTTTCGATTATGTCCGCACGCACAACGGTGCGGTCTTCTCGACAGCACTCGGCACGGACTCCAACTATGTGGAGGAATGCCTTAGCCCGGACTCGGAGATAGAGTACAACGAATTCATGATCCACGGGGCACCGGCTCCCATGCTGACGGCCGATCCCGAGGCTGCCGCCCGATGGCTGGCTCCGGAGCTCAAGGAGTACTGCGACTACTTCTATGCCCGCATAGACGGGGCCGTTTCATGCCTCTGGGAGTATGACGTGGCTCTGCAGCGTGTGCTCCCACCATGGAAACATGCCTATGGCGGCATACCGATCGACACCCGCTCCATCCAGCCGGTGGAGCTGCCCGACCGTATAGATAAAGTGCGCCTCTTCCTGGGGCGGCACGCCGGACGGCTGCTGGAGAAGGGCACGGATCTGCTCGAGGCCGCGGCAAAGGAGGTGGTGGGCCGACACCCTGACAAAGCCGAGCTCGTGATAGTTGAGAACCGTCCGTATGACGAATACCTCGGACTGCTGCGGAGCTCGCATGTGGTACTTGACCAACTGTACAGCTATACTCCCGCCACCAACGCGCTTCTGGCCATGGCCATGGGGCTCAACACCGTGTCGGGCGGCGACGAGAAATATTACCGCTTCATAGGCGAGGAGAAGATGCGGCCGGTGATCCATGTGGAGCCTGACTATGACTCAGCCGTCAATGCCCTGGAGCGTACCGTGCTCTCCCCCCATCTCATCCGGGCGAGAGGGCTGGAGGGGCGACGGTTTGTGGAGAAACACAACGACACCGGAACGGTGGCCATGCGCAATATCGAATTCTGGAAAAAACACCTGATCGCACGACATGACTCTTGACGTACTCATATCCACCTGCGGCCCCGGCGGGGCTGAGCGTGTGGCAGCCATGGAGCTACCGCATGCCCAGGGGGTGAGGTATGTGGTGTCGTGGCAGGGACACGGCGGGGCGCCGGTGCCGCCACAGCTCGCCGGACGCACGGACACGGATCTGTTCCGGCTGGACACTCCCGGGCTGAGCAACAACCGCAACAACGCCATAGCCCATTCACACGGCGATATCCGTCTGACCGCCGACGATGATCTACACTATACCGCCGAACAACTCGCAATGATAATAGAGGTCTTCGAGAGGAATCCGGAGCTGGATATGGCCACGTTCATGTATGAAGGGCCTGACGCCAAAAGATATCCTCCCCACGGATTCCGCCTCACGGACAGGTGGCCGAAAGGTTATTTCATCACCTCGTTCGAGACTGCCGTGCGGGCGTCGGGGCCGGCCGGATCCCTCCGCTACGATACGCGATTCGGCCTTGGCTCGGATATGTTCACGATCGGCGAGGATGATATGTTTCTGCTCGAAGCGCTGCACAGAGGCATGGATGTGAGGTTTTATCCTATCGTCATAACCCGTCATGAGGGTCTCACCACAGGGCTGCGTCACATGGCGCCACAGGCATTAGCCGGTTCGGGAGCGGTGATAAGATATATGCATCCGCTCACCTTCGTGCCCCGGATAGCGCTCAAGGCGTTCAGACTGTGGCGTGCCGGACAGGCGGGACTTCTGCCGGCCCTCTACCACGGGCTGAGGGGCGCTGCTATAGCCACATTCTCAATCACACCGCCATGGAAAGAGTGAAAGGATCCGGAAAACCGCTCTCGGCCATGGTGCTCAAAGCCCTGGGGCTGTTCGGGAGCGTGCAGATGCTGAACATACTGCTGGGGATAGTGCGCACCAAACTCGTGGTGGTGTGGCTCGGAGCCGCGGGTGTAGGCCTGTTTGCCATCTATAATTCCGTGCTGACTCTTGTGAGCACATTCTCGCAGATGAATCTCCGCACCAGTGCGGTGAGGGAGGTGGCCGGGGCCGGTTCTGACGCCGAAGCATCGGGCATGATATATGTGGTGAGACGATGGTCGCTGTGGCTGGGACTGCTCGGCCTGGTGGCCATGGCCGCCGCAGCACCTGTGTTCTCCATCCGCACGTTCGGTTCGCTTGGAGAGACACTGCCCCTCATGGCGCTCGGGGTGGCCGTACTGTTCATGACACTCGGCAATGGCGAGCAGGTAGCCCTTCAGGGACGCGGACTTCTCAAGCCCCTTGCGTCATCATCAATGTGGGGCACGGTGGGGGGCGTGGCTCTTACGGTAGGGCTGATATGGTGGCTGCGCGATGATGGCATAGTGCCGTCGCTCGTGGGTGGCAGCGTGATGACATGGCTGGCGGTAAGATGGCACACACGCCGTCTGCCTGTGCCGGAGTGCGGTCTATCGGCCAGAGAGACGTGGGACAAGGGTGTGCCCATGGTCCGGCTGGGACTCTACATGACTCTTGCCTACGTGATGGCCGAGCTGTTCAACTACATCTTCATAACCTACCTCACACACCGTGGCGGTGTGGATGGGGTGGGATATTTCCAGGCGGGATTCACCATCATGAACCGCTATGTGGGTATGGTATTCATGGCTATCGGAGTGGAGTTCTACCCGCGTCTATCGACGGTGGTGTCATCGCGCCGGTGCACGTCGATGTATGTGAGCCACGAGACACTGCTGCTGTGTGTGATACTGCTCGGCGGATTGACGCTGCTGACTCCATTCATACCTCTGGTGATCGACATACTGTACAGCGCAGACTTTCATGTGGCCGAACCGATGATCTATCTGGGATTTCCCGCGCTTGTGCTCCGGGCCCTGACCATGTGTATGAGCTATGTCATCCTCGCACGCGGCGACGGTAAGGCTTATGTGGTGACCGAGGTGATAAGTGAGGCTGTGCTGCTGGGACTCAACATATGGTTTTACGATATGTGGGGGCTGGGCGGACTCGGCGTGGCTTCCATCATCAATTTCCTTGCCTATCTCGGTATAGTCTCACCATGGTATTTCGGCAAATACGGTCTCACGGTGGCCCGCCGGGTGGTAATGGCTGTGGCAGGGACCTTCGCCGCTGTGCTTGGAGCAGGAGTGCTGGCTCTGACCGTACATCCGGCTGCGGCACTGGCTGTAGCCATCCCCTCAGTGGCCATATCGCTACGCTCCTTGCGCAAATTCCTCCGCAAATAAGAGACATCGCGCGGAGGGGAGGAAACAGAAGGAACAGAAGGGGGACAGAAGAAACAGAAGTTTTTTTGGGCTGCACTGTATATATATAATATATGCGGGACTCCAATCTCCTTACGCTGTCCACCACCCCGCGCAGCCCAAAAAAACTTCTGTTTCTTCTGCACACCTTATGTTCCTTTTGTTGCTCCCCCCAAAAAAATGAACGCGGGGGTGCGGGTCGTGATGACCTGCACCCCCGCGGGGATTTTTCAGTTCAGGAGGGTGAATTACTTCACTTCGGGAGCGGGCTCCACACCCCACTGCTGCTGCGAGAGGCGGAGGTAGTTGTTGTAGCGCCACTGAGCGTTGGCCTTGGCAGCTGCGAAGAGCTCTGCGGCCTCGGCGGGATACTGCTTCATAACGGAAGCGTAGCGCACCTCACCCTTGAGGAAGTCCTCGAACTTGTCCCATGCGGGAGCCTTGGAGTCGAGGCTGAAGGGGTTCTTGCCTTCCTCTTCGAGAGCGGGGTTGTAGCGCCAGAGGTGCCAGTAGCCACACTCAACGGCAGCCTGCTGCTCCTCCTGTGCGTGACCCATACCCTTGCGGATACCGTGGTTGATACAGGGCGAGTAGGCGATGATGAGCGAAGGACCGTCGTAAGCCTCAGCCTCGCGGATAGCCTTGAGGGTCTGGGCATTGTCGGCGCCCATGGCAACCTGGGCAACGTAAACGTAGCCGTAGGTGGAGGCGATGAGGCCGAGGTCTTTCTTGCGCACGCGCTTGCCGGCAGCGGCAAACTTGGCGATGGCGCCGATGGGGGTAGCCTTGGAGGACTGACCACCGGTGTTGGAGTACACCTCGGTGTCGAGCACGAGCACGTTGACGTTCTTGTTGGAAGCGAGAACGTGGTCGAGACCGCCGAAGCCTATGTCGTAAGCGGCACCGTCGCCGGCGATGATCCACTGCGAACGCTTGGCGATGTGCTCCTTGACTGTGAGGAGACCCTTGCAGACGTCGCATCCGCAAGCCTCGCAGAGAGGAACGATCTTCTCGGCTACTTCCTTGGTGGCAGCAACGTCAGAGCTGTTGGCGAGCCACTTGGAGGCGAGCTCCTTGATCTCGGCCGAGCAGTCGGGGCAGTCAACTGCAGCCTGCATGTAGGCGGCTACGCGCTGCTGGAGCTTCTCGTGAGCGAGCGACATACCGAGACCGAACTCGGCGAAGTCCTCGAAGAGGGAGTTGGCCCATGCGGGACCCTCACCCTTGGCATTCCTGGTGTAGGGGGTGGAGGGCACGGAGCCGGAGTAGATGGAGGAGCAGCCGGTGGCGTTGGCCACGATCTCGTGGTCGCCGAAGAGCTGCGAGATGAGCTTGACATAGGGAGTCTCGCCGCAACCGGAGCATGCGCCGGAGAACTCGAAGAGCGGGGTGGCGAACTGTGAGTTCTTGACATTGCTCTTGATGTCGACGAGGTCCTGCTTGGAGGCTACGGAAGCCACGCAGTAGTCCCACTCGTTCTGGACGTCGAGCTGAGTCTCGAGGGGTTTCATCTCGAGAGCCTTCACGCCCTTCTTGCCGGGGCATACAGCGACGCAGTTGCCGCAACCGAGACAGTCGAGAACGTCGACGCTCTGGATGAAGCGCATGCCGGTGAAAGTCTTGCCGATGGCGGGGATGGTCTTGTCGTCGCCGAAGGGAGCTGCAGCCATCTCGGTGGCGTCAAGCACGAAGGGACGGATAGCAGCGTGAGGGCAGACGTAGGCACACTTGTTACACTGGATACAGTTCTCCTCGAGCCATTCGGGAACGAATGCAGCCACACCGCGCTTCTCGTAGGCGGCAGTGCCCTGCTCCCATGTGCCGTCCTCGCGGCCCTTGAAGTCGGATACCTTGAGGAGGTCGCCGTCCTGGGCGTTGATGGGGCGAACCACATCGTTGATGAATGCGGGATCGTTGTTGGCGGCGGGAGCCTCGGGGGTGAGGTTGCTCCAAGCCTTGTCGACGGGGAGTTCCTTGTACTCGCCACCGCGGTCAACGGCTGCGTAGTTCTTGTCGACAACGTCCTGACCCTTCTTGCCGTAGGACTTCACGATGAATTTCTTCATCTGCTCAACGGCGAGATCAACGGGGATAACCTCGGTGATGCGGAAGAATGCGCTCTGGAGGATGGTGTTGGTGCGGTTGCCGAGACCGATCTCCTGTGCTATCTTGGTGGCGTTGATGTAGAATACGCGGATATCGTTGTCAGCGAAGTACTTCTTGACCTTGTTGGGGAGGTTCTTGGCCAGCTCCTCGCCTTCCCAGATGGTGTTGAGAAGGAATGTACCGCCCTTGCGGAGACCGCGGGTGACGTCGTACATGTGGAGGTAGGCCTGTACGTGGCATGCAACGAAGTTGGGGGTCGTAACCAGATATGTGGAACGGATGGGGGTGTCGCCGAAGCGGAGGTGCGAGCAGGTGAAGCCACCGGACTTCTTGGAGTCGTAGGCGAAGTATGCCTGGCAGTACTTGTCGGTGTTGTCACCGATGATCTTCACGGAGTTCTTGTTGGCACCTACAGTACCGTCAGCACCGAGACCGAAGAACTTGGCCTCGAAAGTGCCTTCGCCGCCGAGAGCGATCTCCTCTTTGGGAGGAAGCGATGTGAAGGTGACGTCGTCCACGATACCCACGGTGAAGTGATCCTTGGGCATGGGGAGGGCGAGGTTCTCGAACACAGCGATGATCTGTGCGGGAGTGGTGTCCTTTGAAGCGAGACCGTAGCGGCCACCCACGATGACGGGGGCATCGGCCTGGCCATAGAAGCAGTCGCGCACGTCGAGATAGAGGGGTTCGCCGTTTGCGCCGGGCTCCTTGGTACGGTCAAGCACGGCGATGCGCTTTGCAGTCTTGGGGACAGCGGCGAGGAAGTGCTTGGCCGAGAAGGGACGGTAGAGGTGAACGGCTACGAGACCGACCTTCTCGCCCTTGGCGGTGAGGTGGTCGATAGCCTCCTGGGCAGCCTGTGTCACAGAGCCCATGGCAATGATGACGCGGTCAGCGTCGGGAGCGCCGTAATAGTTGAAGAGACCGTACTCACGACCGGTGATACGGGTGATCTCCTTCATGTACTCCTCGACGATCTCGGGAACGCGGTTGTAGTACTCGTTGCATGACTCGCGGTGCTGGAAGAATACGTCGCCGTTCTCAGCCATACCGCGTGCTACGGGAGCATTGGGGTTGAGAGCGCGTGCGCGGAACTCGGCGAGAGCCTCGCGGTCTACCAGAGGAGCGAGGTCGTCCTGATCCATGGCCTCGATCTTCTGGATCTCATGAGAGGTACGGAAGCCGTCGAAGAAGTTGATGAAGGGGACGCGGCTGCGGAGAGTGGCGAGGTGAGCCACACCGGCAAGGTCCATAACTTCCTGAACGGAACCCTCGGCGAGCATGGCGAAGCCGGTCTGGCGGCAGGACATAACGTCCTGATGGTCGCCGAAGATGCTGAGCGCGTGGCTGGCGAGCGTACGGGCGGACACGTGGAACACGCAGGGAAGGAGCTCGCCGGCGATCTTGTACATGTTGGGGATCATCAGGAGCAGGCCCTGTGAAGCGGTGTAGGTGGTGGTGAGAGCACCAGCCTGAAGAGAACCGTGAACGGCACCTGCGGCACCACCCTCACTCTGCATCTCCTGCACGAGAACAGTCTCGCCAAAGATGTTTTTGCGGCCTGCGGCAGCCCATTCGTCGACATATTCAGCCATAGTTGACGAAGGGGTGATGGGGTAGATAGCGGCAACCTCCGAGAACATGTAGCTCACGTGGGCTGCGGCCTGATTTCCATCACAAGTCAAGAATTTTTTTTCTTTGCTCATAGTGATTGTTAAAAGTATATATGGATTTCTATGATTTTATAATTCCTTTGTTGGTATCAGATTCATTTCGCGACATCCCGGACATCTCGCTGCGGGGGATGACTCGGGGCAAAATTACAAAAATTCTGCAAATAACGCAAAGTATTCGCCTTACAAAATGGAAACTATTATATTATAATAATAGGTGGTGCATGTTGTGATGGTTTTGCATATTGACGGTATTTTTCGTAACTTTGCACTTTGTAACAGAGATACTTCAACCTTAAAACAAATACCTGTCTCATGAAAAAGATATTCACCACCTGCCTGGCAGTGCTCGCCGGAGCAGGAATCATGCTCGCGGCCCCGCAGGCCGAGAAGCTTGACCGCGGCGTCATAGCCGTGAAGACATCATCAGGTGTGTTCGTGTCATGGAGGTCGCTTGAAAGCGATGCCCCGGCAATGACATTCGATGTGTATCGTGACGGCGTGAAAGTCAACGCCGAGCCCATCAAGGGTGGCACCAATCTTCAGGATCCCGCAGGAACGGCCGGATCGAAGTATGTGGTCAAGGCCTGTCTGGCCGGTGCCGATGTGGAGACCTCGCGCGAGACTCCGGTAGAAGCCGACGTATATAAACGCATCAAGCTCGACCGCCCCGCCGGAGGCACCTTTGCCGGCAACAGCTCGATGGGCACATCCGACTATCCCCTCACCGATGATTATGACTATTCGCCCAACGACTGCTCGGTAGGCGATGTGGACGGCGACGGCGAGTATGAGATATTCGTGAAGTGGGATCCTTCAAACTCGCGCGACAATTCGCTGAACGGCAATACCGGCAATGTCTACATAGACTGCTACAAGATGGACGGCACCAAGCTGTGGCGCATAGACCTGGGCCGCAACATACGCGCCGGCGCACACTACACTCAGTTCATGGTGTATGACTTCGACGGCGACGGCCGCGCCGAACTGGCATGCAAGACTGCCCCCGGCACCATCGACGGCACGGGCAAGAAAGTGGTGATGGGATCGGATGATCCCGACAAGTCGTACGTCAACGGCAAGGGTCATGTGATCAGCGGGCCGGAGTATCTCACCATGTTCGACGGCCTCACGGGCGCCGAGCTCTCCACCGTGGCTTTCAATCCTCCGCGCAGCATACGCACCGCCTCGCAGTGGGGCGCCGTGCAGACCGGCACCCAGAAGAGCGACCAGACCAACCGTCCGGAGCGCTATCTCGCCGCCGTGGCCTATCTTGACGGGCAGCACCCGAGCCTGGTGATGTGCCGCGGATATTATACAGCTTCCTATGTATGCGCATGGGACTTCGACGGCAAGAACCTCACCCAGCGCTGGCTCCACAAGAGCGAGACCAAGAACGAGGGTCTCTACGGCGAGGGTGCCCACTCGCTCACGATCGGCGATGTGGATGGCGACGGTTGCGACGAGATAGTGTACGGCGCCGCCTGTCTTGACCATGACGGCAAGCTCCTGTACCGCACCGGCGGCGGCCATGGCGATGCCCTGCATCTGGGTGATTTCGTGCCTGACCGCGACGGCCTCGAGGTGTTCATGGTGCATGAGGAGAAGGACACCCACTATCCCTTTGACGCCGAACTGCGCGATGCCCGCACCGGCGAGATTATCTGGAAGACAAAGAACTCCAAGCACGACATAGGCCGCGGCCTGGCCGGCGACATCTCGCCCGACTATCGCGGATATGAGTTCTGGTGCTCCGACTGGACCAAGGGTTCGGAGCGCAAGGTGGTCTACGGCACTGACGGCACCGAGCTGTATGCCAAACAGTTCGACATGAACTTCCGCATCTACTGGGACGGTGATCTGCAGGACGAGCTCTTCGACGGCCGCTATGACAAGAGCGCCAAGGTATACAATCCCCGCATCACCAAGCCCAAGGCCAACCTCACCGGCACACAGAAGACATGGACCGTCTCCGAGCTGAGCGCCACTCCCCAGAAGGCCTATGCCTGCAACACCACCAAGGCCACACCTTGCCTCCAGGCCGATATCCTCGGCGACTGGCGCGAGGAACTCGTATTATGGGACGGTGCCAACTCCTCGGAGCTCCTCATCTATACCACGACTATCCCCACCACCTACCGCGTGCCCTGCCTGATGCAGGACCACAACTACCGCATGGCCATAGCTTGGCAGAATGTGGCATACAACCAGCCTCCCCACCTCGGCTACTACCTGCCCGACCGTTTCTCCACCGATCCCGTCATCAAGACCACCGAGGGCAACCTCTCGCAGAGTGTGGAGCTCGGCTATGCCATAGCTGAAGTGAAGGGTACATGGGACAAGGCTACCGGCGTGGCCGCCACAGGCCTCCCTGCCGGAGTGGAGCTCAAGGCCGATGCCGCCACCCAGACTTTCTCCATAGCCGGCAAGCCTGAGGCCGTGGGCAATTATCCCTTCAAGGTCACCACCACCGGTGGCGAGGGCGAGGCTTCGATAGAAGGCACCATCACCGTCACCGCTACTGTGAACCTCGACCGCGTGGCCTACTTCTCATTTGACGAGGTCGGCCCCTCCGTGACCAACCACGTGGAGGGCACCGCCACCGCTACCGGCACCCCCAAGGCTGCCGCAGGCAAGGTGGGAGGCGCCATAGAGTTTGACGGTGCGACATCCTATCTCACTCAGAATGCCTATGACAAGATCCAGCTGGGCGCACAGGACTTCACCGTGGAGATGCTCATCAACTCGACCGATGACGCAGCCTACATATTCCACAAAGGATCAATAACCGCCGACACAAAAACCGGCGCCACCGGCCACTGGACAGGACTTGAGCTCAAGAACGGCAACCTGAAGTTCGCCATCGACGACAATGTCACAAAGAGCGAGGTATCAGCCGCTGCCGCAGGCGTGTTTGACGGCGCATGGCATCATCTCGTGCTCGTGCGCGATGGTAGCTCAAAGACACTCCGCATGTTTGTGGACGGTGCTATCGTAGGCGAGGGTGCAGACAAGACAAGTGCCATCAATGACAATAAGGAACTCCTCGTGATAGGCAACGTGAACGTGAACTTCAACAACTTCTATGCCGGCCTTCTCGATGACTTCTCCATCTACACCGGAGCCATGAGCCCCAACCGTGTGGCCGAGCGCTATCAGGAATTCGTATCGACAGGCATAGTAGCCCCCACCGTCACCGACGCACCTGCCGTGCTCACTCTCGTTGACGCCCGCTCGGGCATCGTGGTGGCCCGCGGTATAGGCGAGGCCTCCAATGTGACCGACGGTGCAGCCCCCGGCATCTATATCCTCGTGACCGACTGCGGAGGAACCCGTACGGTCGAGAAGATAATACTCTGACATCACCTCTCCGCAAGGAGCCACAACCGGCCTGAGTGATCGCATCATAGACACTGAAGGACGGATAAGGGACAAAAGTGACAAGAAAAACAATCAGTTGTCGGACTGATATTTATACTTGTCACTTTTGTCCTTTATCCGTCCCTTTCGTATCGACCTTTCCACTGCGCGGCAACTTTTCATAGATCAAGGCCGGGTCACGAAAAGCCAATTTTATTGGCAAAAAGTTTCTAAAATCGCTTAATTTTTGTATATTTGCCACGAAATTACAGTATATACAAACATCGACCATAATAAATCCATTTCAATAACCGATATGGAGAAGATAGATAATCTTGATAGAAAGATTCTTGAAATAGTGATGCGCAATGCCCGCATAGCGTCCAAGGACGTGGCTCAGGAATGTGGCGTATCGAGGGCAGCCATCCACCAGCGCATCCAACGCATGATAGACCTTGACGTCATCACCGGATCAGGTTACATAGTGGATCCCAAAGTGCTCGGTTACAGCACATGCACATATATAGGTGTGAATCTTGAACGCGGAGCCATGTACCGCGAGGTAGTGCCTGAGCTCGAAAAGATACCCGAGGTAGTGGAATGTCACTTCACCACAGGCCCCTACACCATGCTGGTGAAACTGTTCGCACGCGACAATGAGCACCTCATGGAGCTGCTCAACCACAAGCTCCAGATGATACCCGGAGTGGTGGGGACGGAGACCCTCATATCTCTCGACCACTCCATATCACGTGTGCTTCCCGTCACCTACGACGAGGATTGACCATTCACAGACCGGCACACGACGGGAAGTGAACCGGGGCAAAATTTCCTTATATCATGGAAAATTTCTAATTTTGCAGAATCTTTTCAGAAACGCCCCGCGGATGAACACTCCAGAATTCAACATATCCATATCCAAGCAGCAGGTGTCCGTATTGCCTACGGTTACCTTTGACGGCGCCATCACGGTGGTCGACGAACCGGCAGACGTAGCCGGAGCGGTGGCATATCTCCGTCAGTGCGGAGTGGTAGGATTCGACACGGAGACCAAGCCTAATTTCCGCAAGGGGATGACCAACAAGGTCTCGCTTATACAGGTGTCCACTGAGGACCGCGCGTTTCTGTTCCGCCTCAACCGTATCGGCTTTCCGCCGGAGCTGAGGGAATTCATGGAATGCGACGATATAGTCAAGGTAGGCCTTTCGCTCAAGGATGACTTCCACGTGCTGCACAAGGTGGCCGAATTCGAGCCAACCAACTTCATAGATCTCCAGACCAAGGTAAAGGCGTTCCACATCACGGATCTGAGCCTCCAGAAGATCTATGCCATCCTATTCGGCGCGCGTATCTCCAAAAGCCAGCGCCTCACCAACTGGGAGGCCGACAAACTCACCCACCCGCAGATGGTGTATGCCTCGATCGACGCATGGGCATGCCTGCGCATCTATAAGCTACTGTCGTCGGGAGGATTTGACCCGACAACCTCACCCTATATCACAATACCTCAGCCAGAGGAAGAGGAACACACCGAACCATCATGAGAATACTTCCCCCAGCCGACATCACCGCGGCAGCCTCGACCGCCGGAGCTGCCAAAGCCGGACTGGCCTCAACTGATGTAGGCCGCCTTCTCATCTCCGCCGTTCTCGCAGGAGCATACATATCGCTCGGCGGTATACTTTCAGTGATCATCGGACAGGGTTTTCCCGGCCTTGCGTCGTCCAACCCTGCGCTGCAGAAGATTCTGGCCGGCGCTGCATTCCCGATCGGACTGATACTTGTGGTGGTGCTGGGCGCCGAACTCTTCACGGGCAACAACGCCCTGCTCATACCCTCGCTGTCCAAACGCATACACGGACCCGGCGCGCTGCTACGCAACTGGGTGCTGGTCTACGGCGGCAACCTCGTGGGTGCACTGCTCTTCACATGGCTGCTCGTGTACAACTGCGGTCTCACCGCAGCCAATCCATGGCATGCAGCGGTGATACGCACTGCCGAAGCCAAAGTATCCATGCCATGGATGACAGTGTTTCTCAAAGGTATAGGTGCAAACTGGTGCGTATGTCTGGCCGTATGGCTCGCACTATCGGGCAAGACACTGATAGAAAAGGCTTTCGGATGCTGGCTCCCGGTAATGGCGTTTGTGGCCCTGGGCTACGAGCACTGCATAGCCAACATGTTCTTCATCCCGCTGGGCATGATGGAGGGGGCCGACATAACGGTGACGCATGCCATCACCGCCAATTTCATCCCCTCAACACTCGGCAACATCGTGGGCGGCGCACTTCTGGTAGGCTGCGTATACTCCTATCTACACCGGGGGAAATTCTGATCATCTCCCCCAATCGGAGACAGGAATATACGTCATTCAGTCATTCTCATCACTTTTCTCACCACAGCTCCACGACGCAGAATATACACGCCTATGCCTGGAGCCGACACCTTTCTGCCGGTAAGGTCAAACCACTCATCGGTGCATGTCATGCCATCATCCGACGGAAAGAGATCCGTTCCGGTATCAGTGGCCTCTGTTATCAGCACATGGTTGTCGGCCGGAGTGTCCGGACGCAGATGCAACGTGATGTCATACACTCCCGGAGTGACAACAAAAGCATATGGATCCGTCTTATCGGAGGGGAGACCCACCGAAGCCTTGACACCGGTGGCAAGAGGTTCATTCTTGGTCGATGCCGCAAACCTATAGTCGTCCATAAAAGCCCAGTTATCGCATAGCATGGAGGAGAAATTGAAGTATCCATGCTCCTCGTCATCGGCGGCATCAATCCCTACAGTGCCCTTGTATATGCCGCTTCCCGCAGCTGTCTCATCAAGAGCTACCCCATAGTCAGGCTCCCAACTGTGGCCGGGGAGTGTCCCCACCACATATATGCGTGATGGAAGCTCAAGTGTGAGCGTCTTGTCAACACTATTGAATTCCGCAGCATAGCTCCATGTATGCCCGAGCACAAACGGCACTCCTCCCCGGGTACACTCCACCGTCACTCCCGGCTCGAGCACAGTGCCATCAGCCGCGGCTCCATAACCGGAGGTGCTGATCCCATAGTTGGTTCCTGACACTGCTACATAACCCTTCTTCATATAACCGAACGTGGTCATGACAGCGTCATCATCCGTAACATCGAATATATATGAGCGGGGGTTGCCATTTTCATCGTAACTCGTGAGCGTCCATCCTGGCTGATCCTCCAGCTGAGTCATAGTAAACTCTCCCGTATTGGTATCGACGGATAAACGGTACTTGCCCACACTCTCCACCTTCCAGGAGTTTGTGGACGGATAATACATTGTGTTCGGTCCGTCAGTCACTGCCGGCTCATCCTTGTAGGAGGCACCGTAGCGCGAGGCATTGAACTGTGTCCAGTCATAGCTGTTGTCACTGAGCTTCTCCACAAAACCGAAATAGCCATGCATCACACTCTCGATCTCGAACACTCCCGGGCCGGACTCTGTCATACGCTCTCCAACGGCAGGATTCCAGGCTCCGGCAGGATCACCTACCAGATAAAGAGTTTCTGACGCACCCATGGCCGACAGCCATACCGGCGCCGACGCAAGTACCATGATAAATTTCTTCATGCTGTTGTTTTTATGTAGTTGTTATTTGCAAAGTCCGAGGCAAAATTACAGGATCCTCTTCAACCGATGGTGCCGACGGTGGTATAGCGGGTGGAAGGGAAGTGTCTGGCGAGGTAGCGGCCTATGAAGGCGCGTGTATCGGCGGCGATGGTGGCATCGCTGTCAAAGTGGGTGTTGTAGACCACCTCGGCCAGCTCTATGCCACGGGCCTTCACGGCTTCGAGTGAGAGTATGGTATGGTTGATTGATCCGAGCACGCCGTTGGTCACGAGTATGAGCGGGAAATGGCGCGAGGATATGTAGTCAATGGTGAGAAAATCGTCGGTGATGGGGACCATGAGTCCGCCGGCACCCTCCACAAGCACCACATCGTAGCGCGAGGCCAGGATGGATGTGGACCGGTCGATGGCTGCGAGATCTATCTCCCTGCCGTCTATGCGGGCTGCAAGCTGAGCCGAGGCCGGATAGGTGAATATGACCGGGGCCGTGGTGCCGTCGAGATCTTCCGGCAGCAAACCGGTGCCCATGAAACGACGGTGAGCCTCGATGTCCTCGGAGAGTCCGGTATTGCCGGTCTGTATGAATTTCTGTGTGACCACCGAGAGTCCGGCATCCATGAATCGGCGTGCCAGGGCGGCGGTGACGTATGTCTTACCGGCATCAGTGTCTATACCTGATATGAAGTATGTCTGTTTCATAACGGTTTACGGAGTGATATGTAGATAGGTTGGTAGGTGAGCGGCGAGCGTCCTGTGGGATGGCCTGGATAGGATGACAGCAATCGACGTGCTGCCGTGGCTCCGCCGAGGGCCGGGGCGGTGGCGTTGACGCCCGTATGCTTGATGTGGCGCAGCACATCGAGCGGCGACGGGAAGAGGAGCAGTTCCTCCTCCGATATGATATCCTCCACCACAAGTGTATCGGGGATCATGGCCCGGATGGCGACGGTATCGTGAAAGGTAGATGTGGTGGCGAGTGCATCGTGTATCTCGTGCATGGTGCGCGGGCCGAATGTGGATATCAGCGCGCACCCTCCGGGAGCGAGCACACGCTCCAGGTTGCGCATGAAAGCCGGAAGAGAGTTGAACCACTGTATGGCAGACGATGTATAGACAAGGTCGTAGCATCCGTCGGGCGCCGTGAACATCATGCTCTCGGCATCCGCCTCGACCGGCGAGGCTCCATTTATAGAAAAGAGCGATGGGTGTAGACAAAGATCCCAAAGGTCGAAACGGCGCGGAGACATGTGGCGCGATATCACAGCGGACGAGTAGCCCGTACCGGGTCCGATCTCAAGCACGCATGGAGCGTCACCACCATGCGACGGAAGCATGGCGAGGAGACGGTCGGCTATACGGCGCTGTATGATGGCAGCACTGTCGTAGCTGCCGCCGGCTCCGGCAAACTTCTCGGCCACAAGACTTTTGTCGGTAAGATAGCGCGAGAGCAGCATGGAGAAGTCGGGCAGGTGTGGTCCGGGGATCGTCACCGTGCCGTATGCCTCCGAGGCCCATTCGGACCGTTGGTTGGCGGGGGATATGATGAGATCGTCGGTGGACACAAAAGCCCTGTCCCACATCACGGAGGGACAGTTCCGGCCACCTATGGCCGCAAGCTCGGCACGCAGCTCCTCCAGTGATCTGACGGGCATGGATGAAGCGCATTCCCGCGCGGCAGCTGCTCCGCCACACATGCGCATGTGGAATTTACGCACACTCCTCTCGTCAAGTCCGTCGAGTGTGGAGCGGAATATGTCGGCGGGTATACCCAGACTGTCGTCCACTGGATGGTTGGTGCCATTGACAGCCATACGGGCGGTGATGTGGAGGCCGGGATGGGAAGCAATGAAATGCGAGGCCGCGGCCACGCCGAACGACCATCCCACCACTACTATCTCCCCGTAGGCGGTCAGATCACCGTCCCAGGCATCGGTAGAAAGATCGGTATAGTCCCATGCCACAGCCAGATCATAGCCGGCCGGGGCAAGTCCTGCAAAGGGACGTGTGTCCATTCCCCATCCGGCGAATATGATGATGAGCCGGATGTGATCACGGGTGTCTCTGTGAAGGATTTCAAATTTCATCAAGTACGTATTTTAGTCCGTCAATCTCTTGCAATGTGATCGAAGCGCTGAGGCTGAAGCGCAGTCTCTCCGTCCCGGGCGGGACGGTGGGGGTGCGTATCGGGAGCACCTTGTAGCCTCTTTCGAGCAGACGCGCCGAGAGGTCAAGGGCACGGCGGGCGTCATAGGTGAGGAGCGGCTGTATGTGGCCCGGGGTGATGTCCGCATCGGGCTGCATCGGCGCGAGGATGGAGTGAAGACGCATGCCGAGTCGGCGCAGGTGGTCCCTGCGGTCATCGAGCGTGAGCATGCGGCGTATCACCCATTCGGTCCAAGCAGCTGTGAGTGGCGGAAGGGCTGTGGAAAATATGAAGCTGCGGGTCGTGTTGACAAGATACTCCCTCACTTCGTGGGCCACCGCCGCAAATGCGCCCATCGACGCGCACGCCTTGCCGAAGGTGCCGACTATGATGTCTACACTCTCCCCTACCCCCGATGAGAGCGTCAGACCGAGACCTTGCGGGCCCTCCACACCGAAGGCATGAGCCTCGTCGACGTAGAGCATCACGTTGGGATAAAGGCGCTTCACCTCCACGAGTGCCGCTATGTCTGCCCGGTCACCATCCATCGAGTAGACACTCTCCACTATCACAAGCACACGGTCGTAGTTGCCGGCCTCCTTGGCGAGAATGTCGGAGAGATGGTTGATGTCATTGTGGCGGAAACGCTTGAACGGGGCACGTGACAGCACTATGCCGTCGATGATACTGGCATGCACCAGGCGGTCGGCCACGATGAGCGTGCGCGGCATGGCGCCGATCGAGGATACAAGCCCCGTATTGGCATGGTAGCCGCTGTTGAACAGGAGCGCGGGGCGACCGTATAGCCCGGCGAGCAGCGACTCAAGGCTATGGTATTCATCCTGACGCCCGCACAGCAGGCGTGAGGCCGATGAAGTCAGCGGTATGAGCCGACGCGAAGCATCGGCCAGAAACTCCTCCTGCATGGCCCGGTCGGCGCCGAGTCCGAGGTAGTCGTTGGACGACATGTCCACCACCCGTTCAGGATCCCATCCCTGCGGGACAGATCGCAGATTGCCGGAAGCGGAAAGATCCGCAAGGATGCGGGCAAAAATATTATCTGATGTTGCGGCGGTCATCGTATGCACTCTATGGTTTGCTCCGCGAGGTAGCGGAGATCGTCATCGGATATCACATAGGGAGGCATGATGTAGACATTACGGCCGAAGGGGCGCACCCATATACCGCGGTCCACACAGCGTTTCTGGAACTCGCCCAGATCGACCGGATCCTTCATCTCCACCACACCGATGGAACCCAGCACCCTCACCTCGGCCACCTGCGGAAGGAGAGCCGCAGGAGCGAGAGATTCGCGCATCACCTCTTCGAGATGTGCTACACGGGCAGCCATATCCTGGCCTTGCAGCAATTTGAGCGACTCGATAGCTATGGCGCATGCCAGAGGGTTGGCCATGAACGTTGGGCCGTGCATCATCACTCCCGCTTCGCCACCCGATATGGTATCGGCCACCTCGCGTGTGGTGAGCACTGCGCTCATGGTGAGATAACCTGCCGTGAGGCCCTTGCCTATGCACATGATGTCGGGCTCAACCCCGGCGTGCTCCCAGGCAAACATGCGGCCCGTGCGCCAGAATCCGGTGGCTATCTCATCGAATATGAGATAAATACCGGCCTCGTCACATAGGCGTCGGGCGCGGCGCAGATATTCGGGATGGTAGAACCGCATACCGCCGGCCCCCTGCACGATGGGCTCGAGTATGACGGCCGCAAGTTCATCTTTCTTCTCCATGACGAGCTGCTCGAGGGGGAGGAAGTCTGCATCGTCCCACGGCTCCCACGGCTTCACCATGGGCGCGGCGGCAAAATATCTCACAGGGAGAGCCGGGCCAAAGGCGCCGTGCATGCCCGTGACAGGATCGCATACGCTCATGGCATTCCACGTATCGCCGTGGTATCCACTGCGTATCGTGGCGAAATTAGTCTTGCGATGATCGCCCGACCGGGCTATGGATGCCTGCACGGCCATCTTCATGGCCACTTCCACAGCCACCGAGCCGGAGTCGGCATAGAATATATTGTTCATGGATGGCGGGGCCACCTCAAGGAGCATCTGTCCCAACTCCACTGCGGGGCGGTGGGTGAGACCTCCGAACATCACATGGCTCATCTTCTCCATCTGAGCGACGGCGGCACGGTTGATGCGGGGGTGATTGTAGCCATGTATCATGCACCACCACGACGACATGCCGTCTATTATCTCCCTGCCGTCGGCAAGGCGCAGCCTCACGCCCGATGCCGACTCCACCATATAAGTAGGGAGCGGATCTATTGTGGATGTATAGGGATGCCACAGATGCCCGCGGTCAAAGGGGTCATGTAGGCATGTGTTATCTTGAGTGGACATGATCGATTTTTTCTGATATGTGAAATCTTGAAGCCGCAAAATTACAAATTTCCCGTCAAGAATGCACCCTGTGTAATATTGTTAAAAGTTAAAAAAAGGGGGCGTCTTGTATGTGTATGCCACAATGACTATCTTTGCTTCCCCTAAAATCAGAAAAATGAATCAATCTATGAGAAAAATCACATCAATGCTTATCTGCGCCCTTATGGCGCTGACATTCGTGTCATGCAATGACAATGACGATCCCGAAGATATAATCTGGGACATCATGGGCGTGGCCATACCCATCGACGTGCAGAACACCGCGGGAAAGAGCCTCCTCTCCCCGCGTGCCGACGGCACTGTGTGGGGTCAGCCAATGACTCTCGTGTACGAGGGGAAGGAGTATCCGATGGAATGGACCGAGAACTGGATGCCATCCACTCCCACACGCGCTTATCTCGCTCAATTCTACGGTATATTCATCCGTCAGATTTATGATGTGGACACCGAGAACTTCACCCAGACGCCTACCGACCGCTGGATCATATACATAGGTGAATTTCAGGGAGACATGAGCTATGAGAAGGAGATGGAGGTGAAATTCCAGGGGGAGACCCACAAGATAAAGCTCGTGCATAAGTGTGACCTGAACGGCAGCAAGCCCAAGCTCAGCACCGAGGTATACCTCAACGGCAAGAAGCTGGAGAAAGCACCCCTCGTCCTCACCGCCAAGCCGGAATAATCAGTATAGAAATATTTAGTATAGAAGTCCTTATAACGCGTACCGCATTAGCTTAGAGCAACATAACAAGAAACAGAAGGCTTTTAGGAGCTGAGGTCTTTGTTGTGCGTAAAGGCCTGGGAGTCCCGAAGGGACGACGTTGTGGTATACTCGTTACCACGAACGTCGTCCCTGCGGGTTATAGTGGTCGGAAGACAAATATATTCTATACTTAAAGTTGTTATACTTCAAAATTATATCAACTATGTCAC
>CAJTJG010000019.1 GCA_910576785.1 uncultured Duncaniella sp.
CACGCGGAAATATGCGGAAATATGGGTGCTTTATGCGGTCGAGCTATGCAAATATTTGGAAATCTGAATGATTGGATTGTATATTTGCAAAGGATTCGATTGTCAGACCTGCAAATAAGGCGTTCAATATACTAATCTTCGGAACGGCACTTCTATTGTTATGTTTGTCGATTAAATCATCTATAATCCAATGCAATAGCAATCTTGTTGAACTATCAGCCGATTGAAAAATCAATTTATTGAACAATAGATTCCTAAGTTCCTCAATTCCTAAAGTACTCATGTACGAATGCCCATGCCCGGGGGGGCTGAAATACGGCCATATCCATACATTTTGCGGTCACAGGCTGACAAATATTCCAATGTGGATTAGTGTGGATACTAATATTTCAATCCGTATTTATGAATGCTAAGTAAGAGAAATGTATTTCTATCAACGACTATTGATATTGAAATCCAAATATTATTTTTACCATATAGATTTTTGTAAATCGTTGGCTACTGAGATATTTCCACATCAATATGAATACTAAAATACAATTATAGTTCTTACTATTCAGATAGCGATATATAAACATATTTCTCCTAATATTTTGGATATAGGTCTATATGTCTATAAGGACTTATGGACACATGGGCTATCCGTTGCAACGCGAGAAGTAGCAGATAATTATCGGGGAAATATAGGTTGGACATTGGCTGCTTCAAGTGGCCAAATACGGTCATAGCTATATTTTGTGCGTCCAAGGGGTGCAAATTTTTGGAAATACGCACCTTCCGATATTATTTTTGCATTGCGACAAAGATTCAATGAGAGACAACTCAGTTCTTTCAATACCAAACAGCATCCTTTCTTATGTTGGATGCCACTCCTTGATACACCGGCAACTTCACCCTCCGATTGTTTTTTCATTGGAGTAGAAGTTGAAATTAGCAGTCACGACTACTGAAACCTAAACACGAATGAGCAAAAGCTCGCAACCATCAACAATTTCACCCATCACAATGGTCATGATTCCGCATGAAGAATGGCAATCACTCAACGACAAACTCGACCGCCTCGCCGAGATGATTGAGAACCGCAACGCTTCCGACCGCGACTCCGAGTGGCTGGAATCCGAAGCCGCGCGAAAACTACTCGGAGTCTCGTCCAAGACATGGCAAAACTACCGCGACCAGCGCGTCATCCCCTTTTCCCAAATCGGCCGCAAAATCTACGTTAACCGCGCCGACCTCGATGCCTATCTCCGCCGCCATCGGATTGATAAGGTGAAATGAGCCTAAAATTTGAGGGACAGGGCATTTAGCCCCAAATAACAATCGGTTATGTTTTCGAGCATAACCGATTGTTGTCTCAAAAATTCTTTGTAACTTTGTAATTAGGAATAGTAACGTCTATCTGAAAATGACCAACTAATAATAAAAGACCTACGGCGCGAGCCGAAAACCCTTTGAAAACTCCTAACGTAGTCGTTACGGCTTTGGTCGGCCTTCAGATGCTACTTGGGAGTTTTCTTTTGTATTGATTATATGAATAATACCCTCATAGACAATTCCGACAAACTGAAACTTGTCGAAACGTTAAAGGAGCTTATCTCAAATCCACGTTGCAATCATCTTCAGATTGCAACCGGCTATTGGGATATCCCGGGCACTGCGTTGCTTTACGAGGTGCTTAAAGAGTTCTTTGAGAGAGGGGGTAGACTTCAGCTTTTGATAGGCAAGGAGCCTCAGTTGCGTTCATATCAGCTTCGCCCGTTGGAAGAACATGAGGAGAAGTTCCCGGATTTCTATATTAAACGTGATGTTGACCGTCTAACAAACGAATACAAACCCTCCGTTCAGTTGCTTCTTGATTATGCAGACCTTGACAGTTTAAGTGATTCACAAATCAGAATTCATGTCTATGGTCAATACGGCAACCAGGAACAGTTCCTACACGCCAAATGCTATATCGCTTATTGTGAAGATGCCGATGGCAACCCTACGGAGGCACATGGCATCATAGGCAGCTCTAACTTTACAGAAAAAGGGCTTCAAGACAATGCCGAGCTTAACTATCTTGAAACCAATACAACGGTTGTTGCCTCACCCGTTGCAGTTGGCAAGTACAAGTCGCATCTTATATGGTTCAATGAGATGTGGGAAAAGAGTCAACCATGGACCGGTCGTTTTATTCAGGATATTCTAAAGCCGTCACCACTTGGCAAAGAAGTTGAAAAAGATCGTGGAGAAGATGCTAAACCCGAACCGCTTTCACCCTACGAAGTTTACATCAAATATTTGCAAATGCAATTCGGAGATATGGTTGATGCCAATACTACCGAAGTGCTGAAATCATATTTACCTCCGTCATTTAATTCATTGGAGTATCAGCTTGATGCTGTCAAGCAATGCTTCTCTGTTATGAAGCGTTTCGGTGGTTTTATTCTCGGCGACGTTGTCGGTCTTGGTAAAACTGTGGTTGGTGTCATGCTTATCCGCTATTTCCTTGAAAATGCAGAGAGCCTTGGCCGAAACCCAAAAGTATTGATTGTTACGCCTCCGGCCATTAAAAAAGCGTGGGTGAAGACCATTGAGGATTTTGACAAAAATAATCCGCGTAACAATATTGGGCTCAGTGTTGAGTTTGTCACCACAGGGAGCATCGGAAAAGTATTTGATGAGCTTGGAGAAGTTGACGAGGACGAAGATGGCGATGAGATGGAAGACATCAAGGCAGATAACTATGGTTTGGTTTTAATAGACGAGAGCCATAATTTCCGCAACTCAGAGACCCAAAAATATCATGCCATTGATGACCTGATTGGATTCATTAATCCAACGCCATATGTCGCTCTATTGTCTGCGACACCGCAGAACAACTCACCGCAAGACCTTTACAATCAGATAAAGCTTTTCCAAAGAGACCCCAATAATTCGACGTTGCCAAATGTCGAAGGTGGCAAACTTGACAGTTTCTTTGCAAATATACGCCGCCGCTTCGCCGAGGCCAGGGCGATACCTCAGGACAAAGAGGAGGGTCGACGTAAGGCAAAAGCCATGATTCACGACATCTCGGAGGAAGTTCGCCGCTGTGTTCTGAACGACCTTGTGGTGCGCCGCACCCGCACTGACATTCGCAAAATGTATGGAGAGGATGCTGAGCTTTTGAAATTTCCCACCGTCAAAGGCCCCCACAAGCTTGAATATAAGATGGATGAAGAATTGCAACAACTCTTCTATGACACCACCGTGGCAATCTGCCCTCCGGCAAAAGGAGAGCCTTTTGACCCTCGCATACATATTGGATTTTACAGATATGCTGCGATTACACAGTTCGTGAATTCTGAGCATACCAAGCTGTATGAGAAACGAAATCTGACGGTTGAAAGCATCACTCGCCGGCTCAAACGCATCATGCAGATTTTGCTTGTCAAACGCCTTGAAAGCAGCATTGCAGCCTTCAAGACCACACTTGAAAATCTTCGTCGATACAACGACGTGATGATTGACATGCTTCAGCATGATTGCGTTTTCATTTGCCCCGACCTTGATGTGAACAAGCTTCATGCCGAGAACAAAGGCAATTTCGAGACATTCCGCGCGGCTGTCGAAGCCGGAATTGAGAAAAAGGGCGGCAATAATCGACGCTTCTCAGCATCCGATTTCAAAGAAACTTATCTTGCCGACCTCCAAAACGATAAGCTTCTGATTGAATCACTTCTTGACCGATGGAGAGAGAATACCGAAGATCCCAAATTTGACCGATTCAAAGAGGCAATTAAACCTGAACTGTTCGATCCTCAAATCAACAATCCATCCGGTCAGAACAAGCCTCGGCTCGTTATTTTCACTGAGGCGATTGACACCCTTAAATCCCTCGAACGAGCCTTGAAAGCCAAAA
Source organism: uncultured Duncaniella sp. (assembly GCA_910576785.1). Taxonomy (GTDB): domain Bacteria; phylum Bacteroidota; class Bacteroidia; order Bacteroidales; family Muribaculaceae; genus Duncaniella. Next base: position 3,887 of record CAJTJG010000019.1, read on the forward strand.
GGCATAAGGTGCTCAGCATATCAGCAGAAAACCGCACAGAGAAGCAAGAAGCCATTGAAGCAAACTTCGATGCCAACTGCAAGCCTGAGCTAAGACGTGACGACTATGATGTGATAGTAACAACCGAAGTGCTTGCCGAGGGTGTGAATCTACATCGCTCCAACGTGATTCTCAACTATGATGCACCTTGGAATGCGACACGCCTGATGCAGCGCATCGGTCGTGTAAACCGTATCGGCTCCACCGAAGAATTTGTCCATGTATTTAACTTCTTCCCATCTGACGAAGGTAACAGTCAGATACGCTTGATTGAAAAAGCATACGCCAAACTGCAATCCTTCCATGAAATGTTTGGCGAGGACAACAAGGTGTTCAGCGAGCGCGAGGAACTGGTTGAGCATGACCTCCAACATTTTGTTGACGGTGACGAATCGCCATTCGGCCCATTTATCAACGAATTGAAAGCATTCCGCGACAATCAGCCTGAACGATATTCATATATTGCTTCCGTTGATGCCGATTCGCTCGGAGGCACGATGATTACTGTGGCCGAAAGCGACCATGGAATCTTTGTGTTCACTGACAACTCCAAGGAACTCATTTCTGTGGAGGTGAAACTGACAGACGCAACACCGGAAACCCGCATTGTTTCTTCTTTGTCGACGATGCAGGAACTGAAATGTGACCCGTCAGCTGTGTTCTCAGAGGCTCAAATCGGAGACTCTAAACTTGCCGATATTGCCCTGAAAGCATATCAGAAGCATGTGGCCCACTACAACACCACATCCGATTCAAGCAAAAATGTAACCAAGGCTCTCGGTGTCTTGTCAGCGCTGAGGTCACGCCCGGATGTTACCAAGGAGTCAAAGAAGTTGTTGAAACAGATTGACCTGCTCGTCAGAGCTAAAAATAATTATGTCATCAAGCAAGTGATGAAATTCGAGAACTACCAATCATCGCTTTTCGGCACTAACGATGATATTAACGCTCTGCTCGAAACTGCACTTGCCCATTTCGCCGACCGCGCACAAAAGAAACGCGGTGAGTCAAAACTCGCACTTTATAACATTAACTGACCATGACTCTCAAAGAACGTTTGGAACATATATTCAGCAATGATTATCCCGGCACCGATGTTTTCCTCTCCGAGGTAATCAAACCGATTTTCGGTGATGAAATCGAGCCGGTCAACATAGATTTGGCTGAGCTGCCACAGTATGCCGAACGCGCCCGAAAAGCCGGACTGAAGCATATAAAATATATAGGCGACCTTACCGAGCAAAACTACAATGCCGACAACATAGTGCTTCTCGATGTCACTGTTAACGATTCTGTGAATATCGAGCGTTCACGTGTTAACATTCAGCAGTTGGTTCGCTCTATTGTGCAACAATATCAGCATATGCTTATAGTGTTCCACTATGAAAACACTATCGGCACTTCGTGGCGTTTTTCCTATGCCTATAAAGCCGGAAGCATTGCAGACATGACATCTGCCAAACGTTATACTTACGTTTTCGGGAAAGGATATCGAGGACGCACTGCTGCTGAACGGTTTGAAATACTAGCCAACAGCGAGCGCACCAATGAAGATTTTGAAGATGCTTTTTCCGTCCAGGCTCTCAGTGATGATTTCTTCAACTACTATAGAGCTTACTATGCTGTGTTTGTTCAATATATTACAGGCGTTCCATATTCTGACGAAAAGGAACTTACAAATATTATAAAGAGGTTTAACTGGTTGGAGCAAGATAATACAAATCAGTTTGCATCTACTTTTGAATCAGATGGTAGATCCACCCGCGATTATGTCAAGAAAATGTTCGGACGAATTGTATTCCTTTATTTCCTTCAGCGCAAAGGTTGGCTATATAACAACGAGCATGTAAGCGACCCTCACTACATGCACAATCTATTTAGCAATGCCGGGAAATATCAGGATTCTTTCCTTGATGATGTCCTCGAGACATTATTCTTCTATGTTTTAAATACAAAGGAGATTCAAGAAAGGCAACAAGAAGCGGAATCATCAGGCAGGGATATTACATTACTCCCCGGATGGCAATTTATTCCTTATCTGAATGGTGGTCTCTTTAGTCAGGACGATATTGACCCCAAAGTATGCCATTTCCCTGCTTCATATTTTAGGGAGTTGTTCTCTTTCCTCGACAGTTTCAACTTCACTATTGATGAAAATGATTCAGAGGATGCTGAGATAGGCATTGATCCCGAAATGCTGGGTCGTATATTTGAGAATCTACTTGAAGACAACAAGGACAAAGGGGCCTATTACACGCCAAAACCTATTGTCGACTACATGTGTCAGGAAGCAATTATAGCCTATCTTCAAGATGAAAGATATTCCAGCGCAGGCAATGAACTAATTCGACAATATGTTATCACAAGAAATGTTGATCTTCTAAACGAGACTCAACGCAAAGAGATTGAAGAACGTTTACTCAGAGTGAAAATATGTGATCCTGCCATTGGTTCCGGAGCCTTCCCCATGGGCATTGTCAATATACTTTCCAAATTATTTATATCGCTTCGCACCTATTCATTCATAGACCAAGCAAAGATGAAGCGATATATTATGCAACAAAGCATATATGGCGTCGATATAGAGAAAGGAGCTGTTGACATCGCACGTCTTCGCTTTTGGCTTGCCATGGTAGTTGATGAAGATGAACCTATGCCTCTTCCAAATCTTCATTTCAAAATCATGCAGGGCAATTCTCTTTTGGAGAGTTATAATAATCGCGACTTAACTCATATTTGTGGCGGCGTGGACGAAAAAGGACAGTCCGCTCTTGATTTCTCTGATATACGGACAATCCTTCGTGATGACATTAAAAGATACTTTAATGCTACTAATCACGAGATACGTGACAGATTGCTCGTAAATGTAAAGAATTTGGTCATAAACCAAATCTATGAAGAAACAAAAGACCCTGATTTTCTTAAAGAAATCAGAGATGTCACTGCCAATACTCGTTTCTTCCTTTGGCACACATGGTTTGTCGATGTCTTTGAAAAGGGCGGATTCGACATCGTGATTGGAAACCCACCATATATCAAGGAAGGTCGTGGTGACCATGAAATATTTGAGTCTGTTAAGCAGTCCCCTTACTATCTTGGCAAGATGGATATATGGTATATGTTTGCTTGTCGAGGAATTGATATGCTTAAGCCGGGAGGAAATCTCTGTTTCATCGCCACCAACAACTGGACTACAAGTGCCGGAGCTAAAAAACTTCGCAACAAAATAATCAATGAGACACAAATCATTCAGTTGTGTGATTTTCGCGATTATATGATTTTCGACTCTGCAAGTATTCAGACTATGGTAATGCAGTTTAAGAAAAATCATACAATCGATGATTATTCTTTTGATTTTAGAGTCCTTCTCGGTGACACTCTTGACGATGTGACAAAGATGCTCGCAAAAGACACTGATGCCAATGCGATGTATTTGGCCCCGAACATTCGACGCAACGAATATAGGAACAAATTTTTAACGTTTTCTGATGCAGACGAGTTCCTTACAAAATTGAACTCTATAAAAGATACATTCAAGTTTGACAACTCCGAGATTGCACAAGGGATTGTATTCCCTCAGGATTTTTTAAACAAGAAAGGCCAAAAAGCACTTGGACATCACAAAATTGGGGATGGCATTTTTGGACTTAAAAAATCTGAACTTGATGGACTTAATTTAACAGAGGAAGAATTAACTCTGATAAAGCCATACTATACATCTGAGGAGGTAAAACGATATATTACTTTCCCTCGGACAAATGAATTATGGCTGATATATACGGATTCATCCTATAAAAATCCCAATTCTTTAGACCCATATCCAAATATCAAAGCTCATCTTGACCAATTCGTGGATATATTCACATCCGACAATCGTCCATATGGTCTACATCGAGCCCGCGACAATCGATTCTTTGGGGGTGAAAAAATAATTTGTCAGAGAAAATGTGTGGGCAAACCCATCTTCTCCTATTCTGATTCAGATTGTTACTTAACCCAAACCTTTAATATAATAAAGACTGAACGGGTAAATTCCAAGTATCTCACAGCTCTGCTCAATTCAAAACTTGTAGAGTTTTGGCTTCGCAATAAAGGTAAAATGCAGGGACTGAATTTTCAGCTTGACAAAGAACCTCTGCAACAAATACCTATCAAACTTGCACCGTTAAACGTGCAGGAACAGCTTTCTGACATTCTTGAAAATATTATATCTGCCATTGCTGTGCACCAAAATGCAGATATAAAAGAGTATGAGGACCAAATTGACCACATCGTATATCATCTCTATGATTTGACATACGATGAGGTGCTGATTGTTGACCCCGAGACACCAATCACGCGCGAGGAATACGAAAACTTTAGCCTTGAATGACCATGTCGAAACTCAGCAAACTATATACCACGATTGAGAGTCTAAAGGAGCTTAATCTCCCCATTGACGAGCTTCTTCAGCAAGAAGTTGATAAACTTGAAGAGGATCTTATCCGCAAGGAGATATTGCCTACTCTCACTGACAAAATTGAACCGGCACTTGCACAGGTGCAACGTGAGCTGGTACTTGTCGTTGACTATGTGCCCGGCGAGCCGTTGAAAGTCAGTCTATCACGAAAACGCAACATTTCCGACGTACTGACAGATGCCGTTGAAATTTCGCCCAAACGCCCTCATGTGGTTACGGCCACTGACATTACACGCTCACCCAACATTGATTTCAGAGTATGCTTTGAGGACGGCACCGTGTGTGAAGGCAACGGTAAAACGGCCTTCATCGAGGCCTTGAAGCACATGGTTCTTCCTCGGGTTGCCACTTTCGATGGCCGCACCTTTGCCGGATTCCCTCTCGTAGGCCGCAAGCAGAGAGTTACCGAAGATGGCTACAAATGGCAAGAACAGGTAGACGGATGGTGGATATACGTCAATATGAGCAATGAAACCAAAATGTCAATGCTCAAACAAGTGGCTAACGCACTTGGTATTTCAATCGAAGTGGAGATTGTCAATGGGAACAACAACCCCACTCCGGATATCTCCGTAAAAAAAGTGAAAGGCAAAAGAACTATGTTCTCACTTAATGGCGGTGAGCCACTAAACAAACGAAATACTGTTTATGCAACGATAAAACTCTTTATCGAATGTAATCCGGAGGCTACCTTTGAAGATGTGGAATCTTTCTTCCCGCGTATTTTGCAAGGTGGCTACGGAGTCGTGGCTTCAGACGATGAATATAAGGAACGTCTTGCCAAAGGACAGGATTCAGACAAACGCTATTTCATAGATCGCCCGTTTGTTGACCCTACCGGCAAAATATTTTATGTTTGTCACCAATGGGGTGACAATTTTGAAAACTTCCGCAACCATGTAATCCGTGAGTTCAGATGGACTATTGACGAGGTATGATATATTTTGGGATAAAAGCAATTGTCATTGGCGACTTCGTCCTTTCAGAGCCAATAAAATCTTATCATAAAGGTTTTGAAGTTTCTTTGTTTATTGATAAAGGATCGTATAAAAATCTCGGTAATAAAGCCAGTACCGGAGAATAGTCCTTTGCAAATACATTATAAAATTAGCGGGGAAGAATCAAGACCTATTATTCCGAATGAATCCGCATTTAAAGAATATATTGAGCTTCTTCAACATATTGAGGCGATTGGAGGATATAATTATGGAATATCTAAAATACTTTATAATGAGACGTTAGAAATATCATGGTATTCAGGAGAGAGTGTATTTCAAAACTTACATCCTATAATTTCTGCGTCAAAACGTGTTAATCAGTCCAAAAAGAAAATCATATCACAATCCAATTTATCAAGCATTTTACTTTTAAATAAAATCTTGCCGGACTCGATTATACCATATAATTATTTTAGGGAGGCTAATGGATATATGCAATCTGAGTCTTACCGGCAAGCATACATTCATTTCTATATGTTATTAGAATTCTGTTTCTCGAAAGGAGCCACTGATAAAAATAAACAGGTGGCCGATTTTACGAGTAATTCTGATTTCGTCTTGGCGTTGCTTCAAACTGTTAGGCTTTTTAAAGACCAAAACTCTACTCACTATGAACATGTTTATTCTAAGGTGATTGAGAATGACAAGAATAGAGTTTTTAATGTAAAATCAATCACACGTTTGCTTTTCGATTATAGAGGGAAACTGGCTCACGGCATTAAGCGGTCCATGCCATATGTTTTCAATGAAGCACTGCTAAAACCAATTACACTATTTATCAGTTCTATTTGCTTCTTTGTATGTGGAAATATGCAAGTTTATTGTATGTCTTCTAAACAATTTAGAGAAGAACGAATCTTGCAACTAATCTCAGAACTTAAGGCATCACTGAAAATTGACTAACTATGGGCTTTTGGAGTTTTATACGCGATATATTTGTGTTTGACGGGCTTTTCGGTCATCGCAAGAAGGAATCCTTTTGGGAACGTCGCCAAAGGGAGTGCCAACGCTATTCAGACCATTCTCATCACGATGATTATGACGGCGGATATAGCAATTACAGTCATAATGATTACATCCAGCAGGACTTCGATGATGACATGGATTCGGGTATGTTCGACGATGACTTCTAAAATCGAAGAGATATGAATTCAGATAATCATATAATCATATATCAGGGTGAGGATGGCGAGACCCGCATTGAGGTGAAGTTTACCGGCGAAACTGTTTGGCTGTCGTTATAGATTCATCATCCTACGTAAAAACGTTATAAACGACAACACTGAAAGTTATGACAGACAAAGTTAAGGACATATCAGTAGTCATTCCTCAATCTGAGTATGATGCTCTCATCGGGCGAATTGACAACCTATGGACACAGGCAAAGAACCGTGCGGTCGAGGCGGTCAATACTGAATTGCTTGATGCTAACTGGCGGACAGGTCAGTATATTGTTGAGTTCGAGCAAAAGGGCCAGATTCGCGCTGAGTATGGCAAATTCCTTATAACTCGTCTGGCAAAAGATTTGACCGTGAGGCGTGGCCGCGGTTTCAGCAGCTCTAACCTTATATATATGAGGAAGTCTTATCTATGTTTCCCAAAAGGTGAAACAGTGTCTCACCTTTTGACATGGAGCCATTATTTTGAACTTCTGAAGTGCTAGGATTCAATGGAGATGCAATTCTATTTCCAAGTAGAGGCGAAACGAAGATATACTATTTTTTAGACGATATGGATTCAGACAATAATATAATCATATATCAGGGTGAGGACGGTGAGACTCGCATTGAGGTGAAGTTTACCGGTGAGACTGTTTGGCTGTCGCAGCAACAGATGGCGGAGCTGTATCAGACAACTCGCCCTAATATCGTTCAGCATATTAGAAATATCTATGCTGACGGAGAATTGGAAGAGTCGGCAACCTGTAAGAATTTCTTACAAGTTCGGCAGGAGGGTAACCGTAAGGTGTCGCGTGAGATTCCATTCTATAATCTCGACATGATTATTTCGTTGGGGTATAGGATTCGGTCGGTTATCGCCACGCATTTCCGAAGGTGGGCTACTGAGCGGCTGAAAGAATATATCATCAAGGGATTTATTATGGATGATGAGCGGTTGAAAGGGAATGGTGGCGGTGCTTACTGGCGAGAGCTGCTTGACCGTATCCGTGACATCCGTTCTTCGGAGAAGGTAATGTACCGTCAGGTGCTCGATCTTTATGCTACCGCCGTGGATTATGACCCTCGCAGTGACATCTCGGTGGAGTTCTTTAAGATTGTGCAGAACAAGCTACACTTTGCAGCTCATGGTCACACTGCAGCTGAGGTTATCTTTCATCGAGCAAATGCAGAATCACCGATGATGGGGCTTACTTCTTTCAAAGGTGACCATCCAACGCTGCGCGATGCCAAAATTGCCAAGAACTATCTCAGCGAGGATGAATTGAAGATTTTGAACAATCTTGTATCGGGATACTTCGACTTCGCAGAGATTCAGGCGATGAAACGTCGCCCGATGTATATGAGCGACTATGTGCAGCAGCTCGACAATATTCTGTCCTCGACAGGCGAGGCTTTACTCAACGGCTCCGGCACGGTCAGCCATCAGCAAGCTATGGAAAAAGCCGAGCAGGAATATCGTCTGTTCCAAGTGCGCGAACTGTCCCCCGTAGAGCGAGCCTACCTCGACACGATAAAAGCCCTCAATGCAAAAGCGAAAGGGAAGGGCAAGAGTTCCTAAAAATAATGGTAGGAGTGCCGGATGAGGTTCGAGGGGAGGGTGAACGGCGGACTTCGGTTGACACCATTTGCACGTAATATGCACGTAAAATAAAACGAAAGCGAGATAACTATTGAATTTCCAATTAGTTATCTCGCTTTTACAGTGCCCAGAACAGGACTCGAACCTGCACGCCTCGCAGCACTCGCACCTGAAACGAGCGCGTCTACCATTCCGCCACCTGGGCTTTTACGTCTGCAAAGGTAGGTATTTATTTTTATTTACGCAACATTTTTGTTGTGATTTCTATCTTTTTTCATCCATCCACGCTTCATACGCCTACAAACCAACATATTATACTCTACAAGCATTATGCGTTTATCTATAGTTCAGGATTATGATAGTTAAATTAATTTCCTATATATCTACCACAATCTACTGTCAATAACTGCCGTAATAGAGATACTTTACTTCGTTATCACGATTTACCTTTGCGCTTCAGCCGTCGCGCCAACAAACGGTGATGCTCAGCCTGAGCCTCATCGCCAAGTTGTTCAAATATATCTCCAAGTAGTTCATGCACAGGAGCGATCCGCCTCACAGACGTTTCCGTACGCTCAGCGACATTTATAGCGGCCAGACAGCGATCCATAGCATTGTGCATGTCTGACCGGCTCCAATAACATCTCCCCATGGCAAGCATCGCCTCTATATCATCAGGCTCAAGGTCTATAAGAGCGCGGTAATCGGCAAGAGCCTCATCATAACGTCCAGACATGGCATAAGCGTCGCCGCGTCCCTGCAAAGCCTTCAAACTACGTGGATGCAGTGACAGTGCTTTTGAGAAATTGGAGATGGCCGGTTCGGGCATATTGTCGTCAAGACAGTCGGCCCCCATGGAAACGTACTCGAAAGCCAGCGATTCAAAGCGAGCATCATCATCGGCCAGACGTTGCCTGAGCGATGCGATCTCTTCTTTAAGCTTCAGCACCGATCCGAGCTGACGTCTGGCAAATCGCATCACGAGCTCATTGTCAAGCATCGAGCACGACTTTGTCGCCTCCACAAACATATCGAATGCAGCCGGAAGGTCACCTTCACGACACAAATGCAGAGCCTTGTCATAACAATTGTCGGCATGCGCACGCGCAAGGGCTCCTGATATCAACACAGGGTCGTTGAACGACCGTGAAAACCTCACCACCGATGGATTGACAAATATATCACGGTCAGCCACAGTGGCACGTAGCGTCATACCATCAAGCGAACGACAACGAGAAAGCGCCACATATGTCTGTCCGCCGGCAAATGCGCCGCGACCGAGATCTATGTTGACCTTGCTGAATGTCAGACCCTGACTCTTGTGCACAGTGAGAGCCCAGGCCAATTTGACAGGATACTGAGTAAATGTGCCGAGTACCTCCTCATTTATCTTTTTTGTCTTTTCATCATATGTATACCTGACATTTGCCCAAATTTCCGGTTTGATCTTATGCACGGATCCATCTTCCAGACGCACTTCCAACAAATCGGTGGCAAGAGCTGTGACTGTGGCGAGAGTGCCATTGACCCAACGATGGTCCGGATCATTCTTGATAAACACCACCTGTGCTCCCTCCTTGAGAGTAAGCTCAAGATCGGTAGGGAGAGAATTGGCAGGAAAATCATCCTTTATCTCCCCGGTAAACGTGACAGCCGGACGTGCTATCGCCTCGAGATGCGTCTCGTTGATATGATCAACCATATCGCGACGTGTAGCGAGGGTCATCACGAGTCCTTCCCCTCCCTCTGTACCTGGCAGGACATCCTGTTCACGCACGCGTGAGTTCAACATAGACAGATCCTCCCCCGTTGCCCTCCCCGCACGGATACGGTCAAGCAAAGATATGAATTCTACATCCGTCTGACGATACACTTTGCGGAGTTCTATGGGAACAACCTTTATGTCGGCGAAAGCATGAGCGGAGAAAAAATAGAAATCATTGTAATATCTGCCAAGGATATCGCGCATATCTCCCGTCACAACAGGCTCGAGCTGAAACACATCTCCCACCAACAGAAGCTGCTTCCCGCCAAACGGCTGACGGAAATTCCCGCTGTAGTGACGCAACAACTTGTCCACGAAATCAATTATATCCGCCCTGACCATCGATATCTCATCTATGACTATCAACTCAAGGCCGCGGATTAACTTGACAAGCCATCCAGGATATTTCATACGTTCCTTCAGCCGGTCGCGGGCGAAGTCCGGATCATCGGGAGTGATGGGCTTAAAGGGTATACGGAAAAAAGAGTGCAGCGTCTGCCCTCCGGCATTGACAGCAGCTATGCCAGTAGGGGCAAGTACAATGGTGCTCTTGTGGATATTCTCCACAATATAGCGCAGAAATGTCGACTTGCCGGTACCGGCTTTACCTGTAAGGAAGACAGATCTATTCGTATATTGCAATAACTCCCAAGCCTTCTGAAACTCGGGGTTATCAAGGTCAATCCGCACCCCGGACTTTTTGTCGCAGGGTGCGGATGTTTTCTTTTTTGCCATGCGGGATCAGAACTTGAAGCCGACAGTGAGTATTAGCGAATTGTTATGGTCAGTGAGTTTGGCCGATGGAGCGATCACGAGTCCGAGTTCGTCATTATAATCGGAAAACGCATGGTAGTCACTCTGACGGTAACGGTGTACATATGCGAGATCGGCATAGAACATCTTGTAGCGGTATCCAAGTCCGCAAGTGATATACTGTGTCGAACGATCAAGTGTATACGCCGGCTGCGTCTCAGTATCATCCGGGCCAGAGGTAAATACATATGTGGCAGTATTGCCGGTTGGATCAAGAAGTTCGCTCTTCACCGGCGAGGATTCATAGGCATAACCGGCACGTATGCTGAACGACGGTGTCACACGGTACTCGGCGCCTAGACGCACCACGTTGACAGCCTGATAATAAGTCTTCACATCTTCGTTGATGTCGAAATAATCATTACCGTTCCAGTCCTGTACTTTCATATCTGAATACGCACGGTATTCATAGTCGGCGCTTATGATAGCCTTTCCTCCAATCACGCCTGCAGCACCAACCATAAGGCGCCACGGCGAGCGAGTCTTGAAGTCAACATCATCCACCTCGGTGGATACGTTTCCTGACGATGGTTTGCCATCTGCATACAGATCAGAATAATAGCGGTACCCCATAGCTCCCTGTCCCTCATAGGTAAGGTTGTAATACGTCGGTGTATGGACGGCAATACCGAGGCGGAACTCATTGATAGGTTTCAATATGAGACCGGCTTTGAAATTAAATCCGCTACCATAGATACGCTTGTAGTTGTTGAGACCATAGGAGGCGTCACCGTTTGTCGTACCATTGCCATATGATATGTCTGCATTCGAGAACGACTCGCTGTAATAGGCATACTGCTTGAAGTCAATATCTGTGATGCCAAATCCGATACCCCAATATACTGTATTGAGGATATTGCCTCCGAGATTGATGGCATACTCATCCACAAACCCCTTCTCCTCAACCTCAAACGATCCGGAACCCACCGTGGCATTTTCCTTGAAAAGACCATTCACCGATGAAGCGCCCGATGACGGAGTATTGATTCCATAGCCGTTATACATGAGAATACTTGTCCATGGAGCCTGAGAATCGAAATACGGATTATAATTGTTGGTCTCCCACATTTGATTGGGAGTATAAAGACCTGATGACAGATCCGTGTTTGTATAATTCGCAACGAGATTTGTCAAAGACGTGCCGATCGACTCGAACGACCCTGCATAACGGCGATCAAACGACGCCACTCGCGAGTAGCTCACACCCCAGTTGAAAAAAGGCATTGTCTCATTGCCGGTACGGACAGCTCCTATATAACCGAAGTTGTTGCATGCAGCACGAGTCTTGCTGATCTTGTTGCTCAGGCCCGGTGTCTCGGCCGTCGATCCCATGAAATTGATATCGAGCGTAGCTGATATATCACTGCTGCGGTATATACCTATACCACCGGGATTCTGATTGAGAGTGGAGATATCACCGCCGAGAGCAGTAAAGGCTCCGCCCATTGACATGAATCGTGCCGACCCACGGAGGTCACTCTGGGATATGGAGTAGGCATCTATCGCCGACTGGGCTGCGGCCACCGTCGGGAGCGCCATCAGCATCCCTGCTATAAGTTTAGTCTTCATGTGATTGTCTCGAAGTTTTAGAGCGATATGTGTTTATGTTAACAACACTTTCCCCGCCCTGAAAGTTGCATGATGTCAGGTACGCGGGGAAAGTGGATAGGTCCAGAGGTCAATGTCTGCCACGACCGCCGCCGCTTGAACGGCCGCCACCAGAACGGCCGCCACCGCTATAGCCGCCACCACGACTGCCTCCGCCATACGATCCGGAGTTATAGCCGTTTGAACGACCGCCGCTGGTGTTGGCAGGACGTGAATAATTATTATTGTTGTTATTCGACGGACGTGTGGTCACACCGCTGTTGGAAGGTCGTGAACTGCCGGAGCCAGTCCCGAGGCCCGGACGCCTGTTACCGCTGTTGGTACCTGATGGACGGGATCCTACATTACCGTTATTCACACCCAATCCCGGCCGCGTGTTGCCCGGGCCATATCCGCCATTGTAATTGCCGGTGGCTCCATGATGACGGTTTCCGTTAGTGCCAAGACCAGGTCGTACGCCGGGAGTACCGGCATTGGGCCGATTTGCCACACCGCCGTTGGGACGTCCGAATGCACCGGGATGACGCGGATTATACGGACGGTTCCATCCTCCGGGACGCCATGACGGGCCCCAACCCCACGACGGACCCCAGCCCCATGAGGGACCCCAAGCCCAAGATGGACCCCAGCCCCACGACGGACCCCAAGCCCAATATGGGTCATACCAGGAGTTCCAATACCAGTAGGATCCCCATCGCCAACCGGGATTCCAATATGGTGAATACCACGAATATGACGGATAGAAATAGTCATATCCCCAGTAGGACGATGGCGTATTTACAATAATATTGACCTGAGCCGGCTCATTGTAATATATCCCTGCGAGATCCGCATCATTCGAGCCACTCACTATCTCCGGGTTATAGAACTGCTCTATGCGCCGGGTATACGTGAAGTCGGTCTGCGTGGTGTCGTTCGACAGCGAGTCGCTGGCAAAGAGGCCACGACGGTTATACTCGTCCACACTGATATTGCGTGTGCCACTGACGGTATAGTTGTCTGCCGAGGGATAGTCTGCCACAGGATAACTATAAACGTACTGCTGTTGCGGCTGCTGTTTGACTTTGACACTCTGCTTCGGTTCCTTGGAGGAATCGTAATAGATGTCATCGTCGTAATATGACTGCGCCGATACAGTCCCCAGAGTAGAGACTGCGATGGCGGCGAGCATGATGATGAGTCTGAGTGATTTCATTTACTATTGGAGATGAGATTGTTACTTATCTATTTAGACAACCATACCGGCAAAAGGTTTAACCCCACGCCACGGTCATATCACAAAAATACACAATCAATCCGAAAAAAACAAAGATATGCTGTAAAATCATACAAAAACAGACATATATGCAAATCAATCACAGTCATTCATAGAACTGTCGGCGTACCAGAGCGAGATTATACTCATAGAGCGTGTCAAGATAGTCCCTATGGGCCGTTATGAAGAAATTGACCTCCTCCAGATAGGTGAGAAAGTTGATCTGTCCGGCATCAAGAGCCTTGCGAAGCAATTCGAAGTTGGAAGTATCCTTCACCACCGGGGCGTATTCGTCTATGATATGGCGCAGGGTGGCAATCTGACGTCCATCGGCCTCAAGCTCGGCACGGCGGCGTGTCAGATTCATCTCTGCCTCAAGTAGCGAAGCGTCGGCTTCGATAGCGGCAGCCTTGGCGGAATGCTTACGTGACCATACAGGAAGCGACACTCCGATGGAGAAACCATCAAAATTACCTCCAAGTTCCGTCTCATGCACGTATCCGATCGAAAATCCCGGCAGACGGTTCATCTTCTCTACCTTAACCAACGAGCGTGCCGCTTCTGACTGCGCTACAGCAGCGGCATACTGCGGATCGCGTTCACGCAACTTGGCTATAGCCTCAGCCTGTCTGGCGGGATCCACCTGCGGATATTCATTGCCTATCATAGCATAAAGTGTTGTGACATCCTTCCCACCGTTGAATGCTTCGAGCGATGCCCTGAGTGCCTCGCGACGTGTCTCAAGCAGATGCAGCTCCCTGTGTACAGCTATACGCTCCACTACAGTCTTATTATAATCAAGACGAGTCTCCAACCCGGCCTCCGAAGCCTTACGGTAATAAGCCTCCATCTGGTTCATACGCTCCACGAGCCCCTCCTGAAGATTGATGAGCTGATTATTGTAGATTATATCTATAAGCAGCAGACGAGCCTGTTGGCGAGTCTCAAGCAAAGTGCTTTCCCGCAGATAATTGAGGGCGGTTGTGGCAGTGGCGGCAGCCTCACTGCGAGCCTTGTAGAGCCCGGGCCAGTCAAACCCCTGCGACACGGATAGATTCCACTTGTTACCGACCTCTGCATTCGATCCCCATACTCGTCCGAATTCCACCTCGACCGGTCCGAGGGTATTTTCACCTTTAAGAGATTCAACTGCGCCATGCGCACGGTCCAACGTGAGCCGTGCCTCGAGGTTGTTGGCCACAAGAGTATCAAGGACCGAATCAAATCCGGTGGATGCTGCCGCGACGTTGATGCCCATGGCCATGAATGGGATGGAGAGGACTAAGTGTCGGATATTCATGTTTTTCTTATGATTTATCTTTTTTACGATTTATCAATGTATATACTATCGGGACTATGAAAATATTCAGCAATGTGGATGACAGAAGGCCTCCAAGTATAACTATGGCAAGCGGCGACTGTATTTCATTGCCGGGAAGATGCCCGTTGACGGCCAGCGGGATAAGTGCCAATGCCGAACTCAGAGCCGTCATCAGGATAGGATTGAGACGGTCAGCCGATCCACGGGCCACTCGTTCGGCAAGCCCCTCGCCATCGGCACGCAGAGTCTCGTAGCGCGACATCAGGAGCATGCCGTTGCGCGTGGCGATACCCATCAGCGATATAAAGCCTATTATAGCCGGGATATTCAGTTCACCTGATGTGAGCCTGAGGATTATCACACCTCCTATCAGGGCAAGAGGCATATTGAGCAGAATTATGCCGGCACGCGAGGCGCTGTGATACTGCCCGTAGAGCAGCAGGAAGATGACTACCAGTGCGCCGAGCGACACGATGGCAAGTGTACGCGATGCGGCTTGCTCGCTCTCGAACTGCCCACCATATGTCACGTAATATCCCTCCGGCAGTTGTATCTCGCTCTCTATGCGGCGTGCTATATCGTCCACCGTTCCACGCAGATCACGACCGTCCACATTTGCCGATATGACTATGCGGCGGCTCACGTTCTCGCGATTCACAGCGTTAGGCCCCGAAGCCGACGTGATCTCAGCCACCGAGGAGAGCGGCACGGCTCCCCGCGGAGAATCGATCATGAGATTGCCTATCGCCTCAAGGCTTCCGCGAGCCTCAGGTTCGAGCTTGAGCGTAAGGTTGACAGGATAACCACCTTCATACACCTGCGACACTACCTCGCCCGAAAGAGCCACTGTCACAAAATCTGCGAACTGACCCGGCGTTATGCCATACAAAGCGAGCATATCTCGGCGCGGCTTTATGTCGAGCTGCGGGCGCTCCATCATCTGCTCTATATTGGCGTCAACCACTCCGGGCACCTCACGAATCTCACTGCGTATGCGGTTACCGATGGAATTGAGCATAGTAAGATCATCGCCGAACAGCTTGATGGCTATCTGCGCCTCTGTACCCGAGAGCATCGCATCTATACGATGGGAGATGGGCTGTCCCACTTCCACATTGACTCCCGGAAGATGTGAGAGGCGGTGACGAAGGTCAGCCACCATCTCCTGACGCGAACGCCCCTTGTCAAGCACATACGGTGCCTCTATCTCGCTGACATTGACACCCAGAGAATGCTCGTCAAGTTCCGCACGGCCGGTCTTTCGTGCCACAGTCGTCACCTCGGGGGTAGCCATAATGATGCGCTCGGCCTCACGGCCTACCTCATCGCTCCGTTCAAGCGATATACCCGGGAGCGTACTCACATTAATAGTGAGCGATCCCTCGTTGAACGCCGGCAGGAAGCTGCGGCCGAGAGTGAAAAATATACCGATCGAAACCACAAACAGGACACCGGTGCCCCAAAGCAGCGGACGCGGACGCGACAGAACCTTTCCGAGCGTTGACTGATATGCCGTGCGCAGTTTGCGTGAGAGCCATGGCTCTCTGTCAAGACGCTGCATGGCTTTCCGACTGCCAAGGAGATAGGAGCACAGTACCGGAGTGACAGTAAGAGCCACAATAGTGGAGGCCAACAATGCCACGACAAAGCTTATGCCCAGAGGCTTGAGCATGCGCCCCTCCATACCGCTAAGGAAGAATAGTGGTACAAACGAGGCCATGATGATGAGTGAGGAGTTGAAAATAGGCATGCGCACCTCCTTCGATGCGTCATACACGATAGTAAGCACACTCTCGCCGGATCCCTTACGTTCGCGCAATCGCTTGTAGACATTCTCCACATCCACGATAGCATCATCCACCAGCGAGCCGATGGCTATGGCTATACCACCGAGACTCATGGTATTGATGGTTAGTCCGAGCATATCGAGAACTATGATGGTGACAATGATTGATAGCGGTAGTGCAACGAGCGATATGAGCGTGGTACGGAGATTCATCAGGAAGAAGAAGAGCACTACCACAACAAATATCGCACCGACAAAGAGCGACTCCTTGAGATTGGATATAGAACGGTCTATGAAGTCAGATTGCCTGAAAATATCCGTATGTATCTCCACGCCTTCCGGCAGCTGGGAGGAGAAGGCGCCGAGCGACTCATCAATCTTGTCGGTAAGCCCGATTGTGCCTGCTCCCGGCTGCTTGGCCACTGTGAGAAGTACCGCAGGCTCAGTCTCTACCGAAGCTACTCCGAGACGTGGCTCCTCGCCACCCTCGGCCACATCGGCAATATCGGCCACACGCACAAGCTTGGTCCCATCGGCAGTGATCACTGTGTTAGAGAGAGCCTCCACATCGGCGGTGGTGATGTCGCCCTTTATTATATATTCGTTGCCATAATCGTACACCACTCCACCAGGAGCATTGGCATTCATACCGGCCAGAGATTCGCGTACAGTAGCCAACGAAACTCCATGACGCTGCATCTTGGCAGGGCAGAGACGTATCTGATACTCCTTGGCATCGCCGCCGATCACCGACACCTGCGATACTCCGGGGATGGACAGCAGACGCGGACGGATCTCCCTGTCAGCTATTGTGCGCAGACGTGTGAGCGACACTGTGGAGTCGGAAGATGTCAGACCCACTATCATCATTTCCCCAAGTATCGAGGACTGACTGCCGAGAGTCGGGCTCCCGGCTCCGGGAGGGAGCTTCCCTTCCACCTCCGAAAGTTTCTCTGACACTATCTGGCGGGCGAGATACACATCCGTATCCCAGTCAAATTCCACCCATACCACAGAAAATCCGGTAGTGGTGGACGAACGCACCCTCCTCACTCCGGTGGCTCCGTTCACAGCCGTCTCCACCGGATATGTAATGGTCTTTTCTATCTCCTCCGGAGCCATGCCCGGAGCCTCGGTCATCACCACTACGGTCGGAGCATTTAGGTCCGGAAAGATATCCACCTCAGTACGCATCATCACAGCCATGCCCGCAAACAGGAGCACAGCGGCAAGCACTATTACAGCCAGACGATTGTCCAGCGAGGCCTTGATTATTCTATTGAGCATTGCGGCGTCAGATTCAATGATTGTGTGAATGTCCCTCAGGTACCACTGTCGACTGCTCGGCAAGACGCACGAACGACACGCCTCCCGTCACCACCGAGTCTCCCTCGGCGATACCAGAGACCACCTCGACCCTCTTGCCGTCAGAACGGCCCAGACGCACTGGAAGTTTCTCATAGTCGTCGGCATTTCGCTTCACGAATATAAACTTCTCGCCCATTTGCTCAGCCACTGATGTCATGGGTACAGATATGACTTCATGGCGGAGACCTCCGGTCAGATACACCTCTGCCGCACTTCCCGACACCACCGGTGCCGCATTGCTGAAACTGAAATATACCGGTATGTAGCCGGGAGTCTCTGTCGACGAGGCCACCGATGTAGAGAGCAGACGGGCACCATATTGCGCGAGATCCACAGCAGCGCTTCCTTCACCATGAGGTGTTATGACAGCACCAGTGATACGGGGCAGAAACTCCGCCTCCGAAGCCGGAAGTAGGGCGCGCAATGTCAGCGAACCATTTCCTGAAATCAACGCTACCGGCGCTCCGGCATCCACATATGCACCCTCGGGGGCCACCACATCGGTGATAACTCCAGCACGTGGAGCTGTCACAGCACCGTTCGCGGCGGCAGGGCTATAGGCTGCGGCTGCCGAATTGTAAGCTGCGAGAGCATCATTGTATTCCTTACGGGTGATCAGACCGTCGGCCAGCAGTGGTGTCAGACGGTCAAGCTCGCGCTTGGCATTCTCCACAGCCACACGCGCAGCAGTATTGCTATCCCCACCTGTCATACCCTTTGAGTTTATCCTTGCTATCTGCTGTCCGGCCTTCACAGTGGCGCCACGTGTCATGCCGGGAAGAAACGACACTATGCCTGAGGTACGGGCCGAGGCCGTAGCCACATCCGATGTGGAGGGCAGGATCTCTCCGGCCACTCTCACCGCTTCGTGGAATTCGCCGGCAGCGGCAACCTCGACAGCCACTCCATAACGGGCTGCATCGGCTGGCTCGAGATGTATGATACCGGGCTTGTCATGATGATGTTCCTCTCCGGCAGCATCAACATTCCCCTCAGCATCATGATCACCGTGGGTTTCATGATTATGGCACCCACCGGCCATAAGGGCCGGAACTGTCATTGCTATGGCTATGAATCTGTGGAGTCTCTTATTCATTTCAAAACGCATTATTGGAAGTTGCAAAATTAACAAATAAATATCTGTCTGCAAAATTACGGATCGCATAGTGCAACCCGGTGTCATAATTTATTGTCGGAGGGTAGAATTTACAAAACATCATCCCGGCCATACAAACCATGACACAATACAGGTCATGTTTCATTCATTTCCTTTGAATAAATTGGTATAAGAGTGAAAAAATCACTACTTTTGCAAAAATTTTCCGGATGGTGCCGACGGGCGCCGCTTACAATGATAAAAACAGACTGAAACCTATGGCCAATAAGTTCAAAGAATACAACGGGCTCAATCTGCCCGGCATCAACCGCGAAGTGCTCGGGAAATGGAGCGCAGAGCAGGTGTTCGACCGTACTCTCACGGAGCGCGAGGGATGTCCCTCGTTTGTATTTTTCGAGGGGCCGCCCTCTGCCAACGGCAAACCGGGCATACATCATGTGCTCGCACGCACCATCAAGGACATATTCTGCCGCTACAAGACCATGCGTGGCTTCCGCGTGAACCGAAAGGCCGGATGGGACACCCACGGACTCCCCGTAGAGCTCGGCGTAGAGAAATCTCTCGGCATCACCAAGGAGGACATCGGCAAAAAAATCTCCGTGGATGAATACAATGCCGCATGCCGTCGCGAGGTGATGAAATACACCAACGAATGGGAAGACCTCACTTCCAAGATGGGCTATTGGGTAGACATGCCGGGCGCATATATCACCTACGACAACCGCTACATCGAGACCGTATGGTGGCTCCTGTCCCAGCTCTACAAGAAGGGTTATCTCTACAAGGGATACACCATACAGCCCTACTCCCCGGCTGCCGGTACTGGACTCAGCTCCCACGAGCTTAACCAGCCCGGTTGCTACCGTGATGTCAAGGACACCACATGTGTGGCCCAGTTCGAGGTCGTAGACGACAATTCCCCCGCCCTCGCCCCCTACCGCGACATCCTATTCAAGTGGGGTACACCCTACTTCCTCGCATGGACTACTACTCCATGGACACTCCCATCCAACACTGCTCTCGCCGTAGGCCCGGAGATCGTCTACAACATCGTCCGCACCTACAATCCTTATAGCGGCGCTCCTATCACCGTAGTAGCCGCCGACGCCCTCATGAACTCACTCTTCAACCCCAAGGCACGCGAGCTGAAGATGGATGAGTACAAGAAAGGCGACAAACTCATCCCCTATGAGATAGCCGCACAGGTCAAAGGCACTGACCTCGTGGGTATCAACTACCACCAGCTTCTGCCGTGGGTCAACCCCGGCGAGGGCGCTTTCCGTGTCATCCCCGGCGACTACGTGACCACCGACGATGGTACAGGCATTGTACACATCGCCGGCACATTCGGTGCCGATGACCTCAGGGTATCGCGTCAGAGCGGTATTCCGCCCCTCCATCTCATAGACCGCGATGGCAATATCCGTCCGATGGTCGACCTCACCGGTCGTTTCTACCGGCTCGAGGATCTCGATCCCGATTTCGTAGAAAAGATGGTGGATGTGGAGGCATACCGCCCCTGGGCAGGCCTCTACGTCAAGAACGCTTACGACCCCGCCGCCACCGATGAGACTGAGACTCTTGATGTGAAGATATGCATGGAGCTCAAGGCCAATGGAAAAGTGTTCAAGATAGAGAAACACACCCATAACTATCCTCACTGCTGGCGCACGGACAAACCCGTGCTCTACTACCCGCTCGACAGTTGGTTCATCAAGACAACAGCAGTACGCGAACGCCTGATGGAGCTCAACGACACCATCAAATGGAAACCGGCATCCACCGGCTCCGGCCGTTTCGGCAAATGGCTCGAAAACCTTCAGGACTGGAACCTCTCCCGCAGCCGTTACTGGGGCACTCCCCTCCCCATCTGGCGCACCGAGGACGGGTCGGAGGAACTGTGCATATCATCCGTAGAAGAACTTTGCTCTCATATTGACCGCGCCGTTGAGGCCGGACTCATGAAAGAGAATCCCTATACAACAAAAGGCTTCAATCCCGGCGAATACACTAAGGCAAACTACGAGAAGATAGATCTTCACCGCCCGTATGTCGATGACATAGTACTCCTTTCGCCCAATGGCCAGCCCATGTACCGCGAGAAAGATCTCATAGATGTATGGTTTGACTCAGGTGCCATGCCCTATGCTCAGATACACTATCCGTTCGAGAACAAGGAGGCATTCGACAACCGACAGGTCTATCCCGCCGACTTCATCGCCGAGGGTGTCGACCAGACACGCGGTTGGTTCTTCACACTCCATGCCATCGCCGGCATGCTCTTCGACTCTGTAGCCTACAAGGCAGTGGTATCCAACGGCCTCGTGCTCGACAAGTTCGGCAACAAGATGTCAAAACGTCTCGGCAATGCCATAGACCCCTTCGGTCAGATCGACAAATACGGTGCCGACCCCGTACGCTGGTACATGATATCCAACTCATCTCCATGGGACAATCTGAAATACGATGAGGCAGGCGTTGCCGAGACCTCACGTAAACTCTTCTCCACATTATACAATACTTACGGATTCTTCTCCCTCTATGCCAACGTAGATGGTTTCGATCCCGAAGCTCCGCAGGTACCGGTGGAGAACCGTCCGGAGATAGACCGCTGGGTGCTCTCGCTGCTCAACACCCTCGTGGCCGATGTCACCGAAGCCCTCGACGACTACGAACCCACCCGTGCAGCACGTGCCATCGCAGAATTCGTAGGCGAGAACCTGTCCAACTGGTATGTCCGACTCAACCGCAAGCGTTTCTGGGGCGGCGGTATGACCGAGGACAAACTCTCGGCCTATCAGACACTCTACACATGCCTTCGTACGGTGACACTCCTTATGGCTCCATTCGCACCGTTCTTTGCCGACGAACTTTACCGCGCACTCACCGGTAAGGAAGAATCCGTCCATCTGGCCAAATATCCCGAAGTGGATGCATCGCTGCTTTCCCCCGAACTCGAAAAGAGGCAGAAGATGGCCCAGGATATCACATCCATGGCACTTGCACTGCGCAGAAAGGTAAACCTCAAGGTGCGCCAGCCTCTCGGATCCGTGATGATACCTGTAAGCGATGACGAGATGCGCCTCAGCCTCGAGGCCATATCAGACCTTGTGAAAAGCGAGATCAACGTCAAAGAGATCAAACTGGCCGGAGCCGATGAAAATATCATTGTCAAGAGTGCCCGTCCCGACTTCAAGAAGCTCGGGCCCAAGCATGGCAAAAACATGAAGGCCGTAGCCGAAGCCATCAAGAATCTCGACACCACTCAGGTATCCGAACTTGAACGTGCCGGCCACATCACACTCGACATTAACGGAACTCCCGCCGTAATCGACCTCGTGGATGTCGACATCATATCGGAGGACATCCCCGGATGGCTTGTAGCCAACAACGGTCCTCTGACCATCGCCCTCGATGTGACCGTCACACCCGAACTCCGCCGCGAGGGCATAGCCCGCGAGATTGTCAACCGCGTGCAGAACATCCGCAAGGCCCGCGGGTTTGAGATCACCGACCGTATCTGCCTCACATTCGAGCCAAACGACGAGACCACCGATGCTATCCGCGAACACACCGACTACATAAGCCGTCAGGTACTCGCCACGAGCATCGACATAGCCCCGGTCGACGCCGCTGATCCTATGGTGGAGCTATTGCAGATGGATGATGTGAACCTTAATGTCAAAATCGCGTTAAACAAATAAGATAACGACTATAGATTCTAACATTCATTCACACTTACCTCAGCCATGAGCGACAAGAAACGTTACAGCGACGAGGAGCTTCAGGAATTCAAGGAACTCATTCTTGAGAAGCTCGCCAAGGCCCAGAAAGAGTATGACTCCCTGCGTGCCAACGTCACAAATACCGAGGGCAATGACATTGCCGACACATCCCCCACCTTCAAGGTGCTCGAGGAGGGCGCAAGCACGCTCTCAAAGGAAGAAGCCGGCCATCTGGCCCAGCGGCAGATGAAGTTCATACAGCATCTGCAGAACGCGCTCATCAGGATCGAGAACAAGACCTACGGCGTGTGCTGCGAGACAGGCGAACTCATCCCCAAGGAACGACTTCGTGCCGTACCTCACGCCACACGCAGCGTTGAGGCAAAGACTAATCTCCGCAAGAAGTAACCCACCTAATCCCCACATATCACATCCGCAATGCGTTCAAGAGGAACACTCGCAGCCGTAATAATAGTTCTGATTATCATTCTCGACCAGGCCCTGAAGATATGGGTCAAGACGAGTTTCTATCTCGGCGAAGATCTCGAGATACTGCCTTGGTTCCACCTGTTCTTTATCGAGAACAACGGTATGGCCTTCGGCATGACAATCGGAAGCAAACTGCTGCTCACCCTCTTCCGCATAGCGGCGGTGAGTTTCCTGATATGGTATATAGTCAGGATATACCGGTTGCGCACCATACCGGCCGGATATCTCGTATGCCTGGCACTAATCACAGCCGGTGCCGCAGGCAATATCTTCGACTGTGTACTCTACGGACAGATATTCAACAATCCCATGCCTCCGCAGACGGCTACATTGTTTCCCGTCGGCGGAGGATATGCTCCTTTGCTGATGGGCAAGGTTGTCGACATGCTCTACTTCCCGTTGTTCAGTTTCACATGGCCGGGATGGATGCCGTGGATAGGTGGAGACAGATTCCTGTTCTTCCATCCTGTGTTCAACCTTGCTGACGCTGCCATATCTGTAGGCATATTTCTGCTTGTGATCTTCTATCACCGCTACATCCTCTCGCCTAAAGCCCTGGAGGAACTACCCGTACGCCCATGAAACGCCTACCGTACATTTTGTTCGCATCTGCGGTCACGCTTCTTTCAGCATGCTCCAAGACTCCAGAAGGCATAATCCCTCCCGACAGGATGGCGGCACTCATGGCCGACATCAATGTCGGTAGCGCTGTGGTCGAAGCCGAATCCAAGTCCTATCCCACAGACTCCACCAGACTGCTGCTCAAACAGAGCATATATGCTCATCATGGTGTGACCACCGAGGAGATGGACACTTCCCTCGCATGGTACGGCCATCACATCGACATCTACATGGAGGTATGTGACAAGGCCGAGGAAATTCTGCAAAAACGGATAGCCGAAGCCGAACAGGCCGGTGGCAAATCCACTGCTCCAAAGAGACAGATGAGTCTCGATGGAGACTCTGTCAACCTTTGGACAAGCGTGAGCGTGAAACGCAACACTCCTTCCGATGCCACTGAATTCCTCCCATTCACCATATTCACCGACCGCAACTGGGAGCGTGGCGACCGCTACGCCCTATCAGTGAAAGGTATCAACACCCGATCGCCCATCACTATGGTGATGGCCACCGATTATACCGACGGCACTACGGAATACACTTCCTCTTCAGGTTCAGGCGATGACATGCGCCGACTCACACTTGTACTCGACTCCACCAAAGTGGCGACGCGCGTATACGGATCCATATATTATTCAGCCGCCAACGGCGAAGTGTCCTATCTTGACTCCATATCGCTCGTCCGCACACGCGGACGCAATGACAATGTGCGTGCACGCCATGGACAGCAGATCACCCGCAACAGATAATAAAACGTCCGGACCGACAACACCGCCGGAGTCCATATTCTGCCACGGTGTGGTGATCAACGGTTCTCTCCACCGCGACACCGTGATCAGACACGACCCCGTATCAGGCCGCGTATCACTCACACCATTCTCCCGCGAGACTCACTCCACCACCATATATGATGGAGCGGCCATCATACTTCCGGTCGACAGACGCGACATCGCTCTTCCCTCTTCAATCCCGTCAGCCACTTTCACCGACACACTATCCTCTCTGCTGCCATATATACCCCACTGCAGCGAAGATGAAAGATGCATCATCCGCCTAATCCCCCTGTCATGACACCTCACCTGCGCCTCGACATTATCCCTGAAGGATCCCGGCTCATAGTAGGGCTGAGCGGTGGAGCCGACTCAGTAGCCCTTCTTGCCATGCTGCTGAACTCTGGAGTGACATGCCTGGCCACCCACTGCAACTTCGGGCTACGAGGCGATGAAAGCGATCGCGATGAAGCCCACTGCCGAGCCCTGTGCGACAGACTTGACGTGGAACTGATCGTGAAACATTTTGATGTCAGCGCCCGACGCAAAGCTACCGGTGAATCCATCGAGATGGCCTGCCGCTCACTACGCTACAATTGGTGGAACTCACTTATCGACAATGGCTTGGCCGACTATGTGGCTGTAGGACATCACATGGAGGACAATGTCGAGACATTCTTTCTCAATCTCCTGCGTGGCAGCGGACTGAAAGGGCTGAAAGGCATGGATCCGGTGTCCGGACGCATATTGCGCCCCATGCTCGACATAAAGAGATGCGAGATCGAACGTTATCTCGTAGACATGGGCCTCACCTACATCGTCGACAGTTCCAATCTCTCCGACGAATACAAACGCAACAAGCTGCGCCACAACATTCTCCCTGCCATTGAGAGGGAGTTTCCAGGAGCCATGGACGCCATGTCAAGATCCATAGGACTGCTGGCTGGCAACAACGCGCTCTACCGCCATATGCTGAAGGACTTCATACATAAGCAAGACACTGATCCCATAGATGTAAACCGTCTGTTGGAGATGGGCGAGGCAGCCGAAACAGCTCTGTATGAACTCACTTCAGGATGGGGCCTCGGAACGAGACAGATACCGGACATAATACGTGCGGCCGCCGACTCAACACGCGGAGGCAAATGGTTTCCCACACCATCCGGATCCTGTCTGCTCGACCGTGGCAGACTATATCCACCGCGCTCCATCCAACAATCGGATACGGATCGCGAGATCGCCATCGACTACAAGCCATTCTCTCTGGATATAATCGGAAAAGATGAGTTTGACCGTCTTCGCCGGGATGGGAAGCTGTCGTCACATTCATTATATCTTGATGCAACGATCCTTGACCAACCGCACAAATTCGTACTACGCTCATGGAGACAAGGCGACCGCATAGCACCGTTCGGAATGCGTGGCACACGACTTGTCAGCGACATCCTTTCCGATGCCAAAATCCCGGCCAATGAAAAGAAGCAAATACGAATACTCACGATCGACGGAACAATCGCATGGGTGATCGGACTACGGACATCGCGTCACTACTCCGTCACGACTCTTACTGAGAATGTCGCTGTTGTGACCTACCGGCCTTGAATGCCTTAGAGGGTATTTTGGCCTCGCAGTAGTTAAAACGTACACGTGATAACTACAATTTAAGATTTTTTTAGTAATTTTGCACCCTCCAATCAATTCCGGTTGTCGCGAAGACTGTCCGGAAAAAAGAACCAACATCATCTCATAAGGTAAAAAGAAATGAATCTTTCAGGTCCGATTGACTTCAAGCCGAAATCCATCTCGGCTCTGCGTCATTACTCAATGGAAAAATTCAAGGCCGACCTCGTGGCCGGCATAGTAGTCGGCATCGTGGCTCTACCTCTGGCCATCGCATTCGGTATAGCCAGTGGCGTCAGCCCAACAGTCGGTCTCATCACTGCCATCATAGGCGGCTTCATTGTATCGGCCGCCGGAGGATGCTCCGTACAGATAGGAGGTCCCACCGGTGCGTTCATAGTCATCGTCTACAACATCATCGCTACCTTCGGCCTTGAAGGTCTCGCCGTGGCCACATTCATGGCCGGACTCATACTCGTAGCCCTCGGATTGTTCCGTCTCGGCACAGTCATAAAGTTCATACCCTACCCCATTGTGGTAGGTTTCACCGCAGGTATCGCACTTACTATTTTTTCAACCCAGATCAATGACTTCCTCGGCCTCGGGCTGAAAAGCGTCCCGAGCGAATTCATACCCAAATGGGGCGTATACCTCTCCAACTTATCCAATATCAACATCACCACTCTTCTCGTAGGCCTTGCATCACTGGCCATCATCGTGCTGACGCCCAAGATATCGCGTCGTCTGCCCGGAGCACTCCTTGCCATCATCATAGTCACCGCTGTAGTGAGCCTGGTGCCCGGCATACATGTCGAAACCATCGGCGACCGTTTCGGCTCCCTCCCCACCGACATCCCGCAGCCCCACGGCTTCGAGCTCAATATGGCCACCATCAACCGTCTCCTTCCCTCAGCCTTCACCATCGCTATCCTCGGCGCTATCGAGAGCCTCCTGTCGGCCACTGTGGCTGACGGTGTCACCGGATCGCGCACCAACTCCAACACCGAGCTAATAGGTCAGGGCATGGCAAATATAGTGGTGCCCTTCTTCGGCGGCATACCCGTCACCGGCGCCATAGCCCGCACCATGACCAACATCACCAACGGCGGTCGCACACCTGTGGCAGGTATCATCCATGCCGCTGTACTCTTCCTCATCTTCCTCTTCATGATGCCGCTCATCAATCTTGTCCCCATGTCATGTCTCGCAGCCGTGCTGATTGTCGTGGCATACAACATGAGCGGATGGCGCACCATACGAGCCATATTCCACAATCCCAAGAGCGACATATCCGTCCTCGCTCTCACCTTTCTCCTCACCGTGATATTCGACCTCACCATAGCCATAGAGATGGGTCTGCTGCTGGCCATCATCCTCTTCCTGCGCCGTGTCATGGAGAACACCGAGATCAAGGTATACTCCGAGCAGCTCGACATAGCCGAAGGATCGGAGACCACCATGCACGAGGTGCTCAATGTGGCAAATGGTGTGGAGGTCTACGAGATCGACGGCCCCTTCTTCTTCGGTGTGGCCACCAAGTTTGACGAGATGATGCGCACCACACTCGGCCGTAAGCCCCGTGTCCGCATCATACGCATGCGCAAGGTTCCGTTCATTGACTCCACCGCTATCCACAACCTTGAGATACTTATCAAGTCATCCGCCGAGGAGAATATCCACGTTGTACTCTCCGGCGTCAAGGACAACGTGCGCAAATCGCTTGTCAATGCCGGCATAGACCGTCTGCTTGGCCCTGACCATATATGCGACCACATAACCAAGGCCGTCGAGGTGGCCAACCGCATTGCCTCGGAGGGTATTGACAGCAATGACCCAGTGAAACCTGACACACTGACTGCTTGATATGTGGGTAATCCTCGCTACAGTATCGGCTTTGTGTCTCGGCTTCTACGATGTGATGAAGAAGTTGAGCGTAGACCGCAACAATGTGCTCGGAGTACTGTTTCTGAACACACTGTTTGGCGCTCTGCTCATGTGTCCTGTCATAATCATGGGCCTGAGCCATGGCTACTATGGTCTTGGCGGCACACTTGAGGGACATGGAGCCATACTGCTGAAATCGTTCATCGTGCTTGGTTCATGGCTCCTCGGCTACGGATCCATCAAGCACCTGCCGCTCACCATAGCCGGGCCGGTCAATGCATCCAGACCTGTCCTGGTGCTCGTTGGCGCACTCATAATATTCGGAGAGCGCCTCAATGCATGGCAATGGGCAGGTGTTCTCCTCGGATTCTGGTCTCTCTTCTTCATTAGCCGGGTGGGTGGCCGCGAAGGATTCTCGCTCAAGAGCAGCCGGTGGGTATGGATGGCAATAGGAGCGACATCGCTCGGTGCCATCAGCGCTCTCTACGACAAATACCTCCTGGGCCGCTACGAACCGCTCGAAGTCCAGGCATGGTACTCTCTCTACCAGCTCGTCATCATGGGCATCACTCTGGCCGTCATAATGCGCGTGCACCCGTCAGCCACACCTCTGAAATGGAGATGGACCATCCCCCTGATATCAGTGTTCCTGACAGTGGCTGACATTGCCTACTTCTATTCCCTCTCAATGGATGACTCCATGATAGCCGTTGTGTCCATGATAAGACGCGGCAGCGTCATAGTGTCATTCATCTACGGAGTGATAGCTCTCCACGAGAAGAACATCCGCCTCAAACTCATCGATCTCACCATACTGCTCATCGGTCTGACATTCCTCGTCATAGGCAGCCTCTGATCACACTTGACGGTGTGTCAAAAAATACAGGAGACACCACTCCTCCACATACAAAAAAATAGAGAAGGAAGTAACGAAAATCAATCGTTACTTCCTTCTCTATTTTTAATGCTTATATGACCTTACATGTCTGTCATGACTGTAAGTTAGTTTGCATTACTCACGGTTGCCGCGGTCACGGCGGGGACGGTCGCCATCACGACGCGGACGGCGCTCGCCACGGTCACCCTCACGGCGCGGACGCTCGCCACGCTCGGGACGGGGACGCTCTACATAACCTTCGGGTTTGGGCTGGAGAGCACGCATGGACAGACGATACTTGCCGGTCTTCTTGTCGATCTCGATAAGCTTGACCTCAAGTTCATCTCCCTCCTTGAGTCCGGAAGCCTCCATGTTCTCGAGACGCTCCCAGGAGATCTCTGAGATGTGGAGAAGGCCATCACGGTTGGGCATGAACTCTACAAACGCGCCGAACTCAAGGATTGAACGTACCTTACCTTTGTACACCTTACCCTCTTCGGGAAGCTCCACAATGGCGTTGATCATATCAAGAGCCTTGTCGATAGCAGGCTTGTTGGCTGCGGCCACCTCGATGTAGCCACCCTCGGGGATCTCGTCGATGCTTACGGTAGCACCGCTGGCCTCCTGTATGCCCTGGATCACCTTTCCGCCCGGGCCAATGACAGCACCGATGAGCTCCTTGGGTATGAGCATGGTGACGATACGGGGCACATTCGGCTTGTAGTCCTCGCGGGGTGCCGGGATGGTCTCCTGAATCTTGTCAAGGATGTGCATGCGACCGTCGCGGGCCTGAAGAAGAGCCTTCTCGAGTATCTCATAGCTCAGACCGTCACACTTGATATCCATCTGTGTGGCGGTGATGCCCTGACGGGTACCGGTTACCTTGAAGTCCATGTCGCCCAGATGATCCTCGTCACCGAGTATATCGGAGAGCACGGCATACTTGCCGGACGCTGTATCTGTGATGAGACCCATGGCGATACCGCTGACAGGACGTTTCATCTTCACACCTGCGTCGAGGAGCGAGAGTGTGCCTGCACATACAGTGGCCATGGAGGAAGATCCGTTTGACTCGAGGATGTCGCTGACAATGCGGCATACATAGGGGAAGTCATCGGGGAACATGCGCTTGAGTGCACGATGGGCAAGATTGCCATGGCCTACCTCGCGGCGACCCACGCCACGCACGGGCTTAGCCTCGCCGGTGGAGAAGGGGGGGAAGTTGTAGTGAAGGAGGAAACGCTCGCGACCCTGATTGAGCACGTCGTCAAGAATCTTCTCGTCAAGCTTTGTACCGAGGGTCACGGTAGCGAGGCTCTGTGTCTCACCGCGGGTGAACACGGCCGAACCGTGAGGTCCGGGCAGATAATCCACCTCACACCATATGGGACGGATCTCTGTGGTCTTACGACCGTCAAGACGGATACCCTCATCAAGGATGCAACGGCGCACAGCCTCTTTCTCCACATCGTGGTAATAACGCTTCACCAGCGGAGTCTTCTCATCGCGCTCCTCCTCGGGAAGAGAGTCGATATACTCCTGGCAGATGGCATCGAAGCTATCCTGACGCCAATGCTTGTCGGCATTGCCGGCCTTGGCAATAGCGTAAGCCTTGTCATAGCACTTGTCATGAACATCCTTGCGGAGCTCCTCATCGTTTGTCTCGTGGCAGTACTCGCGCTTCACTGTCGAGCCAACCTCCTCGGCGAGCTCCATCTGAGCCTTGCACTGTACCTTGATGGCATCGTGGGCAGCACGGAGAGCGGCGAGAAGATCGGCCTCGCTCACTTCGTTCATCTCACCCTCCACCATCATGATGTTATCGTAGGTTGCACCTACCATCAACTCCATGTCGGCTTTCTCAAGTTGCTCAAATGTGGG
Organism: uncultured Duncaniella sp.; assembly: GCA_910576785.1. Taxonomy (GTDB): domain Bacteria; phylum Bacteroidota; class Bacteroidia; order Bacteroidales; family Muribaculaceae; genus Duncaniella. Next base: position 35,043 of record CAJTJG010000019.1, read on the forward strand.
ATCGATGACGAACTCACCGTCGATGCGGGCCACACGAACCTCCGAAATGGGACCGTTGAAAGGGATATCGCTCACCGCGATGGCTGCCGATGCGGCGAGGCCGGCGAGAGCGTCGGGCATATCGACACCGTCAGATGAATACATGGTCACCTGCACGAACGTGTCAGCATGGTAATTGTCGGGGAAAAGAGGGCGGAGCACACGGTCTACAAGACGCGATGTGAGGATCTCATAATCGCTGGCACGTCCCTCACGCTTGAGAAAGCCGCCGGGGAAGCGTCCATTGGAGGAGAATTTCTCTTTGTACTCTACCTGCAGGGGCATGAAGTCTACCCCCTCGCCTGCCTCCTTGGCTGTCACCACTGTGGCAAGCAGCATGGTGTTGCCCATGCGTAATTCTACCGCTCCATCGGCCTGCTTAGCGAGTTTGCCGGTCTCAAGGGTGATGGTCCGACCGTCAGGCAACGCGATGGTTTTTTTGATTGGATTCATAAAATATTAAAAAATCAGCTTATAGGTTTCGTCGTTTTTGCAGCTTAATGTGTCAGGTCACCGACCTTTTCCGCTCTCATGCGGACACAATCGGCTGACAAAGATACAAATTTTCATGAACTTTTCCCACTTCCGGACACATTATTTACAAGAAATACGGGGAGAAAGCCGTTTTTTACAGCCTTCTCCCCGTATTTTTCGGTAGATTAGTGGATTATTTCACTGCTATCTTGAGCGTATGGCGTGTTCCATCGGCTGCGACGGCTTCGGCTACATACACTCCGGACACGAGTCCGGCAGTGGACAGCGAGCCATTGCCATATGCTACAGCCGAGCCACTGATATTCCAGAGTGTGATGCGGCAGCCTGAGGCAAGTACTACACCGCCATCATAGCTTACTCCGGCAGCGTCAGCACCCACCTGTCCTATGCCCGAGCGGCCGAACACTTTGAGTTCTGCGCTCACGGCTCCGGTAGTGGCGGTGACAGTATACGTGCCTTCGGCAGATACGCTGATCTCGATCACGGCATTGCCTTCCTCGGTAAGCTCTACAGGGGTAACCATACATGCAGCCTCGTCAGAGCTCTCGATCGACAACGCATCAAACTCTATGCCCTCGAGCACGAGAATCACGCTTTCAGTCTTGCCAGCGGTCACTGTTATTTCAGCAGGTGTGAAGTACAAGGCCTGCCCCACTGTGCTTTCATACCATAGACCGGGAATGGATGACATGGTGTTGACCCAGGGTTCGGCCGTGGTATATCCGTCAAATTTAAATCCGAGGTTTGTAAAGAACTCAGAAGACAGATCTTCTGCCGTCACATCCTTACCCTCAGTAGTGGTATGGTCGGCCTCGGTGTCAGCATGAAGTTTGGAGAGAGAAGAAAGAGAATGATTGTTGCGGATAAATGCCTCGGGAGCGGCGGGATCGCCAAGCTCATACACCCAGTCCTGAAGTTCGGGGTCATACTTCTCACCGATGATCTCGGGGTCGTCATTGACGGCCGAGCGACCTACGATGCGATGGGCAGTGGCGAGCAGCTCCTCACCCTCAGGGATAGTTATGGCATCAAGGGCCACCAGATTGTTTTCTATCACATATGAGGCCACAGGAGTGTCATCACCCGACAAAGAGCCAGTGTTCGAGGCAAGCTCACCGGCGATACCGCCCACATGGATGTATTTATAAGGCTGATATGTGAGATAGTTCATGCGCTGACCAGCCTCTGTGGCTGTAATAGAGCCCTCCACCACGCAACGGCCTATGTAGCCGCGGGCATTGTTGGACGCTATGCCGCCGATACTGTTCTTGGCCTTGAGCGAGGCATTGACATGGCTGTCGGTGACCGATGCGGTCGACTTCATATAGGACGCTATGCCGCCGAGACCCGATGAAGCCTCGATGGAGCCTTTCACATAGCAGGCATTGACCTTGCAGTCCAGACCGAGGTCTGCCACAAGACCACCCACCATACCGCAGTAAGGCAGATTGATGTCACCGATGAATGAACAACCATCAAACACTGTGGCGAACGTCGACGACGCAAATGAACCGAAGTCATCTGTATTGTCGCCATCAACCTTGGCGCGGGAAATGTGTACATTCTCAAAACGTGCATTGTATGTGCCGGAAGCGATTATCGCATCTGCTGTACCGGACACCACAGGATCGGCGATAGTAAGATCACGTATCACACTCACCTTGTCGGAACTTGCGTTGCCGAACACCTTGAACAACGGAGAAGATACCAGATTGAGACCTCTCATCGTATGGCCTGCGCCATCGATGGTTCCGAGGAATGTTCCAGAGATCACTGTGAAAGGCACACCGTCGAAGTCAATGTCGGATGCAAACCGGTAGTTGCCGGTGAGATTGTTGCGTATCTGACCGAAGTCACCGGCCGACTTTATGATATAAGGATCCTCGGCTGTACCTGAGCCTTCGAACTTGTTGAGCGGGAGGGAGACAAACTCATTATGATACAGATTGTCATCAAAATCGTCATAGGATATCCATATGGCCGGGTTGGAAGCCAGATTGGACAGACTCACGGATATGGACGAGTCATACACGTCGAATACCCTGCGGAAGAGCATCTCCTCACGATCGTTGACCACACAAAGCTCTGTTGCAGTCTGCGATGCCGATCCGGTGCCACGCTGCACGAGTATCATGTACTCATTGGAGGCATCAGTGTTGAACAGGAACGGATCAAGACCATTGGCCGAGATGTAAGGCATGATGCGGTAAACATCCTTACCGGCATTAAGGCGATCCACCTTGAGGAAGTTGCCATCGGCATCAAACCATGCCACCTGATGATATACATTGTCATTGGCATCCACATTACCATGCTGCGAAGAGATGGCATAACGGTACGATCCGCCTCCGGGCACTCGGTCGAGGCTCAGAGAAAGGGCAAGATCCTCGGTACCTGTATAGACGGAAGGTGCGATGAATGCCTTGCGCTCCAACGAAGGATAGTCATAGAACTGGAAGCCATAGTCGCCCTCGGCACTCAGCTCAAGGAAGCAATACTGCTCCGGCTGTCCGGTCACAGAACTGAGCGCAAGGTATCCGCCGTTGTCCTCGCCGAAAGTATTGATGACATCACCCTTGACATCGTAAACAGCGAAATAGTCAAAGCTCTCCTCGCGGTTGATGTTGGAGTCATGCACTGAGATGACGAACGCAGGAGATTTGTCTTCGGTAAAGTCGAAGGACAGGTCGCCTATGCCCTGGAACTGTCCCAGACAGTAGGAGCGGATCATGAAACCGTCGGACGGAGTGCCACACGGGATCTTTGTCACCGACTTCTCCACCATCTTCTGCCCCTCCTTGTGATAGAGGGTGACAACATAATTGTTGTCAGGCGAAAGGCGGTCATCCGTATAATCGAACGGATTCAGGAAGAAAGTCTTCTCATAGCGTGCCACAGCCACATACAGATCCGACCCCTTGGAGTTGAGCAGCACAGGCAAACTCTCGTTATCGCCATCGCTCATGACATACATCATATCCACTTTGAATGACTCAAGCACCGAAGCCTTCTTGTTTTGATATGTGGCTTTGGTGAGGATATCGAAAGTATAGAACATCTCTTTCTCCGTATACTCCTCGCCGGCAAAGAACTCCATGAAGAAATCCTCGCTCCAGCGGTCAGCGGCATTGTTGATGGCTGAAGTATAATACCCCTTGAGTGTCTCCACTACGGGAGCATTCTCGTCAGCGCCCTTCAGCGAATATACATATGTATAAGGATCTGCTCCAAAGTCATCCACCGGACGGTAGTTGGCCATGAGCATGATCTCATAGTTATTGTCGGTATTGAAGAACTTCTGTGTCACGGCGGCTCCGAACTGCACTGCCGAGCAGAAAGCATATCCTTCCGGCACGGGGATGGGTTCATCTATGCGGCCCACCACCTTATAATTCTGGTCATAGACAGTAGCTTTGATGCCCTTGATGGCATACTGAGTGTAGCTGTCGCTCTGCGAGATGACCTCCTTGTCATAATCAGCGGTCACGAACCAAGTCGAGCCATCAGGCATGTCAAGATATGCGTAATTCTCAGCCGGATCGAAGGAATGATCGAAATCCGACTTCGGAGCGGCCTTCATAGCCTTTGAAGCCGACGCTCCGAGTGTCCATTCCGACTGTGCGGCACGACTCTTCGGTGCCCACTTGAATGGCTCGGCAGAAGCAGACTGACGCATCGGGGCTCCATGTGCTGCAACGCCACATGTACACGCCACCAACGAAGCCATAGCTACTATGCGTAGAGATTTTTTCATTGATAAGAAATGTGATTGGTTAAAGATTCTTTTGTATAGGTTTTTCAATCCGCGAAGTTACGACAATTCCGGCGCACGAATTTACAATTCAATATTAATAATAGTTAAATCGCTAATTGACAATGACCCTGAACCACTGTGGCGGTGTGTCAGATTACAGAAGAAACCAAATAAAGCAAGAAAGGACAAAGGCGACTGTATATTAATTCTCAGTACGACAATTAATTATTATGTCACCTTTATCCTTTCTTACTCCTTTTGCGTTTTCCCGTGAATAACGGTTTTAACGCCGATCTCAGCGGATCACCTTTCTGACTGATCCGTCGGACATCTTCACGATCGTCACACTGCCATGCAGCGGCGAGGCAATGCGTCGTCCATGCAGATCGTAATACTCCACAGGCTCGACATCGTAGCCATCCGTCTCTGGCTCTCCGATACCCGAGAAACTCACAACCTTGCAAATGAGCGGATCACGGCCATATATGACTGCATGGATATCTACATCGCCCGGGGCAAGTCTGCGCAATGTATACTCAGTACCTACATAATCATACTCGCCCGTATTCGGCCCAGTGGGGCGGAGCTCCGTCAGCATCTCCGACGACACGACCTCGATCGTCTCGAAATCCATATCCAGTCCACCACATACGCTTCCACGGTCATACACCGTCAGTTTGGCTGTCGAGCCGATCTCCGGCAGGCAGATCTCATCAGTAGAAAGTGACACCTCCGAGTCGATATCTCCCACCATGAAGTATTCACCGGCATAGATGTATTGGGCACTACGGCGACGACTGTCGAGCAGTTCGAGTCTGTCACCATCTATCCTGCAATAGTATGAAGCCTCGATCTTGGACAGGTCAAGCCCTTTCTCCATATATGGTCTCAGATCTATCCCGTCGCCGGTGAAACGTGCGGCACATTCATTACCTACAAAATAGCACTCAGTGCCAACCGGATTGAAGAAAAACAGTCGATTGCCATTGGCATCCACATGTTCAAGTTTCTTCAAGGCCGAGAGATCAAGATGCTCTATAATATTGTCAGACACGGAAAGATTTCTAAGCTCCTTGCACGCATCCACATTGAGCGCCCTTATACGGTTATCCCGACATCGCAACGTGGTAAGTCCTGTACATCCGGCAATGTCGATATCATCAATGCGGTTGTGTTCGCACCATAACCTCGTAAGCATCGGGCTACCCGATACATCAAGCGAGACAATCATATTATTGTCACAGATGACACTTTCAAGTTCCGTTCTGTGGGCAGGCAATTCAAGCACAGTCAGTCGGTTATCGCTGCAATCTAAACTTGCCAGCTTCGTTGATTCCGGAATGATGAGAGATTCAAGCTGATTATTACTACAATCCAAATACAATCTACCGATATTTCCGAGACTGAGATTCGTAAGACCGTTACCAGCTACATCCAGAGTAAAATCCTCTATCTCATCAGGCAGAACAAGTTCCTCCAAACTACATTTATAAGCACTTACCCTCTCCATATCCGGCACGTTCTTCAGGGATATCCTTTTAAGATCCGGATTTTCATACACATTCACCACACTCAGTTCGGGCATGCCGTCTATATCTATCTCTGTAATGGAATTGCCCTGGGCCCCGATAGTAACCAGTTTGAAGAATCCTTCTATGCCCTCGAGTGAGCGTATTCCGGAATTGCTCATGTCAATATACCCGGGTGCATTCATGAGGTCATAGTCATTGAACACACCGTCTCGGTTCACATCATACTCCTTCAACAATTTCCTCAAGTTCTCATCCTTGATGCGTGTCGCAGGGAAACTTCTTGACCGCATCAATATCGGTTCAGAAGATACCACCACCTTGTCATCACTCACTATGTCAAGCCTGTAGCTTTCACCATCGCTGACCAGTGTATTCTTGTCAAAAAGTATATCCGGACAGAACCAGTAAAGAGAGCTTTGACCGTAACTCAGGGAAAAATTGCCATCAAGCACCATCTCCGCGGCAACATCACCGCTATTGACATTGATCAGACGGACATACGTGTTGGGATAATGGGTCTCGGCGCCATTGTTTATCATCCTGAACACCACCTTTTCATCCGTATCTATGGAAAGTATGCCGGGCTTCTCCAGTATCTCGGCGCTACACAACGGCTCGGTCGGGACATCAACCACAGCACATGATCTCACGCCATCCTTCACACTCATCAACGCAAAGGGGTGAGTGCCTGGCTTTGGCCAGAAGTGCCGCCATGGGGCCGATGCACTCTCGCGCCATACAGGGTAGATCCTATATTCTCCATCACCAATGCTATATGCCTCAAGCTTGCCACTGTCCGTTCCGGTCGCGGCCACATACTTCACATGGTTGCCCTTTGTATCCGTTATCCTCAGGCCCCAGTTGATGCCATAGTTTATCCTGTCCCTGACCCAATTATAGTTGGACCTACGGTACAATACCATGGTGAATCCCGATCCGTCTGTTTCGGGGACAAAATCACCGAATTTGGAGTATATTCCTATGGTAGCGTCAGGTGACGGTGGCTGGATTCCGTACAGGATCCCCTTTCCACGGTTGTAGCCGGATGTACTGCCACCATATCCCTGCCACTCCGGCGTAAGTACCGCCGGGATGAAATACCCATTGCTTACACCTCCCCATCCCCAGTTGATGTGCAGGAAACCGTCTGCATCATTGCCGTCGCAAACGAATGAATGCCCCGAACCGCTTTTTGAAACTCCATCAAGGATCACCGGTCTGCCGGCCTGCAGCTCCTCATAGATAATGGCATTGTATGCCGATGGAGCAATATCCCATATAGAATAATAGGACATACCGAGCGAACTACCTTCCGTTCCTGTATGATATACCATCGTGCCCGCATAGCCAAAATCGTCAGTCAACGCCCCCTTGATGTCCGCGGAAGCAGCCCCGCTTGACGATAGACCATAACTCATACCCACAGCCTTGCCGACATCACTCACAAGCCGCGCCACAGCAGCTTTCTGCTCCTCGGATGACTCAACATTCGAATAATCCGGAAGAATGTTTGCCCAGTCATAGTCCGACGGATACTTATGGTATGCCATCACTTGAGCCACTGATATGGCCACACATCCGGCCACTGCATTCACTTTGCCACCTTCCCCATCATTGACCTCCGGACAATGCAGATTGTAGGGATAATCCTGATTCCACGCTATCTTGTCAAGAAGGGGGGCAACAGGCTTTATCGCCGCATAGAGCCAGTCGGACGTTGGCGACTCCGCATATTCCGATAGATACTCTGCAAGAGCCGGAGCGATATCCGTAAAATCACCCTTATCGCTATAGCCAAGCACGGGGGCGGAGGTGACGTCCGAACTGCTGACTATCACATAGCCTTTGCCGACACCGGGGCTGAACACGTAGCATGCATCAACTTCGGACACCAACTGAAGATTATCCACTGATTTTGCAAGCATTTTCCCTGAATTTACGGCAGGGGCCAAAAACGCCTGCGCCCTTGCAAGCGCTTCATTTTCAGCGATGCGGGCATTGGCAACACCGGCTGCAACCATCAACGCAGCCACCACCGTACAGGTGCGGGGGGGGGGGGGGGGGGGAGATTCATAGCAAAAATTTTTTAATTTTCAAAACGAGTACATGATTGAATTTTGCAAATATAATGATTTATTGTGAATTATATGCAAAATCTCCAATAAAAACAATCCCGGACCTCCGCTCGGGAGATCCGGGATCGTATTGATGTGTCAGGTTACGCTATTAAACGCCCTGGAGTTTGAACTGGATGGGGAGTGTGTACCACACGTTCACAGCGTGACCGTTCATCTTGCCGGGGACGAACTTGGGAAGTGACTTGACCACGCGGACTGCCTCCTTGTCGAGGTCGGGGTCCTTACCGCGGACAACCTTTACTTCGCCAACGCTACCGGTCTTGGTAACGACGAACTGTACTACCACACGACCCTGGATGTTGTTTTCCTGAGCCATGGCCGGGTAGCGGATGTGCTCAGCCACATACTTGAGAAGGGCTGCATCGCCACCGGGGAACTGAGGTTTCTGCTCTACAACGTCGAACACCTTGTTGTCATCAACAGGTTCGGGCTTCTTCTCCTCCACGATGATCTCCTCTTTGTGCTCACGGACAACGTTGAGGTCGTCAGTACCCTTGTCAAAGTCAGTGGTACCCACGGCTGTATCGGTCTCCTTGAGGTCGTCCTGGCTCTTGATCTCCTCAACCACCTCTTCATCGCGGGTGATCTGGAGCTCGGTAGCCTTGACAGTGTTGAGGATCTCTTCGGGGAGAGCTTCGGGCTGCTGCTCCTCGACACGCTGCATCTCCTCCTCTTCGGGTTCTTCCTCTTCCTGCTCCTCGGCGGAGTAGTCGATCATAGCCTGCTCTACCTGATCCTCAGGACGCGCATCGCTCTGCTGGAGAACGGTGTTGGCGAGGAGACCAAGGAGGGCTACGATAAGAAGAACGATGAGGATGACAAGCATGGCGCGGTTGTGGCGCTTAGCCGAAGCCTTGCGGAGCTCATAGGCTCCGAAGTCCTTGTTCTTTCCTTCGAATATAAGTTCAATCCATTCTGATGATGAAAGATCTACATCTTTTGCCATATTTCGTAAGAGATTTTTCGGGTTAATATATATCTGTCATCAACGGATTACTTCTTGGGGTTCTTGGCAAGATAGTCAAGGATGAGAGCTGAGTCGACCTTATTGATGTTGTCGATCTGATAACGCGAGATCTGGTTGATCTGCATTTCGTCGAGGGCCGAGATCAGGCTCTCCCATGAAGCCTCGGGAGCTGCCTTGATAATCACAACAGGACGGGTGAGGGTGGAGTCGTTACGGATCTCACGGGCACGTGCCTGGTAGATCGAGTCGTTGGCAGCGGAGTTGCCGGGAGCGAACTCCTTGTTACGCCAGCGAGCTTTCTCCTTCTCGATTTTTTCGAGCACCTGCTTGTTGCGGTCATGGAGGATCTTGCGGATGCCTTGCTGGATTTTGCCGTCGTTTCCTACGAAGTGCTCGGCTTTGAGCTTGTTGTTGTCGATGAGGCCGTCACCATCGGTGTCGGCGATCTCGGGCATACCTTCGTAGTAATAGACTGTGCTCATCGGGCGTCCGGCTTCGTCTTTCTTGACGTCGCCGTTGGCATTGCGGTCGGTAGTGAGGATGAGCGTTATTGCTTCAGATTCCTTTGCTTTGTTCATCTGCTGCTGCTCGATCTTCTCGTTGGAGGGGAGCGAGATAGTCAGCGTCTGAGACTTGATCATTGTGGTACAAAGCATGAAGAATGTAATCAGAAGCATGTTCATGTCCACCATGGGGGTAAAGTCCACATGGATTGACATTTTCTTCTGGGCGCCTTTTTTCTTTTTGCCGCCGTCTGATTGTTCAATCTGTGCCATAATGATTATTCTTGCTCAGTTTTTAAAGCTGTCATGATGCTGAAGCGGTTCATCTTGAGAGTCTGAAGATTGTCGAGCACGTCATGGACAATCGTGTAAGGAGTGTCCTTGTCGGCCTTGACGGCGATACCCTCGCCCTTCTTCATGGCTTTCTGCAGGTTGTCGTTGCCTGAATTGTAGATGGCGCGCATCCAGATTTGGAACTCGTTGAGGTGATCCATATCCTTATTGTCATTGATGGGTATACCTACACCCTTCTGTGTCATGTCGGATATGAATTTGTCCTGCTCTGTCTGAGACATTCCAAGGAACTGATGGAGCACCTGGAAGGGTACGCCAAACATGTTGATCTTGGAGAATACCTCGCGGTCCTGTGCTGTAAGCTGCACCGGATTGCTCGGGTGCTGCTTGTTGTAAAGCGTTACTGCTTCATCAAGAATCGTCTTGCGGAGAGCCTCCGAACCCCATGTGTCCTTGGTGTCCGCATCAGCGTCACCGGCAATGGAGATGAAGACTTTTCCTTCGGGGCTGACAAGTACCGATGCCAGGTTGGCCGTGGGCACTTTCTGCTCCGATACAGAGGAGGGGGTCAGTACGGTGACCGGCTCCTTCTGCAGGAAGGTAGATGTCAACATGAAGAAAGTAAGCAAGAGCACAGTCACGTCACTCATCGCGGTCATGTCGATGAGGGTGCTTTTCCTCTTAATTTTTACTTTTCCCATATTACGTTATCTGTTGGAAATTGAAGTTGGTTTAGATAGGTAACAGGGGATCAGTGGGTAGCTGCAAATGTCTGCACGATGGAGAAACCGATCTCGTCGATTGCGTAGGTCAGATTGTCGATCTTGTTGGTGTAGAAGTTGTAGGAGATTACAGCGAAGGCACCGGTGGCGATACCGAAGGCGGTGTTGATAAGAGCCTCCGAGATACCGGTGGAGAGCTCGGTGGAGTCAGGTGCGCCGGATGCTGCAAGAGCCTGGAACGACTTGATCATACCGATCACAGTACCGAGAAGACCAACGAGTGTACCGAGAGTGGTGAGGGTAGCAACGATGGGAAGATTCTGCTGGAGAGCGGGCATCTCGAGGGCGGTGGCCTCCTCTACAGTCTTCTGGAGGTTGGCGATCTTCTGCTCCTTGCTGAGGACGGTGTTCTTGTCCATCTCCTCGTAGGAGTTGAGGGCAGCGGCTACTACAGCGGCTACAGAGCCCTTCTGATTCTTGCAGAGGTTCTTGGCACCCTGGATATCGTTGGCAGCGAGACATTTCTTCACGCCGGCTACAAACTTCTCGATGGAGCCTTTGCCCTTAGCGGACGAGAGGGCGATCCAACGCTCTACGGAAAGAACGATCACAGTGAGGAAAAGGGTCTGGAGAATAGGCACAATGAAACCGCCCTTATAGATGGTGCCCCAAAGGTCGATGGGGTGGCCCTCCTCAAAGTGCGACTCGTGGCCGAACCAGAACATGAAGAGGAGTACTGCCACAACGAGGCATGCGAGGATCACCAGGAAGGCGTTCTTGATACCGGCAACATTGCTGCCTTGCTTGTTGTCAGCCTTTTTGGGCTGTGCGATGGGCTTTTGAGCTTCCATAATTTTTCTTAATTACTTTTTAGAGGTTTATTAGTTTGTGATTATTAGTTTTGATGATCTTTCTGACTGTATGTATCCATAAGAGGATCCCTACATATCGACAGGCGACGACACATGACATGCCGTAGCACCGGAGGTCTGACATTTTATTCAGGACATGGTCTTCAAGGTAAGAATCCGTCGTATAAATTAAGATTTATGTTAAATTTTATAGTCACATGGTATCGATTCATGCACTCTGCGATAGAGTGTTTCTTAAAACGATATGCAAATTTATAAGGAAATTTCCGTGTTTCCAAACGTTTCACTCCTTTTTTTGGGACGTATGCTCTAAAACATGTTAACATTTGGCGACAATAATGTTTTTTTCCGCCGTTTAAACTCATTTTCACTTAACTGTACTAAAAATATTTAAAATTTTATCACTAACTTTGTCCGTTGTTTCTTTCGGCGGTTCAATACGTTCCGCCCGATCATGTCGAAATTTTTCTAACGGTACAATTTTAAATAATCCTAATGAGAAGGACCATTAACTTAAAAAAAGGGCTCAACCTGCGCATGACGGGTGGAGTTGACACGCCTTCGGAGGTGTCGCAGGTTCTCCCCGGGAGTGTGGCTATAGTCCCCGACGATTTTCCCGGCTTCAGGCCCAAGCTTGACGTGGCCGAAGGAGACTCTGTCTGCATCGGCTCTCCGCTGATGCACGACAAGGAGCATCCGGAGATCAGACTCGTATCCCCGGTGGCTGGAACCGTCTCCCACATAGTGCGCGGTGCCCGCCGCAAGATTGAGCGAGTCGAGATCACTCCCACCGCCGATGGAGCCGGCAAATCTATGAAAACACCTGTGTCGTCCTCACGAGAAGCTATCGTCAATGCCCTCGCCGCCTCCGGTCTATGGGCCATGATGAGACAGAGGCCGTATGACATCGTTCCCGACACGGCAGTTTCTCCCCGCGATATCTTCGTGACAGCTCTCGACACCGCCCCGCTCGCCGCCGATCTCGAACTCGGCGTAAAGGACAAAATCAATGAGCTCAAGGCCGGAGTAAAAGCTCTCGCCTCGCTGACTTCCGGTCATATATATATAGGTATAGGCGCCGGATCCGCCCTTCCCGATATCGATGGAGCGGAGATGGTGGAGTTCAACCGTCTCCACCCGGCAGGAAATGCCGGTGTTCAGGCAGCCAACATAGCTCCGGTCAACAAAGGCGAGATCATCTGGGTCCTTGACATCGTGACACTCTGCAAGATAGGCCATCTGATGCTCAATGGAGAGTACGACCCGAAAGTCTACGTAGCCGTGACAGGCAGTGAGGTAAAGACTCCTTGCATCATCTCCACAATAGCAGGCGCCCATCTTTCCGACATCCTGACCGGCAATGTCGACAACGATGGCCGCACCCACCGCATCATATCAGGCAATGTGCTCACCGGCATCCCCGTCGGGGCCGACGGCTACCTGAGGTATCCTTACCGTCAGGTGACAGTGATACCGGAAGGCGATGATGCCGACGAGTTCATGGGCTGGGCCTCTCTGAGTCCGTCGAAGATGAGCGAGAGCCGATCATTCCTCGGCAAACTCCTCGGTCGCAGATTCAATCCTGACGCACGCCTCAACGGCGGACGCCGAGCCATGATCATGTCCGGCATATATGACGACTACCTGCCGATGGATATTCTGCCCGAATATCTCATAAAAGCCATCCTCGCCAAAGATATCGACAATATGGAGGCCCTTGGCATCTACGAGATAGCCCCCGAAGATATCGCACTGGCAGAATACGCCGATCCTTCCAAGCTGGAGCTGCAACGCATAGTCCGCCAGGGGCTCGACTACATGCGCAGCGAAGTATAATCCACCCGTTTCCACTCATCCGACAATGAAATCACTCAAACGATATCTTGACCGTGTCAAGCCCAACTTCGAGCCGGGAGGCAAACTGCAGAGCCTTCAGAGCGTCTATGACGGGTTTGAGACGTTCCTGTTCACACCCAACACCACCTCCCGCCCCGGAGCGGTGAATGTCCATGACGCCCTCGATTCCAAGCGCATCATGATCATCGTGGTCCTCGCGCTGATGCCATGTCTGCTCTTCGGCATGTACAACACAGGCTATCAGAACTGGCTCGCAGCCGGCGCCACCGAATTTCCGTTCTGGCAACTGATGGCCTACGGCTTTCTGGCCGTAATACCCCGCATACTTGTAGCCTACGTAGTAGGCCTCGGCATAGAATTTGCCGTTGCCCAGTGGCGCCACGAGGAGATCCAGGAGGGATTCCTGGTGACCGGAATACTCATACCTCTCATATGCCCGGTGGAGACACCGCTGTGGATGCTCGCAGTGGCTACCGCCTTCTCGGTCATCTTCGTCAAGGAAGTGTTCGGCGGCACAGGCTACAATGTGTTCAACGTAGCCCTCGTCACCCGCGCTTTCCTATTCTTCGCCTATCCGGCACAAATGAGCGGCGACAAAGTCTTCGTGTCAACCGACTCCATACTCGGCCTCGGTCACGACCTGCCTGACAGTTTCACCGGCGCCACCCCACTCGGACAGATCGCGTCCTTCGCCGGCGACAAGCTTGAGCTCCTCAACCTGCGTGGCGATGTCATCTCCACCTGGGACGCATTCCTGGGTCTCATACCCGGATCATTCGGCGAGACTTCAACTCTCTGCATCCTCATAGGCGCGGTCATACTTCTGGCCACAGGCATCGCTTCATGGCGCATCATGCTCAGCGTCATAGCCGGAGGCCTGATTATGGGTTGGATAGCCAACGTGTTCGAGACGCCGACCTACCCCGCGTCGTTCCTCTCACCCGTTGACCAGCTTCTCTTCGGAGGCTTCGCCTTTGCAGCCGTCTTCATGGCCACCGATCCCGTGACAGCGGCACGCACAGGCGTAGGAAAATACGTCTACGGTCTGCTTGTAGGCGTAATGGCTGTACTCATCCGCACCTACAACAACGGCTACCCCGAAGGTGCCATGCTGGCTGTCCTTCTGGCCAATGCCCTCGCACCGCTCATCGACTATTGTGTGGTGCAGGCCAATGTGTCACGCCGCAGGAAACGCCTGCGTGAAAGAGCCGGCGCATGATCCCATCCACACCAACATCATCATCCACCACACTATGAACAAGCAAAGCAATACATATACGATCATATATATAATCGTGCTCGTAGTGCTTGTCGGCACAGCTCTGGCGGCCACATCCCTGGCTCTCAAGGATAGGCAGCAGGAGAACATCAATGCCGACAAGATGAACCAGATCCTTGCCGCCGCGCTCATCACTCCTGCCAAGGGTGAGACCGTGGCCGACTTCGACCGCTACATCACCTCCCAACTCGTGGTCAACGAACTCGGCGATACCATTGCCGGCGTCAAAGCGTTCGACGTAAACGTAGCCGCCGAAGTCAAGCTTCCTGCCGATCAGCGCAAACTCCCTGTCTTTGTATGCACCACTCCCGATGGAGCCACAAAATACATCCTTCCAGCCTATGGTGCCGGACTCTGGGGCCCGATATGGGGTTATGTAGCCTTCGATTCCGACGGATCCACGATCTACGGCGCATACTTCGCCCATCAGGGAGAGACCCCCGGACTCGGAGCCGAAATCGAAAAACCGGCTTTCTCTGATCAATTCAAGGGCAAGCACATATTCAAGGACGGCCGCTTCCATCCCATAGCCGTTGTCAAGGCCGGACAGCTCCCAATAGGCAACGAAGACTATGTGGACGGCATATCAGGAGGCACCATCACATCAAAGGGTGTAGGCTCGATGCTTGACAACAGCCTCACACCCTACCGCGGTTTTCTCGAGAAACTTGCCGGCAAATAATAACCTATTTTCATAAAAAAAACGTTTTTCAGCCATGGCAGAAAAGATCAAGAATACCGACGTGCTCTTCAATCCCCTGTCGAAGAACAACCCCGTCGTGGTGCAGGTGCTCGGCATCTGCTCCGTCCTGGCCGTCACAGCCAAGCTCGAGCCGGCCATCGTAATGGGCGTCTCGGTAATAGCCGTGCTCGCCTTCGCCAACGTCATAATATCGCTCCTGCGCAACACCATCCCCACCAACATACGCATCATCGTGCAGCTTGTAGTGGTGGCCGGACTGGTGGTCATCGTCGACCAGGTGCTCAAGGCATTCGCCTACGATGCCTCCAAGCAGCTCTCCGTATTCATCGGACTTATAATCACCAACTGTATACTCATGGGACGCCTCGAGGCATTCGCCATGGGCAACAAACCCTGGCCATCGTTCCTCGACGGTGTGGGCAACGGTCTGGGTTATGCCATCATCCTCGTCATCGTAGGATTCTTCCGCGAACTCCTCGGCAGCGGCTCCCTGCTGGGCTATCAGATCATCCCGCAGGGTTGGTATGAAGCCGGCTACGTCAACAACGGCCTTATGATCCTCCCCCCGATGGCCCTCATCGTGGTGGCATGCATCATATGGGTGCAGCGCTCCATCAACAAGGACCTGCAGGAAGAGTAACATCCCCCACCCTATTTCCCAAGCACCAACCATATGGAAAATCTCAACATATTCATAAGGTCGATCTTCGTCGACAACATGATCTTCGCCTACTTCCTCGGCATGTGCTCCTTCATAGCCGTGTCAAAGAACGTGAAGACCGCCTTCGGCCTCGGAGTGGCCGTCACATTCATGCTCGTGGTCACACTTCCGGTCAACTATCTGTTGGAGAACTACGTGCTCCGCCCCGGCGCACTGTCATGGCTCGGCGAGGAGTTTGCCACAGTAGATCTCAGCTTCCTCTCGCTCATCATGTTCATAGCCGTCATCGCCTCAATGACACAGCTCGTGGAGATGGCTGTAGAGAAGTACAGCCCCGCCCTCTACTCTTCGCTGGGCATATTCCTGCCGCTCATCGCCGTAAACTGCGCCATACTCGGTGGTTCGCTGTTCATGCAGCAGCGTGACTTCCCGAGCATATGGACCGCCGTATGCGCCGGCGGCGGATGGGGTCTCGGATGGTTGCTGGCCATCACGGCCATAGCTGCCATACGCGAGCGCCTGGCCGTCTACTCCAACATCCCCGGCCCGCTGCGCGGCGTAGGCATAACATTCATCCTCACAGCCCTCATGGGCATCGCCTTCATGAGTTTCTTAGGTATTAAAATCTAAACGTTAAACAGACCAATGCTGACGATTCTATCAGGCGTATGCATATTCCTGGTGATCACCCTTCTGCTGGTGATCATCCTGCTCATCGCCAAGAAATATCTTGTCCATTCGGGCAAAGTAAAGATCACGCTCAACTCCGACACTGTCATCGAGGCCGACTCAGGCAAATCGTTACTGTCCACCCTCGCCGACTCCAACATCTTCCTTCCATCAGCCTGCGGCGGCAAAGGCTCATGCGGCCAGTGCAAATGTCAGGTCACCAAAGGTGGCGGAGACATCCTACCCACAGAGAAAGTCCACTTCTCGCGCAAGGAGCAGCAGGACCACTGGCGTCTGGGGTGTCAGGTCAAAGTCAAGGAAGACTGCGACATACTCGTGCCCGCCTCGGCGCTTGATGTCAAGGAGTGGGAATGCGAAGTGATATCCAACAAGAACGTGGCCACTTTCATCAAGGAGTTCATCGTAGCTCTCCCCCCAGGCGCCCACATGGACTTCATCCCCGGATCCTACGCCCAGATAAAGATACCCGAATACGAGATGGACTACGACAAGGATATCGACAAGGACTCCATCGGTGCCGAATACCTCCCCGCATGGGAAAAATTCGGACTCTTCACACTCAAGTGCAAAAACACCGAGAGCACCGTGCGTGCCTACTCCATGGCCAACTACCCCGAGGAAGGCGACCGCATCATGCTCACCGTCCGTATAGCCACCCCGCCTTTCAAGCCGAAACCTCAGGTAGGCTTCCAGGACGTGATGCCAGGCATTGCTTCCAGCTATATATTCACACTCAAGCCCGGCGACAAGGTCCGCATGAGCGGTCCCTACGGAGACTTCCACCCCATCGTTGACTCCAAAGCCGAGATGATGTGGATAGGTGGAGGTGCCGGTATGGCTCCTCTGCGCGCCCAAATCATGTGGCTCACCAAGACACTCCACACCACTGACCGTGTGATGAACTACTTCTACGGCGCCCGTGCCCTCAACGAGGTGTTCTATCTTGATGACTTCATGCAGCTTGAAAAGGAATTCCCCAACTTCAAGTTCCATCTCGCCCTCGACCGTCCCGATCCGGCAGCTGACGCCGCCGGCGTGAAGTACACCGCCGGATTCGTTCATCAGGTCATCTACGAGACATACCTGAAGAACCATCCAGATCCTGAGGACATCGAATACTACATGTGTGGCCCCGGGCCCATGAGCGCCGCTGTCAACAAAATGCTCGACGATCTCGGCGTGGATCCCACCTCTGTCCATTACGACAACTTCGGAGGCTGATCCCCGCCCCTCAAAAAACCAATGCGGACAAAGTCATAGTCTCCTAAAAGACACGAAGGGAAGAAGGAAGGACAAAAGTCACAGAGTTTTAATTATCAGTATGATTATTTCATTCTCTGTGACTTTTGTCCTTCCTTCTTCCCTTCGTGTATCTCTATCACGGCCCATCACGGCAAAAAAGCCGCATTTTATGTATATAATCACATAATTATGTCGAAAAACATTGTCGTGAAACCGTTTTTTTGTAACTTTGCACCTTGTAAATTCAAATCACGCTCAAAATTAACCTGACAGATAGGCCGATAGCTTAAAGTCCGGTGGATTTCATCCATTATCCCGAAGTATTCACACAGTTCACTAACGCGTATCTCTCCAGATATCCAATTATGAAGAATCTATTGACAAGCTTGCTGTTGCTGCTGCTGACCCTCACGCCGCACGATATTGCCGCACAAGGCAAGGCTGGCTCGGTGGATATCTTCATGGGAGTAGACTTCAACTATAGAGATATATGGTTCAACAACCGCGTGTATGACGTGCTCGTAAATCTCACACCTGGCGCCAGATGGAACATAGGCAACCGCTGGGAGATGGCCGGACAGGTGTTCATACCCGTGATAAACCAGTATGGCGACTACTACAAATATCCTCGTCTCCATAACCTCACACTATCCAAGCAACTCGCCTGTGGATCACGGTGGAAAATGAAATTCACCGGAGGAGTATTCGGATCCGAGCGTTATGGTCTGGACATGAAAAACATGTTCATCATCAACCGTTGGCTCGCGCTTACAGCAGAAGCAGGTATCACCGGCTTCCTCTCCATGGCCGACGGTTGGTATGCCACAGCCATGAAGACATTCACCATACAGGCCGGACCGGAGATATATCTCCATCCGTGGAACACCCAGATAAGTGTGCGTGGCGGCCGTTACATATATGGCGACTACGGCGCAGTGGCCGAAGGCTGGCGCCACTTCAAGCATGTGAGCGTGGGCGCCTACGCATCCTACAGCAACAAAGGCAAGGAAGATTTCGGATTCAAGGTGATAGTGATGCTTCCACCCTACAAACGCACCCACCGCAAGGTCAACTTCCGCCCGGCAAGCAACTTCCGGCTCACCTACAGTGTGGAGGCCGACCCGTACTCCAACATGACATACGCCACCGACCCCGAAGAGAACGAAAGGGATGGATGGTTTGACAGGGATCTTCTGCCATGGGGACAGGATCTCATGGATCCTGACTTCACCTATAAGGAACGAAAGGAGGTGGAGAAGAGATGAAAACATCCACACGCATACTCTTGACCCTCAGCCTCATCATAGCCTCGGCCAGTTCGGTGTCGGCACAGCTATACACAGGGCTCACCGGCCTGATCCACACCCCCTCGGCCGAGATGATGGACGAAGGTGACATCATGGTGGGCGGGTACTATATGAACAAACACTTCACCCCCGATGCCGGATTCAGCTACAATGGCCGTAAATTCGGCACATACGACTTCTATCTCTCCATAGCCCCATTCAGCTGGGTGGAGGTGAGCTATACGTTCACCCTACAGAAAACACCTGACCATAACAACCCTGACAGATTGAAATTCAATCACAAGGACCGCTACTTCTCCATAAAATTCAATCCTTTGCGCGAGGGTAAATACTGGCCGGCCATTGCCATAGGTTCAAACGACTTCATCGGATCGCCGACCAAGAACCACGCCAACGAAGACCTCGGCGAAGGATATTTCAACAACTACTTCATAGCCGCCACCAAGCATTTCAATCCCTACGGCCAGGAAATAGGCGTCAACCTCGCCTACAGATATTCACCTAAGGATTTCAACCGCAAATGGAACGGAGTGGTGGGCGGCCTCACATGGCGTCCACGATGGGTGCCGCAACTACGCGTCATGGTGGAATATACGGGTGACGGCATCAACTTCGGCGCCGACTGTCTGCTGTGGCGCCATCTATTCATCCAGGCAGCTGTTCTGGACGGCCGATATTTCACAGGAGGCATGTGCTTCAGAGCCAATCTATTTTAGTAATAACACAATAATCAATATAAAACCAAACCATTAAATGAAAATGCAAAAATTAATCAGAAACGGAGTCTACGCACTCCTCGGATGCATGATCGCTTTCGGTACAACCTCTTGCCACAAGGACGGTCCCTATTGGAACGAAGCTCCCACCGTGACCACTGTCTACAACATATCCGGCTCTGTAGCCGCTATGAACGGCAAGGGTATCCAGAATGCCACCGTTGTGCTCAGCGGCACTGAGAACGCCACTGTAAAGACCGATGCCAACGGTTACTTCCTCTTCTCCAATGTCAAGACCGGCGACTACACCATCAAGGTTTCTGCCGAGGGTAAGGTGAGCCGCGAGACAACCGTAAAGGTAATCAACAACGGCAAAGGCCAGAACGTGGTGTGGAACGTAATGCTCCCCAACATCGAGGCCGAGAAAGAGATCAAAGTGACCAACCAGGGCGGTGAGGGTGCCGTAGTCACCGAGGCTCTCGAGGGCAACGAAAAGGCCGAGATCGACGTGGAAGTAAACGTTGATTCCGACGACCTCAACAAGAACGCCACCATCAAGATCTCCCCCATCTATGATGAGTCAGAGGCTGCCGTATCGCGTGCCGTCACCAAGACCATGATGGTAGGCGCCAAGCTCTCCTGCTCCGACAGCAGCGTGCGCATCGAGAAGCCCATCGAGATCACATTCAACGTGGACGAGG
The DNA here is from genome assembly GCA_910576785.1 of uncultured Duncaniella sp. Lineage (GTDB taxonomy): Bacteria > Bacteroidota > Bacteroidia > Bacteroidales > Muribaculaceae > Duncaniella. Next base: position 55,515 of record CAJTJG010000019.1, read on the forward strand.
TTACCACCGCCGAGGTAAAGGCACAGAAGTATGTCAACGGCAACTGGGTGGACGTACCCTGCCGCATGGAGAATGGCAAAGTCATCGTAGAGGCCGACTCCTTCACCTCCTATGGACTCTTTGCCGGCATCAACTTCACCTCCTCCACAAGGCATGAGGCACTCAAGTTCGGCCAGAATGTATGGGACAACATCAACGGCACCCGCCCCATGACCGTAGGTGAGACAACCTACACCTATAAGGTCGGCATGGACATCCAGAGCCAGGGCACCACAGTGTTCACCGCACTCCTCATCGAGGCCCTCGCCCGCGAGTTCGGCGCCAACTCCTACACCACCCAGGGCAAATATCCCGTCAACATGGACCTCCCCATGGGTTACTACCTTGAGCTCGCAGGTGATCAGGAGATCAACTCCGTCAAGGCCACTGTCGGATCGCGCAGCGTGAGCGGCACACAGTATGGCGACGTGACCATCACCCACAAGCTCATCAACCGCAACCACACCGGCGGCTCCAACCGTCCTATCTGATCATAGACAGACCCAACATCTTATTATATTTTCCCGAATCCCGGAGGATAGGCCATCATGGCAAAATCCTCCGGGATTCACCATATATGGACATATGGAAAAAATTTCGTAACTTTGCACCCCGAAAACTCAGATTCAACATATGATAGCTGTAAATAATCTCGGCATCCAGTTTGGCAAACGTGTGCTTTTTCAGGATGTCAACCTCAAGTTCACCCCAGGCAACTGCTATGGCATCATCGGTGCCAACGGCGCGGGAAAATCGACATTGATGCGCATACTCAGCGACCAGCTGACACCTACGCACGGTACAGTATCGCAAGGCCCCGGCGAACGCATGAGCGTTCTGGAGCAGGATCACTTCAAGTTTGATGACTGCACTGTTATCGAGACCGTACTCAGAGGCCACACTGTGCTTTGGGACATCATGCAGGAGAAGGACGCCCTCTATGCCAAGGAGGACTTCTCTGACGAGGACGGCATACGTGCATCCGAACTCGAGGAGCGTTTCGCTGAGCTCGAAGGTTGGAACGCCGAGAGCGAGGCAGCCGCACTGCTGAGCGGACTGGGTATAAAGGAGGACAAGCACTACACGCTGATGCGCGATATGAGCGGTAATGAAAAAGTGCGTGTGCTCCTGGCAAAGGCTCTTTTCGGCAACCCCGACAACCTCCTGCTCGACGAGCCAACCAACGATCTCGACCTCGACACAGTGGCATGGCTCGAAGACTATCTGTCGAAATTTGAAAACACGGTGCTCGTGGTGAGCCACGACCGCCACTTCCTCGACTCCGTGTGCACACATACGCTCGACATCGACTACAACAAGCTCACCCTCTTTGCCGGCAACTACAGTTTCTGGTATGAGTCCTCACAGCTCGCACTGCGCCAGCAGCAGCAGGCCAACAAGAAGGCTGAGGAGAAACGCAAGGAGCTCCTCGAATTCATCCAGCGTTTCAGCGCCAACGTGGCCAAGTCAAAACAGACCACCTCTCGCAAGAAGATGCTCGAGAAACTCAATGTCGAGGAGATCCAGCCCTCCTCCCGCCGCTATCCCGGCATCATCTTCACCCCCCAGCGTGAGCCAGGCAACAAGATTCTCGAAGTCAAGGGTCTCTCGGCCAGCATTGATGGCGAAGTACTCTTCTCCGATGTGAACTTCCAGGTGGAGAAAGGCGACAAGATAGCCTTCCTCAGCCATGACCCGCGCGCCATGACGGCACTGTTCGAGATCATCAACGGTAAGCGCAAGCCCGATTCAGGCACCTACGAGTGGGGCCAGACCATCACCACCGCCTATCTCCCGCTCGATAATACCGATTTCTTCAACACAGATCTCAATCTTGTCGACTGGCTGTCGCAGTTCTCCAACGACAATTCCGAGATATACCTCAAGGGATTCCTCGGCAAAATGCTTTTCTCCGGAGAAGAAGTCCTCAAAAAAGCATCAGTACTGTCAGGAGGTGAGAAGATGCGATGCATGATAGCACGCATGATGATGACTGACGCCAACACTCTCGTGCTTGACTCCCCTACCAACCATCTCGACCTTGAGTCCATCCAGGCGTTCAACAACACCCTCCAGGCATTCAAAGGCAATGTGCTGCTGTCAAGCCATGACCACGAATTCATACAGACCGTGTGCAACCGCATGATTGAACTTACACCCAAGGGAATCATCGACAAGCTCATGGACTACGATGACTATATCACCGACCCCAAAGTCCTTGCAGCCAAGGAGAAGATGTACAGCTGACATCTTCTGTAGATACAACACAAAGAAACAAGGGACAGGCGTGGCATTTTGGAATCTACATTCCACCACGCCTGTCCCTTGTTTTTCCTTTTTGCCGCTTCCATCATACTATCATCTTCCATTCTATAAATCTCAATCTTTTTTCATGTTTTAAAACATATACCATCCGATAAGCGCGATATAAGTTTGAGTTTTAAATATATTTCACTATATTTGCGACAATACCATCTGTCGGAAACCGAAATGAAAACTACAGGTTTGCTTATCTCCATGCGAACGTCACTCATGGTTCTTGCCATGCTCCTTCACACTGCCGTAGCCATGGCGCAGCGCGAACGCAACTACATCTACATCTTTGACTGTACGGCCTCCATGAAGTCTGACAAAATAAACATGTGGGAGCCCGCAAAAACAGCACTTGACCGCACTATCACATCGCAAAGCTCAGTGGAAGGCAGTATGTTTACCGTGGTTCCATTCCAGGATCACCCCCATGCGCCAATGAGATTTGACGCCGCCGGCTATGCCCGTACCAGAAGTGATCTTTCCGGCACACTCGACAAATACATATCATCGCCTCATAGCCGCACGAATATATATGAAGCTTTCACAGCCGGAATGGATCTTGTGGATCCTGCCATGGACAACCGTGTATACCTCCTTACCGATGGTATAGACGAAGTGAGAGGTGTCGACGAGGTGTGCCGTCTCATCAGGCAGTGGTGCGCATCCCACCGCAACACACGGTTCTTCTATGTGATGCTTGATGGCATGGCCTCCAATCCCTCGCTTGACAAAGCACTTGAAGAGTGCGGCGACGCCTACGGGGTGAAATGCCGTGACGGGGTAATACCCCAGATAGCCGACATATCATCCAGTGTCCACGCCAACACACTCGAACTGGACAGAACATACAGCCTCCGCTTCAGCGAGCCATGCGAATATCCTCTGTCCGTGAGATGCGATGACCCGTATTTCGATGTCAGCATAGCGGGCGGGAAGGCTTCAGGAGGAAGGATAGATCTGAAATTCGACATAAAAGCCGACCGGACCCTACAGGAACTCAACGATCTCCTCGCAGCTGATGCCGACAATGACGGCATATACAGCTTCGGGATAGACATCACATCGCCCGATCCACTTCTGTTCATAGCCAACCCCGAGGTAGAGGTCCATATGGCCAACAGGCGTATGCGTTCACTTGAAATTCTATCCGGCGAATGCGATGAATACCATGCTTCTTCCGGAGCCGAATGGTATCCGGCGTTCCTATGGAGCGCCGAGCATCCGCAGGACACTGTAAAAGTAGACCTCACTCCGGTATTCTCCAATACTCACGGTAGATCGACGGCCACATTCACCATCACCCCGGACGATAATACATCCGGATGTGATATCACATTCAACGGCCGTCATCTCAACCCAGATGGTAAATTCACGCTGACTGAGAACTCCCCGGCTATCATAGGCATATGCTTTACCCCTGATGCAGCCGACGGCAAACACTACTTCACCATCACCCACACCGTGAGCCGCGACATAGAGATGATAAACTCTCTTCCGGTCAGCAATATGACTCCACTGTCCATACGCACCACATTCAAACGGTGCTGGAATCCGCTTGCCACCATACTGTTCTGGATTGCGGCATGCATCCTTGCAGCACTACTCATATGGTTTGTATTCCTGCAGCGCCAGCTCTATCCCCGCTTCGGCAAGATGAGTCTCGAGCTAATAGGACCCGGTTCATACTACACATCAAAGAAGCTGAAAGGCTACCGCATGGTAGTACTTACAGCCTCCCGCCGACGCCAGGGCGGGTTGTCATCAATCTTAAAAGGCAAAGTGCTGTACATCGCCGGCGACCATTTCTCCCCCCCTGTCACCATCACACCTTGGCACCGCAAAAGCGCACGGATGGCACCGGCTGACGGATGGGACATTACACCGGCTTCCCGGCTCGAGACCGGCGAGACATACACTCTGATCAACGTCTCAACGCACGACAAAACCAAAATCAATGTGAATTAACCTAAAACCACTCCGCATATCATGACTACCAAACTCAGGCGCACACTTTTTATCGGACTTGGCGGCACCGGCATGTCGGCACTGCTGCACACAAAGAAAGTACTATACGACACCTACGGAGAGATCCCACCCATGCTTGGCTTTCTGGGCATTGACACAGACGGAGATGTCTATAACCGCTCACTCCCGGCCAAAGACGGGACACTCATCACACTGACCACCTCCGAACAACTCCCCATATGCGTCAACACCCCCGACGCCACCTACATGCGTACCCCCGACAAGTACGACTGGCTCCCTGCATGCAATGCCTCAGCCCTCGACAACCTGCGTATCGGAGCCGGACAAGTACGCTCCAACGGCCGTTTTGCCGTCACAATACGCGAAGAGGATGTGACAAACAGTGTGAACGCCAAGATAAGACAGATCAACTCCGCATCCATCATCGACAACCCGCGCTACACTCTGCTGGGCACCGATACCGAAATCCACATGGTATTCTCACTCGGTGGCGGCACCGGATGCGGCACATTCATCAACATGGCCTATCTGCTTAACCGTACTGTGCCCGGTGCCAAACTTTCAGGATATGCAGTGATGGCCGACGTGTTCCGCGCCATGATGCAAGGGGCCGGAGTGGCACGTGTACGTGCCAATGCCATGGGTGCCATCATCGATCTCGACTACCTGATGCACCTCAATCCTGCATCCGAGCCGGTGGAGATAAAATGGCTCAAGGACTCGGAGAAAGTTCACTCGCGCCCGTTTGACGCATTTTACTTCATCGACAACCGCAGCGTGGACAACAATATGTTCTCCAACGTGGATCAATTATGCGAGATGATATCCCTCGCTCTTGTCACATCCACCGGCGAACTCAGCGTAGCCACAGCATCAGTGAGCGACAATGTGGCCAAGCAGATCGGCGACGGCACCATGGACATACGCGACAAGAAGGCATGGGCGGCAGGATTCGGAGTCTCCGAAATACTTTTTAATCCCGAAGTTCCCGCCGATATATACAAACGCAAAGCCTCACGACAGATCATCACCCGAATGCTCAATGGCGGATGCGATGACCCTTCAATCATAGCCAACGCATGGATCGACAATACACGCATACGTGAGAATAACGAAAAGGATGATGTGATAGATTATTTCATGCCCGGATCCTCACCACGTACATTCTCCGATATAGACTCGCCCGAGAATCCCATCGTCGAGGTAGACCACTTCATCGACAATATAGCCATGGAGAAACGTGAGTCTCTCAACGAAAAGCTCGATACACTGACCCGCAGGGTAGACATTGCCCTCGGAACTCTCATGAACGAACAGGCCAACCGTGAATGCGGCATCTATCTGTGCGAGCATATCCTCAAGGCCATCCTCAATCAGGTGGAGCTATGCGACAGTGAGATGAAAAGCGAGATCGAGGAACATGGCATCACCCTCACACGCCGCCGCAGCACACTTGAGAGCACATGCCGGGAGCTTGCCGAGACACGCGGCATATTCTCAGGCCACAAACGCAGGCAGCTGACAGCCGAAGTGTGTGAACTCACCATGCAGGTGGCGCGTGTAAGACGCGAGATTATGAGACGCGAGATGGCACGTGAATTCTACAATTGGCTGCGCACACGTGTGAGCGCTTCGTTCGACCGCGTCAACGCCATCGTGTCAAATCTCAAGGCTGTGACCGAAGAGTGTGCCTCCGACATAGAAAGAACTCTCATGAACCTTGGCAACAACAACTTCTTCCAGTATGATCTCACTCCGGCAGAAGCCGAAAAGGTGAATTGTCCGATGTCTGACATCGTGTTCAACGACTTCATCCACTACATGAAGGGACACGGCGGCGTCCAATCCATAGCCTCAATGACAGCCGCCGAAACATCGCAGATCATCAATAACTTCTGCGACACTCTCCCCAAAGTGGGTGCGCTGCGAGCTCTCACCATCGACTCGGTGGTGGACCGCATGACCGATGACGAATTCTCTGCTCTCTGCATGAAAGCCATGCGCAAGGCCGAGCCACTCTTCACCTACACATACCGCGGGTATGATGCCGATGTCAAGTCAAGACCAATGGACAGTTTCTATGTCGGAGTAGCCGACAAAGCCGTATCGAGATTCTCCCGCGGTGGTTTCATGAAGAGCCTCCTGCGCGGTGGCGCCAATGTCGACTTCTCTACCACCGGCATAAAGGACCGCGTGATCATATACAGGCAGATAGGAGTTGTACCTCCGTTCACACTCACGGCCATCGACAATTACCGCCCGGAATATGAACGGTTCGAGGAATCGAAGGAAGCTACATCCCACTGGGACAACGAGATGTTCCGCCGCATGAGAAAGGAACGGTTCAGACTCGAGCCAACCGACGGCACACGCTCCGGCGGTATCGGCCTGTGGACATTCGCCATCATCAGCGGAATTGTGACTTTCGATCCGAAACGCGCCGTATACCGCATGCGCAGCAAGGCTCTCGGAGGCAAACCTATCACCGGTTTCATGGTCGATCTTGGCAAGACTCGTCCGGAAGCTTACAGAACATTTGAGGACAATCTCGATATTATCGAACCGGAGATCTCAGCCATGCGTGATAAAATCGGACTCCCCGGCGACACATCCGGACTCGTGGAACGATTCGGGAATGCTAAGAAATCCGTTGAGAACAATACATACCTGCAAGCCTTCTCCATGTGTCCATATACACTCGAACAGCTCGAAGATCCGAGATTCAGCGAGACATTTGATCTCATCAACAATGAGATGACATATATAATGGAGGAACTCTGACATGATTATTCCACTGCCGGTCATATGGCTTTCCGACATCACCGCCACCCTGTCAGAAAGGGTGGCGGAGAAGATGTCGCGCCAACCGGAGGAGATCTCCGGCATGTACCATGAGTTCAGATTCAGGGGACTCGACACTGAATCCATGGCGCAGGAACTTTCCGCCGCTTACCGGAAGCTCATCACAATCGACGCCATTGACACCACCCTCCATGCTGTAGCCATCCTGCCGCTGTTCGACCCCGAAGCCACAGGGTTGGCCAGACAGCTGCTCGAAGCCATAAAGCTCACCGGTAGTTCGTTCTCGCTGGAGATAATAGGCCTGCAGGAGAGCCTTCACACAGCCCTTGGCATCGACGCCAAGCCCGAGGCCGAGATCGTGAAGCAGAACATTGCAGGAATAATCCCACTCACCTCCACCCAAGGTACGCGGAGTTCCCTCATACTCATGGATGACTATATCTCCACCGGGGCGTCCATAGGTTTCAACTCCAGTCTGCTCGCTCGGTATCTCAGCACAATATTCAGCGCTTTTATTGAGAACTTCCGCAAGGTAATGATGCCACTGCAGTTCCCGGGAAGTGGTCCCGGAGTGCTTGCCTTCGGACTATCGAAGATGGAATTTGACAGTGACAGCGTGACAGACGCGCTTATCAACCACACCCTTGTGAAAGTGCTCGGTGAATCGGGAGTTACCACCGAAAGCATCAATACCCAGAAAGCGGCCGATCGTGCCTACCGCACACTCGAAGGCGTGGACAGATTCTTCGATGACTTCTACGCTGAGGAAGTGATACCACTACTGGACCGTAAGCTCCCCGAACGTGAGATCGCAGCAGAAGTAGCCCCCGCCCTTGAGAAACGCATAAACCATCTGGCCGAGATCGCAACATCCTTTCTCAAGGACCGTACCTTGCCCCTGCCTGAGCGTGAAGCCTCCTTATCATTGCTCCTTGGACGCGACAACCCTCTGCTCAAAGGTATGCACTACAGGCAGGAGTGTCTCTATATCGACGATGCGCTGACATCGCCCGCCGCACTTTTCATTGACGCATACAACTCATATGCACGCAACACCCGTCTGCTCCCCACCCCGACCGATTTCCCGCCGCTGAAAAAATATGTATGGGATGACGAGGCTGGTGAGTATGCCGAGAGCCCCGACAATACCAAAGCCTACAATCCTCTGCCTGAGTTGAAAAGACTCAAGACTGAAATAATCGACCAGACAGCCTACATCAGATACAAGGAGATAGAGATGGAAAAGCTGCTGGACAGCCTGCTAACCGATCCGACAGAGAAACCGAAGGGTGTAAACGTACACAGCAATTCCTTCGAGATCGTCGAACAGCCTCTCAGCGAAAAATACATCCCATCTCCTGCTGTCACACCGCTCAAGTCGGTTGACCTGAGGCAATACTTCTCTCCCATACGGCAGCAGGGAGCCCTTGGCGCATGCTCGTCATTTGCAGTGGCGGCAATCTACGAGAGCATCATGAACCGTCTGAACGCCGCATCAGGCATACAGGCCGAACCGGCAGACATGAGCGAAAGATTCCTGTTCTACTACAGCAATATTATCAAGGACAAGATAAACCGGGGGAGCAACTTCCACGAACAGCTCGAAGTGCTTGGCCAACAGGGCATATGTCCAGAAGTCATGTGCCCCTACTTCATGACTGATGCCAAAGGGATGCGCAAGGCCCCGACAACCCAGGCTATCTTGGCAGCATCCACACACAGGGTGATTAAAGCTCGCCAGATACCACTGATCGATACCGGTTCGACCATGGACTGCCTCGCCGCCAACCACCGAATGCTCACATCGGCTCTATCCGAAGGATATCCTGTGGGTATATCCCTGAAGATATACAACAGTTTCGCCCGAAAGCCGGGAGGATTCATACCGCGGCCTGATGAGACCGATATTGCCTCTGGAGACGAAGGAAACCATGCGATGGTGATAGTAGGATATTCCGAAACGGATAAATTCTATATAGTACGCAATTCCTGGGGCGAGCAGTTCGGTGACAAAGGATATTGCTACATATCGGCCGCATACGTGGATGATCCGAAATACAATAATTTCTGCTGTATCATCACCGATACCACCGAAGATGGCTCTCTGACCGAAGGCGTGAGAGATGTGCCACGCGTTGTGGCCGACTTCGGTACCACCGAGACAAGAATACGTGTGGCCACCATATCCAATTCACTCGACGAAGCCCGTATACGTCTCGAAGCGCTGAGAGAACTCTATGAGACCAACTACCGATATTACGAAGCTCTGTTCGAGAAACTGTCCGTGCCATCGGTACGCAACACTCTTCTATCCATGACCGAGGATGCCCAGCGGGAAAGCATCAGCCGCATGGAGAACAGGAGAAGCAGACTCATAGCCCAACTCCCCTCGCAGATGGCAAGATTCTTCATCAGATACTCTGAGAGAATCGCCAAAGTGACAGCCTTAACGGGGGTCTTTATGTTTATCTACCTGATATGCTGTATTGCCCATATCGATGGATGGTTGAACTACATTTCCTTAGGTGCGGCTGCAATGATGATACTCGTGACAATATACACGTTTGGATACTACTATTACTCACGCCGGCGTTACCGGCATCATCTCAAGACAAAAATTGATGATCTTGCCGCACGAATAGCAAAGAGGAAAGAGGAACTCGCCACCCGAAAACTACATTTTCATGTGGCAGGTATGGCCTTCGACCAACTCCATGCCCTCTCCGTAAGTCTCGACAACACGCTGAACCGTCTATCGGCATTCAACTCTTGCCTCCGTGACTGGTATGAGACTTCGAGCAGCAACACTGCCTATCCTGCCACCACCACCGAGGGTATGTTCATACGCCTCAGTTCTCCACAGCAGATAGAAAAATTCTATAACAATAATCTCAAGCGTATCATCGACGGAGTGGATATTACGGACGAATTCGCGTCATTCCAACCTACTGACGCCGGGATTATGGATCTACGCCACAGGATCGAGGAAATGCTGCGCAACAGCATAGGCAACCTCCTCGATGACTTCGACATGACATCCTATCTCTCCGCCACCGAGAAATATCCATTCATGCCTGAGGCCGAAACCACCGAACTCTTTAAACGCCTCAACCGCATGGCCAACGTCACAACCCGCCACAACGGAAACGGAGTATCGATGAACGAGAGCCGATACGTGATAAGCTGCGTGCCGCAACCATTCATCAACAAATGGCGAGAAGTGGTCAATCCCAACTTCCCTTTCCCACCTGAGTGCTGCTACTGCCACGACCAACGCTCAGTAACCATCCTGACAGTCCGGCTCATACCACAGTCGGACATCGCCCTGTGATACATGTAGCAGACAAGTACGACGCCAAACAACACACTGTATATCAACAATTTCAACACAACAACGCAAAGTTTTTCTATCAAAATATACGCGGATGAAGTTTTTTGTGTAATTTTGCACTTTCTTTTTCAAAACGCAATCATTATCGCACTGTATGGGAGGTTTCTTTGGTTCTGTGTCCAAGACACCGTGTGTAAACGATCTGTTTTACGGCACCGACTACAATTCTCACCTCGGCACCAAGCGTGCCGGAATGGTGACATTCGACCCTGAGAAGGGGTTTAACCGCAAAATCCACAGTCTGGAACGCGACTATTTCCGTTCCAAATTCGAGGATGATCTGGACTCCTTTGTTGGCTGCGAAGGCCTTGGAGTCATCAGCGACACTGATCCACAACCGATCATTGTCAACTCTCACCTCGGGCGCTACGCAGTGGTGACCGTGGCAAAAATCAACAATCTACGCGAGATTGCGGCTGAACTCCTGGCCGAGCGCATGCACCTGAGCGAACTGTCGGCCAACAATATCAACCAGACCGAAGTCGTGGCGTTGCTCATCAATATGGGTGAGACCTTCACCGATGGCATCAATCTGGTCTACAAGAAGATCAAGGGTTCATGCTCTATGCTCATTCTCACTGAGAACGGCATCATAGCAGCCCGCGACTATCTGGGACGTACCCCTATCGTGATCGGACGCAAGCCTGGAGCATATGCAGCCACAAGCGAGTCGTCCGCCTTCCCCAACCTCGACTACGAAGTGGTACGCGACCTTGGACCCGGCGAGATAGTACGACTACGTCCCGACTCTATGGAAGTACTTCAGGCACCCGCCCGCAAAGAACAGATTTGCTCATTCCTCTGGGTATACTACGGATTCCCCGCAAGCGACTATCTGGGCATCAACACCGAGGATGTACGTGAGGCCGGCGGACGCCGGATGGGCGAACAGGATCCCACCGAGGCCGACTGTGTGTGCGGCATCCCCGATTCAGGTGTAGGCCATGCCCTGGGCTATGCCGAAGGCCGTGGCATCCCCTACCGCCGCGCCGTGCTCAAATACACCCCCACATGGCCCCGTAGCTTCACACCCGGCAACCAGTCACGCCGCGATCTCGTGGCCAAGATGAAACTCATCCCCAATCGCGCCATACTTGACGGCAAGAGAGTGGTGTTCTGTGACGATTCCATCGTGCGCGGCACACAGCTTCGCGACAATGTGCGCACATTTTTTGACTGTGGTGCCAAGGAAGTACACGCCCGTATCTCATGTCCGCCGCTCGTATATGGATGTCCCTTCGTAGGCTTCACATCATCAAAGAGCGATATGGAGCTGATCACGCGCCAGATAATCAAGGACTTTGAGGGCGACGACAAGGCTCACCTCGACGAATATGCCACCACAGGCTCAGAGCGCTACGAGCGCATGGTACAGGAGATAGCACGACGTCTTGACCTCTCGACACTTAAATTCAGCAAGATCGAGGATCTGATAGCAAGCATAGGTCTGCCCAAGTGCCGCGTGTGCACCCACTGCTTCGATGGCTCAGGCTGCCATCCCGACGAGGCCTACCGCGAGCAAAATTCCTGATCATACCGACCAAAAGACCGCATATAAAATCGAGTGGGAGGTGAACACTAATTGAGGTGTTCACCTCTTTCGTGTTCACTTGTCCTCTCACACCACCGTACAAGCGGTTCCGC
>CAJTJG010000020.1 GCA_910576785.1 uncultured Duncaniella sp.
CAGAGCCGAGCGATACTAATCGCCCAAACCCTTTCTTGGGAGCAATCCCGAAAAAGAAACAAAACGAACGGAAGCCAGAAAGCTTCCGGACTCAAGCGCAGTGCGACATGCCGCAGCGCCGGGCGCGAGCCGAAATAAGCCGCGACCCAGAGCACGGGCAGAAACCGTCGGCAGCGCAGGCAGCCGGGAAAGATCCGTTACCCGTGAAGTTAAGCTTGAATCGAAAGAACGCTTCCTGTAGCCTCTCTTTTTTAACCTTATTAAGGTGGCCATAGCGTGAGGGCTCCACCTCTTCCCATTCCGAACAGAGAAGTTAAACCTCACCACGTCGATGATACTGCGAAAGTGGGAAAGTAGATAACCGCCCCTTCCAAGGCCGGATCCGCAAGGACTCCGGCCTTTTTTTGTATACTGCTGTATAACATTAGCTCTCATCGTGTTTTATATTTTCATATTATTGTCTATTTTTGCGGGATGAAACCTTTCATACGAATCATCATTGCATTTGCTATGTCGTTTGCCGTGCTTCCGGCTGCTGCTCAGATTGTGACTACAGTGGAGCATGAGGAGGTCGTCGTGAATAGCGACAGTATACGCCGTGCATTTGACTCCGGTCCATATTTCGGACTCTACAAGGACAATTATTTCATTTTCGGCTGTCCTGTGGGGGAGAAAGCCACGAAACACAACTCTAATATTAAATTTCAGATATCCATAGCGCAGCGCCTCACGCGTTCCACACTGCCGTTCGGCACATATCTCTTTCTCTTCTATTCGCAGAAGTGTTTTTGGAATATTCTCGAGAACTCCATGCCTATGACGGATCTGAACTTCAATCCCGGCATCGGACTGACCAAACCGCTTTTTGTGCGCAACCGTTTTGTGGGTAAGATCAATCTTATAGTCGAGCACGAGAGCAACGGTCGCGACGGCACCGCCTCACGCTCATGGAATCGTATCACACTTGGCGGTAGCATACTTGTTGACCCCCAGATCATGGTCCACGGTAAGTTCTGGATACCGATCATCGACGGCATGGAGAACAAGGATATACTCGACTATTGTGGCATATACCAGTTTGGCACAGCGTTCACTTCGCTCAACCAGCGCTTCGGCCTGGCTGTGACACTTGTCAAGCGCAGGGGCTGGAAGATGAACTACAACACCATTGTCGAGCTCAACTACCGCATATTTCCCCGCGACAACCAGTACCTCTTCCTGCAGTACTACAACGGCTACGGAGAGGGGCTCCTTGCCTTCAAGGAATTTCATTCCATGCTCAGGGTGGGACTTGTCATAAAGCCCAAGTTGTTCAGCGATTTTTAAAACCATCATGCGGGAATAATGTTGAAAATGACTAACTTTGCATTTGATATAAGGTAACTACGAAATTTTTTCAAGGGGAGCGCCATGTCGTGTTCCCATCCACTGCATAATGAGATTCGACGAATTAGAATTGAGTGATGATGTGCTTGATGCCCTCGATGCCATGCGGTTCGGGGACTGCACACCTATTCAGGAACAGGCTATTCCAAAGATTTTCAGCGGCCGCGACCTTATCGCGGTGGCACAGACCGGCACGGGAAAGACCGCGGCCTATCTCCTCCCGGTGATCGACATGCTCGCCGACGAGCCTGCCCCGCAGGCGGTGAGCTGCATTGTCATGGCTCCCACACGCGAGCTCGCACAGCAGATCGACCGCCAGCTCGAAGGCTTCTCCTACTATCTTCCCATATCCGGAGTGGCCATATATGGAGGCACCGACGGCAAGGAGTTCGCACGCCAGCAGAACGGACTGAAGAATGGTGCCGATGTCGTCATAGCTACTCCCGGACGCCTGATCGCGCATCTGCAGCTCGGTGGCATCGATCTCTCGCAGGTGAAATACTTTATTCTCGACGAGGCCGACCGCATGCTCGACATGGGTTTCTTCGACGACATCATGCAGATCGTGAAGCACCTCCCCTCCACACGGCAGACTCTCATGTTCTCCGCCACCATGCCTCCCAAGATACAGCAGCTCGCCAAAGCGATACTCAATGACCCCGATGAGGTGAAGATAGCAGTGTCGCGCCCCACGGAGAAGATTGACCAGAGCGCATGCATATGCCACGAGGCACAGAAGACCCGCGTGCTGAAACACCTCTTCAAGACAATGGGCCACGAAAGGGTCATCGTCTTCGCATCCTCCAAACTCAAGGTAAAGGATCTCGCCAAGGAGCTCCGTGCCGCCCACTACAAAGTGGGAGAGATGCACTCCGATCTCGACCAGGACAAACGCGAGCAAGTGATGCTCGACTTCCGCGCCGCGAGGATTGACATCCTTGTGGCCACCGATATAGTGGCGCGAGGCATAGATATCGACGATATCGCGCTTGTGGTCAACTACGACGTGCCCCGCGAGGCAGAGGATTATGTACACCGCATAGGCCGCACGGCACGTGCCGGAGCCGGCGGATCGGCTGTCACCCTTGTGGGCGGCCGCGAGCAGCGCTGGTTCGGCGCCCTCGAGGAGTTCCTCGGCTATCAGGTGGCCAAGAGGGAGCTCCCTGCCTCCATCGGGGAGACACCCGAATACAATCCGGCCAGGAAATCCGCATCCCTATCCTCCGGTCGCGGTCGTGGACGTGACCGTGGCAAGGATCGCCGCAAAGGCCATTCCAAGCCCCGCGAAGGCAATAAGGAGGCTACCCCCTCGGCTGCCGTCCCTGCCAACGCCGCGGCAACGAAGCAAGGCTCCCGTCGACGTCCTGGCTGCAAGAAGCGCAGCGACAGCCGACCATCTGACGGCAATCCCAAAGACTGACTCTATCTCTCCGACCTCACATTTCACACATCCACCACATAATATCCCCATTTGACAGATTTGCCATGAATGTTAGGACATTGATTATGACTGCCACGGTGGCGTCGGCCGCCATGATGGCTGGAGGTGTCAGCGCGGAGGTTACATCCCTTTTTCCGCCGCTGTCTCCGCGCAACGAGATCTACAACTATATCCCCGGCCCCGACATGCCGGCCGATTCCCTGGATATGGTTGTCGAGGAGGAGGAGCTGTATGTCGACCCCATGCTTGACGATGCGTATATCGATGAAGAGCCGCTCGACAGCTCCATCGTGTTCCTCACAGCCACACCACTTCCCGCCGCCTATCTGCGTCCCGCCGTGTTCGACAGCTATCATATGCTCGACACCCTCCGCATCGAGACAGTGCCCCTCGTGCAGACCGTCACAGACTATCCCGGCGCAAGCTCCTGGATCAACGAGGACGTGCTCCGTCAGGCCGTGATATCGCGTGCGCGTCAGAATTATATTGTCAACAATCCGCAGCTCATCATCTACAACGAGGCACATCTTCCCGAGCCTCCACGCAAATTCACCGCCACAGTCGATCCTGAGACGGCCCTCATTGTGATGAAAGAGGTACTCCCCGAGCCCGTAAAGGTCAACACCGACCTTGAGGTCAAATTCGGCAAGAAGCATTGGCTCAAGACCTTTACAGCCAATCTCCAGTTCTCACAGGCATATGTGTCGCCAAACTGGTACCAGGGCGGCAACAACAACCTCAATGCTCTCGCCAATCTCTACTACAATGTCAAGCTCAACACAGCTTTCCACCCCAACTGGCTCTTCGAGAACACATTCCAGTACAAGCTCGGCATGAACAACGCACCCGACGACGATCTACGCGACTACTCCATCTCCGAAGACCTCTTCCAGTGGAACATGACCGTAGGTTACAAGTCAACCAAGCGTTGGTACTACTCTATGAACGCATCGTTCAAGACTCAGTTCCTCAACAACTACAAGACCAATACCAACGATCTCAAGGCCGCATTCCTCTCGCCCGGCGAGCTCAACATGGGTATCGGTATGACCTACAACTATGCCAACCCCAAGAAGACCGTCACATTCGACGCCTCCATATCACCGCTGTCATGGAACATGAAGACCTGCACCAACGGCGGACTCAACGTGGAGAGCTTCGGCATCAAGAAAGGCCGCAAGACAGTCAATGAGATCGGTTCCAGCGCCGAGGGAAAATTCTTCTGGCAGATGGCCGACAATATCTCGCTTCGCTCCAGGCTCTTCGTCTTCACTGACTACGACTACATTCAGAGCGATTTCGAGAACACACTCATGTTCACCATCAACCGCTTCCTCACCACCCAGATCTACGTCCACATGCGCTACGACTCGAGCACCAAAAGGCTCGAGGACTCCGACTGGCACAAATTCCAGCTCAAGGAGATACTCTCCTTCGGGTTCACCTACAAGTTCACCACCTGATCCCCGTTCAATCTGTGACTCATCTCTCCCTTCGTCTCTTCCAGCTCCTCCTCATCCTCGCAGTCTCCCTCCCGTCTATGGCGGGAGGCAGTGGCGTGCTTGACCATCTCCCCACCGCGTCCGAGCTGCTCACGGGCTATCGTGCCGACTCCGTGACCGACCGTCTCGCCGCCATGCCCCTCCACGACATCGAGGGGCTGTGGGAGTTTACCGGACAGGGCACACTCATGGCCATAGAGCGCGATCCCCTCACACACGGCGCAGCTACACGCTACCGCATGGTGGCCGTCCGGTCCAGCGACCTTGCCCTGCGTCCCGGCACAGTGATGGGATATCTCACACCCACATCCCGCCGCGGACGCTATGACGCACGTATCTATACCGCCACCACCGACGAGGGCACACGCCTGCGCAAACTCGCTCGCCATACCATAACGCTCTCCGACGAAAGCTCGCGCATCATCATTAAACCATATGGACGCCTCCTGCGTTTCAACTGGTGGCGGCTCATATTCCCCTACATGTACCGGTCGCTCATCACGCCCATTGAGCGGCGCGAGGACGACCTCGACGGATGCATCCGCGTCTATCCTCCCCCCGCCGTGCCACTCAATCCCGTATATCTATGAAAAAGCCTGCTTATACACTTTTTCTCCTGCCGGCCATGGCAGCGGCGCTCTATGTCAGTCCCGCTCTGGCCGACAATACGCTGCGTGGCCATCGGCTCGTGCCCCGCGTACGCCCTCACACCCAATCAGCTGATCAGCTCCCACCTCAGAGCCCCGACACCATCCTGCTCCCCGCCGATACCCTCATAGAGCTGTCTGGCTACGACAAACCCCTTCGCTCGCGCCGCGAGACGATGCTCGTCACCAACCGCCTCGGCAGCCACGTGACATCCCTCACCGTCACCATCACATACCTCGACCTCCAGGGTCGGCAGCTCCATGAGGCCACAGTCGACATTCCCGCCGACATCCCCCCGGGAGCCACACGCATGGTCAGCTTCCCCTCATGGGATCGCCAGCTCTCCTACTATTATCATCTCGGGCAGCACCCGCGCACACCCAACGTCACCCCCTACACGGTGACGTGTGTGGTCCGCTCTGTGACAACCCCGGCCAACACTTCAAATACATCTGAAAAATGACAGAATACCTCACCCACCACCATCTTCTGGGCCTCTCCATCGGCCTCTGCACATTTCTCATCATTGGCCTCTTCCACCCCCTGGTCATAAAGTGCGAATACCACTTCGGTGCCGGATGCCGATGGTGGTTTCTCGTGCTCGGCATAGTTGGAGTGGCAGGAGCACTATGGATCACCGACCCCTTCTGGTCAGCCCTTCTCGGAGTTTTCGCGTTCAGCTCATTCTGGTCCATCGGCGAGATAGCCGAGCAGGAGAAACGTGTGGAGCGCGGATGGTTTCCCGCCAACCCCAAACGGGCCTCACGTCGTCAACCCGACTGATCATATAGCATATCGGGGCGAGAAATGATAAAATTTGCACTATTTATGGCAAAAAGGTAACAAGTTGAAAATTAATGCGAAAACATATCCTTTTTTATTTGCTTTTATCGCATTAAACCCGTAATTTTGCCTTGTATAAACCCCAAAAACCATAAATACACAACGCTTATGAAGAAACTTCTACTCTCCATGGCATGCCTCGCAACAGTTGCATTTGCTAATGCAGCCGAAGTGACCTACAATGTAAAGGATGCTACCAACCTCAAAGGTGAGGACATTCCTGAGAAACCTGCACAGGGATCAAGCAATGGTGAGGCTCGTCACATACAGCCTCTTGAGGGCATGACGCTCGGTGATTACAATTTCACTTTTGCAAGTGAGGTGCCTGACGGCAAAACAGGAACTGCTCCTGCTTACTACTGGAGCATGTCGACGGCTGCTAATCAGACCATGACAGTACGTCTCTACAACTACAACACTATGACAATCACAGCTCCCGAGGGAATTGTGATGTCGGCTATCAACTTTGCCGGTTCCAACGGTGGTACAGAAAGAGTCTCATCTGATAATGGTACCGCCACGTCAACAAAAACAGCTATTGATTGGATTGCCGATGCTCCAGCCAACAGCGTGAAGTTCTCGTTCACAGGATCGTTCCGCATCACCTCCATGACTATCACATACGCTGAGGGTGGCGAGTCAAAACTTCCTGCCGAACTCTCCTTCCCCGAGGATACCTACTCCGTTAACCTTGGCGAGGCTTTTGCAGCTCCCGCACTCACAAAGGCTACTGACGCTGCCGTCACCTACACCTCGAGCGACGAGGCTGTAGCTACCGTAGCCGCCGACGGAGCTGTTACAGTAGTCGCTGCCGGTACAACCGTCATCACCGCCAAGGCTGAGGCTACCGACAAATACTACGGTGGCACCGCTTCTTACACCCTCAAGGTCATCGATCCCAACGCCCCCGTAGCCATCTATGCCGGTCTTACCGACGGTATCACCGACTGGACTGTAGAGGACGGAACCCTCCCCGAAGGTCTCTCATTCGTTTGGACATGGGATAAGTCATACAAATATGCCAAGGCTTCCGGCTATTACAAGAAGGCTTACGACGTTGAAGGCGCCATGCTCATCTCTCCCGAGATCAACCTTGCAGGTTACACTGACCTTTCCCTCTCGTTCTCAATGCTCGCCAACTACTTCAATGGTGGCATTGCAGACGCTTGCTCTGTACTCATCAGCGTTGACGGTGGCGCATTCGAGCCCCTCACCATCTCACAGTGGCCCGCTGACGACTTCAAGGCTGATTGGGTGAACACCAACATCGATCTCAATTCCTACAAGGACAAGAAGATCAAAGTTGCGTTCAAGTATACCTCCACATCAGCTGTGGCCGGAACATGGGAAGTCAAGAACTTCGCCGTTGAGGGCAAGCTCATCCAGAGCGGCATCGACAACATCGCCACCGACGAGAACGCACCCGTTGAATACTACAACCTTCAGGGTGTACGTGTAGAGAATCCCGAAAGCGGTCTCTACATCCGCCGTCAGGGCAACAAGGTTACCAAAGTGATTCTCTGAGAGTCTCAACAATAAGACCTAATTATAAAAATCGGGAGCCACGGTTCAGTCACAGGACCGTGGCTCTCTCTGTCTGTATCCTTCTATATCTGCTATATCTGAAGTATAGAATTGGATAAAAAGCAATTATGTTATATCTTTGCAGGTGGAAAAAATACCTTGCAAATACCATGACCAACCGTTCGTATAGCATAGCATTGTGCATTGCCATAGCTGCCGCCATGGGCGCATCGGCACAGAGAAACGTCACAACCCTCCATGACGGATGGGAATTCACAAAAGGACGCCCCGCAGCCGACACACGATGGGAGAAAGTGAGAGTGCCGCACGACTGGGCCATATACGGACCATTCGACCGTGCCAACGACCTCCAGAAAGTAGCCGTGGAGCAGAACGGCGAGAAGACCGAGACGGTCAAGACCGGACGCACCGGTGGCCTGCCGTTCATCGGACAGGGCACCTACCGCACCTCCATCAATGTTCCCGACACTACCGGACGCGCTGTCACACTCCTCTTTGACGGTGCCATGAGCAATGCCCGCGTGAAAGTCAACGGACAGGAGGTGGCCTACTGGCCATATGGCTACAATTCATTCTATGCCGACGTCACCCGGTCGCTCGTCCCCGGCATCAATGACGTTGTGGTCGAGCTCGAGAACTTCGAGCGCGCCTCGCGGTGGTATCCCGGAGCCGGACTCTACCGCAACGTGCACGTGGTCACCACCGGACGTGTCCACATCCCCGTGTGGGGCACATATGTCACCACCCCCTATGTCACTCCCGGCCGCGCATCCGTGCGTCTCGAATCAGAGATAGAAGGCGCACGCAAGGGTGAGAAAGTCACGGTGGCCACCCGTATCATATCCCCCGAAGGCAATGTCGTGGCCTCCGACAGCACCATCTATGTGGCCCACGGGCAGAAATATGTGCAGAACTTCATGGTGGACCATCCCGCCCTGTGGAGTCCCGGTTCGCCCGCCCTCTACACGGCGGTGACCACGCTGAGTGTGGATGGACACGAGATGGACCGCTATGACACACGTTTCGGCATAAGGAAACTCGAGTACATACCCGAGACCGGATTCATGCTCAACGGCGAGCCGGTGAAATTCAAGGGCGTGTGCAATCATCACGACCTCGGTCCCCTCGGCGCTGCCGTCAACCGCTCGGCCCTGCGCCATCAGGTGGAACTGCTCAAGGATATGGGTGTGAACGCCATACGCACATCCCACAACATGCCCGCCCCCGAGCTTGTGGAGCTCTGCGACGAAATGGGCGTGATGATGATGGTGGAGCCGTTTGACGACTGGAGCTTCCGCCCGAAATCGCCCAACGGATATGGCCGCTTCTTCAGCGAGTGGGCCACGCGCGACGTCACCAACATGGTGAAACACTATCGCAACTCCCCCTCGGTGGTCATGTGGTCCATAGGCAACGAGGTGCCCAGTCAGGGATGGAGTGGTGGTGTCCCCGAGCTTACCATGCTCCAGGACCTTGTCAGGAGCCTCGACCCCACACGCCCCGTCACCTGTGGCATGGACCGTATCGGCTCTGTGATGGGCAACGGCTTCGCCGCCGCGCTCGATATCCCCGGTTTCAACTACAAGCCGCAGCATTACGAGGACGCCTACGCCCGGCTCCCGCAGCGTCTCGTGCTCGGATCCGAGACCGCATCCACCGTGTCATCCCGTGGAGTATACCACTTCCCCGTATCGTTCGCCAAAGAGCACAATCAGGTGGAACACCCCGATCATCAGTCATCCAGCTACGACAACGAGTGCTGCACATGGTCCAACACCCCCGACATTGACCTCTACATGGACAGCAAGCCATGGGTGCTCGGACAGTTCGTATGGACCGGTTTCGACTACCTCGGCGAGCCCTCCCCCTACGATACCGACGCATGGCCCAACCACAGCTCCGTGTTCGGCATAATCGACCTCGCCTCACTGCCCAAGGACCGCTTCTACCTCTACCGCTCGCAGTGGAACACCGCCGACACCACACTCCACATCCTGCCCCACTGGAACTGGAAGGGGCGCGAGGGTGAGATCACACCGGTATTCGTCTACACATCCTTCCCCTCGGCCGAACTCTTCGTCAACGGCCGAAGCCAGGGCATGAGACACAAGAACGACTCCACGCTCCAGACCCGCTATCGACTCATGTGGAACGAGACCCGCTACGAGCCCGGCGAGCTCCGCGTGGTGGCATATGATGCCGACGGACAGCCCGCAGCCGAAAAGACAGTCAGAACCGCCGGAAAGCCACATCATCTTGTAGTGTCATCCAGCCGGCCCATTCTCGCCGCCGATGGCGATGATCTTGCCTACATCACTGTGAGAGTGGCCGACAAGGATGGCAACATCGTGCCTGTCGACTCGCGCAGAGTGCGCTTTGACGTCAGTGGCGCCGGCACATTCGAGGCCACTGCCAACGGCGATCCCACATGTCTGCTCCCCTTCCAGGCTCCTGAGATGGACCTTTTCAGCGGTGCCGCCACAGCCATAGTGCGCAGCGCCACCGCTCCCGGCACACTCACATTCCGAGCCACAGCCAAAGGCCTCCGCCCCGCCACCCTAACCATCGACGTGAAGTAAGCAATATCGCGAATTACAGATTAGCTAAGAGCAGCATGATGAATTCGTTATAAGATAAGATAGGATACGCAGAGAGTCCCTTTAGGGACGATGTCGTGGATAACCCCGCACGGTCAGTGCGGGGAAGATAAAAGCAAATAAAGAGAGTCCCGTCAGGGACGATGTTGTGGTAAAGACATTGCCGTGGCATCGTCCCTGACGGGGCTTACATTATATTTATGTTTCTTCTGTCCCTTCTGTTTCCCCGGGTCATTATATGAAAAAATAAAACGCCCCTTTTATCAAGGAACGTTGCGTCGGTTTGCATTTGATTTTGCTACTACTTACTTTCGTGAGGTCTCCTTGGTGTTGAGATTGAGATAGACCTCGGCGCTGGCCAGACAGCAGTTGACAGTGTGGTAAGCATGCGCCAGCTTTTGGGTGAATTTGCTCATGACAAACAGTATTAAAAAATTGAACCTTAAAACAATCTTCGGCTCCCTCCGGAGCCGGAATACTTTTACCTATGTGTGGTGTACCCATTCGGATCTCACTCGATCCATTTAACGCTGCAAAATTACAAAATGTTTTATAATTATGTTATAAAACACAAGAAAAAATTTACAAATCTTTATTATGAGATCTTTACGTTTGGTCACGGCTGATATTTTTGCTAATTTTGCCCCGTCAAAAAAGGGAATAACATGCAATCAATCACACCTTACGTAAGGTTCATCGGAGCCGAAGACGACAATCTCGACCTCTTCGAAGGCCAGTATCCCATACCCAACGGAATCTCCTACAACTCCTATCTTATCATAGACGAACACGTCACCATAATAGATGCCGTGGACATACGCCGCTGTTCCGACTGGCTCACATCCATCGACATAGAGCTGGCCGCCGCCGGATCCACACAGCCAGAATACCTCATAGTGCAGCATGTGGAGCCCGACCACGCCGGAAGTGTGAAGGCACTTGTGGAGCGCTACCCCAACGTAAAAATCGTTTGCACCGCCAAAGCACTCGTCATGCTCGGGCAATTCTTCGAGGATGTCGACTTCGCCGACCGCTGCATCACGATGGCCGACGGTGCCACCCTCTCGCTCGGACGCACCAACCTGCGCTTCATCACAGCACCAATGGTACATTGGCCCGAAGTGATGATGACCCTCGACGAGACAGATGGTATACTCTTCTCGGCCGACGCCTTCGGCACATTCGCAATGTCAGGATCCACCGACGCGTGGGACGCCGAGGCCCGCCGCTATTACACCAACATCGTAGGCCGCTTCGGAGCCAACGTGCAGGGCGTCATGAAGAAACTCCGTGACCTCCGCTTCGCCACCGTAGCACCCCTCCACGGACCTGTCCTCAAGGAAAACCTCGCCCACTACTGGAGCCTCTATGACAAATGGAGCCGCTACGAACCCGAGACCGAAGGAGTCCTCGTAGCCTACGCCTCCATCTACGGAGGCACCGCCGAAGCCGCACGCCGCCTCGGCGCCATGCTCGAGGCCGAAGGCGTGGGTGAAGTCGTGATGTTCGACCTCTCACGCCACGACGTATCCTACGCCGTAGCCGAGGCATTCCGGCTCAGCGGCATGGTGCTCTGTTCCGTGACATACGACAGCGACCTCTTCCCCGCCATGCGCGAATTCCTCCACCACATCGAGTCAAAGAGACTATGCCGCCGCAGAGTCGGACTCATCGAGAACGGCACATGGGCCCCCGTAGCCGCCAAACTCATGACCGAGACCCTCTCGCGCATGAAAGAGATGGACATCGTAGCCCCCGCCGTCACCCTCCGCAGCCGTCTCCACGCCGCCGACATCCCCGCCCTCCAGTCCCTCGCCGCCGCCATGTCCACCCACTGATCCCCCCACTGAAATATATAAGGATACAATAGACGCCATGTTTGCCGATCTCCGAATTCACCGGCCAAACATGGCGTCTGTTGTATCTCTCTGACAATTCAGATCATAAATGTTCCGTATGTTGGCTATGAGGAGAGATCGGAGGAGAATCTGTCATAAAAAAGTAGCCAGAAACTTAAGCATGGTCTCTATACGGTCACACTTTGGAAGATCAAGAAGTGTCATCCCTTTGAAAGAGAACTGCCCCATTCTGTCGTTAAATTCTATTCCACCATCCATTGTCTCGATTTTTTCAAAGCGCTTAAAAAATCGCTTGATACAACTGAATCTGCCATCCGGTACAGACAATTCCCAGCCAAGATCATAGCATCTGGCAAACATCACATCGGAATCACCTTTTTTGATATACAGATATCCCGGATCGCTGTAGTTGCTGTAGTCGGTCAGATAGTAGTCAGATTCTTCTGACGGTTTGAACATGTCAACGACGGTATCCCCAAACGGGTCGACATTGAAACCGTGACGAGGCATTGTGCTCATGGTCTTGAGCGCCAATGCATTGTAGGTGGATCCGTTGTCGCGCATGAAGTAGTGCATAGGATAATAGTAATCATTCTTTGCATAGTACGCATTCAGGAAGCCGGTGTACTTAAGGAGATAATAGGAGAAACTATCCTTATTGTATGTGACCATTCCGGCATTACCGAAATATCCGGTAAAGGCATTGGAACACTCCTCGTATGACTCCTCTTTCTGTCCTAAAGTGAAAATATAATCCCAATGACCGTTGAGACCATAGAAATAATAGTTGTTCATGGGCTGGATACCGTTGTAGCCATAACCCAGCAGCGTGCGGATACGGTCCTCATCACGCATATTGATGAATTCCATGAATTTTTCAATATAAGCGTCATTGTCGGTCGATGCGTCGATTGAATCATACAGAAGCCCGAAGTCGAAGTAGAGTTCCTCGCATCCGGACAGTACGCGTATGATGTCATATTTCCCCTGATTGACGTACAGCCCTTTGCGACGTTCTTCAGCAAGAGATGCCGTCGTCGTTTCATTTAGGGCGGCAAATACATCGTCATTATCTGAAAGGTCATTTATGATCTTGACTGCCTCAGGATAATCGTCAAGACGTAAATTCGGGGCTACCCTCAACCCCTTGATCAACCGCTGGCGGCGTCCGCGCACCCATCCTACTACTATGAGCAGATAATCCCTGAAATTGCGGTCAGGATGTTCCAGCGCTCCGGGGTGGGCAAGGAGATACTTCAGTACGGCCCACAGTATGATTTCATAGACAATCTCAATCTTATCGTCAAGACAAGCCTGCAATAGGTCTACACCCTCGTTGTCAGATGTGTAGATGTTTATTCTCTCACCATCTCCATCAAACTTATTTGTGAATATGGATTCGAAGAAAGCTTTTGAACCGCCGGGCAATTTGTTCATCCTGACCAGTGTGTCGAGAATGCGCATGAGTATATTGACATTGTCGATTGACGAAAAAAGTTTCTCGCGGTTAGCTTCCAGTGAATCTTCGAAGGTGGAGCGCTTGAAGTCACTGACATCATCCGAACTGAAGAAAAGCACACGTGAGATGAAATTAAGTATATTCATGAACTCTTCGTCGATTCGCGGATATGATACCTTTTTCTTTTCTTTGTCAGAAAGAGCGGACCACCGTTTGTATGCATTGGGCCACAACATATCGCACCAGTCATGCTCTATGGCATAGATGAAATAGTCAGTCACGGAGGGCGTATCCTCCATTCCCGGTATCTGACCGTAAACATAGGGCTTGTCTTTGAAGAGTCTGCCAAGTATACCCTCGAATCCCGCTTTCCAGTTTTCGAAAGATGTCAGCATCTTGCCACGCGCATTCATTTTTATATAGAGGTCATCGCCGAGATTCAGCGCTTGCATATCCAGACACTCAAAACAGATGGGAGAATTGTTGAAGAAGCGATTGGCCATCTCCTCGATCCGATCTTTATACTTTTCATTATTGAGAAGACCGTCCATATAGTCAAGACCCTCGAGTATGGCATTGATGGTAGGGTCATCGAGCCAACGACGGGAAAACCACCCTGGGTTGGTTTTTATATATTCCGATATTGACGTATAGGATTCGGGAATACAGTATCCGAACAGATGCTTGGTAAATTGTTCCGACGAAGGGCGTGTGAGGTAGGTTATACTCGGAAGTTGCGCATTGTATTTTCCTTTGAGCCGATTGTTGAGTACCCATGCAAGCAACGCAAGTGTTGTAAGACGTTGCTGCCCGTCAATGGGTTGGAAATATGATTTATCGGATTTCTCGTCAGTCGAACCGTAGATAAAGTCCATTTCGAAGGATTCTTCGCCCAGCAATGCATCAAGAAGTGACTCAAAAAAACCGTTGCGTTTCTTTGAGTTGGCATTGGCCCCCTGCACATAGTCGCGCTGTATGACCGGTATTGCGACAGGTGTAGTGCTGAATTCGTTATATGTGTAATACTCTTTATTCATGATTGTCAATCTGTGGTGAAAAAGTCGTAGGCTTCCTTTATGGCTTTGAAGTAGTTGCGCCGATCTTCCGGGCGCCACAACCGCATGTCGCCCGGTGATTTGCGGGAATACTCCTTGTTGAACACCATGCGTGTTGCTGGAGGAACGTATGTCAGGCCATTTTCCTGTCTTGTCATTAAAATCTGTCTCTTGGTGTCGAGCAGGTTGTTCTGCAATGCCGAATTGGTATCCTTGTCCACCAGTGCCATATTCGAGATACCGTGCAGATCCCGCTCGGAAATGCCTGTAAGGTCGCCGAATAGTTTATCGAAAACTCTTACATGTGCTTCTATTTGATTTTTTATGGCCGGATCTCTGTACTTTTTCTCATTCATTGCCAATGAATGGATCATGTGCTCTGCCTCCGCCACCTCTTTTCTCAAACTGTCAGCCATTGCGGCCTTAGTCTCAGGTGTGAGAGCTTCTTGTTCGTAGTTGCTGACATGCTTGATGGCAACAGCCTCAAAATCGGTTTGGGAAAGTTTTTGGACTTGCTTGCGTCGGCACTCGAACCATTTTTTGAAGTTCTCATGCGTGTCGTTCGTTGTGATATTCTGCGGATGGATATGTTCGAGCGATGTAACATTGAACTCATCAAAGAGATGGAATGCAAACCTGGAGTTGTCAGTCTTGTCAAGCATGGAAGCCCTTACATTCAATGCTTTGAGGATAGCTCTTATTGCGTCATCGTCAATAGAATAGCTTATAGTGTCAAGCTGAGCGTCACCTTTGAGCTGCAATTCATCTTTTATTCTGGATTTCAGACGTCTTGTGAATTCCGGGCGGTCCACAGGTTCACCGTTAACCTTGACAGACATTTTGTATACATCTCTTACAAAATCACGGGTCTTTTTACGGTTTTTCGACTTGGGAAGAATCTTCAGCAGACCGATGAGATGATACCAGTCCCGATCATCGTACCAGTTGGTGATTCGGTTAAAGGCATCACGTATGCGACTCCATATGCTTTCAACAGCATCCTCTGTTCTACCCGACTTATTGATGATGTGGTTGATCACATTATAGTTGAAATAATCGCGAAGATCCTTATCGGAGTTAAGAAGGGTTTTTTCCTTGCGGACATAAACGGGCTCACCTCCGTTTTCATTTGTGATCTCGGCATTGAGTTCGTCAGCCACAAAGTCGAGTACAAGGTCAAGATGTGACAGTGTATCTTCTGCCCCGTCCGAGAGCATTGACCACAGATATGGGTTGTGAAGGGAATGCTCCATGGCATCCCATTCCGCAGCGTGTCTGTATATGCTGCTGTGTTTGAAAGTGCCGCCATCATTTGGGGTGGTGGAGGAGCTCATCAGCAGTGCTTTGATGAGTTCGGTTGACGTTAGAGGTATTTTTCCGAAATTGAGCCTTCTGAAAGCCTCGAGCGCAGTTTTATCTTCCATCTCATACCAGATAAAGCGCACATTGTTCATTTCCTCTGCTTTAAGTGCAAATATAGGGCGCTCGAACAGCACTTTGCGGAAAAGGCTTTTGTAAGCAATCTCCTCCCGCTCAAACCAGCTTACGATCGTATTGTAGGCAGTCTGAATATAAAAACAGTCGATATTTGCAGCAAAATTGCTCTCCTCCTTCTTGTAAGCTTCCGAGTCAATGAATTCTTGTTGTATATCGCGGGCATCCATTTTCAGCGAAAATATACTGGAATTTTTATAATCGCTGTCAGGGCGCAGGAATTGCAGAAGAAGATATAAAGTGGTCAGACGCTGTTGTCCGTCTATGACATAGAATGTGTCGTTGTCCGGGTTGTTACGGTCAAGTGGTACGACGGCAATTGGCTGAAGACAATAATATGCCTTATCTTTCAACCCGTTCACTTCTTTATAGGCGATATCCGTAACAAACTTCTTCAAGTCATCAAGCAGATCATCCACTTGTTCTTTGTCCCATCTGTATCCGCGTTGATAGGGTGGGATAATAAAATGATAGTCAAGCAATTCGTAGATAGGTCTCGGCTTAAGCATTTGAATGTATAGGATTTAGGTTGGACAGATTTGTTTCTGGATTCGTCACGGTCATGTTTGTTTACATGCAAATATAATCATTATTGTTTAGCCTTCAGTCATATTTTCAGGTATATTCTGTGTCTGTAAGAGTCCCGCTTATTTGGAATCCGTTGGTATCCGGTCTCTCCAGTTGAAAATATCACTATTCATAAGCTCCTCTCGCGACACAAATTTCCTTACGCCAAACAACTTGATAATTTCATCTATGATAAATATTCTGCTTATATTATTAAAACAGAGTATTGATGGAGAGTTGTCGGGAAGGTTTTTGTATATGGTAACTTGATTATTGTAGTCTATAGCCGTAACTATTTCCTTGAAGTCATTATAATTTCGAAGGATATCTTTACGCTTATCACTATACCGAATCTTTAGGTTAAGAGATTTATCAAGTTCCTCATAGAAACCGTAATCTCTCGGCACTACATATAGCGGTTGTCTTTTAGAAATCTCAATACTGAATAAATTGAAATTCTGATTAGGCGCGATTAACTTTATATAATAGTTAAAAAGAGGATAATCGCCATCTTCTTCAACCTTTTCCAAAATGCCGCCTTTGTCAAGAGCTATGTCTGATAGATATAGAAACTCAGAATCAAGCCCTATCAGACAATCTGGCGAATCAGTCAGCAAGCATCCTTCATTACGGAAATTAAATGGTAGGAACATTTCTGATTTATGATAAATGCTGTTTATGACATCACTGAATTCCTCAAAGCGCTTGTCTTTTAGATTCACCCTACAAAAACACCTCCAATACATCCAAATCGGAAAGTCAGAGCCACTTTCCGGTGTGAAACGAATAGTTTGGAATCGACCCTCTTCATCTCTGTCGTCAAGTTCATATCTTAATGAGGCAAGCTCTTCATTTTTTAGCTTTCCTTGCGAAAAAACTTGCTTGTTACCTTCCAAAGTAGCTATAATACAGATGGATTCCTTCTTGCGGAAACCGAACTCATAAGGTCTGAGAATCCATTCTCCGTTTTTGAAATAGTAGCAGAAGGCCATCTGCTTATTGTTTGGAAATATCCAAAATCGTTTTTGTCCGTCGTTGCAGTCATCAATCCAAATGCCCCTCATGACATATCCGTCAAGTTCGACATTTGTGTCGGATAATTCCTTTGGAGAGGAATTGACAGCCAATTCGCAAGAAATATTGTCAAGAATACCCCAGTATGCGGCAGGTGGAAATTTACTGTCGTCAAATTCAGTATCAGACAGCATCTTCAATGCCGATTCAAGAGAAAAAAGACTTTTGTACACACCGAAAGAAGGGAGGTCATTTTGAAGTAGTTTGAGCAGCTTGATCATATTCTCACGGTGCGGAAGCCCAGTCGGGTATTGCAATGCTCTTACACTGTCTGAACCAAATGGTTTTATTATTTTAAACGTCAGAAGCATAGTAAATGCGATGTCAATAAGCTCCTTTGGATCATCCGGATCCGGTTTGAAAAGCTTAAATAATGCCCAATCATCATCTTTGGGAGAATATTTTTCTTCATAAAGATTCGGATTGCTAAGATATGCCTGCTTGAACATCCATCGGCAGAACTTCTTACGGGAAGCAAGTTGTTTGTTCCTCCCCCAGTTAAAATTCACAGAATTAAAAACATCACTGGCCTTGATATATGAATTTATCATATATTCAGGTCCGTAGGCATCGTTTTCGGTTAGTGATTCTGAGAATGCTTCGTATATCACATTTAATTTTTCGTCAGAAACATCTTTATATCTTTTTCTGAATGAATCTACGTCGATCCCCATAATCTCTTCGTATCCCAAATCATTCAAGGATAGTAAACGTGACTTTATGATAGTATCGAGTAGTTGAAAGCTATTTCCCATGAGATTAGAAATGATAAGTATGGTTTAAGAATGACATCCGTCCACCTTAACACTAACTTTCTTTAAAACGTTGATTTACATTAAATATTATGCCTTGTGTAATTGTTTTTGGTATCTTATTTTTGTGCCGTTAAAATGCAAAATACATAAAATACAATGAAAACCTCAGACAAAATCATCAGCGGCGCTGGCGCCGCGACAGGAACAGCAGCTGCCGTCGGTGGCCAGGCTGCCGCTATGGGCATCGCAACAACATTAGGAACCGCCTCCACGGGAACAGCTATCAGTACTCTCTCCGGAGCCGCAGCTACCAATGCGGCTACAGCTTGGTTGGGTGGTGGTGCTTTGTCAGCCGGTGGGTTTGGAATGGCCGGAGGTACCGTTGTTCTTACAGCCATCCCTGTTATAGGAGGTATAGCTGTCGTTGGTGCACTGGGATATGGAATTCATAAATATTATAAATCTAAAAAACAAAGACGATGACTACAGATTGTCCATTCTGCGGCATGGATAATGCCTATTGCGACGGCGTGAAGTACGTTTGTCCGGATTGTGATAATACATGGCCGTGTGATGAAATCCCAGACGATGACGACTGGGATGATTGACCATCTTGGAGACCGAGGGTTTGCCCTCGGTCTCACACCCCAGTTATTAAAATCCTTTTTAATAAAATAATATGAGACCAACCAAAAACCGCCATTATTGTAATGGCTGTCAGCATTCCAAGATGCTATTCAAAACAAAATCAGAAGCGGTTCGCTTCATCAATTATAATGCTGTATGAAAATTCTATTTTGGATATTTGTTGTCCTCGATTGGTTTCTACTGGTTTACCTCCCTATTGTGGGAGCCTACGGATTCATTCGTCTACAGATTGATCCCGATCCGTTGAATACGATTCGCACACCATTTCTCGGAATAGGCAAATTCAGCATCCGTAAAGGTGTATTGATATGGATGATGCAACTGATAATGCTCGGCGCTGTTCTCATGCAATATGCCACATGGCATCTTGAGGGCGAGAGTCCGTTCATCCGCATGTGGTGACAATTGTGATGGTCGGTCGCCTCCGTCTCTTGCTTGCGGAGATGACCGACCATCACTTTAAAGACATGTTTTCCCATTGCGATATCAGCCGCAAGCAGTGGCGGCTATAGCATAGAGATCAGTTCGGTCCCGGTCATCACATCCATCTTTGAGAATGCGAAGAGTTTCTTGCCGAGGTCTTTCAGTGAGGCTCCGATATGATAGACGTCCTCATCTATTATCATGAAGCGGTCGTGGGCTTTCTGATAGCTATGTAGCGTGACGCCGGGATATTGGGCATTATGCGCAGCCACGTCTTGGCGAAGTTGTCGGGAAATTTGCCCGTCATGTATGTCGACTGTCACCCCGGACCGACGCTTTGAGAGTTGAAGCAGAACGGAGTCGTCAATATAGTTGTCGATAATGACGATTCTATTCTGAGCCCTACGGATGAGATCGGCAACGAAAACGTAAGCATCAAAAATCTGACCTTGGAAGAAAATACCTTCCTTGGGCTTTTTCTCTTCTCCAAGTTTGTCAAGAATAGCATCTACTTTCTCATCAGTTTTCAACTGCTTCATTTCAAGCCGTTCCATCCGCTGAAATATTGAGGCATTGTTCAAGAGAAAGTTTCGCATTGCTACAAACGCCTCAATGATGCGGATACTTGTATGAATTGCCGTCTCGCTCTTCAACACAGCAGATAGCATAGCCACTCCTTGCTCTGTGAAAACATATGGATTGGAAGTGGAATGTTTCAGTACCTTGAACCGGTCACAATTTGTGACCAGTTCGTCTTTCTCGTTATTGGACAACTGAAATCTAAAGCTTTCCGGGAAGCGTTCGATATTACGTTTGACTGCTTGATTAAGCACTTTTGTATCAACTTGATAAAGCTCTGCCAAATCCCTATCAACCATCACTTGATGTCCCCTGATAGTGAGAATGCGATTCTCTATGGACATAGGTACGGACTGGTCGCAATTTGCGACCACCTCTATATTAGTATTAATCTCAGAACTGCCTTTTGGCGAGATTCCAGTTATCGGTTGTTTATAGTTGTCTTGTTTTGTCATGCGCAAATATAATCATTCTTAGTGAGATATAGGTATCAAGGTTCTTCCGGATGGTAGGCATAGCCGAGGAGTTCGCCCGTGGCGATGAGTGGCTTTGATAGTATTTGACGCAGACTTTTTCAGATTTGCTGTAAAAAAACGATTGACAAGTTTATGTCTTTACTTGTCAATCGTCTATATTTCAAATATTCAAGCCTATAAAATCGGCTGATTTTTGGCTTAATATTCCTCCTCGTTGAACCAAATATGCGACACTGATAACCAATAAACTAACCGTAAATTATTGAGATATGGGGACGCATATTTAGCTATAAAATGCTGTAAAAGACCAGTGTGAAGCAGGTGATGAGGTCGAAATTAGGCAAATTCCTCCTCTATTACAAAGGGGAATATTCGTCCTTTATTTATCCTCGTCGGTTGTTGCGGTTGATGGTTTGCGTCCTCGATTTCCGCTCTTGGTGATGAGATTTCCTTTTCTTATTGTACAATGTGAATTTTGATACGGCTTATCTTCGCTCAGTCCGTAGTTGCGAAGTGAGCCATAAGTTATGCCTAATTGTTGAGGTGTGAATATGTCAAAGATTGAGGCAAGGCTTCCGAAGTAGTGATGCCGACCGTCAACCTCAACGTGAATAACTGTTCTTTCCATATAATTGGGGGTGTTTGTCGAGGCAAAGGTATATCTAATATTGCAAATATTAAAATAATGTCATAAAATTAACACTCTTTAGCTGTCTAAGATTGCAGGTATTAAATATATGTCATACCTTTGCATTGTCAACAAGAAACAATAACTCAAACACCATACAATGATGATAAACGCAATCGTAATCAACAACTCCACCGCTCATCGCGCCACCGTAATATCCACTCGCACCGAATCTGCCGAAATGGGCATGATGAAAGCAATGCTTATAGACACTCTCAAGGTGAAACTTGCCAACGGCATCGCGCACTTCATTTTTAAGAAAAAAGATGGCTCATATCGTGAGGCTTGGGGGACAACGCAACACAATCTTGCTTCGGCAAAAATCAATGGTAGAGGTGTGAGCCGTGAGATTTACAAAACAACCGCTTACTTCGATGTTGAGTGTGGCGAATGGCGGTCGTTCCGTTGGGAAAATCTTGTGCAAGTTTTCTAATGAACTGAGGGGGCGGTTCTGGAAGCCGTCCCCAACATTCACTTTCTTTGAGAATTGAATAAAACAACAATATCAAGACTTTAACCAACCGACATAAAACGGTATATACATTAACCTCAACAACGATACAAAAATGAGTCTTAAAGGAACAAGAACTACAGCGGATTATATAGAATGGAACACAATGCTAACTCTAATCCGTCGGCTCTATAAAGATGGAGACTATACAATGAGCCTCTTTATAGGTTGCGGTTGCTTTTTCGGATTGCGCGTTTCGGATTTGCGTCGGCTCACTTGGAAAATGTTGCTTGAGTCAGACCGTTTCGTCCTTAACGAACAGAAAACAAATAAGCGTAGAGTAGTCAAGGTAAATGCCGACTTCCGTTCACATATTGAAAAATGTATGTCGGCTTTGGGTGTAGATGATATGGACAAACCTTGCTTCATGTCAAGGAAAAATATGGTGTACTCAACACAGCGAATTAACGTCAAGTTGAAAGAGATAAAAAGCAAGTATCACCTAAAAGTTGATAACTTCTCATGCCACTCTTTAAGGAAAGCATTCGGGCGTAGGGTGTTTGAGCAGAGTGGCGAGAATGCACAACTCGCTCTTGTAAAACTGTCCGAACTATTCAACCATTCATCTGTGACAATTACAAAAATCTATCTCGGATTGAGAGAAAAAGAGCTTTTGGAAACCTACGATTTGCTTGACTTTTAGGTCGGTCGGTTAAATAGATGGCTCTATTTGAGCGTACTTTCACAAAAAAATGCTATCTTTGCACCGTGATTCCGAATGGAGTCACGGACATATTAAGGAAAGCGTTTTCGCATCGTTCCAATCGCTGAAACTTCGACAACTTCAACAATACACGGAATGGTGGTGAAAGTACGCTCTCTTTGGCTTGTATTGTCATACCCCTATGATATACGGTCAAAGTGGAGTTGCTATCACTTGCCGTGTATTATGGGAGTCGAAGCCCACAGCGATTAGGCGAGTGAAATGAGGCTCCACTTTCTTTTGTGTCTTATCAATAATCAACACATTAACAGCATCGGAGAGCCATAGATGCACGAAAGGAAAACTATGGGTCTTCAAAAGTTTACTTGCCGTCCCTCCGATGAGGATATGACTCGCTATGTCATTGAGAAGTACAATGATTTTACTCAACAGTACGAGGTGATAAAAGGGGAGATTTATTCCACCCTCAAGGCCGCACAATCGCGTGTGCATGAGCTGTTGGAAAAATACAGAGCCGAAAACGAAGATTTCTAATGGCTCTGATACAATGCAGAGAGTGTGGTCGTGACATTTCCGACCAAACTCTCACTTGTCCCCACTGTGGTGGTCATACTCTTGCGTGGGAGCAAAGAAAGGAAGCTAAACGAATCAGGAATTGCAAATTCTTGTTTAATTTACTTTCTGCAATACTCATTTTAACTCTTGCTGCGGGTGTGTACGGAACGTATATATGGCTACCATATATAGTGTCGAAGTGGGGAAGCTATCGCCTTGATGGAGGAAATATCGTTGAAATTGGGTTGTCTTTGTGCGGATTTTTTATTGTGTGCTATGCTGTTACAATCAAGAGACCTCGTATATTCAAGGTGGTTTCATTTTCTTTCCTTGGGGTATTTCTTATCTCTTGCTTAGTTTATATAGGAGTAAACTATGTAACCGATGTGATACCTAAACATAAGTTTATTGATAGCTATTATAATGCAAATTCATTACAGAACCTACAAGATAAGATATTGGTAACCGAAGATGATGTAAAGATAACCTTTAATGGTGACCAAGCGTATCTAAAGGGAGACGGTTTAGATTTGCGACTGAAAGTAGATAGTGTGTCAGAGGGTGGCGAAATCTTTATTCCATGTGAATATACCGAGTTAAAACAACTGCTTTCAGACAATAGTTTTGAGAAATATTTCTATACGTCAAAGATACGACATTGTAATAAAGGCATTGGTTGTTTTAGTTTGACACCGAGTTATTATGGTACATTTAGGCTTAGCTATAATGACTACTATTTTGTAGCCCCAAAACTCGAATTACGACCAACGTATAAACATTGGAATAGTTCTGTCGGAGATATTGCTTCTGGTGTCACGGTGTCAAGTGCTGATAATGCAAACGCTGGTTGGTATGAAATTGTGTGGAGGCATAAAAATTGTCGTATTATTCAGAAATAGATATTAGTGAATATTGCAAATCTGACTAACTCGCTGATTTGCAGAACGCAACCTCAACTTGATTAAAGTCAGCCTCATCGGTATGTACACTTCCAATGAGGTTGAACTGTTTTTGAATATTCGCGGAGGTGGTTATGCGGCTTGGTCGAGGAGGTTGTATAGCCAACCGTAATCAGCAGGGCGCAAGGTTTGGGCGAGGTCTCGATATACGGCTATTGTCTTATTAACTGAGTTGCGGTTATCGTAGAATCGGCTGATGGCTTCGCGGATTTTGGGAATGTCATAGCCAAACTTTTCAAGTACGGCGCATCTCTCAAAGTCTCGGAGTGTCTTGACCTCTTTTTCCTCAGTTGACATTTTTACGGCAGAGACAATCGCCTCACGAATCGGATTGTTTGAGGCATTAAGCACACTTTGCACCGATGGTGATTCAATATTGAGGGCATCGCGAATAGCTTGCATGGAGTTGAGATTTAACTCAAGTCGAGTCTTGTCCTTGAAGTAATCCACAACTTCTTGACTATTTTCAAGCTCGCAGAGGAAGTCAAGGTTTGATTGCTTCTGCATTTCTGCCTCCTTATTATATACTGTGAGCCGTCGTTGGTATTTTGAAGTCTTGACGGTCTTGCGGATTACAATACCTCCTCGATATGTCTCAACCGTCCATTTTGGTGATGATATATGCGAAAGTATGAAGTGAGAGAGTCGTTCTGAGTCAATGTTGTCGATGTCAACAGTCACATCGCACTGTCCAACAACACCCTCATCTATTATTCGTTGGGGATTGAGTGAGAATAACCCAAGGCTATTTATGCGGTCGATGCATTCTGATATTGTTTCGGCACTGATGAGGTGAGGGTATTTCTCACCGAGAATTTTGCCACTAAATTCTATGCTTACCTTAAATTCCGCAGGGGTAACTATCACATGTAGCGAAGGACGATTGTAGTTAAATTTGTAACGCAGGATTTCACCTCCTTTACTTGTTGCTTCAAAGTGAGGATTGGCTTCATAGCCGCTAATGGCTGATATTGGGGCTATGATTTTGATTTTGTCAAATCGGTTCATTGCTGTGGGGAATTATGGCTGTTTACTCCATTTTGGATTGTTTTGTCATATTGAGAAGTAGGGATAGTTGGTTTTGTTGGCTCGGTAGGTGTTGAGGTCGGGCGGCTCGGCACACCTTGCCAATAGTTTTTCATTCCTTTGCTGATTGCTTCGCGGTGGGTGTCGCTCTTGGAGCGACCCTTCATTGACTGAGAGATTTTCAATTTTGTCACGTTGCTGAGTTCGCGATACTGTCTTTGGGGTGTTGTATTCATTGTTATGTAGGGTTATTCATTAAATAAATAGTATGGTAAGTTTGAAAAGTGAAATCTGTGGGAATCCGAATTAGAAAAATTTTCAGACGGTACACGGTATGAGAGTAGCTGTACTTACTGAAAAGTAAGTATATCAAGAGCCAGGTTACAGCACTTATGTCATTGCGGGATAGGCAGGTAGCCTTATATATAGCCAGCAAACTACCTCTCCCAGGATGTTCAGCTAAAGCCTCTGAGGTGTCAAGCTGCAGAAATTATCGGCTCTACTTTGCACAATAACAGCAACTTATCTATATCATCCTGCTGATACCAATACTTATCACCTATTTGGCTATATCCAAGCAAGCCATCGTCCCTATACTTTTTCAGGAGTTTGTCTTGAATACCCAAAAGTTCTTTAACCTCCTTATTATTAAGGATTTTATATGGCTTTACTAATTCTCGCAAGGTTCTGACTTCCCTTGCCAACTCTTTGAGGGCGGTAGCAAGGCTATCCAATTCACTAACCTTTACTAAAGCCATGTCGCTAATTACTGTCTTCTCTGCCATTTCAACCCTCCTCCTCGAGGGGTCGCGCATCTCAACGGAGTAGCACCTTGATGACGAAGGTTGCACGGCTCCTGCCCCGATTTCTCGGCTCAAACTGCTGAATTGCAGTGCAGTCGATGTCGCATTTTTTCTTATCTGCGATGCAAAGGTACAACATCCAGAAAGTCAAAGTCAAGAAAATAATGTTAAATAATCTTTATCCTATTGCGCATTAAATTTATTTTACAGTAGCGATATGAAACGCCACGAAAAGCGATAAAAAGCTATGTGTTCGTTTGCAGGTGATGAGGTCAAAGATTGAAGTTGAGTCGCCCCATAACCTCATCGTGTAATGTAGATGGTAAGAATTGGGCATATACCTTTTCGGTGACTAAAACAGAGGTATGTCCCATTAGGAGGCTGATTACATGAACATCGACACCCCTATTTAGAGCCATTACAGCGAATGTGTGTCGAGCGACGTGCATTGTGAGATTGAAAGGCAGTCCGATTTTATTTCCAATTTCCTTGAGACTTGTTTGGATAGCCCTATTCTTATTGAGGCGTTTTCGTTTTAATTCTGCCTCATCGCTGAGGTCAAAATCATCAGAGAGTAAGCCGAACACAAACCGTCCAAGGTCTCGCTCTCTCCACCTTTTCAATATTGACATAGCACCATCGTTAAGGGGGATTGTCAAAATTCGGTCTGACTTGTATATCACCTTACGGATTTCTCGCTTCTCAAAGTTGATGGATTTCCATTCGAGGGTAATAATGTCGGAGATACGCATTCCGCAAGCGTGGAAAGAGAAAAGAAATAAATCTATATAATCTTTCGTTCTCGGGTATTTGGATTTGTTATAACGGTCGGCAAATTGCCGAAGTTGCTCTTCAGTCAAGTAATGAACTTCTGACGCATCTTCTTCGCCTTGCTCTAACCGTGAGGGCAAGTACATTCTTGTCAGTTCATCGTATATTGCGGAATCTATCAGTTTTTCAGATGAGGCTCTGCGAGCCGCTTTGATGATTGGCGTGAGAGCCTTATTGATTGTCTCGTTGGTATTGCCGTTGCCTTGCCTCCAAAAGATGTAGTCGCGAATGAGGTCAACCGACAACTCCTTTATATATAATGAGTCCTCGCCATGTTGCTGACGTAAGAATTTGCGAAACATATTGAATCCGCAAAGAGCGTTGTCGCGGACGCTGATTCCAATTCGTTGCAATTTATATTCGTCCTCAATTACCATTTTGGCATAGTCCACAAAATCATCGGTATTGCGGACTCCTTTCGGCACGACCTTACCTTGAACCAACGCTCTAAGCGCATCAATGGTGAGGCGGTGTTTTAGAGAGTAGTCATATATACGCTCGTCAATCTCTCTACGTTGGATATCGAGTTGTCGGTTGAGCTTGGTAGCGAAGGCATGGGTAGATGAGATTTCCTTTTTCTTCTTGTCGAAGTATTTCTCCTCAACCCATACCTCGGTTGCTGCTTTTGCGTGCTTCGACTGCAACACATAATCTATATATACACAATAACGACCATTGGCATCGGCTTTGCGGTCGGTGCGAAGTGTGAGGTTGCCTTTCAGCTTTGTTGGTTTCGGTCTGCCCATGAGTCACTATCCAATTTTCAGGAATATTTTCCGCAAAGATAGCGATTTTGGGGACGTGAATCAAGCTATTTAGTGCAAAAAAAGAAGATGTTGAGAACGGGTTGCGTCCCCAACACCTTGTAGATGAGGTTGTATTTCAGCGCGTTTTGTGGCGTTTTCGGTTAGTATTCCTCTTCGTTGAAGAAGAAGTCTTCTTTCGATGGGTAGTCGGGCCAGATGTCCTCGATGCATTCGTAGGTTTCGCCTTCGTCCTCCATCTCCTGAAGGTTTTCGATGACTTCCATCGGGGCGCCCGAGCGCATGGCGTAGTCTATGAGCTCCTCCTTGGTTGCGGGCCAGGGTGCGTCCTCCAGTTTGGAGGCAAGTTCAAGTGTCCAGTACATGTTATGTCAGTATATTGTTTGTGTTGTGTGTGTGATTTTTACCTTTTCCGGTTTTGAGCCGCAAAGGTAGTCATTTTCTTAATATATACAACTGAATGTACTGACTGTTTCGTGTATGGACGTTAAATTTTTGTCTTATTTAAGTTTTTCGTTGTAGATGAGGTTGAGCACGGTCTGTCCAACGGCTTTGAGCGAGGATTTGTCTATGTGGTCCATGTCGTCGGCCATGGTGTGCCATGTGGTGGGGAATGACTTTGACTGATCGTTTTTCGACTCCACGATGTCTATGGCGGGTATACCGGCCTTGGCTATGAAGTAGTGGTCGTCGATGACGATACCTCCCTCCTTGTTGATGAAGCGGTCGGAGTAGCCGGACTGGGCGGCGATTGACCATACGCGGTCCACAATCTCGGGTGCGGCCTGGTTGGAGAAGTACTCGCGGTGGAATTTCGCGTCCATGCCGCCCACCATGTCGAGCACTATGGCGTAGGCCGGAAGTGAGTCCGTGGCGTAGGGGAGATGCTGCACCCAGTACTGTGTGCCGAGGCACCACGATTCGTCATGGTTGGAGAATCCCGAGGCCTGTCCGTAGTCCTCAGCGTCCACAAAGAGCATGTCCACCCCTATGCCCGGCTGTCGCTGGCCGAGCTGACGGGCTATCTCGAGCAGTACGCCCACACCCGAACCGCCGTCGTTGGCGCCCGGGATGGGAGAGGTGCGGAAGTCCTCGTTGGCATCGCTGTCGGCCCACGGGCGGGTGTCGTAGTGGGCGGCCAGGAGGATACGGCGGTTTGCTCCGGGATTGAACGATCCCATCACATTGTTGATCTTGAGCACGTCACCGTTGTAGGCTCTCACCACGCCAGGCTGCAGCCTGACGCTGTCGGCGCCGTGGCGGCGGAGCTCGGTGCTTATGTATGATGCGCATTCTTGTGCGGCGGCCGATCCCGGCACACGGGGGCCGAGGGCTACCTGATCCTCAACATAGGAATATGCGCTGTCGCTATTGAAGACAGCATATGCCTTGAGGCTTGTCGAGGCTTCGTCAGGGTTGTTCTTAGATGGGGTGGATGAGTGGCATCCCGCCGTCAGAAAGAGCACTCCTGCCACTATACCTCCCATTGTTAATTTGCACATCATGAGATTTGTCGGTTATGGAGTTTGTGTCTGTTCAGACAGCAAAGTTACAACATTGTTACAGTATGTCAACATCTTTGTTACATTATTATCGTCCGGTTAAGTATAATTAACATTATGCCGTTCATCTTGCGGACGATAACCATGTGGCCGGACCGGAGAGGCTAATGTCTTTTCTTGAAATAGTCGTTGTGGATCTTTATACTGAAGATGATGACGGCGCAGATGAGCGTGAGGAGGTTGGTGATGGACAGGGGCCAGTTGGACAGGAGAATGCCCTGGATCAGAAAGAAGAGCGAGCCGAGGCCCATGAGCAGGAATGTCGGCATGGCTATACCCTCGGTGTCGCGGGTGCGTATGGTGTAGATGGCCTGAGGCAGATAGCCCGACACCATGCAGATGGCGGCGGCATATCCTACGATGTCAATGATTGTATTTTCCATGTCCGTGTGGTCTGTAGTGGATTTTTTCTTTTAAAACGCCTTGTCGGGAGGCTTGGTTTTGCAGAGTGTGGAAACAGAAGAGGAACGGAAGAAACATACCGTGTTCAATACCGTTGCGATATTAAAACTCTCAATATGTTTCTTCCGTTCCTCTTCTGTTTCAGCTATGTTCTCCCTTTGTGGGGGAGTGAGGAAACAAGTATGGGGGTCTTACTTATAGAAAGTAGTCATGTTGTTCTTGATCTCCTTGTTGCCGATGAGGATACGGTCGAGGGAGTTGCCGAGGCGGGCGGCTCCGCGCTGCTGGTTGAAGCGGATGGCGCTCTCGTCATAGTTGAAGGGGCGGCCTTCGTTGTCGATGGCTGTCACCTGGAGCACTACCACCGAGTTGTTGCCCTTGAGCGGGCCTACGAGCTGGCCGGCCTTGGCCGAAGCAACGCGGCCCTGGATGTCGGCCTCGTTGGCACCGATGCCGGGGATGAGATACTGGCCGAAGTTGACTGTGGTGGTGTCAACCTCTACACCCATGAGCTTGGCATATCCGGCCACGTCCTTGGCCTTGCCATTGTAGTCGGCCAGAAGTTTGGCGGCCTTCTTGTCGTTGCGGGCGCGGTTGGTGAGCATGGCGTTGAGCTGCGGGTCGCGGGCGGGGGTATATCCGTCATAGATATCCTGCAGGGCTACGGCAAGGAAGCGGCCTGTCTGGATGTCGCCGAACACGGGCGACACCTCACCCTTCGAGGCGTCCATCACCCAAGCCACAGCATTGTGGCTGTCGTTGAGGTTGCCGAGCATCGGGGTCGAGGCATCGACATAGGCGGGGAATACGGTGAAGCCGGCGCCCTGAGCGCTATCGGTAAACTCCTTGGCGGTCTTGTGGCTGTTGACGTATGCCTGCAGGCGGCTCTCGAGGTCATTGATTGTAGCGTTGGAAGGCTCGGTGGTGAAGGTCACGTTGGCTATCTCGTAGACGGTGACAGGAGCGGGGCGCTCGGCCACACGCACGATGCGTCCGCCCTGGGCTGTGGTGTCGGGGGCGAAGTATACACCGGTCTCATGTCCGGCTATGAGCTCCTTGACCATTGTGGCGTTGGGGTCGAGCAGTGATATTTCGGAGTCCTTCTGCGATCCGGCCACGAGGGGCGAAGCGGCGATGGAGTCAAACGGAGTGCCGGCGTTGAGGAGGGCTACGAGCGAGTCCACCTGGGCGCGGGTGCCCTGTATGGCCATGAAGTCGAGTTTCACCTTGTCGCTTTCGTTGGTCTTGTTGAGAAGCTTGGCTATTGTGTAGTCATTGCCGAGCTTCGACACGAGGGTGGCGCGGCCCACCGAGAGGGTGTCGAGAGCGGCCTTGAGGCGTGTCTGCTTGTCCACATCGGCCTGCGAGATCTTGGTGCG
Source organism: uncultured Duncaniella sp. (assembly GCA_910576785.1). Taxonomy (GTDB): domain Bacteria; phylum Bacteroidota; class Bacteroidia; order Bacteroidales; family Muribaculaceae; genus Duncaniella. The sequence goes on from CAJTJG010000020.1 coordinate 30,496, forward strand.
CTCCACGATGAAGTCGGTCATCGAAGCTACGCCCTCGGTCTCGGGCTGATTGTTGAGGGCGAGGATAGCCTCCTCCACTTTCTTCTGTCCGGCAAGGATGTCGGCCTGCGAGGGGAGGATGTTGACGGAGATGTACTCGGCCAGACGCTGGGGCTGTGTGAGGGCATAGCGGTTTTTCTCGGCTGAGTAGATCTTGTCGATATCGGCGGCGCCTACCTCGAAGTCGGTGTCGGGAAGGCTTGTGAGGTCCTTCTTGGCATATACCACGTGGCTTGTGGCGGCGTTGTCGTCATAGAGAGCCTTGGCGTCGAGCTCGTTGGCTGTGATCACACCGGTGAAGAGGGTGTTGAATTTCTGCTGCAGGAGCATCTTCTCCACGTTGTTCTCGAGGTCGAGCCAGTACTGCTGGAGCTGGAGTGCCTGTTCCTGGGGCATGCCATATTTTGTGGGGTTGAAGGCCATGTCGTGGGCGGTGACTGCGTCCGGGAGCTGGAGCTGCTGCTGGATCATGCGGTCTACCATGGCTGAGTTCTTGCCTACCATTACCTCCGAGAGTTCGGCGTCGGTGACGGTGAGACCGAGCTCTGTGGCCTCGCGGGCAAAGAGTTTCTCGGCGATCATGGCGTCAAGCACCTGCTGCTGGAGCATGGCGTTGTCCATGCGCTGTCCGCTCTGCTGCATCTGCTGCTGGGCCTGCTGGACGCGGCGCTGGAATTCCTGAACGTCTATTTTCTGGTCGCCTACCTTGGCGATTGTGGTCCCGGTGCCGAAGAGTGTGCGGCCCGAGGTGAAAAAGTCACCGATGATAAAAGCCAGCAGGGCGGCTCCAACGATGAAGAGCAAGAGCACTGACTTGCTACGGATTTTTTCAAGTGTTGCCATTCTATGTTTAGATGATTTGATTTTTCAGGTTTGGGTGTGGATGCTTATGCATGAGTCCCCTTTAGGGGTAATTAACGCACAAAGATACAACAAATTCCCATTAGTTCAAAATTTTAGACAGCTCTTGTGGCACTCTTGCGGCAATATCGCACTTTCGCGCGTTTGTGTCATGATTGACAGTAAGATACGGAAAGACGGATAAGGGACAAAAGCGATGTGACTTAATAGCCTGTACGATAACAGGTTGTGTGTTGTCGTTTTTGTCCCTTATCCGTCTTTCCGTATCTTACTGTATATTCCGTTATCCTGGCAGCCGCGGGAATCAGTAGCAGAATGTGTGACCCGTAGGTGTGGATGTCGACGAGGGGCGCGTGCCCGTGTCGTAGGCGCCGTTGCGCACGCTTTCCACTATCTTGCGGTCTCGCTTGTAGGCCGGATAGTTCTCGAGAGTCTCGCATATCTGGTCATCGTCCATCTGGTTGAGTCCGAGTATTATGGTCGATGTGCGGTCCTGAAGCTTACCGGGGCCGTATTCCTGTTCTATGCGCTCCTCCGTGACGGTGGCGGGTTGGTTTGCGACGGTCTGGTTTGCGGCGGCAGCCTGCGGTGTGGTTGCCGTGGTGGTCTGGTGATGGGTGTGTGCCTGGATATCGGAGGTCGTGCCGGGCTGCTGAGGTTGCTGCCTGCGAGCGCCGCCGAATATGAACGGAGCGTTCCCGCCACCCTTGCTCTTCTCTATATCCTCCTCCTCGCCGCTGAGCGTCACGTCAAATCCGGCAGCGAGAATGGTGATCTTCACCGAATTGCCGAGGCTCTCGTCGAAGCTCACACCGTAGATGATGTCCACGTCGTTGTTGATCGAGTTGATGAACGATCTCAGCTCGTCGGTCTCCGACATGAGGAAGTCATCACCCTCGGGATTGAAGTAGAGATTGAACAGGAGCTTCTTGGAGCCGAGTATGTCGCGGTTCTTGAGCAGAGGTGAGTTGAGGGCGTCCTGGATGGCTGCGGTGACACGTCCGGGGCCTTCTCCATAACCTGTCGAGATTATGGCCGCGCCGCCGTCGCGAAGGGTGGTGTCCACATCGTTGAAGTCGAGGTTTATGAGACCGTCGCAGTTGATGATGTCGGAGATGGAGCGTGCGGCTATCGACAGTGTGTCGTCGGCCTTGGCGAATGCGTTGCGGAACGTCAGGTCGCCGTATATCTCCGTGAGGCGCTCGTTGTTCACCACAAGGAGGGCGTCCACATACTGTGCCATCTCATCGGCGCCGGCTATGGCCTTCTTGATCTTCACCTGACCCTCGAAGAGGAACGGTATGGTCACGATGCCTATGGTGAGCAGGCCGCGCTGCTTGGCCACACGTGCCACCACGGGGGCGGCTCCGGTGCCTGTGCCGCCGCCCATTCCGGCGGTGATGAACACCATCTTGGTGTCATCGTCGAAGAGGGCGTTGATCTCGTCAACGGCATCCTCGGCATATGCGCGGGCTATCTCGGGTTTGTTTCCGGCGCCGAGACCGTTGCCTATGGAGAGCTTGCAGGGCACGTCCGAATTGCGCAGGGCCTGGTTGTCGGAGTTGATGTTAACGAACGAAACTTTCTGAATGCCCTGACGGTACATGTGGTTGACAGCATTGTTGCCGCCGCCACCCACACCCACGGCCTTTATGATGATGGGGTCGGGGAGATCGTTGGTCTGCGGGGCGAACGCAGATGCGTCGTCGATGGGCTGGTTGCTGGTGTTGTTATACTGATCCATATCGGTTTGTTGTCTGTGTGTGGTGGAGTGATGGTGGTGTGGGGGATTAATCGTCCTCGTCCTCGTTGAAGATCTTCTCGACATTGCTGCGGAATGAGTCCATCATCTTGGACCATGCGCTCTTTTCGCGGCGATGAGGTTTCTCGGGCTGCGGTTGTGTCGCCACCGGGCGCGGAGGGTTGGCTGTCGCGGCGGCCTGTTCGGTCACCGGGGCTGCCTTCACTTCAGGCTTTACTTCAGGTACGGGGGGAGTGACGTTGACTGTCACCACAGGCTCGGGCTTGCTCAGACACTCGGCCGGATCATTGGCCGATGCGGCCTGGGCCAGGATGGAGATCACATCCACGGCGTCCGAGCTTTCCATCCTCGGGTCGAGGATACGGATGCGGTTGCCGGGAGTGCCGAGGCGCACCTTCATGCCGGAGAGCTGCTCCAGGCGCTGGTTGAACCCGTTGAGGCGGGCTCCTCGGCCCACTGTCACGATGCCGCCGGCGAGCTTGTCGGGGGTGAGGCCGGCATACTTGAGCTGCTCGCAGATGTTGAGTATTATCTCGGCCGCGCGGGCAGCCACGAGATTGTTTATGGCGGTGACGTCAGCCTGACCTATGCCGGCGAGAGGCACCTCGGTGGTGCCTGGTATGGCCGATCCCACCTGTATCTTGAGCTGTTCGGCACGCTCCTCGAGATGATTGAGCGTGGTGATGTCGCGGGTGATGTTGCGCGATCCGAGCGGAAGTGTTACAAGATGCACCAGCACACCGTTCTTGTAGATGGCCACCGTGGTGGTCTCTGCGCCGAAGTCCACGAACATGCACCCCAGTTTCTTCTCCTCGGGGAAAAGCACGAGCTCGGCCTCGGCAAGCGGACGGACGAAAGTGTAGTGTATCTTTAGCCCGAGCCTCTCCTCGATCACCATGGCGAGATTGCGCATCAGCTGCGTGCGGCAGGAGATGAGGTTGAGCCTGGCCTCGATGTGCGATCCCATCATCCCTATGGGTTTGGGCGCGTGGGTGCCGTCCACGAGAATCTCGCGGAGTGTTATCCCTACCACCGATCTGTCCGGCACGGATGTCGAGGTCACCTCGTTGGTGATGCTCTCTATGAGATCGGGTGTCACCTCGGTCTCGCGTGGCATGCGGCGCTCCATGTTGATGGTCTCCGATGTGAGCGAGCGGCCGCCCACGCTCAGATACACACCCTCTATCCTGCGGGGAGAGAGTCTCTGCTCCAGCCGCGATATGACGTTGCGCACGGCATTGGTGGTCTCCACTACATTACGGATGCAGCCGTAACGTACAATGTCGCCGGTGAATTCCTCCTCGACGGCTTTGACACTGAGCGAGCCGGAGGTGTCTATGATACCGGCGGCCCCCTTTATCTTGGAGCTCCCTATCTCAAGAGCGATTATTGTTTTCTCTTCCATTGCTTAGAGGGTGTTTTTTATTGAGGGGTGATTTGTCTGATGTTGTCTTTGGCGCGGCGGGAGTCTTTCTCTTTGTCGCCGGGATAGGCGTCTCGGAGTGGGCTTTCACGCCGGGTATGGTCTGTCCGGGGGCCACGTCGTCGCCGGCGAGCATTGTGCCGGTGTCGACGGTCTCGTCCTCCTCATAGCGCGCTGTCTCCACCACCGCGGGACGGCGGTGGCGCTTGGTGGCCACGAGCTGGCCGCTCCACTTCACGGTGAGGGTGTCATACTTCTCCCATCCCTGCAGCGGGAGCACCTCGCGGTAGAAACGGCCCAGACGGTTGAACTTGCTGTCGAAGTCGGTGGGCGCTCCTATGTTGATCACATGCTCGCGTATCACAGGGACGAGTATTATGTCGTTGGGCGACTTGACCGAGATCATCGATATGAAGTTGTTCCACACCGAGTCGGCGGCTATGTAGTTGACCAGCGGGAGCAGGTCGAGGGGCGAGAATGTCGAGTCGGCCCGGTCGAAGTCGCCGCATATCAGCGGCACATTCTTGTGATATCTGGCCGAGGCCTTGACTCTCTTCCCCTCGCGGTTTATGTAGTAGCTTCCGTCGGTGCCGAATATTCGTGCCACAGGGATGATCGGCGTGGCGGTGATGCGTATCGAGCCGTCGGTATATCTCACCACCTCGGCGTCCTCGATCTTGTCGAGGTCCAGAAGGCGGCGGCGCAGACTCTGCGTGTTGATACTGCCGAGGTTGAGACCCTTGGCGCGTGAGGGGAGATTGTCGAGCTCGCGGGCGAGTTCTCCGGGTGTCACGAAGCCCGATTCAGAGGGGTCGTTGACCGTTATGGTCATGCCCGTACATGTCTCGGGTCCGCTCTCTCCGGCGGTCACGGTGAGGGCCACCACCAGATAGACGGCTATCATGAGCGAGAATATGATCTTGAGATACCGGGGCATGGATATGAATACTCTGTGTATTATTGTCTGTTTGCAGTATCGCTGACAATCTGGGGGAGATAGTCGCAGATATCGCCCGCCCCGACTGTCAACAGGAGGTCAAAGTTACGATTTTTCAACGTTTCCACCAATTTTTCCTTAGCGATTAATACTTTATCGGCGGTTTTGACATTTTTGAATATCATCTCCGAGCTCACGCCGGGTATCGGCTCCTCGCGTGCCGGATAGATGTCCAGCAGTATCAGCGAGTCGGCACCGGAGAGAGCGTCGGCGAAGTCGTCGGCGAAATCGCGTGTGCGCGAGTACAGATGTGGCTGGAATGCCACCGTGAGCCGGCGATCGGGATAGAGGGCCCGGATGGATGCTATGGACTTGCGCAGCTCCTCGGGATGATGAGCATAGTCGTCAATTATCACACGTCCGTTTCCGGCGTCCTCTTTGAGCCATGTCTCGAAACGGCGCTTCGTGCCCTGGTAGGAGCTGAGTGCGGCGCGTATCACCTCGGGGTCGAAGATGTCGGCGGCACAGAGCGCGGCCACGGCGGCGATGGAGTTTTCTATGTTCACCTCCACGGGCACTCCGAGATTTATGTTGCGGATGGTGCCGCGCGGTGTCACCATGTCGAACGTTATGTTGCCGGGCGTGCGGCGTATGTAGGAGGCATGGAAGTCACCTTTGTCGCGCGAATAGGTGTATACCCTCACGCCGTCGGCCGGACGCGGCTTCAGCTTGAGTCCCTCGTGGATGATGAGCGCCCCGCCGGGACGTATCAGTTCGGTGAAGTGGGCGAAGCTCTCCAGATAGGCCTCCTCCGTGCCGTAGATGTCCAGATGGTCAGGATCGGTGGCGGTGATCACAGCCACGGTGGGGCTGAGGTGGTGGAACGAGCGGTCATACTCGTCGGCCTCTATCACGCTGAATGGTGAGGAGGCACTCAGCAGGAAGTTGCTGTTGTAGTTCTTGAGCACTCCGCCGAGGAAGGCGTTGCACCCAATGGAACATGACTGGAGTATGTGTGCGGCCATCGACGATGTGGTGGTCTTGCCGTGGGTGCCGGCGAAACAGAGGGCACGGGTGTCGCGGGTGATGAGCCCGAGCACCTTGGCGCGCTTCATTATTTCAAATCCGTGGCTGCGGAAGTACTCGAGTATGGGCAGGTCGGCGGGCACGGCCGGAGTGTAGACCACGAGTGTGGTGGCCGGGTCGCGGAACGCCTCGGGTATGCTCTCGGCCTCGGGCGAGAATGTAATGTCCGCACCCTCGGCCCGGAGGGCGTCGGTGAGAGGAGTGGATGTGCGGTCGTAGCCGGCCACGTTGCGGCCACGGCTGAGGAAATAGCGCTCCAGAGCCGCCATGCCAATGCCGCCGGCTCCGACGAAATATATGTTCTGGTAAGAGTTGTCGCTCATTTGGAATTGATGATTTCAGTGATTCTGTCTACGATTTTCTCATCGGCGTCCCTCATGGCCATCGCCGATATGTTGGTCTCGAGCGCAGTGCGGCGCGAGGGGGAGTCGAGCAGTGCGCCCAGTTCGGCCGGCAGTTTCTCCACGGCTTCGGCGTCGAGTATCATCACGGCGGCGTCCTTGTGGGAGAGAGCCTCGGCGTTGTGGCGCTGATGATCTTCGGCCACATTGGGCGAAGGGATCAGTATCACGGCCTTGCCGAGATTCTGGAGCTCGGAGATGGTGCCGGCTCCTGCGCGCGACACCACAAGGTCGGCGGCGCGGTAGGCCAGATCCATGCGGGTGATGAAGGTAGTGGCCTTGACGTTGTCGTATCCGGCGGCTATGCCCTGGAACTTGTCGGCACCGTATCGGCCGGTCTGCCACAGGAGGCTCACGCCATTCTCCTTGAGCATGGGGAGGGAGGCGGCGATAGCCTCGTTGACGGTACGTGCGCCAAGGCTGCCTCCCACCGAGAGCACCAGCGGCCGCGACGGATCGAATCCGAGCTCGCGCTTGGCCTCCTCGCGGCTCAGCGGGCATTCGTCCAGATCCTTGCGGGTGGGATTGCCGGTCTTGACTATCTTGCCGGCGGGGAAGAAACGGTCCAGACCGTCGTAGGCCACGCATATGGCCTCGGCTTTCGGGGCCAGCAGCTTGTTGGTGACGCCCGGATAGGAGTTCTGCTCCTGGATGAGGGTGGGTATGCCTCTGCGCTGGGCCTGCTTGAGCACAGGGCCGCTCGCGTAGCCACCCACGCCCACGGCTATGTCGGGGGCGAAGTCGCGAACTATGCGGCGTGCCTTGCGCAGCGACTTCCACAGTTTCCAGAGCACACCGAAGTTTCTCCAGAGCTTCTTGCGGTCGAATCCTGCCACGGGGAGTCCCTCTATTGGATAGCCCGCCGCGGGCACGCGCTCCATCTCCATGCGTCCGAGCGCGCCGACAAACAGGATGTCGGCATCGGGATAGCGTCGTTTCACGGCATTGGCTATGGAGAGAGCCGGAAATATATGTCCACCGGTGCCACCACCGGAAATGAGTACTTTCATAGATTCGTGTTTTTTTATGTTAAAAAACCTCAGAGCTGCATATTGTTCTCCTGCCTGAGCTGTTCGGGCAGGGCGTCCTGCTCCTCGCGGGTCTCCTGCGACCGATTGCCGTGGCGTGTGGCCGTGCGGCTCACGGAGAGCATTATGCCGAAAGCTATGCATGTGACTATGATCGATGTGCCACCCTTGGATATCAGCGGCAACGGCTGGCCCGACACGGGGAAGACACCAGTCACGATACCCATGTGGAACAGAGCCTGGAAGGCTATCATCACAGCCATCCCCATCACAATGAGCGCCGGATATGTGATGCGGCATCTCGATGCTATGCCGGCCGCGCGTCCGAGCAGCCACAGATAGAGCAGCAGCACCACCACGCCCCCTACCAGGCCAAGCTCCTCGATGACTATGGCATAGATATAGTCGGAGAATGCCAGCGGCAGACGTGAGGCCTCGCGGGAGTTGCCGGGACCTACGCCATGTATGCCGCCGTGGGCCTGGGCCATGTAGCTGAGTATCTCCTGACGGTTCTTGCCGGTGGGCTGGATCTCCCACTTGGGTATGGAGTCATTGCTGTGGCGGGTGATACGGGCCATCCATGTGCTGATGCGCGAGGTCTCTCGCGCCTTCTCGCCTACGGTCTGTTCGGCGGCCTGATCGGCATCGGCGGGTATGGCGCGGTTCTCCGTGAAGTACAGGAATGCCACAAACATCGCCGCGAGCAGCGCATAGGTGCCTATCAGGGCGAAGAGATGGGAGAACTTCACACCCCCGATCACCATCATGGAGAATGTTATTGCGAAGAGCAGCAGCGTGTTGGTGAGTCCTTGCTCGAGCAGCAGGAAGCTGAAGAAGGCCAGTATGACGCCGCATATTATCATCCCCGTCCTCGTTATGCCCACACCCTTGGTGTTCTGGTTGAGGGTCATCACGAGCGCCACGAGCAGCACGGCCGATATCTTGATCATCTCCGCCGGATATATGCCGAAGCCGAGCAGCGACATGGACCGTCGTGCCCCGTTGATGTACTGTCCCCAGAACATCACGTAGATCATCGCCGCCACGCTGGCCAGCGAGAACACGATGGTGAAGCCCGCGAAGAAGCTGTAGTGCCGGCGTGACAGTATCCACGTCACTCCCACACCGCCGCCCAGCATGGCGAGATGGCGCAGTATCGGTCCCATCACCCCGATGGATGATGAGGCCACCTCGCGCGAGGAGGCGCTGTAGAGCTCTATCACGGAGATGATGCAGAGGGCTATGAATATGCCCCAGATATGTTTGTCGCCCGAGGCTATGGCCTTGGGCTTTACCGCTGTGCGGACTTCGGTGGCCGTCCCGGCGGCTGATGCGGTTGTTTCCATTGGAGAAAGGGGGATATGGGGATTCGGATTATGGATAGGGGTGTAGGATCACTTGCCGAGGGCTGCCACGCGCTCTTTGAACTGGCGTCCGCGGTCCTCGTAGCTCTTGAACAGGTCGAAGCTCGCGCAGCAGGGCGACAGGAGCACGGTGTCGCCCGCGGTGGCTATTGACGCCGCTGTCGACACGGCCTCGTCGATGGAGTGGGTGTCATGTATGGCCGGCACCTCTCCGCTGAAGAAGTCGAGCAGTTTGGCATTGTCCTTGCCCATGCATATGATGGCCTTGACCTTCTCCTTGACCAACGGGAGAATCTCTGTGTAGTCGTTGCCCTTGTCCTTGCCGCCGAGTATCAGTATGGTGTCGCGGGGCATCGACTCGAGGGCATACCATGTGGAGTTGACGTTGGTGGCTTTCGAGTCATTGATATAGCGCACGCCGTTGACGGTTCCGGCCGGCTCGAGACGGTGCTCGACGCCCTCGAAGTTGCTCAGGGCCTTGCGCAGTTCCTCCTTGTCGATGTCCAGAAGGCTTGCCGAGATGGCGGCGGCCATGGAGTTGTATAGATTGTGCAGTCCGTTGAGCGAGAGGTCGGCCCTGGGCATGCGGAAATTCTCCACGGGTGTCTCCACACACATCTCGCCCTGCTCGTCGACCCACGCGGCGGTGCCCTCCTCCTTTGTCTCGGCAAAGGGGTACATGGCGGCCTCGGTGGCCACCTGTTCGAGCTGGCGGGCTATCACAGGATCATCCTGCCAGTAGATGAAGGCATCGCGGGGAGTGAGGTTCTGGAGTATGCGGAATTTAGCGTTGATATAGTTTTGCATCTTATGGTCGTAGCGGTCGAGATGGTCCGGAGTGATGTTGAGGATGACGGCGATGTTGGCGCGGAAGTCATACATATTCTCGAGCTGGAAGCTCGACAGTTCGATGACGTAGACGTCATGATGCTCGCGTGCCACCTGCAGAGCGAGGCTCTTGCCCACGTTGCCGGCCAACCCTACGTTGAGCCCGGCATCCTTGAGTATATGGTAGGTGAGCAGTGTGGTGGTGGTCTTGCCGTTGGAGCCGGTGATGCACACCATGCGGGCGTCCGTATATCGTCCGGCCAGCTCTATCTCGGATATCACGGGGATACCTTTCTCCACGATGGCGCGTACCACCGGGGCTGTCGGGGGCACACCGGGGCTCTTCACCACCTCGTCGGCGACAAGTATGCGCTCCATGGTGTGGCCACCCTGCTCGTAGGGTATGCCCTCTGCCTCGAGTGTGGCGGTATAGTGGGAGGGGATGGTTCCCGAGTCGCTCAGAAACACGTCCATCCCTTTGGTCTTGCCGAGGATGGCGGCGCCGACGCCGCTCTCACCTCCGCCGAGTATGACAAGTCTTTTCATCTTTTTTTATCGGATCTTGAGGGTTATGAAGGTCAGCACGGCCAGGAATATGCCTATGATCCAGAAGCGGGTCACGATCTTTGGCTCGGCAATGGCCCTGACGGGGGTCTTGATGAGCGATTCGATCCCTTCCTTCTGGAAGTGGTGGTGCAGAGGCGTCATCTTGAAGACGCGTCTGCCCTCGCCGTACTTGCGTTTCGTATATTTGAAATATGCCACCTGTATCATCACCGAGAGGTCCTCGATGAAGAAAATGGCGCATAGCAGGGGTATGAGCAGCTCCTTGTGGATGAGGATGGCGAAGACGGCTATGATGCCGCCGATGGTAAGCGATCCGGTGTCGCCCATGAATACCTGGGCGGGGAAGGCGTTGTACCACAGGAAGCCGATGAGGGCGCCGATGAACGCCGACATGAACACCACGAGCTCGCCCGACCCGGGTATATACATTATATTGAGGTAGGTGGAGTAGATGATGTTGCCACCCAGATAGGCCATGATGGCGAGGGCCACGCATATGATGGCCGAGGTACCGGCGCAGAGTCCGTCGAGTCCGTCGGTGAGATTGGCGCCGTTGCTTGTGGCGGCTACGGCAACGATCACCACGAGGATGAACACGATCCATCCGCCTGTCTGCGCGTAGGGACCCATCCACTGTGTCAGATAAGCGTAGTCGAAGTTGTTGTCCTTCACAAAGGGTATGGTGGTCTGCGTGGATTTGACATCGGTGGTCTCGTTTTCGATGAGTGTGGTATGCTCCACTATCTCGCCGGCTGCTCCGGAGGTGGAGTATTCCATCACCGGCTCGGCCACGGCGGTGACCTGACGCTGGGTGATGTCGGGGCTAAGACACATGGTGAGGCCCACCAACAGACCGAGGCCTACCTGGCCGAGTATCTTGAACTTGCCCTTCATGCCGTCCTTGTTGTGGCGCTTTATCTTGAGATAGTCGTCAAGAAAACCGATGGTACCCATCCACAGGGTGGACACCAGAAGCAGGATCATGTATATGTTGGTGAGATCGCCTACCAGCAGGCAGGGCACCAGGATGGATATGATGATGATGATACCTCCCATGGTGGGGGTGCCGGTCTTTTTCATCTGGCCTTCCAGACCGAGGTTGCGCACCATCTCGCCCACCTGCATGATCTGCAGACGGTCGATGATGCGGCGTCCTATCACGGTGGCGAGGAAGAGCGACAGGAGCAGGGCGAGCACCGAGCGCACGGTGAGATAGCCCATCAGTCGTGATCCGGGGATACCTCCCCCCTCCTGGATATATTGGAAAAGTGAGTACAGCATGTCGTCAGTTTGCTTTTTCTTCGGCTATGATGTTTCTTATCTCCTCGCGGTCGTCGAAGTGGTGCTTCACGCCGCATATCTCCTGATAGTCCTCATGACCTTTTCCGGCTATGAGTATCACAGTGCCGGCTGAGGCGAGGGCGGCGGCGGTGCGTATGGCCTGGCGACGGTCGGTGATGTGGAGCGTGCGGGTGCGTGCTTCGGCGTCGAGGCCCTGCTCCATGTCGGAGAGTATATCCTCGGGCTGTTCGAAGCGGGGATTGTCGGATGTGAGGATGAGGCGCTGCGAGCGTGCGGCAGCCTCGCGGGCCATGATGGGGCGTTTGCCCTTGTCGCGGTTGCCGCCGGCTCCCACCACGGTGATGATCTCGCCCTTGGGGCCTATCACCTCGCGTATGGCCTCGAGCACGTTGACCACGGCGTCGGGGGTATGGGCGTAGTCCACGATGGCTGTGTAGCCCTTGGGGGAATGGAATGCCTGGAAGCGTCCGGCCACGGGGACGAGCTCCGAGATGTGGCGCAGCACCTCACCGCGTTCCCATCCCAGCAGGATGCAGGCGCCGTAGACAGCCGTGAGATTGTAGGCGTTGAACTTGCCGGTGAACAGTGTGTGCACCTCCGTGCCGTTGAGGCTCAGGATGGTGCCGTCGAGATGCTGCTCCACGATGCGTCCGCGGAAGTCGGCATCGCTGCGCAGGGAGTATGTGTGGCGCGAGGCACGGGTGTTCTGAAGCATGACGTCGCCCACCTTGTCGTCGGCGTTGGTAAGTGCGAAGGCCGATGCGGGCAGATTGTCGAAGAACGATTTCTTGGCTGCCAGATAGGCCTCCACGGTCTTGTGGTAGTCAAGATGGTCGCGGGTGAGGTTGGTGAACACACCTCCTGCGAAGTGTAGTCCGGCTATGCGGTGCTGGTGGGCGGCGTGCGAGCTCACCTCCATGGCACACACCGAGCATCCGGCCTCGACCATGTGGTGGAGCATCTCGTTGATGGTCATCGGGTCGGGGGTGGTATGGTCAGTGGGATAAGGTGTGAGTTCCACATAGTTGCACACTGTGGAGAGGAGTCCGGCCTTGAGGCCCATGAGGCGTGCCATCTCGTAGATGAGCGTGGCGGTGGTGGTCTTGCCGTTTGTTCCGGTCACACCCACGAGCTTGAGCTTGCGCGAGGGGTTGCCCCACCACTGTGCGGCAATGTAACCCAGGGCTATGGCCGATGACGGCACCACTATATATGTGGTCATGCTCGATATGTTGGCCGGGAGATGCTCGCATACCACGGCAGCGGCGCCGGCCTCGCAGGCTTTCTCTATGAAGTCGTGCCCGTCAACGTTCACGCCCGGGACGGCCACGAAAAGCGTTCCCTCGCCCACACGGCGTGAGTCGGCGGTTACGGATGTGATCTCCTTTATGTCGGAGCCTATTATTTCCTCTATCTCGAGTGGTGACAGCAAATGATTCAGAGTCATGATTGCAGTGGTGTGAATGTGTTGTCGGTTGAAAAGAATATAGTCAGCGTGTGAGTGAGAGTTTTACCTTGGCGCCCTTTCCGGCGAGGGTGCCGGGCGAGGGGTGCTGTGTGTGGACGAATCCCGAGCCTGAGAAGCTCACGTCATAGCCGAGGGTCTCGAGAGTCTCGATGGCCTCCTTGACGCTCAGACCTCTCACATCGGGGATGCCCGAGCGCACGGCCATCGGGCTCTTTATGTTCTTGCATGCCGGGAGGGAGAGGGGGCCGCGCAGTTTCTTCACCGGGTCCTCCCGCCGTGTGGCATAGAATGTCGGTCCGTCGCCCGAGGGTGTGGCCGAGGCGTACTCCGAACTGTTGCCGAGCATGCCGCGCGAGTAGAGCTTCATGGCTATGTTGCGCAGCACCTGGCCGGAAGTGGTGGCCGCGCCGAAGAAGTTCTTGGTGGGGTGGCAGGTCAGCACTACGCATGAGTACACGGGGTTGTCGGCGGGGAAGAATCCGCAGAAGGCCAGGCGCTTCTTGCCGGTGTTGTAGGCACCGTTTTCGATCATGTAGCAGGTGCCTGTCTTTCCGGCTATCTTCACCACATCGTTGCGCAGGAAGCGGCCTGTGCCGTGATCGCCCCACACCACGTTGGTGAGCATCTCGCGCATTATCTTGGCCGTGCGTGGCGAGCATGCACGCCCGTTGCCCATGTAGGATGGCTCGAGGATGGAGTCGACGGTGCCGCGCAGCTCCTTGACGAGGCGCGGACGCACGAAGACGCCGTCGTTGGCTATGGCGTTGTATATGGCCAGTGTGTAGAGCGGCGGTATCTCGGTGGCATATCCGTAGCACTGGCGGGAGAGAGCTATGCGGCCGCCGCGGTCGCTGGGCACCGAGTCGATGCGCGGGGGCACCTCGCCGGCTATGCCCGTGTTCATCGGCTCGAGGAATCCGAGGCTCTTTATGCGGGAGTAGAATGCTCCGGGGTTGTCGTTGTAGCGGCTCGTGATGATGCGTGCCATGCCGATGTTGGAGCTTTGCTCTATGACGTCGCCGGCGCGGATGGCCGTGGAGTGGTGGGCGTCGGTGATGGGGCGTCCGCCGGCATAGGCCCATCCGGAGCCAGTGGGGAGCATCTCGTCGAAGTTGGTGACGATGCCGTCCTCCACAGCTATCATCATGGAGAGGGTCTTGACCACCGATCCGGGCTCGTAGCCCATCACGGCACGGTTGCGGGCCTCGATGTAGCCCGGCCCGTTGGGGTTGAGCTCGAGGTTTGATATGGCCTTTATGTCGCCGGTGCGTACATCCATGAGTATGGCCACGCCCCATTCGGCCCCGCAGGTGTCGAGCACGTTGTTGAGTTCGCTCTCCACGATGTCCTGCATGTTGATGTCGATGGTGGTGACGATGTCGCAGCCGGGCACGGCAGGTATCATGGGGCTATCTGTTATCTTCTTGGTCCACGCCACCTTGCGTGCCACACCCGGACGTCCGTAGAGCAGCGAGTCGAGGGCTTTCTCCAGTCCGGATATGCCGTGTATCTCCTTGCTCTCGGAGGTCTCGCCCACACCGCCGATGGATCGGCGTGCCATATTGCCGTAGGGGTTGAAGCGGCGCATGTATTGCTCGAAGGTGAGCCCGGTACGGTTGCGGTTGCCTGAGCGGAAGTAGGGGAGTGTCTTCATCAGCTCCATGTCGGCGTGCGACAGTCCGGATATTATCTTGTATGCGCGCGGACGCTTGGAGGGCTGCTTGTCGAGGGGTGCCAGCAGATGTCTGCGCCATCCCTGCGCATCCTTCTGCGGGAAATATGTGGCCATATCCAATGCCAGTTGGTCGATCTCGGCGAGGAGCTTGGACTGGTCGAACTTCTCGGCCCTGTAGTCGAGACGGGCGGTATAGAAGTTGAGGTTGGTGGCCATGACCGAACCGTCGGCGGCGAGGATATTGCCGCGCGGAGGTATGATGAGCGATGTGCGGCGCAGGGCAGAGTCGGCCTTCTCGTTCCATTTGTCGGCATATACGACCGTGGTCTCGCTAAGCTTCACCACGATCATGGCCGAGAGGGTTAGGATGCCCAGCACTATGATGGCATAGCGGAACAGGATGTTGCTGCGGTTGTCGTTCTTTGAAGCCATGGATCAGTCGCGGGGTATTTTATAGGGTGGTTGTGGCTGCACGCGCAGGTTGAGGTGTAGTGAGTCCACCATCTGCTGCATGGATGTCTCGCGTATGCGGCTCATGAATGCCGAGCGTTCGCGCGAACGCTCGTTCTCCACTATCTCGAGTTTTTTCTCCAGGGCTGCTATGCGCTCCATGTTGGTCTTGCAAGTGTACTTGGTGGTGATGTATACCATCATCACCACGATGAATATCAGGGTGGGGAGCCAGTGGCGCGCGAAGAAGTCGCTCGACAGCACTGTGCCGCGCACAAACCGTGTGATAAACGACGGTTTCTTCTCTTTCTGCTGTTTCCTGCTGTTGGTCTTGGCCATGGGATGGAGGAGTGATAATGTGTGTGTATGGAGGTGGAGGGGTTAAAGCTTCACGGCGGTGCGCAGCTTGGCGCTCCGCGAGCGTGGGTTGGCGGCCACTTCCTCGTCGGAGGGGGTGAGGGGTCGGGAGCCGAGGGGGCGCAGGGGTGCCTGCACGCGGCCGAAGAAGTCTTTCTCGACATTGCCGGCGAAGTTGCCGGTCTTGAAGAAGTTCTTGACCATGCGGTCCTCCAGCGAGTGGTAGGTGATCACGGCGAGTCGTCCGCCTGGGCGGAGCACTCTCAGCGCTCCCTCGAGCAGCTCGCGCAGGGCGCCCATCTCGTCGTTGACCTCTATGCGCAGTGCCTGGAACACCTGTGCCAGCTCCTTCTTCTCCTTGCGTGGATCTATGAGCGGACGCACCACATCGAGAAACGATGACACTGTGGCGAAATCCTCGCCCGAGTTGCGGGCCTTGACGATGGCCGAGGCCAGGCGGCGTGCCTGGGGGAGCTCGCCGTATATCTTGAAGATGTCGGCCAGACGGGCTTCGTCGGTGTCGCGCAGCAGTTGGGCGGCGCTGCGTGAGGCGTTGCGGTTCATGCGCATGTCCAATGGGCCGTCGGCGCGGAATGAGAATCCTCGCTCTGGCGAGTCGAAGTGGTGGAACGACACTCCGAGATCGGCCAGCACTCCGTCCACACCATCCACATCGTAGTAGCGCATGAAGTTGGTGATGAAACGGAAGTTGGAATATACCATCGTGAAGCGGTCGTCACCTTTGGGCGCACGCTCCACGGCATCGGCATCCTGATCGAACGAGTAAAGGTGGCCGCCTTGAGCGGCATCAAGCCGTTCGAGGATGGCCCGTGAATGGCCTCCGCCGCCATAGGTGGCGTCGACATAGACCCCTCCGGGACGGATGTCGAGGGCTTCGAGGGTTTCCGGCAGAAGGGCGGGTATATGGTAAACTTCACTCGTCATGGGTCAGTGGCTTTTTTGAGGGTGTAAAATTACTAAAAAATTTACAATCTCAAACAGCATTTTCCCACCGTAATTAAAATTTTTTATTAACACACTATTTCCCGTTGGATCTCAGGGGTATAAAATTATTTGCAAATGTAAATGGCCGGTTGGTTCCGGTGCTAACAGCGGTCGTTGTAGCGCCTCCCGGCAGGGCGTCTCTTTTTTGCCTGTTTACCGGGGTTGAGGACTGCGGATTGAGGGGCGTACAGCCTATCAGCGGTTGGCTCCGCGGCCAATTTATCCTCTTGCGTATCATCTTTCTTATCCTCTTGCTGATCAGATGCTTCCTCGCGGGCCTTGCGACGGGCAGCGGCACGCTCCCGGGCCTCGCGTGAGCGGCGCATGGCGGTGTCGATATCATCTTTGATCATATGGAATATTATGTCGTAGATATCGTGGTAGTCGCCCCATGGCATCGACACTTTCCCCTTGGTGATGTAGAGGTCGATGGTCTCGATGAAGTCATCGAAGTCATCCTCGCGTCCGGCTATTCTCACTCCTATCATGGCTTTCTCCAAGATTTTCCCATAAGCACGCTTTGACAGCGGCATGTCCCATTTTGCACTCTTCATATGTAAACTTTTTTCTGCAAAGTTAGCATCACTTCCACCCCGTGGAGGTGCGATAATATCAGTTAGCCGTGAAAATAAATTTGTCATGAAAATATATTAATTGCATTATAAATCTTTTGAAATATCAAAATCTATCTTTATATTTGCAATCTTTAATGATAAGGTAAAAAAGACAGAGATAAATATGTTGAAGATAGCTATACAGGCCAAGGGACGGCTCAACGAGCAGTCGGTGTCGCTCCTTGCCGACTCGGGAATACAATGTGGAGGCGGTAGCCGGCGGTTGCTGTCGATGGCCACGGGTTTTGATATGGAGATCCTTTATCTGCGCGACGACGACATCCCTCAGGCAGTGGCCATGGGGGTGGCCGACATAGGCATAGTAGGTCTCAATGAAGTGGCCGAGAAGGGAGAGCGTGTGGATGAGGTGATGGCACTCGGTTTCGGTGCCTGCCGCATATCGGTGGCTGTGCCACGCGAGAGTGGCTATGACGGCCCTGCGTGGCTGAACGGACGGCGCATAGCCACTTCCTATCCCAATATACTCCGCACATGGCTTGATAGTAAAGGCATTGATGCCGAGATCCATGAGATAGCCGGCTCGGTGGAGATAGCCCCGGCGGTGGGCATGGCCGACGCTATATTCGACATCGTATCCTCGGGGGGCACACTTGTGCAGAACGGCCTGCGCGAGGTGGAGCGCGTGTTCGATTCGGAGGCGGTGCTCATAGCCACCCCGCAACTCCCTGACGGGAAGAGGGAAGCGGTGGAAAAACTGCGTTTCCGTTTCTCGACCATCCTTGCAGGAAGAGGCATGAAATATCTGCTGATGAATCTTCCGGAAGGGAGTGTGGAGAGGGCCGTGGAGATACTTCCCGGCATGAAGAGCCCTACGGTGCTGCCGCTCGCCGCCGAGGGGTGGTTCTCGCTCCACGCCGTGGTACCCGAGAGCGAGCTTTGGGATAAGGTGGAGATGCTCAAGGAGATTGGGGCCGAGGATATACTGGTGTTGAATCTTGAAAATATAATCCGTTGATATGGAGACGATATTCTATCCTCCGCAGGATGCGTGGCAGGAATTGTGCCGCAGGAATATTCCGGCCGATGACGCCGGTGTGGTGGCCACTGTGGAGCGTGTGGTGGCCGATGTGGCCCGCAGGGGCGACGCAGCCCTGCGCGAATACATAGCCATGTATGACGGAGTGGCCGGCAGCTCCCTCACTGTCAGTGACACCGAATGGGAAGAGGGCTTGAGGACGGTGGATCCGCAGGTGGCCCGCGCCATCGATGCCGCCGCCGATAATATCAGGAAGTTTCATGCCGTGCAACGCCCTGAGGCCGAGCAGGTGGAGACCATGCCGGGCGTGGTGTGCCGACGTATACCCGTCCCGATAGAGAGGGTGGGGCTCTACGTGCCCGGCGGACGTGCGCCGCTGCTCTCCACTGTGCTCATGCTCGGTGTGCCTGCCCGCGAGGCCGGATGCCGGAGAGTGATTATGTGTACACCTCCCCGGCCGGACGGGAGTGTGGACGCGGGCATACTCTATGCCGCCCGGGTGGCAGGGGTGGATGTGATATGCAAGGCCGGAGGTGCCCATGCCATAGCCGCCATGGCCTACGGTACGGAGACTCTGGAGCGGGTCAGCAAGATTTTCGGGCCGGGCAACCGCTACGTGACACGCGCCAAGCAGCTCGTGTCGGCAGTCACTGCCATCGACATGCCCGCCGGGCCGAGCGAGGTGATGATACTTGCCGACCATACCGCCATACCGTCGTATGTGGCCGCCGACATGCTCTCGCAAGCCGAGCACGGCCCGGACAGCCAGTCGATGCTCGTCACCACCGACGCTGAACTCGCCGCCGCCGTCGAGGCCGAGGTGGAGAGGCTCGCGGGGACGCTCGGGCGCCGTGAGTGCATAGACAGCTCCCTGTCGCATAGCCGCATCATAGTCGTGGCCGACAGGGATGAAGCCGTCGCCATTGCCAATCTGTATGCCCCTGAGCATCTGATAGTATCGATGGCCGATGCAGAAGCTCTGGTGCCCAGGATACTCAATGCCGGAAGCGTCTTCCTGGGGAATTTCTCGCCCGAGAGCGCCGGCGATTATGCCTCCGGAACCAATCATACTCTCCCCACCGGAGGGTGGGCGGCAAGCATGAGCGGAGTGAGCACGGAGAGTTTCATGCGCATGATGACCTGCCAGCAGCTCACCCGCCCCGGACTCGTGGCTCTGTCTCCGGTAATAACCGCCCTTGCCCGTGCCGAGGGGCTCGAAGCCCACGCGCTGGCCGTGAACATAAGAATGCAATGAAAGGACTGTAATACAATGAAGAAGAAATCACCGCTCAACTATGTCCGCCCCAACATTCGGGCGCTCAGACCATACTCCACCGCCCGCGACGAGGGTGGTGCGCCCGACATAGATATATGGCTCGATGCCAACGAGTCGCCGTTTCCCAACGGCGTGAACCGCTACCCCGATCCGCACCAGCGTGTGCTCAAGGAGCGGGTGGCCGCGATCAAGGGGGTGGATAGCTCCTCGCTCTTTCTCGGCGGTGCCGGATCGGACGAGGCCATCGATCTCATATACCGTATATTCTGCACGCCGGGACGCGACAATGTGGTGTCGGTGCGGCCCACCTACGGAGTGTATTCCGTAGCGGCGGGAGTGAACGATGTGGAGTACCGCACCGTGCCCCTCGGGCGCGACTATGCTTTCCCCCTCAGGGATGTGCTCGCGGCCACCGACAAGCATACGAAAGTGATATGGGTGTGCTCGCCAAACAATCCCACAGGACGTGTGGTGCCCGTAGATCAGATATGCGAGCTTTGCATGCGGTTTGATGGAATTGTGGCTGTCGATGAGGCGTATATTGACTTCTGCCCCGCCAACTCCATGCTGCCGCTCCTATCCGAGTACCCCAACCTCATAGTGCTCCAGACATTCTCGAAGGCCTGGGGTATGGCCGGATTGCGCGTTGGCATGGCCTTTGCAGCCCCCGAGGTCATATCGCTCATGGATGCGGTGAAGTATCCCTACAACATAAGCGGGCTTGTACAGAAGGAGCTGTTGAGGCGTCTGGAGCATCCACGGCGCAACAATCTCGACGACAGTTTCGACTCCATCGTGGAGCAGCGCAAGTTTCTCTCCATCATGCTGAGTATATTTCCCTTCACCGAGAGAGTCTACCCTTCCGATGCCAACTTCATTTTGGTAAAGGTGAAAAATCCGGATGATCTCTACTGTTATCTGGCCGAAAGAGGGATCCTTGTCAGGAACCGCAACCGTGAGCCGGGATGCGAGGGGTGTCTGCGCATCACCGTCGGCACCATACTGGAGAACGCAGAGCTCCTCGACGTGCTCCGCAACTACCGCGATGAGCTCCCGCCCGAGGCCTTCCCGCGCTCGCACCGCAGGGCCACAAGGAGCCGCTCAACGGCCGAGACGGATGTCACGGTGACGGTGGATCTCGACCGTGAGCCATCCATGAGCCATGTGGACACGGGGCTGAAATTCTTCGATCATATGCTCGACCAGCTGCACCACCACGGCGGTTTCCACCTCAATATATTCACGCGCGGAGACCTTGAGGTGGACGAGCATCACTCCATGGAGGACACCGCCATAGTGCTCGGCGAGGCCATAGCTGCCGCCATCGGCGACAAGTCAGGGATAGAACGCTACGGATTTACCCTGCCCATGGACGAGAGCAAGGCGGGAGTACTCATAGACTTCAGCGGACGTCCGGAACTGCAATGGGATGTGAAGCTCAGCCGCGAGCGTGTCGGCGACACCCCGACGGAGATGTACAGGCACTTCTTCAGGACACTCGCCGTGTCGATGAAAGCCACAGTCCACATCTGGGCGTTTGGCGAGAATGACCACCATATCCTCGAGGCCATCTTCAAGGCTTTCGGACGCTCGCTCCGAAGAGCCGTCTACTGCAACGGTATTGACTGTACACTCCCCTCAAGCAAAGGTGACCTATGATAGCTATAGTTGACTACTCGGCGGGAAATCTCCGCTCCGTCACCAACGCCCTCGGGCGTATAGGCGCGGAATGGACGCTCACATCATCGCCCGGGGTGATAGCCCGCGCCGACCGTGTGCTGCTCCCCGGGGTAGGGCACTGCGGCGAGGCCCTCGCACGGCTGCGTGACTGCGAGGGGCTCGAGAGATGCCTGCTTGACCTGCGCGTGCCCGTGCTCGGGATATGCGTGGGTATGCAGATGATGTGCCGCCACACCGAGGAAGGGGATGCCCCCGGTCTCGGCATATTCGACACATGCGTGAGGCGCCTTTCGCCTCTTGAACCCGCCGACAAGGTGCCCCACATGGGGTGGAACTCCATATCCAACCTCGAGGGGCGGCTGATGAAAGGGATACCTCGCGGGGCATACATGTACTTCGTGCACAGTTACTATGCGCCGCTCTGCCCTGACACCATCGCCACCACCCGCTACAGCTCCGCCCGCGGCGGCATGATAAGCGCGGCCCTCGGCTATGAGAATTTTTTCGGCACGCAGTTTCACCCCGAGAAGAGCGGTGATGCGGGCGAGATGATACTTAAAAATTTCCTGTTATTGTGATAAGAGTCATACCAGCGATAGATATAATAGACGGAAAGTGTGTGCGCCTGACGCGTGGCGACTATTCCAGACAGACCACCTACGATGCCTCGCCGGTGGACATGGTGAAGCGTATGGTGGACAGCGGTCTGCCCCACATCCATGCCGTCGACCTCACCGGAGCGCGCCTCGGGCGTCCCTCGGCCCTCGGGTTGCTCGAGAAGATGGCCGCCGTGGATGGCGCGGTGATAGAGTGGGGCGGCGGAATAAAGACCGATGCCGACATGCGCGATCTGTTCAATGCCGGTGCCACGCGGGGTGTGATAGGGAGTGTGGCTGTGCGCGATCCTGAGCTCTTCGCCTCATGGCTCGGGCAATATGGCGGCGACAGTGTGGTGCTCGGGGCCGATCTGAATGACGGCAAGGTGGCAGTGGACGGTTGGACAGCCTCGGGCGAGGTGACGGCTACCGAACTCGTGGAGAGGTTCTTGCCCGAGGGGTTGCAGGAGATGATTGTCACCGACATATCGCGCGACGGCATGCTCGCCGGACCGTCGTTCGACCTCTATGCGGAGCTGATGGAGCGCTTCGGGCAGCTGAAAGTCATAGCCTCCGGAGGCGTGTCGGGCATAGCCGACATAGAGCGCCTCGCCCAGATGGGCGTGCCGGCGGTGATAGTGGGCAAGGCATTATACGAGGGGCGTGTCACGCTCCGTCAACTTTATGATGTATCCATATGTTAGCCAAGAGAATCATTCCGTGTCTCGACGTCAGGGACGGACGCACGGTGAAAGGTGTCAACTTCCGCGGGCTGGCCGATGTGGGCGATCCCGTTGAGCTTGGTGCCGCCTATGCGGCGGCCGGGGCCGACGAGCTGGTGTACCTCGACATCAGCGCCTCGATAGAGGGGCGAGGCACATTCACCGCCATGGTGGAGCGCGTGGCCGACCGTGTGAACATCCCGTTCACCGTGGGCGGGGGCATACGCACCGCCGCCGATGCCGCCGCGCTGCTCGATGCCGGTGCCGACAAGGTGACGGTCAATTCCGCCGCCGTGGCCAATCCCGGATTGATCACCGAGATAGCCTCGCGCTACGGCAGTCAGTTCATAGTGGTGGCCATCGATGCCCGCAGGGATGCCGGAGGCCGGTGGATGGTGACCACCCACGGGGGCACGCGCCGGGCCGGCGACCTCGAACTGTTCGCCTGGGCCCGTGAGGCTGTGGACCGCGGTGCCGGCGAGATACTCTTCACCTCAATGGATCATGACGGCACGCGCTCGGGCTATCCATGCGATGTGTACAGGGAGCTGTGCGGCAGCATTACGGTGCCCGTCATAGCCTCCGGTGGTGCGGGATCGCCCGCCGATATCGCCGCCGTGCTCTCCGAAGGGGGCGCCGATGCAGCGCTCGCGGCAGGAATATTCCACTACGGCAACTATACCGTAGGTGATATAAAACGATATCTCTCAAAACTTGACATACCCGTAAGATCATGACATTCTCCGACTTCAATCTTGAAAAATGTGCCGATGGCCTCCTTCCGGTCATCGTGCAGGACTCAGTGACCCTCCGGGTGCTCATGCTCGGCTATATGGACAGTGAAGCGTTCGACAAGACCATCGCGACCGGTCTTGTCACATTCCACTCACGCACACGCGGAACGCTGTGGACCAAGGGTGAGACCTCCGGCAATACACTGCGTGTGGTGGATATGTATGCCGACTGTGACCGCGACACCCTGCTTGTCAAGGCCATACCGGCGGGACCCACATGCCACCGTGGCACAACGGCATGTTTCGACACTCCCCCTGCCGAGGGTTTCGCCCGCTCGCTGTCGGCGCTTGTGGCGCGGCGCCATGCCGAGATGCCCGACGACTCCTATACGACACGCCTCTTCATAAAAGGGGTCAAGAAAATAGCCCAGAAAGTGGGCGAGGAGGCTGTGGAGGCAGCCATCGAGGCTGTGGACGGCAACAGGAACCGCTTTGTCTACGAGGCAGCCGACCTGCTGTACCACTACATGGTGCTTCTGGAGCAGATGGGGGTCACGCTCACCGACATAGAGGAGGAACTTCTCAAACGCCACCCCCACTGACCGTCGCTATCTCCTCAGGTTCCTCTTTTGCATTTCTTAACTCTGAGACTCCATTCTTTTTAGTAATTTTGCACCCAAATATACCCAATGGAGACCCATGAAACAAAAAACCTATCAGGGGCTTACTTTCCGCCCCTTCATTGAGAGCGACAGTATCCAGGCACGTGTGGCCGAACTCGGCAGGCAGATAAGCAGTGACTACGCCGGAAAAAATCCGCTCATGATATGTGTGCTCAACGGAGCCGCCCCCTTTGCTATGGACCTCTTCCGGGCTCTCGACATCGACGCCGAGATCTCGTTCATCCGTCTCAAGAGCTACGAGGGTACAGGTTCGACAGGCACTGTCAAGGAGGTGATGGGCCTGACCGAGAGCATCGAGGGCCGCGACGTGATACTCGTGGAGGATATCATCGACACGGGCAACACTATGGTCAAGCTCGAGGCCGACATGCGCGCCATGCGTCCGGCATCGCTGCGCATAGCCACACTCCTGTTCAAGCCCGAGGCGCTGCAGGCTCCGGTAGAACCACATTACGTAGGATTCTCGATCCCCAAGAAATTCATCATAGGCTACGGCCTCGACATCGACGGCGCAGCCCGCAATCTCAACGATATATACGTCCTCGCAGATGAGGATGGCAAGTAACCATCACGTTTACGTTTCCAATAAAAAATGTTCAATCTTGTGATTTTCGGTGCCCCCGGTAGCGGCAAGGGCACGCAAAGCGAAAAGCTCATAGACCGTTACGGTCTGACACACATTTCCACCGGTCAGGTGCTCCGCGATGAGATCGCCTCCGGCAGCGAGCTCGGCAAAGTGGCCGACAGCTATATATCAAAAGGCCATCTCATACCCGACGATCTGATGGTGAAGATCCTCGCCGACGAGATAGACCGTCTCACCCCGTCGTCGAAAGGATTCATCTTCGACGGTTTTCCCCGCACCGTGGCCCAGGCCGAGGAGCTGGCACGCATGCTTGCCGAGCGTGGCGAGGATATCCACTCGGTGATAGGCCTCGAGGTGCCCGACGATGAACTCATGGACCGTCTGGTGAAGCGCGGAGCCGTATCAGGCCGTGCCGATGACAATCCCGAGACCATCAAGAACCGTCTGAACGTATATCACACCACCACATCGCCCCTGCGCGACTATTATCTCGCCAAGGGTAAGTACAAGTCCATACATGGCCTTGGCAGTGTGGATGAGATATTCGATCGCATAGCCTCCGAGATCGGGGAATAATCTGGGGGAGGAGAGCGCATCCATGGACTTCCGTCCCGTCGGGGAGCTGACCTACGCTCAGAGCGTGGCCGAGCTCGAGAGCATCATCCGCATGATGCAGAGTGACAAGTGTGACATAGACAACCTTGCGGCATATACCCGCCGGGCCGCCGACCTGCTGCGTGCATGCCGCACGCGGCTCACGGCTACCGAGGAGGAGCTGGAGAGTGTGCTCAAGTCGCTCACCGAAAACAATTGACACAATTCACAAACCGAATATATGAAATTCAAAACCATCTTAGCCATGACCCTTGCAGCAGGGTTTGCGCTGAACGCTGCCGCCGAGCATCTGGGCAGTATCAATCCTGCCTACATAGACAAGACCACGGCTCCCGGCACTGACTTCTATACCCACGTGAACCGCGGGTGGATGGAGTCGCATCCCCTTACGGCCG
This sequence comes from uncultured Duncaniella sp., assembly GCA_910576785.1. Classification (GTDB taxonomy): domain Bacteria; phylum Bacteroidota; class Bacteroidia; order Bacteroidales; family Muribaculaceae; genus Duncaniella. Next base: position 55,947 of record CAJTJG010000020.1, read on the forward strand.
AGCATGCCCGCTACGGTCAGTTCAATATCCTCAACGACTCGTCGGAGGCCCGCGTGCGCTCGCTCGTGGAGACTCTCGGCGCCACCAATCCCAAGCCCGGCACAGTGGCCCACAAGGTGTGGACCGTCTACTCGCAGGCCATGGACACCGCCCGCCGCAACGCCGAGGGTGCCCGTCCCATCCTGGCCGATCTGAAGCGCATCGAGAAGACCCCCCACAAGGGTATGGAGGATCTCTTCCTCTGGATGCACGGCAACTATGCATCGCCTTTCTTCGGTGCCGGCCCGATGGAGGATATGGCAAACTCCAGCGTGTATGCCATGTATGTGTCCGGCGGAGGCATGGGCCTTGGCGACCGTGACTACTATCTGCTCGATGACGAGCGCAACACCGCAGTGCGCGAGGCTTACAAGCGCCTAATAGCCACACAGATGCAGAATGCAGGATATTCCGCCAAGGATGCAGCCCGCATCGTGAAGTCGGTGATGAAGATCGAGACCGCCCTGGCCGACTCAGCCCTCACCCGCGAGGAGAGCCGCAATATCCCGGCCATGTACAATCCCCGCACATTCGCCCAGCTCAAGGAGCTGTATCCCGCCATCAACTGGGACCGCTTCTTCATCGAGACCATGGGTATCCCCTCGCCTGAGATGGTGATCGTCACCGAGCCCAAGAGCGTGGCCCAGGCCAGCAAGCTCATGGCGTCGCTCTCCGACCGCGAGATCAAGGACTACTACCTCTGGAAATATGTGGCCCAGGCAGCCAGCGAGCTTAGCCAGGACTTCACCGACGCATCGTTTGAGTTCAGCAAGGTGATGAGCGGCGTGCAGGAGCAGCGTCCCCTCTGGAAGCGTGCTCTGAGCGCCACTGAGGGTGCCCTCGGCGAGGCTGTGGGCGAGCTCTATGTGGAGAAGTACTTCCCGCAGTCGTCCAAGGACTATATGGTGGGACTCGTAGAGAACCTCCGCACCGCCCTCGGCAAGCATATCGACAACCTCGACTGGATGAGCGACGAGACCAAGGCCAAGGCCCGCGAGAAACTCGCTGCCTTCACCGTGAAGATCGGTTATCCCGACAAGTGGAAGGACTACACCACCATGAACATCGATCCTGCTCTCAGCTACTACGAGAACATGCACAATGTAGGCATGTGGCATCAGGCTGAGACATATGCCAAGTGGGGCAAGCCTGTGGACCGCACCGAGTGGGGCATGACTCCGCAGACTGTCAATGCCTATTACAACCCCATGGCCAACGAGATCGTGTTCCCCGCCGCCATTCTCCAGGCTCCTTTCTTTGATCCCAACGCATCCGACGCCGAGAACTACGGCGGTATCGGTGTGGTGATAGGCCACGAGATGACCCACGGATTTGACGATCAGGGCCGCAACTTCGACGCCGCCGGCAACATGACCAACTGGTGGACCGATGAGGATGCAGCCAAGTTTGAGGAGAAGACGAAGGGCCTCATAGCCCAGTTTGACGAGGTGGAGGTACTCCCCGGTCTCCACGCCAACGGTGCCTACACACTTGGCGAGAATATCGCCGACCAGGGTGGTCTGCGTGTATCGATGACCGCCTTCCTCGAGTCGCAGGCCAAGAAGGGTGTGGACATCAACTCCAAGGAGGCACTCATTGACGGCTTCACCCCCATGCAGGTGTTCTACATGAACTATGCCAACCTTTGGGCCGGCAATGTCCGTGACGAGGAGATCCGCTCGCTCACCACGGGTGACGTCCACTCGCTGGGCCGCAACCGTGTCAATGTGACTCTGCGCAACATCACACCTTTCTTCGAGGCATTCTCCATCACCGAGGGCCAGCCCCTCTACCGCCCGGCTTCCGAGCAGGTGGTGATCTGGTGATCTATCCCATAGTCCCATAGTATAGAAAGATACATAAGGACAAAAAGGACAAAAGTGACATAGAAAATTAATTGTCGTAGTGATGATTAAGATTCTATGTCACTTCTATGTTGCCATCCAAGCGAATTTGCATTTTTAACCAAATATTTAACACTTGTAGTCAGAGAGTTAGTAAAATA
>CAJTJG010000021.1 GCA_910576785.1 uncultured Duncaniella sp.
GAGCGAAAAACGGGACTCGAACCCGCGACCCCAACCTTGGCAAGGTTGTGCTCTACCAACTGAGCTATTTTCGCATTATCAACAAGGCTCTCCTCGTTTTTGCGATGCAAAGGTAGGCATTATTTCAATTCCATGCAAATGATAAATATTATTTTAACATTGGTTAACACATACCATCTCATTGCATTTTTCATATTAAAATACCTCTCAGCTACTTACGCCGCAATGACCTCACGGGTATACCAGCCTCTGCAAGTTCACGCATATACCGGTCATGACGGCGCAGATCGAGGTCAGCACCAAGCAATATGGTATCCGGCCGCACTATGGAGGCAAGGCTCACAACATCGCCCGTAAACCCGCGGCATACCACAGCATATCCACCCTCCAACCGTGAAAGGTATCTGATACGATTGCTGTTGATCAATCTGTATGCCGTGCCGCGGTGCACCACGGCATTCCCCTCATAATGGCGCAATGATGCCGAGCGGAATCCGCTTGGAAGCTCGCCGAACGTCCTGACCCCACGGCGCATCATATAGCGGCTATAGCGCAAGGAATCAAGCTCATGCACTCCGGCGTCATACCTTGCCGACGATAGAGCGAACAGCGCATCCGACTGCCTGACCAACAGGCAAGTCGAGGCATGGGTAGAAGTGATATAGAGTTCATCCTCCGGCCAGTTCTCAGCCTCGAGCCGCGGCACAAACGTACAGAACAGACCTGTCAGCACACACGCAACCATCCACACACGCCTGCGGCGGTAGAGCCACAGCGTGAATAACCCCAGCGACACAAACCAGCACACGCACTGCAATGTCGAGACGTAGACCCCCTCCACATGAGAGAATGGCATGGAGCAGACCCACTCCACGCTCCTCATGATAAGCGAATGCACAGCCGTGATAAATCCGTCAAGCCAACCCATAGACCACCCGACACTCCCGGCCGCAACCTTGACCACTCCGGCCCACAGGAGCGGGGGCACAAGAAACGACACGATGATATTAGCCGGGATAAACCATAGCGGCATATGGCCGAAGTGCATGGCCGATATGATGCCTGTGCCGAGCATAGCCGCGACGGGTACCGTGACAGCCATACCTACGGCATGCCATCGGTTATTTTCCCGAGGAAAAGGATTGAGAGGCTCGGCAAGGAGTATGATCGAGGCCACGGCCACAAACGATAGCTGAAATCCGAGCGAGAACAATTCGCGAGGCGAAAAAATGAGTATCACCACGGCAGCTCCACACAGAGCATTGAGCGGCGACCACCGCCGCTGCATAAGGCGTGTCAGGGCAAAGAGTGTCACCATGAGCACAGACCTCACCACCGAGGCCGACAGCCCGGTCATCACAGCGAATCCCCACAGCACGGCCACCACGGCCGGCATACGCCACCGGCCGGCCCCCACCGCAGCGAGAGGAGACAGGATGAGAGCGATGAACAACGATAGAATCCCGACATGAAGTCCACTCAGGGCGAGAACATGCGCGAGTCCCGATGTGGCAAACATATCGCGGACGGATGGCATAAGGAGCGAACGGTCGGCTGTAAGCAGGGCTATGAGAAACGCCGCCGGACCGGCAGGCAGCGAGCCGTCAGCCAGAATGGATGCCACACCATGGCGCATACGGCGGATATCATTCATCAGGCCGGGCTCCGGGCTCACATTGAGGATATCGTCGGGCGAGACTATCCCACGGGCCACAACGCCGGCACGTATGGCCGAAGCATCATAATCGACCTCATCGGGAAGCACAGTGCGCGACTCCAGCGGATGTAGCTCAGACACAAACAGAATACGGTCGCACTCCTCTATCTCAGGTTCATACGACGGCACCGAGACCCGGATCATGAACACTGCTGATGCGTGGCCCCCCAAAGAGTCGGCACTCACTATCATGGTGCGCATGCCATCGCCCTCCCGCATCTCCTCCACCACACCGGAGCATATCACTTCATGGCCATATGCCTGCCGGGGCATAGGCGCAGGCACAGAAATAGCCGCGACAGCATATCCCGCTGTCACGGCCATAGGCAATAGGGCCATATATCTGAACCCGAGGATATAAGCTGTCACCGCAGCCACGATGCAGGCACACACGGTCCATATAGCTCCCACACCCAACCCCCACCCGGATATCCCGATGATCATACTGATCGTGAACGGGAGAAGCGGGCAAAGCGGAAGGGAGATTGGATCCGGCTGACGCATCTCTAAAGGACGAGCCTCAGGGTATGGTGGCCATCACTACAAAGAAGCTGCTCACCCCTATGAGTATCCATAGAGCCACAGCGAGCACGAAAGGCTTGACTCCAACCGACTTCACCATCTGGACAGACAGTCCGGCTCCGATGAGGAAGAGCGTCAGCACAAGACCTTTCTTGGCCAGATATACGAGCGTGGCCGTGAGCCATTCGGGCAATGGAAGATAGGTGTTGATCACCATGGCGAGGACAAACAGGAAGATGAACCAGGGTATGGAGATCTTGCCCGATCCACCGGTCTTGTCCCTGAAGATGAACATGGTGACAAGCGCGAGAGGGATGATCCACAGAGCACGTGTGAGCTTGATGAGAGTGGCGAGTCTCAGGGCCTCAGGTCCATAGGCATCACCTGCACCTACCACCGAGGAGGTGTCATGTATGGCGATGGCCGCCCATGTGCCGAACTGGGCCTGCGACATTTCGAAAAACCGTCCGATCGGCGGGAAAATGAAGAGGGCTATGGCATTGAGCACGAACACTACTCCGAGCGACACGGCCATCTCGTTTCCGTCAGCCTTGAGCACAGGACCTACCGCCGCGATGGCGCTGCCTCCACATATGGCCGTACCCGAAGATATCAGATAGGAGGTCTTGCGGTTGATCTTAAGCCACCATCCGAGCATGACGCCGATCACCATCACTCCAACCACGGAAACCACCGTGAAGAGCATACCCTCGCTGCCGCTCTTTAGCGACTCCACGAGATTCATGCCGAAACCGAGGCCAACCACTGAGGCCTGGAGCAGATATTTCGAAGTTTTCTTGTTGAATTTGGGATACGGGCACTGGAACACCATGGCATACATGAGTCCGAGAAAGAGTGCGAACCACGGTGCCACGCTCACACCGACCGGAAGGAGGTCGATGGGGAGCACCACAAGGATCATGAGCAGTATGTAAAAGATCTTGGCAGGTGATTTCATAAAGAGAGTGTCATTATGTTATTTGATGATTATTGCATTCAGTCTCAGCTGTTCCATATGTTCCACGAAGCGAACGCCTGGAGCAGCAGCATCTCAAGTCCGTTCTTCACCTCGGCCCCATGCTCGGAGGCCTTGTGCATGAAGAGTGTCACATCGGGATTGTAGAGCAGGTCATAGCACAGATGGGCGGGGGTAAGATATTCATAAGGTATGTCGGGAGCCTCATCCACATGCGGATACATGCCGAGGGGCGTGGTGTTGACTATGACCTTGCGCTCGGCCATGAGCTCAGGGGTAAGGTCGGAATATGTGATGACACCCTTGCGTGCCGATCGCGACACAAACAGACTCTCCACACCCAGGGTGGACAACGCATAGGCCACAGCCTTGGAGGCACCACCGGTACCGAGTATGAGGGCTTTGTCGCGCTGCGGTGTGAGCAGAGGCGATATGCTGTCGCGGAATCCTATCACATCACTATTGTAGCCTTTGAGCTTGAAGTCCCCGTCGTCACGACCGTCGCGGCGTATTATCTTGATGACATTGACCGCACCTATACCGGCGGCCTCACTGTCCATCTCGTCCATGTAAGGAATGACCTGCTCCTTGTAAGGGATCGTCACATTCAGTCCGGCAAGTCCCGGATTTTCAGCGAACACCTCCATCAGATCGCCTATGTCGGGGATCTCGAAGTTGACATATTCGGCATCGATACCCTCGGCGGCAAACTTGTCGTTGAAATATCCCCGCGAGAACGAATGGCCCAGCGGGTAGCCTATCAGTCCGTAGATTTTATGTCTTTTCATTGGAATGACAAAAGTTTGAGAGTGTATTAAAGTGCAAAGTTATATATTTATTTCCACATTATTATTCACAGGCAAGCCATTTTTACACACATTCATTCATATTATGCAAATAGACTGAATACATGAAATTGATAAAAAACCAAGCAAAAAATTTGGAGATTAACATAAATAGCAATACCTTTGCGAAAAGAATAAACCCACAATGTCATAAATGAAACGATTTAGCACATACTCCTATTATTACTTTTTTTATTTTGCATCAAAATGAAAACGGGATTAACGGCGTGTGCATGCTTATCGTAAAAGACAAGATACAACCAACCTGAAAATTACAACATCCAATCCCGTACCTTGAACCAAGGACGGGATTTTTTCGTAGATTACATATATTCGCAGATAATATATAATATATGAAGAGAATCACCATACAGGGCGTAGCCGGATGCTACCATGATGCCGCAGCTCACCTCTATTTCAGAGAGGAGGATGTCGAGACAATACCGTGCGCCACGTTTCCGGCCATGTTCGAGACTCTCGCCTCCGATGCCTCACTGCTCGGCATTGTGGCCATAGAGAACACCATAGCCGGATCTCTACTGCAGAACCATGAGCTGCTGCGCCAGAGCTCACTGCGCATCATCGGAGAGCTGAAACTGCGCATCTCCCACGTGCTGTGCGCGTTGCCCGGCCAGGAGATCACCACTCTCACCGAAGTCAACTCCCACCCCATGGCCCTGATGCAGTGCGAACAGTACCTGCGCCGACACCCCAACCTCAAGATAGTGGAACGGCTCGACACAGCCGGAAGCGCCAAGGAGATCGCCGAAGGCCATCTACAAGGCCATGCCGCCGTATGCGGCGAATATGCCGCAGGTATGTACGGACTCGAGATCCTTGACCGCGGTATAGAGACAAACAAGCGCAACTTCACCCGATTCCTCATTCTGGCCGATCCGCTGGCCGCATCCGAGCTCGGCCCTGCCGAGAGGGATATCGATAAAGCCTCGATAGTATTCACGCTCCCCCACACCAACGGCGCCTTGTCCAAGATCCTCACCATACTCTCATTCTACGATATCAACCTGACCAAGATACAGTCCACCCCGATAGTGGGCCGCGAATGGGAATACCGGTTCTATGCCGATCTCACCTTCGACAGCCTCGCCCGCTACCGCCAGGCCATCAACGCCGTTCGCCCGCTATGCCGCGATCTCGTCGTGCTCGGCGAATATTCAGAAGCGAAAATGACACATTGACCCCATAAAAACCGACTATACGATATGCATACCATCACCCCCTCCCGCCGCGTGGAGGACATCAAGGAATATTACTTCTCCACCAAACTCAAGGAGATCGCAGCCATGAAGGCTGCCGGAGCCGACATCATCTCCCTCGGCATAGGAGGCCCTGACCTTCCTCCGCCGTCCGAAGTGATCGAGACAATGACCGAAGCCCTCCACGATCCCACCTCGCATGGCTACCAGCCGCACGTAGGCATACCGGAACTGCGCGAGGCGTTCGCACGATGGTATGCCGACAAGTATGGTGTGACACTCAATCCGGCTACTCAGATCCAACCGCTCATCGGATCGAAGGAGGGTGTGACGCACATCTCGCTGGCATTCCTCAACCCCGGCGACAAGGTGCTGATACCTGATCCCGGATATCCCACCTACTCCTCCATAAGCCGCATGGCCGGAGCCGAGGTGCTGACCTATGGTCTGAATAGCGAAAACGGATGGCAACCCGACTTCGACGCCATCGAGCGCATGGATCTCTCCGGAGTCAAACTTATGTGGATGAATTATCCCCACATGCCCACAGGCGCTCCCGCGCGACGCGAGACATTCGAGCGCGCCATAGCCTTCGGGCGCAAGCACGGCATAGTGATAGTGCACGACAATCCCTACTCCTTCATCCTCAACCCAGAGCCAATGAGCATACTCTCAGTGGATGGAGCCATGGATATAGCCATCGAGTTGAACTCACTGAGCAAGAGCCACAACATGCCCGGATGGCGAGTGGGCGTGGCGGTATCCAACCCGCAGTTCCTATCATGGATCCTACGCATAAAGAGCAACATCGACTCCGGCCAGTTCCGCCCTCTGATGCTCGCCGCCGCCAAGGCTCTCGAGTCAGGCCCTGAATGGCACGACAACCTGAACAAGGCCTACAGCAGCCGGCGCCTCATAGCCGAACAGATCATGACAGAACTGGGATGCTCGTTCGACCCGGCGCAGACCGGACTGTTCCTGTGGGGACGCATAGAAGGCCCCGACAAGGACTCGGCCGCTCTCGCCGACAGGATACTGCGCGACACCCACGTGTTCATCACCCCCGGCTTCATCTTCGGAGCCAACGGCGAAGGCCACATACGACTCTCGCTCTGCGCCACCGAGGAAAAACTGACCAAAGCCCTCCAACGAATAAGAACCAACAATAAAGAAGCATAATGGAAATGACCGATATAAAACCGCTTGCCATCAACGGCAACATCCTCGACCGCCCCATCATCATCTCGGGCCCGTGCAGCGCCGAAACCGAGGAACAAGTACTCACCACAGCCAAAGGTCTCGCCCGCGCGGGAGTGAAGATATACAGGGCCGGTATATGGAAACCGCGCACCAAACCGGGTGGATTCGAGGGCGTAGGAGTGCCCGGACTCGCCTGGCTCAACAAGGTGAGGGAAGAGACCGGCATGAAGGTATCCACCGAGGTGGCCAACCGTGGCCACGTGGAGGCAGCCCTCGAATATGACCTCGACCTGCTTTGGATAGGCGCCCGCACATCGGCCAACCCGTTTGCCATGCAGGAGATCGCCGACGTGCTCCGCGACAGCGGGCGCGACATCCCCGTGCTTGTGAAAAACCCCGTCAACCCCGACCTCGAGTTGTGGATAGGAGCCCTCGAGAGACTCTACAACGCCGGTATCACCCGCCTGGGCGTGATACACCGCGGTTTCTCGACCTACGGCCCGCAGCTCTACCGCAATCACCCCCAGTGGCGCATACCCCTCGAGCTGCGTCGTCGCTACCCCGATCTGCCTATCATCTGCGACCCGAGCCACATCGGCGGCAAGCGCGAGCTTATAGCCTCACTCTCACAGCAGGCGCTCGACATGGGCTTCGACGGACTCATCATAGAGAGCCACTGCGACCCCGACTGCGCCTGGAGCGACCGCTCGCAACAGGTGACGCCCGAAGTGCTCGGCGTGATACTCGACAACCTCATATTCCGCGACTCCCCCGTGCCTACTACAGAAAACCTCGTACATCTGCGCCGACAGATAGACCGCCTCGACAACGAACTCATAGAGATCCTGGCAAGACGAATGAACATATCCCGCGAGATCGGCACCTACAAACGGGACCACAACATGCCCGTGGTGCAGCCGGCCCGCTACGGCGACATCATGTCCTCCCGTGTGCTCGCCGCAAAAGGCCTCGGCATGAGCGAGGAGTTCATGCGCACGGTACTCGCCGCCATCCATGAGGAGTCAGTAAGAATCCAGGTAGAGCTCAACAACAAATGAAAATACTCATACTCGGGGCAGGGAAGATGGGATCGTTCTTCTGCGACCTGCTCTCGTTTGACCACGAAGTGGCCGTCTACGATCCCGATCCGGCGCGCCTGCGCTTCACATTCAACGCCCTGCGCTTCAGCTCGCCCGACGAGATAGCGGACTTCGCGCCGCGTCTCGTCATAAACGCCGCGACCGTCAAGCACACCATCGACGCATTCCGCAGCGTGCTCCCGATGCTTCCCCCCGATACCATTCTGAGCGATATAGCCTCCGTCAAGACGGGCCTGCCGGAATACTACGCCTCGTGCGGCCATCCGTTCGTGAGCACCCACCCGATGTTCGGTCCCACATTCGCCTCGCTGTCCAATCTCGCATCTGAAAACGCCATCATCATACGCGAAGGGGATGCCCTCGGGCAGGCTTTCTTCCGCGACCTCTATTCGCGTCTGCATCTCAATATCGTGGACTACACCTTCGCCGAGCACGACGAGACCGTGGCCTACTCACTCTCCATACCGTTTGCCGCCACCCTCGCCTTCGCCGGAGTGATGAAACCCCAGCCGGCACCGGGCACCACCTTCAAGCGCCACATGCAGATAGCCCGCGGACTCATGAGCGAGGACGACTATCTGCTCAGCGAGATCCTCTTCAACCCCCACACATCCGGTCAGCTCGAGCTGATATGCTCACAACTTGCTGAATTGAAAGAGATTGTTGAGCGCCGCGACTCCGATGCAATGAAAAAATATCTCGACCGCGTGAGGGAAAACATCCGCTGAACCTCAGAACCGTCAAACCGCAGAAGAACACAGGAGGGCCAGGAAGGCTCAGAAGCGATGAGAATATAATTATCAGCACAATAACTAATTATATTTGTCACTTTTGAGTTTTCCTGGCCCTTCTGTATCCCTATGTGTTCCGCACAGCCACCCGTAAATCTGCGCGGGTTTCATGTGAAAGAAGCACGCATATGTCCATATATTTCTTCTTTAATTTGCGATAATGGAGTTTTTTTTCTAACTTTACATTACGAAAGAAAGAAAAAACAACTACACATCATCTATGAATAACGACTTCAGAAATTTTGCCGTACATCATCTCGGCATGAACGGTCTTGCCCTCGACCAATACAGCAAGGCGGCCGCACAGCAGATTACATCATCCTACATCTCCCCCACCATCATAGAGGAACGTCAGCTCAATGTGGCCCAGATGGATGTATTCTCGCGTCTGATGATGGACCGCATCATCTTCCTGTCCACAGATGTCAACGACTATACCGCCACTGTAGTGCAGGGGCAGCTTCTCTACCTCGACTCGGTGGATCCCGGCAAGGATATATCCATATATCTCAACTCACCCGGCGGATCAGTGATAGCCGGACTCGGTCTCTACGACACCATGCAGCACATCAAGAGTGATGTATCCACAATCTGCATAGGCATGGCAGCATCCATGGCCGCCGTGCTCCTCGTGGCCGGCGCTCAGGGCAAAAGGCTCGCCCTGCCCCACTCGCGTGTGATGATCCACCAGCCCCTCGGCGGCGTGCAGGGCCAGGCTTCTGACATCGAGATCACTGCCCGCGAGATACTCAAATACAAGGCCGAACTTTACAAAATCATCGCCGATCACTCCGGCATGCCCCTCGAGAAAATCGAGGCTGACGCCGACCGCGACTACTGGATGACGGCCTCCGAGGCCAAGGAATATGGCATGATAGACCACATACTCCTTCCCGAGAAAAAATCCGAGAAGACAAATGGCTAAGAAAAACAGTAATAACAATAACATAGGTGGCGGAGGCTCGATACCCGTAAAATGCTCATTCTGCGGGAAAGAGCCCTCCTATACCGACATAATGGTGCCGAGCCCCCTTGGCGAGGCATACATATGCAGCGACTGTGTGGACCAGATCGAGGGACTGCTCAAAGAGTATCTCAACGAAGGCCATCCACAGAAGTCATCGCACAAAAAAAGCGGCAAAGAAAATCATGCCCCCGCGGGCAAGCTCCCTACTCCCAAGGAGATATGCGACTTCCTCGACCAATACGTGATAGGCCAGGACGATGCCAAGAAATACCTCTCGGTAGCCGTCTACAACCACTACAAACGTCTTGCCCAGACCCGCGACGAAGTTGATATCGAGAAGAGCAACATCATAATGGTAGGACCCACCGGCACCGGCAAGACACTCCTGGCCAAGACCATAGCCCGTCAGCTCGACGTCCCGTTCGCCATAGTCGACGCCACCGTGCTCACCGAAGCCGGATATGTGGGCGAGGATATAGAGAGTCTGTTGGTACGTCTGCTCCAGGCCGCCGACTACGATGTGGAGAAAGCCGAGCGCGGCATAGTGTTCATCGACGAGATCGACAAGATAGCCCGCAAGGGTGACAACCCATCCATCACCCGCGACGTATCGGGCGAAGGTGTGCAGCAGGGCCTGCTCAAGCTCCTCGAAGGCTCGGTGGTCAACGTGCCGCCGAACGGCGGACGTAAGCACCCCGAGCAGAAGATGATAGCCGTCGACACGAAGAACATACTCTTCATATGCGGCGGAGCTTTCGATGGTATCGAGCGCAAGATAGCCCACAGGCTCAACACCCATGTGGTAGGATTCACCGGCCACGCCGTGCGCGCCAAGGTCGATTCGGACAACTATCTGAAATACATAGCGCCGCAGGACCTCAAGAGCTTCGGGCTCATCCCCGAGATCATAGGCCGCCTGCCAGTACTCGTGCATCTCGACCCGCTTGACCGCGACGCCCTGCTTAAGGTGCTCACCGAACCGAAGAACGCCATCATACGCCAGTACGAGAAGCTCTTCGCCATGGACGGTGTAAAGCTCGTGTTCGAGCCGGAGACCCTCGGATTCATAGTCGACAAGGCCATCGAGTACAAGCTCGGCGCCCGCGGACTCCGCACCATCGTGGAGACCATCATGATCGACCCGATGTTCGAGACCCCGTCGGCCAAAGTCAAGGAGCTCACCATAACACGTGAGTATGCCGAGGAAAAAATCAAAAAAGCATACATAGGCTGAGCCTCTCTCCTACCCGACCCCGCCAACATTCCCACTTAATCCCCTAAGCAAGACTTACCTCCCCCTTACATCTTCATATTACCAAAGAAACTCACCCTCTATCCCCTCGCACCCCATCCATGAACCACGATCTTCACACAGCGCTCAAAAAGCACTTCGGCTTCGACACCTTCAAAGGCAATCAGGAGGCAATAATAAGCAGTCTCCTTGAAGGCCACGACGTCTTTGTGCTAATGCCCACCGGCGGCGGCAAATCACTATGCTACCAGCTGCCGGCCCTGATGATGGACGGGACTGCGATCGTGATATCGCCGCTCATCGCTCTGATGAAGAATCAGGTGGACGCCATCCGCCACTTCAGCGAGACCGACCATGTGGCCCATTTCCTCAACTCGTCGCTCAACCGCGCCGCCATCGAGGCCGTCAAGACCGACATCAAGAGCGGCCGCACCAAGCTGCTCTACGTGGCACCCGAGTCACTGACCAAGGAGGAGAACATAGAGTTTCTTAAGACCGTTCCCATCTCGTTCTACGCCGTCGACGAGGCCCACTGCATCTCGGAGTGGGGCCACGACTTCCGGCCGGAGTACCGGCGCATCAGGCCGATCATCAACGAGATCAACGTACGCCCGATGATAGCCCTCACAGCCACCGCCACCCCCAAGGTGCAGCACGACATCCAGAAAAACCTCGGGATGATGGAGGCCGTGGCCTATAAATCGTCGTTCAACCGGCCCAATCTCTACTACGAGATACGGCCCAAGACCGCCAACATAGACAGGGATATCATCAAATACATCAAGAACAACCCCGGCAAATCGGGCATCATCTACTGTCTGAGCCGCAAGAGAGTGGAGGAGCTCGCCGAGATGCTACGTGTGAACGACATCAAGGCCCTCCCCTATCACGCCGGCATGGACGCCGCCACCCGAAGCGCCAACCAGGACGCCTTCCTGCTCGAGAAAATAGATGTCATCGTGGCCACGATAGCATTCGGTATGGGCATTGACAAGCCCGACGTGCGGTTCGTGATACACTACGACATGCCCAAGTCGCTCGAAGGCTACTATCAGGAGACCGGACGTGCCGGCCGCGACGGCGGCGAAGGCACATGCATAACCTTCTATGCAGCCAAGGATCTCCAGAAAATGGAAAAGTTCATGCAAGGGAAGCCTTTGGCCGAACAGGAGATAGGGAAACAGCTCCTGATCGAGACCCAGAGCTACGCCGAGGCAAGTTCTTGCCGCAGGCGCTCTCTCCTCTTTTATTTTGGCGAGGAATATCTCAGCGATAACTGTCAGAATTGTGACAATTGTCTAAATCCAAAGAAAAAAGTGGAAGCTAAAGATGATCTTTGCGCGGTGATCGAGACTGTCATCGCACTGAAAGAAAAGTTCAAGTCGGACTACATCACCGACATCCTACTGGGACGTTCCACCCCCGACGTCCTATCTTACCGACATGACGAACTCGAGTGTTTCGGCTGCGAGAGCGGTGTCGATGAGAAACTGCTAAATGCCGTGATCAGACAGGGCATCCTTTCCGGATACCTCGAGCGCGACATCGAGAACTACGGCCTGCTCAAAGTCACGGCCAAGGGAAAGAAATTCCTATCCAAACCGGCATCGTTCAAAGTGATCGAGGATTCAGAGTTCTCCGACGAGCCGGATCCCGAGCTGATGAAGGGTGGCGCCTCGTATGCCGCCGACACCGAGCTATACAGCATCCTCAAGGATCTGCGCAAGAAGGTGGCAAAGCATCTCGGCCTGCCCACCTACGTGATATTCCAGGACACATCGCTCGAGGCCATGGCCACGACCTATCCCGTGACACTGGAGGAGCTTCAGAACATACCCGGAGTGGGCGCCGGCAAGGCGAAGCGCTACGGACCCGAGTTCGTCAATGTGATACGCCAGCACGTGGAGGACAACGAGATCGTGCGTCCTGAGGATATGAGAGTGCGCCAGGTGCCCGACAAGAGTCTCACCAAACTGTTCATAATCCAGCGCATAGACCGCAAGATACCCCTCCCCGAGATAGCAAAGGCAAAGGGACTGGAGTTCAACGAACTTCTCGACGACATAGAAGGGATAGTCTATGCCGGCACAAAGATCAACATCAACTATTACATCAACGAGATCATGGACGAGGACTCGCAGGAGGATCTCTTCGACTATTTCCGCGAGAGCGAGAACGATGATCTCGACAAGGCATACCGCGATCTGGGCGCCGACTTCTCGGAGGAGGAGATCCGCCTGGCACGTATCAAGTTCATATCAGAGATGGGCAACTGATCCCCACACAACACGACCCATACCCTCCACCATGGCACCAGTCATCAAATATCACGACGTGGAGCTCCACCGCAATTCTCTCATTGCGCTGAAGCATGTCACCCTCACCGTCAACCCCGGCGAGTTCCTGTACCTCATCGGCAAGGTCGGCAGCGGCAAGTCAAGCATGCTCAAGAGCATATATGCCGAGATACCCATAGCCTCCGGTAGCGCTGAGGTGCTGGACTATGACCTTACGACCATCAAACGGTCCGAGGTGCCCTACCTGCGCAGGCGCATCGGGATCATATTCCAGGACTTCCAGCTGCTGAACGACCGTTCGGCAGAGGAGAACCTGCGGTTTGTGCTGCGGGCCACCGGATGGAAAGACCGCGACGCCATGCAGGAAAGGATAGAGAAGGTGCTCCGAAGCGTGGGTATGCTCAACAAAGCCTACAAACGGCCCCACGAGCTATCGGGCGGCGAGCAACAGCGTGTGGTGATAGCCCGCGCATTGCTCAACGATCCGCCTATCATCCTCGCCGATGAGCCGACAGGCAATCTTGACCCGGCCACCGGCGAGTCAATCATCGGACTCCTCCACAGTATAGCCCGCGAGGGAACCGCTGTGATTGTCGCTACCCACAATATGGCCCTCGTGGAGCAATATCCGGCCACAGTGCTCAATTGTGTCCACCACACCATAACCCGTCTCTGAACCTTATATATAGAAAGATACAGAAGGACAAAAAGGACAAAAGTGACAAAAGTAATTAATTATTATACAGGTAATTAATATTTTGTCACTTTTGTCCTTTTTGTCCTTCTGTGTCTTTCTGTCAATTATGAGATATCTACATTTCAGTCGGTCATTTCTGCACGTAGGTGTTGAATGAGTGCGGGGCGAGGCTCGCGTTCAGGTATCTGCCGGCACCGACACGCACACTCACCGTGCGGGGCTCATCGCCAAAATTTCCGGCCACCACAACATATTTGCCCTCGGGCGTGACAGCTACAAGGACAGGAGTGCGGTCATCGCCGGTGGGCTTGAATCCGACTATCCCGGCACCCTCGCGTATGAAATGGCTGTAATGACGGTAGGCATGCCATTCGGGCACATATTCGTATGTGCGGTCAGAGCTGTTCACTCTGACGAGCGCATTCTGCTTCCATCCCCACGGGCTCTCGCCGCGATCGCACAATATCAGGTTCCAGTTATTATAGTCCGAGCATCCGTTACCTATATAATGGTTTATGAGATGGAATGTATGCTCGCCCGCCTGCCAGTCCATGGATCCGTTGCCACACTCGCTCTCTGTGCTTATGTATCTGTAGCCGGGAAATTCCTCACGTATGCGGGGGAGTATCTGGCCTCCCTCCCACTGGAATCCCACACCCTTGATATTGTCGGCCATGCGCGGGTCGGAGAGAAGACCACGGACATGGTCGTAGCGGTTGGTATTGAATGTGCCCAGACACAGCTCCACGTCCGGATTCTGACGCCGGAGCGCCGGGGCGAGATAGTCGAGGTTGAAGCGGAGTATACCCTCCGATGTCCACGGGCACCCGGGATACGGCGTATAGCTATAGGCCTCGTTCTGATACATAACCATGTCGATCTTCACACCCTGCCCACGGTAAAGGTCGATGAAGCGGTTGAACATGTCGGCATAGGCCTGAAGATAGCGGGGCTCCTGAATGAAATAATCCTGCACGGCCATGCGGCGGGGGAAACGGGTCTTGTCGGGGTTCACCTGCTCGTTGTCCGAGCGGTCGGAGTCGCCAAACAGCAGATGGTCGAGTGCCGGATCGAGATCATTGTAGCGATTGCTCTGCACGGCATAGTGGTCGTTGATCTTCATCCATGCCGGAGGACTCCAGGGCGACATCCAGAATGTCATGTCGGGACAGTACTTCTGCGCGGCGCGTATGTAGGGGATGATGGTTGTCTTGTCGCGCTCTATGTTGAAATATTTCAAGCCGAAATCGCCGCGAACATCGCTACAGGAGTACCACGACAAGGCATAATCGTTGGCATTCATTGATATGCGCCCCATGGAGAAGCCGAGTTCTCCGTCGGGAGCGAAGGCCCGGGAGAGGATCTCGTCCTGCTGGTCACGACTGAGCATGCACAGAGCTTTCCAATCCTGCTCGTTGAAAGTCGTGCCCCAGCGGCGGAATGTCACTATGGGATTTTCCGCATCAGTCTCTACGGTGGCTGTGACCGTGGGCTTTGCGGAAGCCTTGATGGCAGGAGCCGTCTGCCAGCGTAATGAATCGGTGGTAATGATATGACTGAATGTCTGCGCATCTGCCGCCTGTACCGAGGCCAGAAGCATCACTACTGATACTACAGAGAATTTCATGGTACTATATGGGAGGTATTATATATAAATGTGATGATCAGATCAAGTCGATGGTCAGCCCCTCGCGGGCAAGTGTCGTGGCCGGGAATATTGCACGGGCCTCCTCGAGCAGAGGTTCCTCGCCGGAGGTGTAGCGCTTGGAGAAGTGCCCTATGACGAGCCTCGAGGCTCCGGCCCTTGCAGCAATATCGGCAGCCTGGGCAGCAGTGGAGTGGCCGCGCTCACGGGCCTGCTTCTCAAGCGAGGAATCGTAGGTAGCCTCGTGGTATACGGTGTCGACCCCGGCTACATCGGCAGCTACCCGAAGGGAGTGGAGCGTATCGCTGCAATATGCGTAGCTCACGCTCGGATCCGGATCGGATGTCAGCGCGGCGTTGGGGATCACCGTGCCGTCAGCCTTCACATAGTCAGCCCCATCCCTTATGGCCTTGAGCTGTGCCACCGGGATGGAATGGAACTTCACCATCTCACCCTTGAGGTGGCGCGGCTTGGGCTTCTCGCGAAATATGAATCCGGTGCACGCCGTGCGGTGATACAGTGGGAAGGTCTCTACCGTAAGACCGTCATCCTCATAGACCGTCCTGCGCTCGCCAGGCTCGATGATATCGTAGACAATCTCGAAAGCAGACTCCCGTAGAAAATAGTCCATCCACGTCTTCAGCAGTTCCGCGCCCTCGCGGAATATATGGATGGTGATGCGTCCCCCCACATCGTGGAGCGCCATGGTGGAGAGGAGTCCGGGGAGGCCGAACATGTGGTCGCCATGCAGATGGGATATGAATATATGCCCGAGTCGTGAGAATTTCAGGCCCATGCGCCTGAACTGCGACTGGGCACCCTCGCCGCAGTCGATCATGAAGAGCTTGTCGCGGAAGTCCACCACCTGACAGGAAGGCTGGTGACGGGCCGAGGGGGTGGCAGAGCCACAGCCGAGTATGTTTATACGGAATTTTGCCATTCAGAGAGTCTGTATCGTATCTACAAAATTAAGCATAAAACTTGTAATATCTACCTCTTGGGCTGTCTTTTTGCCCACATGGACATATTTTCAACCGCAGTGGCCCGCAATTATGGAGATTTTTCGTAACTTTGCAAATTAGGAAATAACCATATAGTGGAAAAACATGTCAATTGATAATATCATCGCTCAGGCCGTGAGCCGTGCAGTCAGCGAGCTCTACGGAGCCACTACTCCCGCAGAATCCATCACCCCACAGGCTACCCGAAAGGAGTTTGAGGGAAATCTCACAGTCGTTGTCTTCCCCTGGGTCAAGGCCGCCCGCAAATCACCCGAAGCCGTAGGTGCCGAGATCGGCGCATGGCTCGAGGCCAACGAACCCGCTGTGGAGAAATACAATGTGGTGAAAGGATTCCTCAATCTGACCATCTCCCCGCGCTTCTGGAACTCTGTACTCGCCCACATAGCCGACACTCCCGATTACGGTCTCACAGCCGCCGGCCCGGAGTCGCCGCTCTATATGGTGGAGTATTCATCGCCCAACACCAACAAGCCTCTCCATCTGGGACATGTGCGCAACAATCTGCTCGGCTTCTCCCTGTCGGAGATCCTCAAGGCATGCGGCAATCGTGTGGTGATGACCAACATAGTCAACGATCGCGGCATACACATATGCAAGTCCATGCTCGCATGGCAGAAATGGGGCGAAGGCGTCACCCCCGAGAAGGCCGGCAAGAAGGGCGACCATCTGATAGGCGACTTCTACGTGCTCTTCGACAAGCATTTCAAGGCCGAAGTGGCCGAGCTCATGGCCAAGGGTATGACCGAGGATGAGGCCAAGGCCGCATCGCCGCTGATGAACGAGGCCCGCGCCATGCTCGTGAAATGGGAGAACAAGGATCCTGAGGTGCGTGCACTGTGGGAGACCATGAATTCATGGGTCTACACCGGATTTGACGAGACATACAAGCGTATGGGTGTGGGCTTCGACAAGATCTACTACGAGAGCGACACTTATCTGGAGGGCAAAGAGAAGGTGCTCGAGGGTCTCGAGGCCGGAAAGATGTACCGCAAGGAGGATGGATCCGTATGGGCCGATCTCACACCGGAGGGTCTCGACCACAAGCTCCTGCTCCGCGCCGACGGCACATCGGTCTACATGACTCAGGATATAGGTACCGCCAAGCTCCGCTATGAGGATTATCCCATCGACAAGATGATCTATGTGGTGGGCAACGAGCAGAACTATCACTTCCAGGTGCTCTCCATTCTCCTTGACCGTCTCGGCTTCAAGTGGGGCAAGGACCTCGTACACTTCTCCTACGGCATGGTGGAGCTTCCCGAGGGCAAGATGAAGTCGCGCGAGGGTACTGTGGTAGACGCCGACGATCTCATGGACGACATGGTGGCCACCGCACGCTCGGTATCGGCCGAGCTGGGCAAACTCGACGGACTCTCGGCCGAAGAGACCGATGCCATATGCGAGATGGTGGGCCTCGGTGCTCTGAAGTACTTCCTCCTCAAGGTGGATCCGCGCAAGAACATCACCTTCAACCCCAAGGAGAGCATTGACTTCAACGGCAACACCGGACCTTTCATACAGTATACCTATGCCCGTATCCGCTCCGTGCTCCGCAAGGCCGAGGAGGAGAAGATGGAGACTGTATCGTATGCCGATGTAGTGCCCGGCGAGCGTGAGATCACACTCATCCAGGCTCTGGCCGACTTCCCCACTGTAGTGAAAGCCGCCGGCAACACCTACAGCCCCGCACTCATAGCCAACTATGTGTATGATCTCGTGAAGACCTACAACCAGTTCTATCACGACTGCTCTATCCTGCGCGAGACCGATCCCGCCGTCCGCTCCATGCGCCTCGAGCTTTCGCGCCAGAGCGCACGCGTCATAGCCGCAGGCATGAAGCTCCTCGGCATCAACGTGCCCGAGAGAATGTAACAGGGCTAAACCTTTCGTCTCCGGGATTGTCTACTATAGTATAGAATATAAACCGCACAAAAACTATTGTAAAAATCATGTACAATTCACAACCCACACCTCCCCCCTACAACGGTGGAGGCTATCATGACACCAATACCCTCGTGGCCGAGACCTCGAGCGTCATGAAGCGAGTATACTTCAAGATGACCCTCGGCCTGCTCGTCACAGCCCTCATATCACTGTTCTGCGCCGGCAGCCAGTCATACATGACCTTCATGCTCACCCACCAGTGGTTCTACTGGGGTCTCTTCCTTGCCGAGCTCGGCATCGTATTCGGCGTGACCGGAGCTATCAACAAGATGTCGTCGGCCACAGCCACCCTGCTCTTCTATGCCTTCGCCGCCATCAACGGCATGGCTCTGGCACCGATATTTCTCATCTACACGGCCACATCCATAGCCAAGACCTTCTTTATCTGCGCCGGCACCTTCGGAGCCATGAGCGTCTACGGCTATTTCACCACACAGGATCTCACCAAGTGGGGCAACTTCCTGTTCTATGCGCTCATCGGCCTCATCATCGCCTCGCTGGTCAACCTATTCACCAAAAGCAGCTCACTTGACTGGATCATCTCCATCTGCGGCGTGCTCATCTTTGTAGGTCTCACCGCATGGGACACCCAGAAGATCAAGCGCATGGCCGAGTATACACCCTCTGACCGCCTTGGCCACCTGGCCACACTCGGCGCCCTCAGCCTCTACCTCGACTTCATCAACCTCTTCCTCTACCTGCTCCGTTTCTTCGGAAGCCAGCGTGACTGAGAGTGAGATTCATAACCATAAACCCCAACCGTACAATACATAATGGCTAAAGTAGTAATCATCGGTGCCGGCGGTGTCGGCACAGTAGTGGCCCACAAGTGCGCGCAGCACCCTGAGGTATTCACCGAAGTTGTCATCGCCTCACGCACCCGTTCGAAGTGCGAGGCTATTGTCGAAACCATCGGTAAGCCCAACTTCAGCGCCGATGTCGTCGACGCCGACAGCGTTCCCCAGCTCGTGGAGCTTTTCAACCGCCACAAGCCCGCCCTCGTCATCAACGTAGCCCTCCCCTATCAGGATCTCACGATCATGGACGCATGTCTCATATGCGGAGTCAACTATCTGGACACCGCCAACTATGAGCCCAAGGATGTGGCACACTTCGAGTACTCCTGGCAGTGGGCCTACAAGCAGCGCTTCGAGGAAGCCGGTCTCACGGCCATACTCGGCTGCGGATTTGACCCCGGAGTTTCGGGTGTCTTCACAGCCTATGCCGCCAAACATTACTTCTCCGATATGGAGTATCTCGACATAGTGGACTGCAACGGCGGTGACCACGGCAAGGCTTTCGCCACCAACTTCAATCCCGAGATCAACATCCGCGAGATCACACAGAACGGACGCTACTATCAGGACGGCAAGTGGGTGACCACAGGCCCGCTCGAGATACACAAGACTCTCACCTATCCCAACATCGGCGAGCGTGACAGCTATCTGCTCTATCACGAGGAGCTTGAGTCGCTGGTGAAGAATTACCCCTCCATCAAGCGTGCACGTTTCTGGATGACATTCGGACAGGAGTATCTCACACACCTTCGCGTGATACAGAACATCGGCATGGCCCGCATCGACGAGGTGGACTACAACGGACAGAAGATCGTCCCCCTGCAGTTCCTCAAGGCCGTTCTCCCCAATCCGCAGGATCTCGGCGAGAACTACCATGGCGAGACCTCCATCGGTTGCCGTATATCCGGTCTTGACAAGGAGGGCAAACCGCTCACCTATTACATCTGGAACAACTGCTCGCACGAGGAGGCTTATCGCGAAACCGGCATGCAGGCCGTCAGCTACACCACCGGCGTTCCCGCCATGGTGGGCGCAATGATGTTCCTCACCGGCAAGTGGGTGAAACCCGGCGTTAACAACGTAGAGGAGTTTGATCCCGATCCGTTCCTCGCCGAGCTCGCCAAGGACGGTCTGCCCTGGAACGAGAAGTTCAACATAGATCTCGAGGTCTGATCACATTATCCTCAAAGACAGAAAGATACAAAAGTCCCTATAACGCGTTCCGCGTTATAGGGACTTTTGTATCTTTCTGTCTTTGTCCGTTGAAAATACGGAGTGTTCAGCGCTGTGCGAGGTCCTCGTAGAGATACTGGAGGATGACACGACCCTTGCGCTCGCGCTCCGAATCGGGACATTCTATGGCTGTGTCGGAGACATTGTCGACCACAGTGTAGCCGGTGGCATCCCTGAACATGAAGCCGTTCACATAGGTATGGAACGAGAAGGGATATGTATACGTCGGAGCCAGCACATCGCGGCTGAAGATGAAGTCCTCGCGCGGCAGACCGAGCTGACCGAGCAGGGTGGAGGCAAGATCGCTCTGACTCATGATCGTATCGATGACTTTCGGTTCCTTGACGGCTCCGCCTATCATTAGTATGGGTATGTGGGGATAGGTGCTGCGCTCGAGCGTCTCGCCGGTGTTGCAGCCATGATCGCCCACAACAACAATGAGCATATCCTTCCATGCCGGAGTCTGCTTGAGGCGGTCCACAAACCGTCCGAGGGCATCATCGACATAGGCGAACGAATTGGCTATAGGATCGGCCGGAAGAAGACGGTCGTAGGGCACTTCCCACGTCTCGTGTGAACTGAGAGTCTGGAAAGTGGTGTACCATTTCACCCCCTTCTCTGTCTTGGCCATGATATCGTCATAGAGCCAATCGAAAATTATACCGTCATGTATACCCCACTTGCCACGTGGTGAATCCTTAGGGAAATTGACATCGCTCACAATGGTATCATGCCCTATGGTGAGATAGTAATCCGACTTGTGGAATATTGTGAGGTCTCCGCCATGGAGCACCATGGTGTCATATCCCGCATTCTTGAACGCCCGCGGGAGCGCGGGAAGATTGGGGAGCTTCTTGGTCATGCGGATCACGCTCGTGGTAGGCTGCGCGAGATATCCGCTCAGCAGGGCCACAAGACCACGGTCGGTGCGGAAACTGTTGGCATCCACATGGGTGAAGAACACACCTTCGCGGGCGAGTCTGTTGATGTTGGGCGTGACATCCTTCTGTCCGCCGAGCGGCTCTATGAACCGGGCGCACAGGCTCTCCCACACGATGAACAGCACATTCGGACGATCGGTGTTGAGGAGTTTCACCGCCGGCTCGGCATCGGGCGGGAAGAGTTTGGCAAACTCCCGATGGCACACCTCATCGTCAAACGCATGGAAAGCGCCCTTGATTTTGTCGTTGACCGAGAGCGAGTATATGAAACTGTAGAGAGGATTGAGCGCGGAATGATTGAAAAACAGATTCTTGCTGTAAAAGGAAAGACTCGGGTTGTTGGGACGTCGGCCCAGACCGCGTATGGTGAGAAAACATGCGGCTATCATGACTAAAGCCAGCAGCGAGGCAAGTATGACGGGAAGGACGCCACGCACAGCAACGGCCGGAGCGGACAATGTCCATGCGCATGCGAGATGCAACCAACCGTACAGGAGCGCGGCCATCAGTGCCACCACACTGAATGCCACCACGATATAACCGGTGGTGACACTCGCGAACGCTCCTTTGAGCGAACGCAGATAGGCCAGGACTGAGGAATCTATCTTGTATTGCCAGAAGTCATACAACACGGTATCGGCTATCACCATAAGTCCGACCAACAGGGCCATGACAATATTGTAGACCGTCATGAAGGCGGGCATGAAGCCGGTGCTGACAAACATCTGCACCGTAGCTGCCAGCAGCGGGAGCGCAGTAAGATAGGATGCCACGATGAAGTCGGTCTTGAGTCCGAAAGAGAATATCTTGCGTATGTCAGCGGCAGGGATGGGCCCCTTGGCTGAGCGGCGGTTCCAATAGATGAACAACGGGCGTTGGATGACCATGAAGTAGAGCACCCAAGCCACGTAATAGGATATGAGAAAAAGCAGGTAGTGTATCATTGCCTCTAAAGAACAATTTTTATGATTTTGTCGACTATCACTTCCGGGCTGATGCTTTCCATGCAGGACATATGTCCCAACGGGCATTCCGGAGTTCCTGCAATTGAGCACGGCTGGCAAGACAAGTTCATGCAGATCGAATCCTCGCGACGGCTCCCGAAGGCCGTGAAGCCGCAAGCCGGAGTGGTGCCACCCCATATTGTGACAACCCTTGTGCCGGCAATTGCCGCAAGATGCTGGTTGGCCGAGTCCATGCTGACCATGACAGCGAGGCGCGACATTATGGCAAGTTCCACGGGAAGGTCAAATTTACCGGCCAACGACACTACACCGTCCCTCTCCCACGAGGCAAGTTCGGCTGCCTCGGCACCACGTCCGCCAAAAAGGTAGACATTCACTCCAGCATCAGCGAGCATCGAGGCCACCTGCCTCATCGCGGCGGGTGGATATGTCTTGGTGGCATAGCGTGCGAAGGGAGCTATGCCCACGGCCGGAGCCTTGATATCAACAGGAATATCGGGAAGAGTGCCTCCATCGAACACTGAGGTAAACTCTATTGTGGAGTCAAGGCCGAGGCGTCTGAACACATCAAAATACCGTGATATATACGGACGCTGTGCCCTTCCACCCCTCATGACGTCGCGACGGGTGAATCTGCCCTTGTCAAGACCGGCGGTACGAGCGCCACCCAAGCCGAGCAGACGTGTCACCGACCACGAACGCATCACGTCGTGGAGATCGGCCGCCATGTCGGGCTTAAGCGCATGCAGCTCACGTGCTATACGGAAGATGCCCCGGACACCCCGGTACTCCTTGCCCGGATCCATAGGGACGACATGGAGATTGGAGGGCGGATTGATAAACATCTTGCCGAAAAACGGTCGTGTGGCCATATATATATCTACTTCGGGATGACACCTGGCCACCGAGTAGAGCACCGGAAGCGTCATGGCCACATCGCCGAGAGCGGAGAATCTCACGGCCACGAGACGCTTGCGCCCATCCATCCCAGCCACTACCGGCCGAGATTTTTGAGATATGCCTCCACACCCTCTATGTCCTTGCGATTGTCCACAGAGAGCGACTTGCAGTGACAGTTGTAGTAATAGATTGGCATATGGTTCTCAATGAAGCGGAACGAATCGTTCTCCTCTATCTTCTCGATGGGTCCACGGGGTGTGTTGTGGTAATAGTCGAGTGCCTTGCGTGTGAAAGCGCCTACTCCCACAAACTTATGGAACACATAGTCCATACCACCCTTAGGGAATGGGATTGGTGAGCGGGATATGAAGAGACAACGGTCATCGGCGGCGGTGACGATCTTAAGATTTGTTGAATCAACCACCTCGACGGGATTGGTGAAATCGGTCATAAGGTTGGACACGAAGAAATCGCCGGGCTTGAGACCCTCGGGCACACACTGCACTATGGCATCGCGAGTGAGCAGAGGTTCATCGCCATTGACCATCACATAGAGATCGGCCTCGATGCGTGTCGAGACCTCATAGAGACGTTCGGTGGCTGTGTCATGATCCGACCGTGTCATCACAACCTTTGCGCCGAAAGCCTCAGCGGCCTCACGGATACGGTCGCTGTCGGTGGCAACATAGACCTCGTCGAACATCTCTACTTCCTTGCAATGCTCCCACACCCAACGGATCATGGGTTTACCGAGGATCAGGGCAAGTGGTTTCTCAAAAAAACGTGTTGACTCGGCACGGGCCGGTATGACGCAAATTATCTTCATGTTGTCTGGATTGATATTTTTTAGAGAGTTTTCTTTCGTGTATATGATCTCACTTGTACAGCCACCGGCGGTGTGACCATAGCCACAGTCCCGGCCGGCGACGGATGGTCTGTTCAAGCATCTCGAGATACCGACGTGTGTAAGGCGAGTCTCCCTCAAGACTTTCGGGTTCGATGGGCTTGAACGTAAGGCGGTAATGTCCGCGCGACTTCTTCTCGACATCAAGATAGAGATATGCGGCGTTGATACGCTTGCCTATCTCCTCACCGCCGGGATTGAAGGGGGTATGCTGATTGAGAAATGTAGTGGCATGATGCGACACACTGCTGTTGGAGCGGTGGTCGGCTATGAAGCCGGTGATGAATGGCGTGCCCGCACGATACCAACCCACGAGGGTACGGAACACCTTGGCCTGAGGCACGGAGACAGGATTGAACCGCGAGCGGATCTTGAGCATTAGACGGTCGAAAGCCTTGTCGCGCTGAGGCTTGTAGACCTGGGCGCATATCTCGGGCACAGAAAAATGGCGCACAATGGCCGGAACAAACTCCCAGTTGGCGTAATGTCCCAGATAGAGGATGACAGGGTGGCCCTCGGAAGCCAGACGATCTACAAGCTCACCGCCCACCACCTCTATGCGGCGGTCCACCTCACGGTCGGAGATATGGAGCAGCTTGGCTGTCTCCACGATATTGTCGGCAAACTGCGAGTAGAAATCATTCTCTATCTCAAGCAGTTCGGCGGGCGACTTTTCAGGAAATGAGTTTGAGAGGTTCTCCCTTATGACTTTACGGCGATATTTGAGACCGTGCTGCAGGAGCACTCTCACGCCATTGCTTATGCCATAGAGCACAGGCATGGGGAGCAGAGCGAGTCCGGTGAAGAACCCGCGGTAAAGCATATATGTCAGTTTTTCCCGCATATGGTCCGGGCTATGTGGTTAATGATACGTGGTGTGGCCCCGGAATTATCCTCTACAAATTTGCGTGCCTTCTTGGCTATGTAGGCCAGACGGCCATGATCATCGCGCAGCGAGGCAAACCACCGCTCCAGCCCGGCAGCATCGGTCACAACCGTGCCCAGCCCGAGGCGCACCATGGTTGAGGCCACAACCTTACGTTCGATATTTGGACCGTAGGCCACAGGAATACCATAGACCACCGGTTCGATGACACTGTGGAGCAGACGGCGTGTGAATCCGCCTCCCACATATGCCCATCCGGCATAGCGGTAAATGTATGCGAGCGATCCGACATTGTCGATGATCAACGCTCGTGTGGCCGAGAAGTCTGTGGCCCCATCGCACTCGGAGTAGAGCCTCACCTCCCCTTTTATGCCACTTCTCAGCGCCTCTATGGCTCCCGGAGTGATCTCGTGGGGAGCTATGACGAAGGGGGTGTCACCCTTGCGGCTGTTGCACAGCGAGCATACGATCTCCATATCCTTGTCCACATGGACACTTCCGGCAAGAAACACCTTGCGTCCGGCAGCATAGTTCTCAATGACGGGATCGGTCCATGGCGTAGCGGCCACGAGACTGACATTGTCGAAAAGTGGGTCGCCGTTGACCGTGGCCGAGTCTATGCCAAGACGGCCAAGATTCTCTACCGAACGGGGGTCGAGCGTGAAAATACGCGTGAAGCATCGCAACGAGCGTCTGAAAAGACTGCCGTACCATTTAAAGAATGGTCCGTTGTCCCTGATGATGGCCGATACAAGGAAAGTGGGGATGTCACGACGGCGCAGCTCAGTGAGGAAGTTGGGCCAGTATTCCGACACCATGAAGACCGCACAATCGGGCTTGACGGCATCAAGAAAACGCCTGGCATTGCGACGTGTGTCCAAGGGGAGATAATACACGCGGTCGGTATCACCGGGATGACGTGTGAGTGCCTCATAGCCCGTAGGAGAGAAAAATGTCACCACTATATTGCAACCGGTCTGCTCCTTGAGTCCCCGTATCACGGGGCGGGCTATACCGAACTCACCGAGCGAGGCGGCATGGATCCATACGGTAGGCCGGGTGCGGTCAAGCGTGGCAGCCGAACGGGCTATACGGCCTGTGATACGGCGCTGGCCACGGCCAAATCTCATGAACTTGGCCGCACTCTCGTCGGGAGCTAACGCTGAGACAGCAAGGACGGCATTGCGAGCCGTACGCATCAGTATATCATATCCTCCAAGCATAGAAGCGTCTTCGGGGTGCAAATTTGACCACAAATTTACGATATTTGTTTGAATTTTTAGCACTTTTTTGCCTAAATTTGCACTCACCGTGTGTCCACACACGGCCCATACACAACTCCAGCGCATGAATATATATATAGAAGACACCATCCGGGCTGCAGCACCCGGGCTTACGGTGATGGCCGTAGAAGCTGATGTGAAGAACGCCCCGACACCCGACGCACTTTGGGATCTCATATGCCGCACGGCCGCCGATATTGCCGCTGTCACCACCCTTCCCGATATCAATAAACGCCCTGCCATAGAGGCTACCCGCCGTGTATACAAGGCTCTGGGCAAGGAGCCAAACCGCTACCGTCCGTCGGCCGAGGCTCTCACCCGCCGAGTAGTCAAGGGGATGGATCTCTACCGCATAGACACTCTCGTGGACCTTATCAATCTCGTCTCGCTCCAGTCGGGCTACTCCATAGGCGGCTTCGACATGGACAAGATAGACGGGGATACACTCCGCCTTGGTGCAGGAGCGGAGGGAGAGCCGTTCGAGGCCATCGGGCGCGGGTCTCTAAACATTGCCTGCATGCCTGTGTACCGCGACCTCACAGGGGGCATAGGCACACCCACCAGCGACAACGAACGCACCAAACTCACACTATCCACACGCCGTCTGCTCATGACGGTGAACATCTACGGCGAAGAGATGCCGCCGGCCGACACTCTCGCTCTTATCACATCGCTACTTGAGACTTATGCCTCAGCAACGAACATAACAGTCAAATACATACGCCCATGAAGGTTCTGAGAATGTATCCCACCAGCCTCAACGACCGCTATCTCGATGAAGCTGTAAAGGCCGTGGAAAACGGCGATATCATAATCTATCCCACCGACTCGCTCTATGCCATGGGATGTGATGCACTGAGCAACACGGCCATAGAGAAGCTCTGCAAGGTGAAGGGCGTAAACCCGGCCAAACAGACTCTATCGGTGGTATGCGACGGTCTCTCCATGGCCAGTGAGTATGCACGTATAGACAACGAGGCGTTCCGTATACTTCGCGCCAATCTCCCGGGACCATTCACCTTTATCCTTCCGGCCTCCACGACGCTGCCGAAAGTATTCAAAGGACGCAAGGAAGTAGGCATACGCATACCCGACAATCCCGTGGCTACGGCTCTGGCCGAGCGACTCGGACACCCGCTGCTGTCCACATCCATCCCACAGAGCGAGGACGGCATGGATGCACAGGCTATAGCGCACATCTATGAGAACACCGCTGCCCTTCTCATAGATGCCGGCGAGAGCGACGGTATCCCGTCGACAGTAGTAGACCTCACCGACAGCCGCTCGCCCGAGATAATACGCGAGGGGAAAGGAGAGCTGAAATAGCCATGAGGATAGTAAGATACGTCCCGTCCATGAAGCATGCATGGGACGATTTCGTGGAGCGCTCCAAGAACGGCACATTCCTGCTCATGCGCGACTATATGGAGTATCACGCTGACAGATTCGCCGATCATTCGTATATCTTCACCTCCGACGACGACCATGACACTCCTATAGCGTTGCTCCCCGCCACACTCAGAGATGACACCCTTAGCAGCCACGCCGGTCTGACCTACGGTGGTCTTGTGATGGGTATGAGCACCTCGGGCGCTGATGCACTGAAAATGATGGAACTGCTGCGCGGACAGCTCGCTACGGAAGGTATCGGAAGACTTATCTACAAGGCAATTCCCCACATATATCACAAACAGGGAGCCGAGGAGGATCTGTATGCACTGTTCCGTCTGGATGCGAAGCTACATATCAGGAATCTCGCCACAGTAATAAACCTCATGGATCCGATACCCTCCTCCCGTCTGGGCAAGAGAGCATTAAAGCGTCAGCGCAAAGGCGGCATAGAGGTGAAGGAGGTGCAGACATGCGATCCTTTCTGGGACATAGTAGTGGCTGACCGGAAGGAACGGCACAACACGCGGCCGGTACACACCGGGACAGAACTGAACTATCTGAAGGGGTGTTTCCCCGACAATATACGCTTCTTCACCGCCTCCACCGCCACGGAGGAGACACTCGGCGGAGCTGTAATCTATCTCGACAGAGGAGTGATCCATCTGCAATATGCGGCATGCACCCCGCACGGCAAGGAGCTATATGCCACGGATGTGATATATCATGAGATCATCTTCAATCTCTTGCCCGGCAACCGTTATTTTGACTTCGGGAGCAACAACGAGGATGCAGGGCGCTATCTCAACGAGGGAATGGTAAGGCACAAGGAGGAGTTCGGTGGCCGGTCAGTGGTCTACGATATCTATGAGCTCGACATCCACCATTGACAGGGCTGTGTGTCAAGATACAGAAGACCCTATAATGCGTAATGCATTATAGGGTCTTCTGTATCTTTCTATAAATTATGGCCCAGCCTCATGCATTTTTAATGCGGTCAGTTGGTCCTTTTTTTTACGATGTCACTCGTCGAAAGTCATCTCGTCGAATCCGGCGGCATCGAATTCGTCCTCATTGTATTCAGACGATCCGTAGAAGTCATCATCGAGATCGGTGGCCTGAGCGGCAGCATGGGCAGCAGCCTTGGCATCAATCTGAGCATCGAAGTCATCAAGATTGACAAACTGCGAGGGAGCCTCGCCCATGGATATGGAACAGAGAGGATCCTTCAGACTCTTGCCGGGCACGGAACGCTTCATCTCGATGAAGAACGAGCGGTCCGTCATATAGTCAAACACCCACACGAGGCGCTGGCCCTCATCCTCTATAAAATCGCTAAGCGGAGTGTCCTCCATGAGATACACATCCTGCGAGGAATCCGACCCCATGTCCTCAAGACATATTTCCTGGCCACGCTCCCACCCGTCATCACAGAGAAAAAACGAGCTGAACTGCCCCTTGTCATATCCCACGCTGTCACATATGGCGTTGCGTAAGTCCAGGAAGGTCGCGTCGGCATCAATCTGGATCTCGCGCTTGAAATTGTCAACCTCGTCAGAGACGATGCGGAAATTGAATATCATATTCTGTGAGTTGCTTTGTTTATACACTGCGAAAGTAATAACAATTTTTTTATCCGCAAAAAACATCCGCAAAAAAATTCACCGCTATTTTGACATAAATACCGGGAAAGGACAAAAGCCACAGATTTTAATTGTCTGTACAACAATCGATCTTTCTCTGTAGCTTCTGTCCTTTCCCGGTACTTGTGTGTCACGCTATATTATATGACACACAACAGTGTCACCGTTTCATTCTGCCACGGGGCGGAGCTGGGTCACCTCGCCGGTGATACCGTCCACATCAATCAGATAGAGGTCGGAGAGGATCTCGCCGTCGTAGGCGAATATGATAACACGGTTCTTGCCGAATGTCCAGCACATCTTGTCACTGTCCCATTCCGGGCCGATAGACATGCGCTTGTGCTGCTCGCCGGTATAAAGCGTCATATACTGGCCCTGCACATCAATAAAATCCTGCATGATCTCCTCATCGCTACGTCCGTTGAGCGACACATAGTAGTTGGAGGCCATGTTGTTCTCAAGCACATACTTGACATTCGGATCGGAAGGAATGACGTTGACAGTGTAGAAGTGTGTGTAGTTACCCTCGCCATCGAAGTCGGAAATCGTCACGTCAAATGTCACCTTATCCTTTTTCTGATCATTCTTTGTGGAGAGGGGGACGGTCTTCATCTCGGTGGTGCGCTCTCCCGTCTCGTCAATACCGAATATCATAGCGGTATAGGTCTTGGAAGCGTCAAGGTAGATACCGTCGATGATATCGTCGTGGGAATTGAGCGTGTGTGCACCGGTGCGCACATACTTTTCGTCGGTGGCCCAGAAAATAGTATTGGTGGTGGTGAGATACTGGATGCGTCCGGCCACATAGAGCTCGGGCGAAGAGCTGGCGAGCTTGGAGTCCTCGCATATCATAGCTATCCAACGGGTGGATTCCTTGGAGGGTTTAACATCGATGCTCATCTCGGAACCTGACAGACGTGTGGCCGTGACGTCGAATGTGCAGTCGTCCACAACCTCCGGATAGGGTATCTCGATCTCACACGTCTTTACTTTGGTATCCTGGTAGCCATATTCGCATCCGAAAGCTGCCACAATGTATTTCTCGCCGATCTTGACATTGCTCTTGGTAGCTGAGCCGACGCCGGTATAGGTGACTGTGCTCCAATCGCCGGTGCCATAGTTGTAAACAAGTTGCTCGAGGGTGCGGCATGTATTGAACGCGAGGGCGTCGAGACCGTAGGCCTCCACTTCCATTTCGGTGTAGAATGCAATGGCGAAGGGGCGGTCCTTGTCCTGGCACTCGACCTCGACAACAGCACTGTTTGAACTCAGTTTCGGGGTGAATGTGAAATTGACATCGGCCTCCACGAGTTTCTTTGTCTTCCATTCCACCACTACCGGCTCTGATGTCAGCACCACATCGCCTTTCTCGATCTTGGCCGTATAGACGGCGAGCACGATGTCAGTGTCGGGACTGATGATCTCGTCGCCGAACCAGTCCTGCTTGACAGGCGCGGTATAGAAAATACGGTCGATAGGATAGGTGTTGAGATCATAACCGTTCTGCTCGCAGACGTAATGGATGAATTCGCGGTCGCGCTCGAATAGACGCTGCCCCCATTCGCGACGGTTCACGCCCTTGAGCTCGCTCCTATTCACACCCGACGGACGGAAGTATACCTGCTCACCGTCGGTGGTCTTGACTTCATAGGTACATCCGTTGTAGTGGGGTGTCACCTCCACAGTGAGATTCGACTCAGGAAGACCCTGCACATACTCCATGCGGTCGAAGGCGGAGATGTCGGTCTTATAGTTGAGCCCGCTGGTAAAATCGACATTCATAGTGGAATATCCACCGTCGGCACCCTTGACATATGTGATCTTGTCCACATCATCCACCCATATCTTGCGGATGAGCGATTCGCCATTGTAGAGTTCGATGCGGTCTACCGTAGCGAAGAGCGAGGCTGTGGCCGCGAGGGCCAATGAGGCTGTAAGCAATGTTTTCTTCATGGCCCTTTACTTTACATTGATTTTGAACGACGAATTGTTGACACTCACTACATAGATCCCGGGGGTGAGCCCGTCGAGGGACATTGTGGCCGAGCCTGCCTCCACACGGGCTGTACGTACAGCAACGCCAGAGAGGTTGTAGAGGCTTACGCCTGTGCCTTCGGCAAGATTGCCGAAACGGAGCATACCGCCGAGATTCTCGAAGTCGGTCTCCGAGCCGATCTCCGTAATGGCCGAGTATTCCTCGTGGCTGAACGAGAGGATATCGGCACGGGGTATGGTGACATCCTCGCCAGAACCGACAGCACACAGATTGTCGGCGGTGAAAGTGACAGCAAGTTCGTCGGTGAGCATCACACTCACATTCGTACCGTCCTTCAGATTGACAAGAAGAGCCTTGTAGGATGCGCCCCACGCTGATGCACTCAGCAACAGCCCCAGGGCCCCAAGCAGTAATTTACGCATAATGTAATGTATATGGATTAACGTTTTTTTATGTTCGCGGTACAAAGTTACTACTTTATATCAAACATCCAATAGTTTTGATAACATTTTTCCACAAAAATTCGCATTCTTGCATCACAAGTCGCCATTTGTGTAAATCACAGTAGCATTTTGCCACTTATTCCATACATTAATCCACAATTTGCTCCTTAGCAAAACGCATTACCGTATGGAGCGACGGGAAGGACAGGGTGAGGAGCGCACCCGAAGCATCGACAGTGGCGTGGATATCGCGGCTGATGGGACGGAACTCAGAGTCGATCCACTCGAGATCGTAATGGCCGGCAAATTCGGCGGGTATGAGGCGCCCTTTGAGCCTGGGCCCAGCACCATTCCATCTGTCGGCGAGAATCTCGGCACCACCTATATATAATATATCGAATGCACCCGCCACTTCGCCGGACGGTATGACAGCCAATCTGTAGCGGCCTCCCGGACGGGCATAGACCGGATCGTTGTTGCGGTCGAAATAATTCCAGAATCCCACGGCTGGATCGGCGGCGGAGGAGTCGGATATGATTCTACGCACTTCACCGAGATCGAGATCTGTGGACAATGCTACCTGTGGATCCGTCTCGCTCTCCACACAGAACATGGAGAGCACTCCCCGCCCCACTGCACTCACTGATACCTCTCCGACATCAATGGCTTGCGGAAGTGTGATCTCCCCCACTCTTCCGAGAGTTCTGGCGCCTCCGCTCAGGGTCAGAGTGCGTCCATCAGAGGCCAGTTCGATCGAGATGGTGTTGTATGCATCTTTTTCAGGAGAAAAGCCCTCGGCTTCGCCAGTCATAAGGATATGGCCTCCGCATGTCACGGTCATACCCGTACATACCCGGTCAACGATATCATCGCCATAGCCTATAGTGAGGTTGTACAGGGATACAGACAGGGTGTCGGTTCCCGCAACAGGTATCAGCGACATACTCCAACTGCCGCTTCTGCCGGAACCGCGCATCGTCATGCGGGCCTCGGCCTTAAGACGTCCGGGAGCGGAGGTGTGCAATGGGATACATACAACAGAGTCAGACATAGATACCGGAGCATCGTAATAGTGACGATCCGGCCCTGTCAGGCCTAATATGGCCAGAAAAGGGAGGAGAGAGTGAATCATGATGTCAGCGTTTGTCCACGTTGCCTTCGTAGAAGTTGATAAAAGCACGGTTGACCAACCGTGTACCTCCCGGTGTGGGATAGTTGCCCGAGAAATACCAGTCGCCCGGACATGACGGTACCGCGTCGTGGAGACCGGAGATGGTCTGGTAAATGATGTCGACCTCGGCGTTGACCGATCCGTCGGCAGTGAGCATTCCGGCGATCTTGCGTGAGATCTCTTCCTGACTGAACGGAGCGTAGACAGCCTTGACGCAATTGGTTATCTCGTAGTCGAGCAATGTCTCCTGCCGTTTGCACTCATGGTATGTATCGTCAAGCACACTCTGCATGCCACGGTCATGGAGGAGTTCCACCGCAGCCCGGAAAGCGATGAATTCGCCCATACGCGACATATCTATACCGTAATAATCAGGATAGCGCACCTGGGGAGATGAGGACACGACAACGATCTTGCGAGGATGGAGACGGTCGAGCATCCGCAGGATAGACTGCTTGAGTGTGGTACCGCGCACTATGCTGTCGTCGATCACCACCAGATTGTCCACATTGTTGCGTATTATACCGTAGGTCACATCATATACATGTGCGGCGAGATCATTGCGAGCGTCACCCTCGGCTATGAATGTGCGCAGCTTTATGTCCTTTATGGCAACCTTCTCCACTCGGAGATTGCGACCCATTATCTCGGCAAGGCGCTCGGCATTGAGCGTCCCGGCTATCTGGGCGTTGAGTATCTGTGCGGACTTGGTCTTGTTGAGCTCCTCCTCAAGTCCGTTCACCATCCCGATGAATGCCACCTCGGCCGTATTGGGGATGAATGAGAACACGGAGTTCTCAAGATCGCCTCCGATGCTATCCATGATGGCGGGGACGACATTTCGGCCGAGCGACTTACGCTCACGGTAGATGTCGGCATCGCTGCCACGCGAGAAGTATATGCGCTCGAATGAGCAGCGTCGGTTCTGATCCTCGCCGAGGATGTCGCTCACGTCCACATCGCCGCGGCGGTTGACAATAAGGGCGCTGCCGGGAGCGAGCTCGTGTACGTCGCGGCGGGCCACATTGAATGCTGTCTGTATGACCGGACGCTCGGATGCGAGCACCACGATCTCATCGTCGTAATAGTAGAAGGCAGGACGGATACCGTGGCGGTCACGCAAGGCGAACATGTCGCCCGACCCTGTGGCGCCGCAGATGACGAATCCGCCGTCCCACTCCGGTGCCGTGGGCGCAAGGACACGGCGCAGGTCGATGTTGTCCTCGATGGTGCGGGTGAGCTGCGGATCGACCTGCGAATCACGGTACTGACGGTATATGCGGTGGTTCTCCTTGTCGAGAGCCTCGCCGAGCTGCTCGAGCAATATGACTGTGTCGCTGTAGATGCGTGGATGCTGGCCATGGCTCACCACACGCTCGAAGATAGTGTCGACATTGGTCATATTGAAATTGCCACACATCAAGAGGTTGCGCGACCGCCAATTGTTGCGACGCAGGAAGGGATGGCAGTATGATATGCCGCTCTTTCCGGTGGTGGAGTAGCGCAGATGGCCCATGTAGATTCCGCCGATGAATGGAGCGTAACGCTCTATCTCCTCAGTGGTGCTTCCGGCAAGGTCAAAGTGAGCGAGTTTGTCGTGGACAGTCTCGAATATCTCACGTATGGCGTCCTTGCCCAGGGCACGCTCGCGGAACACATATTCATGGCCCGGCTCGGGATGAAGTTTCACCACTCCCACACCGGCGCCTTCCTGCCCGCGGTTGTGCTGTTTCTCCATGAGGAGATAAAGTTTGTCAAGACCGTAAGCCCAGGTCCCGTACTTCTTTTTGTAATACTCCAGCGGCTTGAGCAGGCGCACCATAGCCACGCCACACTCATGTTTGAGAATCTCCATAATGGGCGCAAAATTACAAAATTCCGCTTGACCCGCACGAACATTATCCGTAATTTTGTAGCACGGAACTAAAAAAATCACACTTCAATGGGACACATCACATCCGAGAACATACTGCTCGTAGGCTCCACACTGCTCATAGCGGGGGTGCTCATCGGCAAGACCAGCTACCGCATAGGCCTGCCGCTGCTTCTGATATTCCTCCTTGTAGGAATGGGATTCGGCACAGACGGACTGGGGTTGCAGTTCGGCGACATGCACACCGCTCAGTTCATAGGCATGATAGCGCTATGTGTGATACTTTTCTCTGGCGGAATGGGCACAAAACTCTCGGCCATACGTCCGATCCTCGTACCGGGTCTTGTGCTCGCCACCGCCGGAGTGCTGCTCACGGCGCTACTCACCGGCGTATTCATATGGTGGCTGTCGGGAATGGAATGGACCAACATACACTTCGCCCTGCTACCGTCGCTTCTGCTCGCAGCCACGATGTCGTCCACCGACTCCGCCTCAGTCTTCGGCATCCTTGGTGGGCGCAAGGTGGCGCTTCGCAACAATCTGCGTCCGATGCTCGAACTCGAGAGCGGATCCAACGATCCGATGGCCTATATGCTCACCATCATACTCATCGAGGCCATAACCCTGGGTGGAGGAATATCCGGATGGAGTGTGGCCGGGCAGCTCGTGATGCAGTTCGGTGTGGGAGGCGCCGCAGGAATACTCATGGGGCGGCTGACGATATGGCTCATCGGTCTCTACCGTCGTTTCGGCGGTGACAACGCTGCCAACGAGGATATCTCGCAAGCCTCTGTCATGGTGTCAATCCTTGTGCTCGGCTCCGTGTTCCTTACGTTCGGTCTCACCACCGCCCTCTCTGGCAACGGCTATCTGGCAGTCTACATATGCGGCATCGTTCTCGGCAACACCCGTCTGCAGGGGCACAGGGCCATAGCCCGCTTCATGGACGGGATGACATGGCTCGCACAGATCGTGGTTTTCCTCATGCTCGGCCTGCTGGTCAATCCACACGAAATGGTCAGCGTCATAGCCGTCTCACTCATCATAGGTCTCTTCATGATCCTCGTAGGCCGGCCTCTGAGCGTGATGCTGTGCCTGCTACCGTTCCGTAAGATAAGCACCCGCTCGCGTCTATTCGTATCGTGGGTGGGTCTGCGCGGTGCCGTGCCCATCATTTTCGCGACATATCCTGTAGTAGCCGGGATAGAGGGTGCGGGGCAGATATTCAACATCGTGTTCTTCGTCACTCTCCTCTCGCTCATCATACAAGGCACTACGGTCATATCATCGGCACGCGCCCTGAGACTCGTTGATACAGACGGGCAGGAGGATGAGGACTTCGGCGTGGAACTCGCCGATGAGCTCCCCACCTCGCTGCAAACCATAGTGCTGACCGAGAAGATGCTCGCCGGAGGCGGACACACACTCAAGGATATGAAACTCCCCGAGCGATCGCTTGTGATGATGATCAAGCGCGACGGGCGCTACATAGTGCCCAATGGTTCGCGCCGTCTCATGCCCGGCGACCACCTGCTGCTGATCCGTGAGGATGAGTAGGGATCACTCCCTGTAATATACTCTTTTGACACGGTCGGACACTGAGGTGAGTACCTCGTAGGGTATAGTGCCAAGGGTCTGTGCGATCTCGTCCACGGGGATGTTCTCACCGAAGATCTCCACGCGGTCGCCCACACTCACACCAGGCACATCTGTCACATCGGCCATGCAGGCATCCATACAGATAGTGCCCATGGTGGGACACATCACCCCACGTATGCAGAACCGTGCATTGCCGTAGCCGAGATGACGGTTGAGGCCATCGGCATATCCTACCGGGATAGTGGCTATCACTGAATCACGCTCCAGGACACCACGGCGATTGTAGCCTATGGTAGTACCGGCCGGCCAACGCTTGAGGGATATGACGGTGGTATGCAGTGCAGATACCGGGCGCAGATCGTCCTGCGAGCCATCGTGCATGGTGCGGACACCATAGAGTCCTATGCCGAGGCGAACCATGTCGAGCTGCTCTTCCGGGAAGCGCGTTATGCCGGTGGAATTGAGGATATGGCGCAGTATGCGGCGTCCGGGGAATGCCCCGAGGAGCATATCGCAACAACGGTGGAAGTATTCGAACTGTCCACGCGTGTAGTCATCCTCCATAGGATCATCAGCCGCACAGAGATGCGAGAAGATCGAGCGCGGCACTACCCGTCCGGTGGACTGCAGGAGCCGGATGACCTCGGGGAGTGTCTCCAGGCGGAAACCGAGACGATGCATGCCGGAGTCTATCTTGATATGCACGGGATAGTCCGTGATGCCGTAACGCTCTGCCTCGGCAATGAGCCGACGCAGGAAGTCGATGCTATATATCTCCGGCTCGAGACGATTGTCGAAAAGAGCCTTGAAGTGACTCACTGCCGGATTGAGCACAATAATAGGCATGGTGATGCCCGCAGACCTGAGATCGGCCCCCTCATCGTGGACAGCCACGGCGAGATAGGTGGCACCCTGACTCTGCAGGGTGCGTGCCAACTCGTGAGAGCCGGCACCGTAGCCCGAGGCCTTTATCATGCAGACAATGCCTGTGGTGGGGAGCAGACGGGACCGGAAGGCGTTGTAGTTGTCGACCACGGCATCAAGGTTGATTTCCAGGACAGTCTCATGCTGACGGGCCTCGAGCGCCTCTTCTATAGGATCGAACGATAGACCCGGCGCACCCTTGAGCAGGATGAGCTCACCGGCAAACTCGGAAGTGTCAACACGGCTGAAGAAGTCATCGAGCGACAGGTAGAAACGAGCATCTTCCGGAAATGCTGATGCATAGGTGGCAGGCTCGGATCCTATACATATGATCTTGCTTATGCCGCGGTCACGCAACAATGCGCCCACCGAGGCATAGAGCACGGCGGCAGGTGTGGAGTCATCGCTCAACGGGCCGAGTATCACTGTGCGCGGATGGCCTGAGGCATCACGTCGGCCCATGAAGTCGAGAGCCTGTGCCAGCGATGTGAGGTCGGCGGTATATGTGTCATGAATCAAATTGCATCCGTTTATACCTTCCACCACCTCAAGGCGGGTGTCGACCGGCGAGAGCGTGGACATCCGGGTGGCGATAGTGGCTGTGTCGTAGCCGAGGAGCAGCATGACCGCGAGAGCATGGATGGAATTCTCGATGTCGATATCGGAGGTAAGCCCAATTTCATAGATACCGGAGAGTTGCCCGCGGTTCCATTCGTAGGAGACTACGGT
Source organism: uncultured Duncaniella sp. (assembly GCA_910576785.1). Taxonomy (GTDB): domain Bacteria; phylum Bacteroidota; class Bacteroidia; order Bacteroidales; family Muribaculaceae; genus Duncaniella. Next base: position 37,869 of record CAJTJG010000021.1, read on the forward strand.
GGATGTGCCCCGTTTGTCCACGTTTCTGATAAATAGCGGTGCGGCAGGGTCAGCCATGGACCAACCTACCCTCTCGGGTCCTTCCGGAATAGAACGGCTTATGAGATCTGAATCCGCGCAGTAAACCACACTGCGGCAACCGGTGAAAAGCGAAGCCTTCTCCCGGCATTTCTCCTCGATATCGGCAAATCCGCTGCTATGGGCGCCACCGATGTTGGTGAACACCCCGACGGTGGGATGTATTATCTCCTCAAGACGCTCCATCTCACCCGGTCGCGATATGCCGGCCTCGATTATGGCCAGATCGTCAACATCGGGATTGATCTGCCACAGCGACAGCGGCACCCCTATCTGCGAATTGAAGCTGCGCGGCGAACGGGCTATATGATGGTCGGCTCTCATGAGCGTATATAGCCACTCCTTGACGGTAGTCTTTCCGCAACTGCCGGTTATGGCTATCACCGTGGCATCCGATTCATTGCGTACATATGCCCCTATACGGCGCAGGGCTTCGAGCGGCGACGGCGTGATGAAGAAATTAGCTCCGGGATACTCACCCTGCGGTATGCTCTCGGCCACGAAGTTTCTGACCCCACGGCTGTAAAGCGCAGGGATATAATGATGGCCATCTGCCGATGATGTACGCAGAGCGAAAAACAGAGTGCCCGCGGGATGCAGCAGCGAGCGGCTGTCGGTGAGTAGAGTATCAATGTCGCCGGGATGGATGCACCCGGGATCAGTGCCGAGCAGATCGGCTATGCACAGTGTGGAAAGTTTCATTGATTCAAAAAACGTTGCAAAGCCCTTTCGAGGGCGGGAGATTGTCGCAGAATGTCAGCTTCGGGGAGGGAGTGAATGTCGTCAGTCGGCGAGGAGGCGTGAGATACACGATGGCTGAGGCGGCGGGTGAGGCGGCGTGCCCGCAGAGCTGTCTCCATGGTCGGGTCAGTGAAGAAACTCTGTCCGAAAATACCGTAGATATACTCCACGGCGCGATCGGAGGGATGGCGCATGTCGTCGGCATAGAACCGGTAGTCACGCAGATCGTCCATCATGATCTCGTATGATGGGAAATATATGGTGTCATCCGGATAACGGGCAAGGATACGTCCGACGGCCACATGAAGCGTTGACTTGACCATGGTATTGTCGTGGGTATCCCTGCCTGGATAACGCAATGGGCTTACAGTAAATACGACAACGGCTTCCGGAGAAGCTCCCTTGATCATCCTGACTATGTGGTCAAGAGCGTCCTCGGTATCCTCCACAGAAAGGTTGCGTTCTTCAAAACGTCCGGCGGGTTCCTTATGGCAATTGGCCACGACAAGACCGTCATCCCTGAGCGTGAACACTCTTGTGGTGCCAAGCGTGATCATGACAGCTGATGCATGGGCAAGCGCCACGCGCGTGCGTGACAACGCCTCATGAAGACTGGCATCGGTATCGGACGCTGTCCGTCCAGTGAGCCGTGAGTGTGCGTCGAAACTATGCACGGCACCCTCAGTTCCGCATATTCTCGGCGTAGCCGGGAGCTCGCCGGTGGCCATGGCGAGGAATCGCTCTATAGAAAGTGGATTGTAGAGCGGCCCCACGGGATTGACCTCAGCGTCGAAGAGATCGCGCATGAGCATGGCTCCGACATTGTCGGTAAAGCATGAACCCACGAGCAATACGGGCCTGCTATGATCCACAAGGCCGCGATAACCATTGAGCGGTTTCACGGCCGTACGGAATGGCATGTCAGTAACCCACATAAATCCAGGGCCCGCTGCCATCGTCGGGATATAGGTAGAGATTGTTGCCGCGGATAGACCAGTTGAAGTACATCGTATCCATCTGTCCGGGGAAATATACGGTGAGCTGTCCACCCCAGGCTTCCCATTCTATATAGTAGGTATCCTCGCCGTAATAATCATTCACATAGTATGTTCCTGACCCGTCGGGGTAAAACGTAAACTCGTTGTAGCCGATGGTCGGGGGGGATACGAGCTCCCATGTGCCCACGAGAGGAGGATCGTCATAATAATAATCGTCGTCGGGGTCGCATGACTGGAGCATGACCATGGCCACAAGCATCATGCCAAGCAAGAGCACGGGACGGGACAGAATCTTGATTTCTTTCATAATGTGCTGATTTTACAGTTGAATACGTGGTCTGTTATAGAACATTAACACTCGGTATGGTGGATTTGTTCTTTTTCAGCACAGCAAAATTAACCATTCCGGCCGACCTATGCAAGAGGAATGTCATGAACACGGCATGGATGCCATACTCAGGCCTGCTCCTGGCGGCGGCGCCGTATTATATCGGCAAACGAACGCGGCAGACGCACATTGTAGAGGTCAAAGGCCTTGTCAAAGAGCGGAGCTATCTGCTCGTCAGTGAATCCGGCTATGCCACAGCCGATACGAGTGACGTAGAATGTGGTCTGATCCCATTCGCGGGCCAGATTTATAAAGTCGTCCACATAGGGCTTGATGGTCTCCACCCCACCCTGCATGGTAGGGATGGCGTATGACTGCCCCTGCATACCCACACCCTGCCCCTGTATGGCACCAAAACGGCGCCATGCCGTGAGAGCGGCGCCCCCGCCATGGCTTCCAGCGAGGTTGCTGCCGAACACAAACACCTCGTCAGGGCCAAGGGTTGTGATATTGTCGGGGGTATATACGAGATTGTCGTTATTATCCATGATTATCGTCTTGTCACTGTCACCTTCACAGGGTTGCGGAGTTCGCGCTGCCAGCGGTTGAGGTAGTCAAACCACTCCTTCGACGTGCGGGCCGGAGTGGCACTGTCACGCAGGGCTGTAGATGTGAAGTGATATTTTATAGTTCCGTCGGAGACCGGGCGGATGAGCGTGAGGTAGTTGACATCATCCTCGCGTGTGCCGGCAAGATAAGGGGGTGTGACACAGATGCCAAGGCCGAGTGTATCGGTCAATTCGGGCATACCTTTGTCTGGGACATTCGACCCCCACGATCCGGCGAGACCGGAGGTGTTGACGAATCCTTCATTGTCGATGAGCAGTTTCTGCACACCGGTGCAATAGGTGGCGCCGCGACCGGAGGTGGAGAGCTTCACATCTACCTCATAATCGCGGTGACCGGAATAAACGGTGTAGCGCTGTGTCATGTCCACATTCTTCCCGGCAGGAGTGATCCATCCGCGGTCTATCACTTCAATGATGGAGCGCACCGGACCGGAGGCTATCACACGCTGTCCGCGCGAGGAGACACTGTCGATGGTGACGGGCTCCGAGCCATCCCATCCTCTGAAGGATGCGAGGGCCACACTCTTGCCAGCCCACAGGATGTCGCGGCCATAGCCCTCGGCAAGCTGTTCGCGTGTGGTATAGAATCCGGTTGTCTCCAGTTCGAGCCGGGGGGTGTTCTTGGCATAGAGGTCCACGCTCTGACGATTGTCCATATAAACTCTCACTGCCGAGTACTGGCCCTCGAGCACGGCTCCGTGGCCGTAGATGCTGTTGTACATCTGGAGATTGACGGCATCGCCGGGGAATGTTATGGCTGTGATGCGGGGATGTTTCTTGTTCTTGTCGTTGAGCTTGATGTAGGCCGCGGTGCCCGGGACGGTCGTATTGGGTGTCTCCCGTGGCGAGAGGTTGACCACAAAGCTTTCGGAGGCGCCACCCTTGAGATCGACCAGAAGCACCAGCTCGTCGGCGCGTCCGTCAAGGTCAAGGTCGTCAAGCTGCCAAGGTATGCCGGGCTTGCCGGCCACAGTGACTGACCTCACCTGCTCTCCACGGGCCGGAAGCGAGACCACCACCGGCACATTTGTGCGAGGTTCGGGGAGGGGATTGCTGACATTGACTGTGAGGGAGAGAAGCAATGCTGAGATAACGGATGATGACATGGATATCAGATTTTACAGACTTTAGTTTGAATTGCCAACAATAAAAGACAGACACACCGGAGCTCGCGGTGGATGATGGGTGGATCAGCCGGGCTTCCCGTGTGTCTGTCAGCTTTTTTTGTCGTGAGGATGTCCCGGCCTACTGTCCGAGATAGGCCTTGAGCAGATGGCTCTTCTGGCCTTTGAGGCGGCGGATGGCTTTCTCTTTGATCTGACGCACACGCTCGCGGGTGAGATCAAACTTGGCACCGATCTCCTCAAGTGTCATCTCCTGACAGCCTATGCCGAAGAACATCTTGAGGATCTCCCGCTCGCGGTCGTGGAGCTGCTTGAGCGCACGGTCAACCTCCTTGGAGAGTGACTCCTGAGTGAGAGTGGCATCGGCCATGGGAGAATCATCGTTGGTAAGAACGTCGAGCAGACTGTTGTCCTCACCCTCCACAAAAGGAGCGTCAACCGAAATGTGACGGCCTGATACCTTGAGGGTATCGGCGATCTTGTCGACAGGCACCTCGAGCTTCTCGGCGAGCTCCTCGGGCGAGGGGCGACGCTCGTTCTCCTGCTCAAACTTCGAGAGAGCCTTGCTGATCTTATTAAGCGAGCCAACCTGATTAAGAGGAAGGCGAACTATACGGCTCTGCTCGGCGAGAGCCTGAAGGATGGACTGACGAATCCACCATACCGCATAGGAAATAAATTTGAAGCCTCGGGTCTCGTCGAATTTCTGCGCGGCCTTAATCAGACCGAGATTGCCTTCGTTGATCAGGTCAGGGAGACTAAGACCCTGATTCTGGTACTGTTTTGCCACCGATACAACGAAGCGGAGGTTTGCGCGGACGAGCTTGTCGAGTGCTCTCTGGTCACCCTGGTGAATGCGCTGGGCAAGCTCGACCTCTTCCTCTACGGAAATAAGCTCCTCACGGCCTATTTCCTGAAGAAACTTGTCGAGCGACGCGCTTTCACGGTTGGTGATTGATTTGGTGATTTTTAGTTGTCTCATGTAAACTTAAACGCACATAATTCGCACAAAGTTAGTTAATATCCGGCTGCTTTCCAAATACATCAAGTTAAAAATGTGAAAAACTGTAAAAACAATATCCAGCCATGGCCATATCCGATAACGGCTATCGGATAAAACCATAACAAACCATCTGCCACACCGCAGGAAATGACGTCCTTTGCATCATAAAATCAGAAAATCGAAAACGAGCTGTCGCCAGCGACATATCGCTTGAAAACAAATCCAAAAAATTAAAAAATTCAACACTATGAACGCTCCATTAATCACATGGATCATCATCCTGGGCGTAAGCATGACGGTGCTCATCGCCAACATCATCGTAGCCTGCATACGGCACAACCGCAACGGTCACAGCCTGACAGGCAAGGCTGACGAACGGGAACTGTTCTACATACCCGGTGATCCCGACCCTCACAGGACCGAATATCTGGATTATTACGATTATGATGGCAACGATGACTTCTGAGGGTTCCCCCACCCCATGCGTGAAGGAGACTTGCGTGTTTCTGACCGAATATGGCGCGCGTCTTCTGGCCGCCGGAGCCACATGCATCCGCATCGAGAAAAATGTATCGAGAATGGCACATGCCTATGGCATGTGCGCTGAGATGACCGTGATGCCACGGCATATTCACCTCACGCTTACCGACATACATTCGGGCGATATGATCACCTCGACAGCAGCCGTCAGGGACACCGGCGCGAATTTCGCCGTCAACACCGGACTGAGCCGCCTGAGCTGGGAGATAGCAGACGGTAGAATAGACTTCGGGGAAGCGCTAAGAAGATATCACGACATCATCACCTCCAACCGGCAGAACCCGTGGGGTGTATTGCTTCTCGTGTCACTGGCCAATGCTGCCTTCTGCCGCCTTTTCGGCGGGGATGTCTATGCAATGGCCATCACGGGGATGGCCACGCTGGCCGGTTTCCGCATCAGGCAGCTACTTCTGGGGCGCAGCGTGGACATAAGACTCGTTTTCATAATCTGCTCATTCGTATCCTCTGTGCTGGGAGCCACGGGCATACTATTCTCTATTGGCTCCACGCCGGCAATAGCTCTCGGCACGAGTGTGCTGTATCTCGTGCCGGGGATTCCATTTCTCAATTCATTCAGCGACATGCTCTGCCGCCACTATCTGTGCGCCTTCAGCCGATTTGCCGACGCGCTCGTGCTGACATGCTGTCTATCGATAGGTCTGTGTGCCGGAGTGTGGCTCATGAATGCCAATATGTTCTGACCCGATATGTTCACACAGATATTACAGGACGCATTGTTTTCCGCGATAGCCGCCATCGGTTTCGCCGCCATCAGCCGTCCACCGTCCACGGCCTATCCGCTGTGCGCGCTTATAGCTGCCGCCGGCCATTCTCTCCGCTTCATACTCATGTCCGATGCCGTAGCCGGCATGCACATCATACCGGCCACGCTCGCCGCGTCACTGCTCATTGGCACACTCGCCGTGCTTGTGACTCCTATGTTCAGGATCCCGGCGGAGACATGCCTATTCCCGTCACTCCTGCCAATGATACCCGGCATATACGCCTACAAGGCATTCGCCGGCCTGGCCCTCTGTCTATTCTCCGGAAACCAGGAAACATTCAGCCACAGCTTTTTCCTGTTCGGCTACAACGCGATGACCTGCTCATGCATACTGCTGTGCATGGTAACCGGCGCGGTAATACCGCTGTTCGTGCTGAAAAAGATAGCTTTTCAGGCCACACGATAGGACAATAATCAGGAAAATACTACCTTTGCACCTAATATACCACAACGCCACGGAGATAAAACGACAATGGAACTGCGGCAGCTAAGATACTTTGTAAAAGTCTCGGAGACCCTGAACTTCTCCGAGGCGGCCAAGGCTCTGTCTGTAACACAGAGCACTCTCTCCCAACAGATCAAGCAACTCGAGGACGAACTCGGCGAGCCACTGCTCACCCGCACCAGCCACAGCGTGGCCCTCACCGAAGCTGGCCATACCATACTCGCCAATGCACGGCAGGCATTGCACGAGGCGTCTCTCTGCGCCGAACGTATCAATGATCTCAACCGTCTCGCTACCGGCACGCTCAACATAGGCGTGACATACTCCTTCAGCCCGATCCTCACAGAAACGATACAGACGTTCATGAAAATGTATCCCAAGATAAAGCTCAATATCTTCTATAAACCCATGAGCGAGCTGATGGAGCTACTGAAGGACGGAACGGTGGATTTTGCACTGGCTTTCAAGCCGTCAAAGAATGTAGAGGGGATAGAGTCGCATATCCTATTCCAAAACTGTCTCTCCGTAGTTGTCGCCCCTCATCATCCACTCGCCGCTCACGAGCGGGTCACACTCCACGATCTCGGGAAATATGATCTCGCCCTCCCCTCCAAAGGCCTCCAGGCACGCAATGCATTTGATGCCATCGTAAGTCCCGGCGTCGATCTGCGCATACGCATAGAGCTTAACGAGGTGAACATACTGCTGAAACTCGTCAGGCAAAGCATGCTCGTATCCGTCCTCGCAGAGGCCACCATCCACAACGAACGAGACATCAAGGCCATACCGCTCGATGTGCCCGACAACGAAATGGCCGGATGTGTCCACATACTCAAAAATGCATACCGCAAGAAGTCGATGCTCGAATTCATACGTCTTCTCAGCGAATCAGTAGCCGTCAGAGAGCGCCAGAACGCATGGCTTTGACCATCGCCCCCCTACTTAAGAATCACTCGATCCAACAGAATATATCTCATGACTTACGATAAATCAGACAAATTCTCAATCCTAAAGAATCTGCTCATCACCAACCGGTCAGTGCGACGGTTTGACCACTCACGAGCCATCCAGCCGTCAACCGTCGCCGAACTAATAGACCTGACGCGATATTGCGCATCGGGCAGGAATCTCCAGCCGTTGCGATACCGCATAGTCACCGACTCGGCGGAATGCGCGGACGTATATCCGCATCTCGCCTGGGCCGGATACTACAAGGATTGGGACGGCCCTGACGAGAAGGAACGTCCTGTGGCATATCTCATACAGTGTCTCGACACCGCACTATGTCAGAACTGCCTGTGTGACGACGGGCTGCAACTCGAGGCAATAACCCTCGGAGCGGCTTCGCTCGGTATAGCAGGATGCATCATAAAGGCTTTTAACAAACAAATGATATCTGAAGTACTCGATATACCAGCCAGATATGAGCCAAGATATGTGCTCGCCCTCGGATATCCTGCCGAAAAAGCCACGATTGTAGATCTCGGCGAAGATGGCGACATAAAATACTACCGCGATGACGCGTCCACACAGTGTGTCCCCAAAAGACCTCTCTCAGAATTGATCATCTGAGATCAAGGTATACGTCATCAGTGACGGGGTCGAGCCACTCGTTCGAGCTGTCCTCCCCGTCAAGCTCGAATGCAAGATGAGAGAACCAACTGTCGGAAGCTGCACCATGCCAGTGCTTGACATTCGCCGGGATATGGATCACTGTTCCGGGAAGGATCTCCACAGCCTCCTTCCCTTCCTCCTGATACCACCCCCGGCCACCTACACCGATCAGCATCTGTCCCCCACCCTTCGAGGCATGATGTATATGCCAATTGTTGCGGCATCCGGGCTCGAATGTTACATTAAAGATTTTCACCTGCTCCGATGAGACCGGGGCGAGATAACTGTTGCCCGTGAAATATCTCGCATAAGCGGTATTGGGCTCTCCTATCGGGAAAATCATCTCCCGCTCGAACACGGCCTTGGCATCGGCTGCATCCGAGGTGTCCTTCCATACCTCCGTGGCCTGACGGAAAGCACCCCAGGCCTTAGGCCATCCGGCATAGAAGGCAACCTGAGTGAGGATCTCGGCAATCTCCGTTCGCGTCACACCATTCTTTTTCGCCTCCTGAAGATGATATGTCAGAGACGAGTCGATTATACCGCTGCTCACAAGCGCCGTGACAGTAACAATACTGCGATCGCGCAGAGCAAGCTTATCAGTACGGCTCCACACCTCACCGAAAAGCACATCATCATTAAGTTCAGCGAACTTTGGAGCGAACTCGCCGAGCGCAGCGCGCCCAGCGGTCTGTCTGATCTCAACAGGCTCATCTGTAAGCCTGGCCGGATTTTGTGAATATGCCATAGTCAAAGATGATATTGCAGCCATAACGGCCACTATGTAGAATTTATTCATTTATTAAGGATCTCTTTCATATGTTTGATCTATTGGCAAAATTACATCATCCCGTCCTATAAAACATACCTTTTTCAACGATATTAATATCAAAATTCCATATCTGCATTCACCTATACCTATATTATATATCGTAATTATCCATACATTGCGACTATAGCCTCCCAATCCCACTGCTAAAGTACATATCATGACCACCCTCATAATCCGCAAAGAGAGACAAAAAACAAACAAATGTTAAAATAGGCTACCAAAATTTGCATATTAGAAAAATAATATCTACTTTTGCACTGTTTTTAAGAGAGACCTCTAAAAAACACAAATAAAGGTTAGATTCGCTAGCTCAGCTGGTAGAGCACAACACTTTTAATGTTGGGGTCCTGGGTTCGAGCCCCAGGCGGATCACGAAAGGGTTTATCAATCCGACGAAAACCTCTGAAAATCACCGATTTTCAGAGGTTTTGCTTTATGCCCTCTATCCCCAATCATTGCAAAATATTGAAGTATCTGGTGTGCAAAAAGGGTACACTTAAAATTGTACCGCCAACTGTACCCTCTTAAAGATTTATTTCGTTATTTTTCAACGATTTGCGCATGATATAAACTGCTAATGAATGTACCCTTTTCAGGTGTGTCGAGGGTACAATATCAAGTGGAGATGTGGTACATTTCAAGTGTACCACAAACGATGTACCACAGTGTACCACGCCCTCTCTATCAATACTTCCGACAGAATAAATGGTTGTCTGAAGTGTTAAAAAAGGGTGCGAAACGAGGGTGCAGATTGGCAGATTATGTGAATTTGGGCGTTTTGCACCCTCGCTACCCCGATAATTTCATACGTTCTTTGGCTTTTACTACTTGTAAAACCGAGAAAAATTTTGTATCTTTAGTTTAACCATTAAAGCCACAAACAAATGAAATTATCCAACGAGAGCTATTTCTCCTTGAACTTCATTGCAAGGAAGGCTCGCTTAAACAAGGAGGGTGAAATGCCCATTGCTCTCCGCATCACTATGAATGGGCAACGTGCGGAAATCTATACCAACCGGTATGTATCTCCAGAAAACTGGAATGCAGCGAAAGGTCAGTCTAAAGGCAAGACTAAGAAAGACCTTGAACTTAACCGCTATCTCGACACGATACGCACGAAAATCTGCGAGATACATAACCAGCTTGTCATGCGTGACGACATGGTTAATCCGGATGTGCTTAAACGGGCCTTCCTCGGCAAACTTGAAAAGCCGAAGATGCTGTGCGAGGCTTTCCGCGAAGTCAACGTGAAGGTGCGCGAGAAACTGGAACGCGGCGATGTCTGCGAGGCTACCGTACTCCGCTGGGAGCGTTGTGTGAAGTATCTGGAAGAATTCCTGCTTGACAAGGAAGGCGTGAAGGATATTCCGATGAAAAAACTCACATCGGGTATGGTGGACGACTTCGAGCATCATCTG
>CAJTJG010000022.1 GCA_910576785.1 uncultured Duncaniella sp.
TACGCTTGCCGCTATTAGGCCGCGTTAGGGACTTCCACCCATTAGATTATGCCCATGTCGGGCGAACAACAACAGAAGTCCCTATAATGCGCTCCGCATTATAGGGACTTCTGTTTCCTTCTGTCAATTAAGAGTGTATATCTGATTCTGAATTGCTTTCTTTGACTACTGTGCGGCGTAGCTTTTCACCACCGGACTCTCCACATCCACGCCATATTCACTAGCACGTGCAAGGATTGCCTTGGCAAGTTTAGGCTTGAGTTCCTCGGGGCAATAACGGAAATATGCTTCGGCTGCACGCACATGAGCTGCATCCGGCATGGGATACTCACGCCGCTCAGGAAGCCCGAACACACTGTCAGGCATATCCTTGCGTTCCTCATATGTGAGTCGGTCGCTCATGATCGTCACAGATTAAACCTGACACCCACCTGCAGGAGACCCTGCGCTCCATAGCCAAGCTCGCCAAACATGGCACAACTCCTTGACAAACCGACCTCCGCTCCGAGCGGTGATGCCTGAAATGCGAAATATGCCTTGTTCTTGCTGCCGTCATCCCAGGTGATATGCGAGATATCCACACCAAGCCCCAAGTGAGCGTAAAGAGTCACGATCGAATTGCGCCAATAGTTATAGCGGCCATTGAGCATGATCACATGGTAATAGCAATTGGCGTCAGAATGCTTGTAGGAGGCGGAGGAGAATGTGTAGCTTGGGCCGAAGTAGAATGAGGGGGCAACCTTGAAATTCACACCCATCGTAAGAGCTCCCCATGCGGAATTGATCTTACCGCCATCATGCATGTCAGAAGCATCCATCTGGGTATAACCGCCATATCCGATCTGGAGCTGGGCGCGCTGTGCACTTGCGCCGAATGCGAGTCCCATGACCGCACATAAGGCAAGGAGGAATTTTTTCATAAATCAAACAGTTATTAAAGTGAGAATTTTTGATTTTGCTATTTTCACTTTTAATAACATCCGGCTATGGCCGTTGGTTCAATGGATCAATACCATTTCACACCGTTCGACAGTGAAGAGCGCTTATCGTACTTAAGATCAGCAAGTAGTGAGGACTTGACGGATATATGGAAATTATAGCTCTTGTACGGCCCGACCGGCACAAAGCTCGCACGCATGGTGAAGCAGTGCATGTCGCGCGATATATTGCAGTTCATATATGCAAGCTTGTGCGTGTCAAAATTATAGCTCGCCGAAAATCCGAAGTTCCAGTTGGCGGTAGGACGTATGTTGCCCGAGAATGACAGGTTCTGGGTGATCTTGCCTTTATATTCAAGCTTGTCATAATCGAAAGATCCGTAGCCGTAATTGATGGAATAGTTGAACGTGAGGTTCCACGGCACACTCCACTTCATGTATCCGTTATCACCAATTTCTATTCCGTTTTTCTTACCTTTTGCACCGGGTCCCTGACGATTGTTACCCCCCTGGTAGTCGGAGGTATCATCGGCAAATTGCTGATCCTCGCTCTGCTTGTCGCCATCTTTATTGCCATTCTTGTCGTCACCTCCGCCAAAGAGCTTCTTGAACGTGTCATTGTTGAAGGTGTAGCTGAACGATGTTCCGGTGCTGGAAAGCTTACCCCAGCCCTTGCCCTGCGATATACGGAGCTTGTTAACACGCACGGGGTTGCCGGCGGAGTTAAGGGCATAGGTATACACATCCCACGTAGCCGAGAGGCTGAGATTGAAGTTCTTGACAAGTCGGAGCAGGATGGATGTGTTGAGATTCGACCACCGCAGGGAGTCGGCCGCGAAGTTGTAGCTCTGCGACAGGGTGAGATTCTCTATGAGCGATATTTTCTTCTCCCCTATGGAGTCATTGTCGCTGCGCACCTTCATCTCGAGATTGTTGGCAAGACTGAAACTTACGGAGCCTGTCTTACCTCGGCCGGGCACACCGAACAGACTGTTGGGGAAGTAGGAATACTGTCTGGTCTGCAACTCTCCGCGAGAGTCAGTGTACTGATACGACCCGTAGTATCCGAAAAACGGTGAGCCAAAGTCGGGAGCGCCCGAGAATGAGATGGTGGGTGTCAGCACATGGCGCACCATCTTCAGCTTATTGCCCATGAATGGGAGCGGCTTATAGAAACCGTATATCTTCGTATCGAGCGATACCGATCCGGAGAAATCCCACACATTGTAGAAGCTGTAGGTGGTGTCAAGCACCTCGGCCGATGCATTTGGATCCCACTGGCGACGCACCTTCGAGGTATACATTCGATCGGTGAACGATATTGAGGGGGTGATATTGATATATTTGAGCACATTGAATGTAGCCGAGATAGGTATGGAGTGCTTCATGCCGTTGCGCCAGTCCTTGATGAGGCTTTTTTTGAAGAACTCGTCCTGCTTTGAGGTAAGAGAGTTGTTGAACTGACCCGAGTAGGACATCTTGATCTTCTCATACCATTTTTCCTCACCCACCATACGCTTGCGCTTGAATGGATAGATCTGCGACATGGTCACGGTGAAGTTAGGAAAAGATACGGACAGTGTGGAGTCCTGTGTACGCTGCGACACACTCGCAGTGGTCGACACCGACCATTTCGAGTTCGGGAAACGGTAAGTCATATTCACGGTAGAACTCTTGGTGTTCTCCGTGAAGGCGTTTGAATAATACGAGTTGAGGTCGTTGCGGGTATATCCGCTGGTGGTGAAGTTCACGCTCGCCGACAGAGACATGTTGGGATTTGCCTTGGCGTCCTGCGAGTGACTCCAGAGAATCTGGAAGTTAGTAGCCTTCGAATAGTCCGGCATACCCTTGTCACCCATTATGGTCTTGAGATAGGAGATGTTGAAGTTGCCCGAATACTTGTATCTCTTCAGATATGCCGACTGCGCCCGCAGGCCCCATGAGCCGAGGGTGTAGACCTCTCCTGTGAGAGCGAGGTCAATGTTGTCGTTTATGGCAAAATAATAACCGCCGTTGCTTAGATAATAGCCGCGGTTGTAGTCGTCGCCGAACGTAGGGAAGATGATGCCCGACGAGTACTTCTCGGAAAACGGGAAGAATCCGAACGGCACGGCAAGGGGCAATGGAAGCCCCTCGAGCACCATGTACGCCGGTCCCATCACCACATCCTTGCCGGGACGCACCTTAGCCTTGGTAAGCTGCATATAGAAGTGGGGATGCTCATGATTGTCGCAGGTGGTATACTTGCCATCCTGCGTGTAGAAGGTATTCTCCCCTACTTTCTTTGACCGTCCGCCGGTGAGGTATCCCTCTCCCTGCTGTGTGATGACATCGGTTATGAAGCCCTGTTCGGTTTTGAAGTTATAGCGCATCGTCTTTGCCTCGTAGGCCGTACCCTTGTCGTCAAACACGGGTGAACCCACCACTTCACCCACCGAGTCGGGTGTTCCTACGGCATATACTGTCGTACTGTCAAGGTCAATGGATATCTCATTGGCGTCAAGCTTGATATCGCCATACGTAACAGTACCTTCTCCATACATGTACGCCATATTGCGGCCCTGGAGAATCAGTGAATCCTTGGCGGAATACTCCACGGCATTGTCAAGATCCACCTTGGTCCTCACGATGCGTGGCCCCGAAGCCTGCTTTTCGCCATCCGATATACGCCGGCGGCTCAGGCGTGTGCGTCGTGCGGTATCCATCGCCGCCACATGACGTGCCAGCACAGGAACAGCCGCCGAATCGGATACGGTGGAGTCAGCCTGCACTACCCGGGCCGAGTCGGCCTGAAGCGCCGGAAGGAAGGCATCAATATCCGTACCACTGTCCCGCAGCTCCTCCTGACGTGGCGCAGCGGCGGTGGCGGCAGTATCTGCCGGAAGCTCCAACGGGAGCTGGCCTACGGGCCGGGAGAGGGCGCCGACAGACAGCACACTCAGCAATACCAGCAGTATAATATAAGGTCGGGTCTTCCTCAAATTGCACTCGATAATAAGTAATGTGACCTTTGCCCCGGGCAAAAGTGATGCAAAGGTAAAACTTTATTACCAAACAGCCAACAAGGGACACGTTTTTTAACGGTAATTGATACAACACCTCCATCCGGTCATTTCCATGCTTCGGTATGCATGGCAAATCAATGTGTTAATGTCAAAATAATATCAGCATCTAACAAGAATTGTTTTAAAACATATATAAAAGTGTTCATTTATCACTTTTTTTCACTAACTTTGCATTACGAACAAAAATCGTAATTTTGCAACATAACAAAAGTATTCCCGAATCTAATGTCACGTCAACACTTTGATTCTCTGGATCTGAAAATCCTCGAAATGCTATCCAACAATGCCCGTAAGCCTTTTCTTGAGATAGCTCGTGAAACAAACATATCCGGTGCAGCGATACACCAGCGCATACAGAAGCTCACCGCCTCAGGGGTCATCAAAGGTTTCAAAACCGAGATCGATCCTGCCACAGTGGGATTTCAGACCTGCGCATACATAGGATTCATCCTCAACGACCCGACCAAATTCGACGAGGTAGTGAAACGCCTGCGCGAGATCCCCGAAGTGGTGGACTGCCACTTCACCACCGGCACATATGATGTATTTGCCAAAATTTACGCACGCAACAACGCCCACCTGCTTCAGGTGATACATAACAAGCTCAGCCTCGGGATCGGCCGCACTGAGACGCTCATCTCCTTCAAGGAGGTGTTCAAGCGCCCCATACCCATCCTCGCTGAAAATGTAGACTGATTTGATAGACAAAGAGACTTTCGGAAACCGCACAGCGCTTTTCCACACCTTCGGGTGTAAGCTCAATTTCGCAGAAACCTCCACAGTGGCAAAAATGTTTGCCGCTGTGGGGATTCATCGTGTCCAGGACGGAGATATCCCGGACTATATCGTCATAAACACCTGCAGCGTCACTGAGATGGCCGACAAGAAATGCCGTCAGGCCATCCGGTCATTTGCCCGCAGATATCCGGAGGCCAGGATACTCGTCACCGGGTGCTACGCACAGCTCAAGCCGGGCGAGGTGGCCACTCTGCCCGGTGTGGCCATCGTGGCAGGAACAGACCACAAGCTCAATCTCATAGACTACCTGCGCGAGCAGGAACAGCTTGACCATGACCATGTGACCACCCGGCACACCGTCACAAAGGACATCCGCACCTTCTCCCCATCCTGCTCGCAGGACGACAGGACACGCCACTTCCTGAAAGTGCAGGACGGATGCGACTATTATTGCTCTTATTGCACCATCCCGATGGCCCGCGGACGCAGCCGGTCCGGATCTATAGCCCAGATTGTCTCACAGGCTCGGGAGGTTGCGGCCGACGGTGGCAAGGAGATCGTGATAACCGGTGTGAATATCGGTGACTTCGGCAAGGGCACCGACGAGACATTCACACAACTGTGCCGCGAGCTTGACAAGGTGGACGGAATAGAACGCTACCGCATCTCCTCCATCGAGCCCAATCTGCTCACTGACGAACTCATCGACTTCACGTCCGCATCCACAAAGTTCATGCCCCACTTCCACATCCCCCTCCAAAGTGGATCGGACGAGGTGCTCAAGCTGATGCGCCGCCGGTATGACACGGCACTTTTCCGCTCGAAGGTGGAGAGAATCAAACATGTTATGCCCGACGCCTTCATCGGTGTGGACCTCATAGTGGGCGCACGCGGCGAGACAGAGGAGCGCTTCGAGGAATCCCGCCGTTTTGTGGACAGTCTTGACATATCCCGCCTGCACGTATTCACCTACAGCGAGCGTCCGGGCACAAGAGCTCTCGACATAAACCACGTGGTGAGCCAGGAGGAGAAACACCGGCGCACCCGCATCATGCTCGCCCTGTCAGAGAAAAAGCTCAAGGAATTCACCGCCGGTTATACGGGAAAGATACGCCCCTTGCTGCTCGAACACCCGCGGCACGACGGTTCGATGGCCGGGTTTACCGACAACTATCTGAGAGTCATAGTGGACAATCCCGATGCGAACCTCGCCAACACAGTCATACCGGTACGTATAGGCGAGTACGATCCAACTGAAGAATGCTCTACCGGAACGATCGTGACATGAAGAAAATAGCCGTAATAATCCTCAACTGGAACGGTGAGGGGATGCTTCGCGAGTATCTCCCATCCATAGTCAGCCATACACCGGCCGGCATCGCCGATGTCATCGTGGCCGACAACGGCTCCACCGACTCTTCACTGCAATATCTTGCTGATACATTTCCCCATATCAGAGTACTCCCTTTCGGGGAGAATCTCGGATTTGCCGAAGGATACAACAAAGCTGTCGACAGCCTACGCGACGAATATGAATATGTCGTGCTGCTGAACTCGGATGTGAAGGTGACTGACGACTGGCTCACACCGCTCTACGAATTCATGGAGGCACATCCCGACGCCGGAGCCGCACAACCAAAGATTAAGTCCCTGACCCATCCCGACCGTTTTGAATATGCCGGTGCATGCGGAGGATTCCTCGACCGCCACGGCTATCCATATTGCCGCGGACGCATCTTTGACACAGTCGAACCCGACAACGGACAATACGACACCCCACTCCGCATCTTCTGGGCCAGCGGTGCAGCCTTGATGGTACGCACAGAGCTATACATCAGTTGCGGCGGTCTTGACAAGGCATTCTTTGCCCATATGGAGGAGATCGACCTGTGCTGGCGCATCCTTCTTGCCGGCAAGGAGATATGGGCGGTGCCATCGGCTGCTGTGTACCATCTCGGAGGAGGCAGCCTTCCGTCCTCCTCGCCCCGAAAGACATATCTGAATTTCCGCAACAATCTGCTGATGCTCCACAAAAATCTCCCCAACGGAGTAAGGAGAGGTCTGCTCTTCAGACGCAGACTTCTCGACACGGCGGCATGGTTCAGATTCATGCTTGCGGGTGATATATCCAACGCCTCGGCCATACTCAGGGCACACCGCGACTTCCGCTCAATGCGTTCGCAGTATACGTCACATCCTAAAGAAAACCTGCTCAACGGAGATGTCAACATACTGTTTGACTACTTCATCCGCGCGAGAAAATTATATTCCCAGCTGCGCAATTAACATCTATTAGCAGCCACACCCACCCCGAAAAGAATAAAAACAACTATTTTTGCATCCATGGCCGAAGAAAAAACACTTGACAACAGCGAACTTGTGGCGCGTCTCCAAGACCCGTCCACATGCCGCGCGGCGTTTGGAGACCTGATCCGACTATACAGCGAGCCGCTGTACCGTCAGATCCGACGGATGGTACAGAGTCATGACGACGCCAACGACCTGCTGCAGAACACCTTCATGAAGGCCTGGCAAAACATAGAGAATTTCAGAGGTGACGCCAAACTCTCCACATGGCTCTACAAAATAGCATCCAACGAGAGCCTTACCTTCCTTGAGAAAGAACGCAAACGTGCCGGCATATCTATCGACGAGCAGGAGACCAACCTCATCAATACCATCGAAGCCGACACTCACGTGGATGGCGACGCTCTCGAAAAGAAACTACGCCAGGCCATTGTCACACTCCCTGAGAAACAAAGACTTGTATTCAATATGAGATATTTCGACGAGATGAAATACGAAAAAATGTCAGAGATCCTCGGAACAAGCGTAGGGGCACTCAAAGCATCCTATCATCTTGCCGTAAAAAAAATCGAACAGTTTTTTGAGTCCAACGATTAAACCTGTTTCATTTTAATCAGTCTCATATAAAAATGAACGTACAGACATTATGAAAGATATTCTCGAACAAATCAACCATAAAGACGGTATGACCGTCCCCGAAGGATACTTCGAGGACTTCGCTTCCCGTATGGCTGCGTCACTACCCGTCAGGGATTGGGAAGAGAACCGCGGCAAGGTGATGCCCCGGTCATTCTGGCAGAAAGTCAGACCATATGTCTATCTCGCGGCTATGTTTGCAGGGGTATGGTGCATGATGACCATGTTTGACATGATGCGGCCCGCCTCCCCCGGACTTTCACTCGAGAACAACTCCAGACTTACCGCCGCTCTCGACAATGACAGCTTCATCAACGACTATGTCATCAACGAAAGCGGAATGGATGAATACCTGATCATGGAGGATCTCTATGAGAACGGTTTCACCCCGGCTGAATATACCGCAACAGACGACAACGACTATAACCTCACCGATATATGAATGGACTCATCTCACGGCTGTTGATCACAATGGCCATAATGCTTGCTTCCGGACTCTACATGCATGCGGACACGCCCTCCAAGCGCGACCGTGACGCCTGGATGAAAGAGATCACGAATGTCAAGAATGAATACATCGCAAAAAAACTCGACCTCACCGACGACCAGAAGGCCAAATTCATCCCACTCTACAATGAAATGGAGAAAGAGGTGCGCAAGACCGCCGAAGACACCCGGCGCATGGCCCGCGAAGTAAAGAAAAAAGGTGATGCCGCCACCGACCTCGAATATGAAAAAGCATCCGAGGCCCTCTTCGAGTGCAAAGGCAGGGAATGCGCCATTGAGAAGAAATATCTTGCCATGTTCAAGAAAATACTCACCCCGCGTCAGCTGTTCAAATTAAAGGACGCCGAACATGACTTCACAAGAAAGCTCATGAAGGAACACCGTTCGCACAAACGTGACAAGAACAAGAAGGACAACAAAAGCAAGGCTCGATAGGACGGCATTCAACACACCATACTTTTCAATTGTTATCAGAAGGGGGCTTTGTCGCCCCCTTTCACGTTTTTTCATATCAAACCTATTATTATGAGCAGGATGTACATTATAGGAGTACTGATGTCCCTGATATTTGCAGGCCGGTCCACGGCGCAGGATATCACTCCGCCTGATTTCGCCTATCCGAAGACTGTGAGCAAGACATCGCTCGCATCGCTCAACACAGCTATCAGCCGCGACGACAGTCAGCAGATACTGAGGTCACTCATCGACTACACTCTCGCCTGTCAGGCCATTGGAAACGAGGAAATGCCGGCAGCTTTGTCACGCATCGACTCCGTAAGACGCGTATGTGGAAAGAATATAGCCGTGCGGTCGCTCGCCGACCTCTTTGAGGCGCAGATATATTCCAATATCTACACCTCCCGCATGTACATGTACGACAAACGCAAACTCCCCTTCCAGCCCATGCCGACCGACTATACCGAATGGTCCGGCACACAGTTCCGCTCAGTCATCTCGGCATTGCTTGACAGCTCCGTGGCCGACCGGAAGCATCTTAATGGGATCAGCCTCGACAAATTTACCAAAGTCATATCCCAGACAGCCGAGACAAGGGTTTACTTCCCCTCGCTCTATGATTTTATCGCCACCAAGGCCGCTGAGATAATGAAGTCCTGGGGTAACACCTTTATGTATACATCGTTGACCGGAGACAGTTCCACCCGTGAAAAGATATTGCAACTTTACGATTCGCAGATCTCAGCAGTGAATCCGTGCTCCGCACCTTCGGTGAGAGCGCGGTTGGACAGACTCGCATTCGAGATGGACTCGGCGCCCGACATGGATCCGGAAAGCGTAGCGGAAGCATACATGAAGCTCTATACATCCATGTGCGGTTCCGACGGTATTCCGGCAAATGAATATGCCGGAGATGTGCTCATAGCCACGCCACGGGCATCCGGATCAGCGAAAAAACTCTTCCGGTATGCCGAGACATTCCTGCAGGCATACCCTAAGGCCTCACGCAGCAACTGCATCAGCAACATGATCGCCGAAATGTCACGCAAAAGTGTCGAGATATCCTGCCCCACAGTCTATGGTCCCGGCATGGAGATGACCTTTGACGTCACGCTCAGAAATGCATCCAAGGCGAGCATAAAGATATACAATGTCTCCAACTCACCCGTCCACCAGTCAAACTACATGGTAAAGCGCGGACAGAAACTCCCCGCCGCTCCGGTGGCCGTGCTCCCGGTAGAGACATCTGCCGACGCATATCCGTATGAGAACACCGTCAGCGTATCATATTCCTTCCCGGCCAAGGGGAACTACATCGCCGTTCCGGTGATCGAAGGAGTCAAGTCTGACAGACACAACTACAGCAAGATACACATCACCGGTGTGACGCTCGCCATGTCATCGTTCAACGAAAACCGGCTCTGGGCCGTCAACCCCTCCAACGGTGAACCACTGAAATATGTCACACTGCAGCTCACCAACACCCGGCGTGCCACACCCGTCACCAAGGCCATCGGCAAGACCGGAGCGGACGGCTCGTTGAAGATGTCAGACGGCTCCGGCACAGTCACCGCCATACTCGGCGCCGACAAATATGCCGCACCGCTCTATGCCTATGACAATGTATACAGCGCCCCGGACAAATGGGTCGGAATACCCGATATTTTCACATCGCTCCCCATATATCATCCCGGCGATACAATCGATTGGAGCGCTGTATGCTATGAATACAAAGGAGGACTGAGGAGGGTATTGGCAGGCAAGGAGAAGAAAGCCATCCTTTACGATCCATCCGGCGAGGCCATTGACTCAGTAACAGCTCTCACCGACAATTACGGACGCATCCACAGCAGCTTCACAATACCCTCCTCCGTGCTCACCGGCATGTTCTTCATCTCGATTGACAACCGGTGGTCCGGCACACATGTCAACGTGGCCGACTATAAACTGCCCACTTTCGAGGTTGTCATGGACAACGTGGAGCGCGGCATGCCTTCGACAGGAGATGTAACCCTCCACGGCAAAGCCATGACATATTCAGGCATGCCTCTCGGCGGATGCTCCGCCACACTGGAACTATCCGTCATGCAGCGTCCGCGGTGGTGGGGAGGCGGCAGGAGCATCGACATATACACCGACTCTGTCACCACTCTGCCCGACGGATCGTTCAGCATCATCGTGCCTGCAAAGGCGCTTGAATCAGTGCCCTTCAAAAATGCGTTCTATTCCGGAACTGTGACGGTTGTTTCATCGACAGGCGAGAGCCACACCGCCACACGCTCGTTCTCGAAAGGCACACGCTACATGATACACGCCGACGTAGCCAACGATATCGACATCACTTCCGGGCCAAAGTCATTCAACGTGCGTGTGACGGACTATATGGATTCGACAGTTAACATACCTGTCAATCTGGACATATCCCGCAAGGATATCAAAGTGATGCAGACAGTCGTCACAGGCCCTGCATCCGAAATAGATCTGTCAAACCTTTCCCCCGGAGAATACCAACTCTCGTTCAGCCTGGCCGATCCTGCGTTGGCCGACAGTCTCAGATGCCAGACCGTCATGTACAATCCCCAGGCCAAGGAATCCCCCGTGCCCGACAGACTGCTGTGGAGTCCATACCAGTCAATGGAGACCGATGGCAAATGGCTGTTCGCTGTCAATGCCGATACCCATCTCAATGTCACGATATGGGCCGACGGCAAGATCATTTCACAGAAATGGCATAAAGCAGAGGCCGGCATGAATAGGCTTGATGTAAGTCTGCCCGTTGGGGTGGCCAAGGGCACGATGACAGTGATGTGCGCAGCCAACTATACCATGGCGGAGACCTCCGTCAATCTCACCCACAAGGATAGCGGCGACGGTATCGAGATCACCACCGAATCGTTCCGCGACCGCATGGTCCCGGGAGAGACCGAGACATGGAAATTCAAGATCGTAGACAAAAAAGGACTCGGACGTGAAGCTGCGGTGATAGCAGGTATGTACAACACCGCTCTCGACGCCATAGCGCCATCCGAATGGGAATTCGTCCCGCTGCGCGGCTACACACCCCCGCTCTCATGGAACTATCCGGACATCAACTCGCGCGTAAGCGAGTGGATCAGTCAGGACGTGAAATATCTGGATTGTCCTCAGGCTGCCACAGCCGAGTTCAATACATATGGCATACGCACCGGCATGCCGGGCGGAGGAATGTTCACCACAATGTACCGCAAGAACGCCCGGTCCGCCCAGCTCATGTCTGTAACGGAGCATTCTGAGGAAGTGGTGGTAGAGGAGATGGCCGCGGCCATGGATTCCGATGGATCCACCGCCGACACGGGCGGTGTACGCATACGCGGTGGCAATGCCGGTGCAGCGGAGACCGAAGATGACGCAACTGCTGAGAATCAGGACTCCCGATTTGAATACCGCGACAGTGAGACACCCCTCGCGTTCTTCCGTCCGATGCTCGTCACCGACAGCGACGGTGGGCTCGTGCTTCAATTCACTGTACCCAACGCCAATGCCCGATGGAAATTCCAGGCCATAGCCTTCACAGAGTCACTCCTCACTGCACGTCTGTCATCTGCCGCTGTATCGTCGAAACCTGTCATGGTGCAACCGAATCTTCCGCGCTACCTACGCTCAGGAGACTCTGCCACACTCCTCGCCTCTGTCATGAACAATAGCGATGACACTTCCGTCATATCAACCACAATAGAACTGTTCAACCCGTCCGATGACAGGATTATAGACAGCGTCATGCTGACCGACACCATCGAGCCTCATGCCAATGCTACCATATCCATCCGAGCGAAGATCGACAATGATCTCCCTCTCATTGGCTACCGTATCCGATCGTCCGCCTCCGGCCACTCCGACGGCGAACAGACTCTTATCCCCATACTCCCTGCCGTTAGCCCCGTCATAGAGACCAAACCGTTCTATATGGCTCCCGGACAGGACAGCATCACGGTCGGCCTCCCCGATGCACCATCCGATGCCGAGCTGTCATTGCAATTCTGTGAGAATCCTGCATGGTACATCGCCACGGCTCTCCCCGGATTGATCGACAAGGAAGCCTCCACTGCACCCCAGGCAGCGCTCTCGCTTTTCTCCGCATCTGTGGCAGATGGTCTCCTCAAAGAATATCCCGCCATAGCTGAAGCCATAAGGGAGTGGAGCGCGGGCGACAAATCAGCCGAGACACTCAAGTCTATGCTGAGCCGCAATCAGGACCTTAAGATAATACTCCTGAGTGCCACCCCATGGATGCCCACCGCCGGCAATGACACGGAGAGAATGTCAAGGCTCGCATTGCTGTTCGACGGTTCCACCGTAGCCAACTCCATCAGAACCAATATCGACATGCTCCGCACCCTCAATTGCGGGCAAGGTGGATGGAGCTGGTGCAAGCAATACGGACATCCCTCATCATGGGCCACACGCAAAGTGCTCACACTCATGGGTCGACTGTGCGAGATGGGTTATCTCCCTGACGATGCAGAGCTGCGCGGCATGATCGTATCGGCTCTGCAGTGGGACAACACCGAAGCTTCCAAACAATATCTACGCAACCCGGAGTCGGACTTTACATCCTACGTCCGTCTCCACGACATGTTCCGTCAACTCAAATCCAATCCGGCGCTCGACAGCAGGATAGTCAACTCCACCGTCAGCAGGATTGTCAAGAACTGGAAGAAAAGCACCCTGCCGACCAAAGCAATTCAGGCCGTGGTGCTCTACCGGAACTCCTACCCCACTCTCGCCAGGACCATCCTCGGTTCGATACGCGAGTTTGCCAAATCCGATGCCGCCAAAGGCATGTGGTTCCCGTCGCTCGACGACACATGGTATGACGGACTCGACAAAGTAGGCATCACAGCCGAGATTCTCCGCTCATTCCAGCTCATAGAGCCCGGATGCAAAGATATCGAGATGCTCGCCCAATGGCTTATTCTCCAGAAAGGCTCGCAGAACTGGGGATCAGGAGAGATCGCCTCCTCTGCGATATCAGCCATTCTCCACTCCGGTACAAAATGGTTTGTACCCGTTCATGGAGCCGAGGTAAGCGTGAACGGCGATAAACTCACCGTCCCGGCAAGCAGCAAATATACCGGAGAGTTCACCATGCAGCTTCCGGAGGGATCAGCATCCCGCGACATGACCATCGCCCGAACCTCCGCAACCCCGGCCTGGGGTGCGACCTTTGCCAGATACAACGCAAACATGAGTGAGATCACCGCATCCTCCTGTCCGGAACTTTCCATAACCAAGGAACTCTCCTCGCAGCAGCTACACCTCGGCGAGAAGATATCCGTGATACTTACCCTCAAGGTCAACGCCGATATGGACTATGTATGTATCCACGACGAGAGAGCAGCATGTCTTGAACCGGTGGACCAGCTATCGGGACATCTGTATTCCGAAGGCCTTGCTTTCTACCGCGAGAACCGCACCTCCGAGACGCGCATTTTCATAAACCATCTTCCAAAAGGCACATATATCCTCACCTACGACATGTGGGTCAACAACGCCGGCACATACTCCTCGGGCATAGCCACCATACAGAGCCAGTATGCACCGCAATTCACCGCCCACTCCTCCGGCAGCACGCTGGACGTGACCGAATAGCCCGGAACGTAGCATAGATACACGAAGGTCAAAAATGACGCATAATTGACAATTATGATCCGTCATTTTTGACCTTCGTGTATCTATTGTTTTAGTCAAACAAATTTAGATGAGTCATCAAAATATTTATATTCCGACAGCAAATTCCAATACCAATTATTATTGGCAAATAGGAATAACAGCTGCAACGTCGCATCATCCTCACCATCATCAAGCATATCACCAAGCACCTCATATATTAACACCTGACGGTCACAATCTGCTATATCCATTTTTTTCGAGGAAACTTTGCACCATATGCGCCTGATTATCCTGAGGACATTGTTATTCAATCCAAGCACCTCCACAGTCGGTCTCGAAGTATTCTTCTCTTTTGTCCAGTGCACAAATCCATTTTTCCCGTACTTCACTTCATTGTTGACATCCGGCATCAATGGCAGTGGCATGACAAACTCATGAACACGTTTGTTATTACAACTATGCGATGTATTGGACCCAAGATGGCAATGTCCGGCACACGACATAAGCATATTCTCATAAGCCACCGAATGGGGATATGGTGGCGGAGGTGTCTGATCGCCAACAAACTCAGCCGTTTGGATCATATCAGACGTATCCAATAACGATCCATGACCCAGATACTGATCGTAATCATTTGCATCTCTCGGATGATTGACAATCACATGTTCTATTGACCGTTCCTCAGGAGGTAGTCCGTCAATTTGACGCATGCAATAACAACAGCGTCCGTGCTGCTCATCCAATAAAATCTGAACCAGCATCTGTCTGGTCTTGATCCTTCCATCCGGAAGGAAGTCCGCTGATATATATTTATATAGATCCAGCTCATATACGCCACCATGCCTCTCACGGTGACGCTGTAGGAAACCGTCTATCAGAGCATGAGCCTCCTCATGTCTGTTTTTAGCTATGTACTCCATCACTCCACAAGCCGCTTGAGAAATTCACTTCCATCTCCAACATGACGTCTGATCGTTTCCTCCAGCTGTTTCATCCGCTTTCTGTCGTTCAGTTGCCGCCAATACCGGTATGCCCCAACCAGATTCTGGAGATAGGAATCACGCTCGGGTGTATCCATGACACCATGCAGGACCGAAATATAATCCATGCCATAAATATCCTTAACCTGAGTGTAGACAGCCTTCCCATTATCCGAGGATATACTGTAAAGGATATTCTCGGGATCCTGTTTGTAATCTGCAATCACCAGTGGAGAATGAGTGGATATAATAAACTGTGTATTCTTGAATGAACGCCTGAATCTCTGTATAATCTCCTGGGCCAGCGATGGATGCAGATGCAATTCGACTTCATCTATAAAGACTATTGCATATGGGTCACAACTCTTTTGAAGCAGATATCCTCTATGGGATATGTCAAGCACCATGGACAATATACGCTTATATCCCTGTGGGAGCATATCGAACGGTATTCTCCTGCCGTCCCGGTACTTCACCACCAGCACATCTTCCTTACCTCGGGCCTCTACATCAAGACCCTCGATGGAGAACTCTGGATTATTCTGATCAACTTCACTGATTGGATCTGTAAAACTCACAATTGCGTGCTCTATGGCCTCACAGTATTCCTTTTGGCCATCTTTATTACCGAAACGGAGATTTTTCCAGTTCATCACGTAATATTGCTTCCAGAGCTCCGTGCAGTTCCGATCATCATCCCATTTATAGTAAGCCGTATTCTGTGGCAACGGATTACCGGACCCTAATTTGGCCTGTATGTTTTTACCCATAGTTGAAAGAATATGGGGATAGGAGTCAGAGAAGAATGCGAACACCGGTATCCGGCCCGTATCCAGAACCCGTCCCCAGAACTTCATACAAGAGGCCACATACGATTCATCGATACTTTTGTCTGCCGACATCTTCCTCAACTCCCATTTCAACGGCTCCTCATCATAAAGGGCCATATCCACTTCAATCGCTATTGGATACCTATAATCTCCGTTTATATAAGAAGGATCAGTAGGAAGAAAGCTCTTTACCTTCTGATCGCTGCTCGCAACAAAGTCATACTGAGGAGCATCCTTCTTTTTTGAAAAGATAAAACTTAGAGATTGCTTTATAGCATTGATCATGTTGGTCTTACCGGTTCCGTTTTTACCGATGATCACCGTAGTCTTATGACCTAAATCCAGAGTGATATCAGCATAATTACGAAAGTTCGTAAGGTGTACAGTCCCTATATACATCTTATCATTCATATAACCGTGATTTTTAGTTGTTATTATAAAGCGATTTTAGCTCCACACAAAATTACAGAGATTTATCTTGATAAACAAAGCATCTCGATAATTTATAACGGCTCACTCTCATTCGCCTCGATTATATCGCGGAGTGTTATCTCCGGATGGCGGTAGGAGTACCGGCTTTTTTCGCCATGGTACCTTATAGCCGACGACGGGCAGTTGTGATAGCACGCCCCGCATGTGAGACATCGCTCATGCATCTCCGGAGTACCGGCCGGTGTGTAAGTGATATTGTCGATCGGGCATACCTCCGAACATATCCGGCAACCGTTGCACAGTGATGCGTCGACATAAAAATTCCTGTAGGCCGAGGGTGAGAGCGGAAACATCCTCAGCCATGCCGCGGCGATAAGATCATACAGTGTGGCGCGGCGCACATGTCGGCGCCGACGGCATATATCGTCTGCGATACGGCCCATATGCTCATCCACCCGCTTGGACGGGAGCGTCCTTACCTGTTTGGCCACATCAAACATAGGGAAATAGTTGTCCACCATGCAGATGCTTGCTATATAGTTCCACTTCGTCATTCCGAGTCTCCGCATATGCCCGGCTGCGGTGCCCGGAGTGTTGCCGCAAGTAAGAATGGCAAACACATACGGCGCCTCGAGCACTGTTTTCTCCAGAAACTCCGCCACCGGCGCCGGAACCCGACCGAAATAGACAGGACATACAAGCCCGATGGCACAGGGATCCGTATACCTGTCGCCTGACTGACAGCCATCAAGTTCACGTCGGATACTCAGCAGTCTGTCCGGGTCCAACCGTCGGGCCACCGAGAGAGAATTCCCTGTTGTGGTAAAATACAATATTGTCATCGCACCCGGGATAAATACAAGCGTGTCCCGCGACATCAGTCATACAGCCGCGGGACACGTTTCCTTTATTATAAATATTGCTTAGACTCTGCGTTTTATCAAATCACGCCCTGGCCCATCATGGCATTTGCCACCTTCATGAAGCCTGCAATGTTGGCACCCTTCATGTAGTTGATGAAACCGTCCGCCTCTGTGCCGTGCTTCACACACTGCGAGTGGATATTGCGCATGATCTCATGCAGACGGCGGTCCACCTCCTCGGCGCTCCACTGCAGGTGCTCGGCGTTCTGGCTCATCTCAAGACCGGATGTAGCCACACCGCCGGCATTCACAGCCTTGCCGGGAGCATATGTGGTGCGGGAATTGATGAATGTGTCGATAGCCTCGGGGGTGCAACCCATGTTCGATACCTCGGCCACGAGCTCCACGCCATTGGCCACGAGCTGCTTGGCATCCTCACCATCAAGCTCATTCTGTGTGGCGCAGGGAAGAGCGATATCCACCTTCTGCTCCCAGGGCTTGTGGCCGGCATAGAATGTCGAACCGGGGAACTTCTCGGCATAAGGCTCAACGATATCCTCGCCTGTGGCGCGGAGATAGAGCATATAGTCGATCTTCTCGGCATCAAGACCGGCGGGATCATAGATATATCCGTCAGGACCGGAGATAGTCACCACCTTGGCGCCCAGCTCCGTAGCCTTCAGGGCCGCGCCCCATGCCACATTGCCGAAACCGGATATGGCCACGGTCTTGCCCTTGATGTCATCCTTCTTCTCGGCGAGCATGCTCTGCACGAAATAGAGAGCGCCGAAACCTGTGGCCTCGGGACGGATCAGCGATCCGCCGAAATCAAGACCCTTGCCGGTGAATGTGCCGGTGCACTCGTTCACGAGCTTCTTGTACATACCATACATATAGCCCACCTCGCGGCCGCCTACGCCTATATCGCCGGCGGGCACATCGCGGTCAGGACCGAGATTCTTCCACAGACCAAGGATGAACGCCTGGCAGAAACGCATGATCTCAGCGTCGCTCTTGCCGCGCGGCGAGAAGTCACTGCCTCCCTTGGCGCCACCCATCGGGAGAGTGGTGAGAGCATTCTTGAACGTCTGCTCAAAACCAAGGAACTTGAGGATGGAGAGATTGACCGACGCGTGGAAACGTATGCCACCCTTGTACGGGCCGATGGCATTGTTGAACTGCACGCGGTAGCCGATATTGTTCTGCACCTCGCCGCGGTCATCCACCCAGGTGACGCGGAAAGTCACGATACGGTCGGGCTCGACCATACGCTCTATGATTTTCGCTTTCTCAAATTCAGGATGCTGATTGTAGACGTCCTCTACACAGATGAGAACCTCCTTGACTGCCTGAAGATACTCCTTCTCGCCCGGATGCTTTGCCTCGAGCGCGTTGAGAATGTTGTTTATGTCCATGTTAAGTTGAGATGTTTGGATGTTCGATATAGATTTTGGTTAACGATGCAAATATAGCACTTAAAATTGAATTGACGGCCTCTTTGACGAGAAATTTTTTTTAATTAATTTTGCCGTCGAAAAACATGTTTTATGGCAGTAATATTAAACATCGAAACATCAGCCGCCGCATGCTCCTCAGCCCTCACGGCCGAAGGAATGGTGCTCGCCCATCAGGAAGAATACGAAGGCCGCGCACAGGCATCCATCCTCAGTGACTTCATAAAATATTGCCTCGACTTCGCAGCCACCAAAGAAATAAAGCCCGAAGCCGTGGCCGTATCCATGGGCCCCGGCAGCTACACCGGCCTCCGCATCGGACTCAGCGAAGCCAAAGGACTCGCCTACGCCCTCGGCATACCCCTCATAGGAGTCGACACACTCCAGCTCATGTGCTGCCAGGTGATGTTCACACAGCCCGACCTCACAGGCGACGAGATCCTCGTCCCCATGGTCGACGCCAGACGCATGGAAGTCTACACCGCCGCCTACGACTTCAGCCTACAGCCACTCATGCCACAGCAGCCACTCATCCTCGACACCGACTCCTACGCCGACATCCTCGTCACCGGGCGCCCCGTACTCTTCTTCGGCGACGGAAGCGACAAAGCACGCGACATCATCAAAGCCCCCAACGCCACATTCATCCCCGACATACGCCCCCTGGCCATCGACATGATAGCACTCGCCGAACGCGCCTACGCCACACGCGACTTCATCGACACAGCCTACAGCACCCCCAACTACATCAAAGACTTCCAGGCCACAAGGCCCAAAAACAGCATCCTCGGCTGATGGCAACCGACTTCGCACGCCTGCGACTCAAACACCACGGCGACCCCCGAAAACTCCACGACATCCTCCAGCAGGAATGCCGCGAACGCTTCTGCGCCAAACTCCCCACCCTATGCGCATGCCCCGGATTCGAATTCCCATCACTCGCCGTAGCCGAAATGGCCACATCCGAAGCCGCAGCCGCAATCCACGCCTCACTCATACCCCCCGGAGCACAAGTGCTCGACATGACATTCGGACTCGGAGTCGACACCATCGCCATAGCCCGACGCGCCTCAGCAGTCACAGCCATCGAACTCGACCCCACCTACCACCGCACCGGCCTCGCCAACATCCGCGCCCTCGGCCTCACCAACATCACCCTCCTCCAGGGCGACAGCCTCGCCACACTCGCCGCCACACCCCCCGGCCACTTCGACATCATCTTCGCCGACCCTGCACGCCGCGACACCACCGGGCGCCACTTCGCCCTCGGCCAATGCTCGCCCGACCTCACCACAGCCATCCCCGCACTCCTCCAGCGCACCCACCGCCTCATCATCAAGACCTCACCCATGCTCGACCCCACCCTCGCCATGCGCGAGCTCGGCATCGGCACAGCAGCCATACATATAATAGGCACCACCCGCGAATGCAAAGAACTCCTCCTTGACATCCCCTCCACTCCCGGCTCCACCCCAGCCATCACCACCACCTGCCACACCATAGGCCAGCCCCCATTCACCATCACCCCCACCACCGCCACCACACCCCTCACCCCCGCCATCCCCCTCCAGGGCCACCTCCTGCTCGAACCCTACCCCTCCGTGATGAAAGCCACCCCCCTCGGCAGCCCACGCACCCTCGCCACCCTCGCCTCACCCCTCCATCCCAACACCCACCTCTTCACCGCCCCCGCCATCCCACCCGGCTTCCCCGGCCACGCATTCCGCATACAGGCCATCCACCCCTTCAACAAACAGACCATCCGCCAGTTCCGCACCCACTACCCCAAAGCCAACCTCACCGCCCGCAACTTCCCCCTCACCGTCCCCGCCCTCGCCGCCCGTCTCCGCATCGACCAGGGAGGCCACCTCCGCATCTTCGCCGCCACACTCGCCGACGGCACCCGCGCCCTCATCGTCACCACCCCCCCTCTGACCCCGCCACCAAGCCCCAGAAAGCACAAAAGTTAAAAAATGTGCTGCAAAATAGCAACACATATAGAAAAAATACCTATCTTTGCACGCCTGTCCACAGCGCCCGCCACAACCGGGCCCCAAGCCACAGGCCGCAACCTACGTGAGAGCACCTGTACAGGTATATTACGCGGATCCGAAGCCAAAACACCGGCAAGCGGACGGTTGCGGGTGCCTTATCCGGTGCTTGACCCCACACCCTAAACACCCGACGAGAAGAAAACCTATACACCGACCCCAACCGAGCCTTAACCCACCCCGCCAGATGAACCCCGATGCCGACACCACCCCCGGATGGTATGCCATCCGGACCCACAGCGACCACCACGCCGAACAACTCCTCACCCCCGAAGTCAACGAAATCTACTTCCCCAAAGAAACCATCCTCACCACAGCCGGCACCCCACGCACCCGCCCCATCATCCCCCACCTCCTCTTCATCCACACCACCCGCGCCAAAGCCCTACAGCTCGAAAAACGCTCCCACGACACCGCCGACCGCCTCCCCCCTCTGTGGATCTACCGCACCGTACGCGGCGAAGACCCGCGCCCCATATCACAGCGCGAGATCACCCTATTCAAACTCCTCACCGCCCCCGACGCCACACGCTGCGAGATCTTCAACAAAACCGACTTCCGCAGCGGACAGCGCGTCCGCATCACCGGCGGCATCTTCGCCGGCCACGAAGGCCACATCAAGCGCATCCGCCGCAACAAACACGTCATCGTCGAGATCGAAGGCATCTGCGCCATAATGCTCCCCTTCATCCACCCCGACCTCCTCACACCCATCAACACCAAAATCCCCCCGGCCAATGGCCGAATCACTCAAAAATAAAGCAGTAAAAGGCACCGTATGGAGCTCACTCGAGCGATTCTCCGTACAGGGCATCCAATTCGTCATCATGATCGTGATGGCACGCATCCTCACGCCCGCCGACTACGGCCTCGTAGGCATGCTCGCCATATTCATAGCCATAGCCCAGAGCCTCATCGACAGCGGATTCTCCCAAGCCCTCATCCGCAAACAGGACCGCCGCCAGACAGACAACGACACCGTATTCTACTTCAATATCGGCGTCGGCATCATCCTCTACCTCATCCTCTTCCTCACCGCCCCACTCATAGCCGCATTCTACGCCGAGCCACAGCTCACACTCCTCACACGCATCATCTGCCTCGGCATCATCATCAACTCCCTCACCGTAGTCCAGCGCGCCATCTACACCATCAACATCGACTTCAAGACCCAGGCCAAAGCCACACTCATCGGAGCCATAGCCTCAGGAGCCACAGGCATCACCATGGCCTACACCGGATTCGGCGTATGGTCCATCGTAGCACAACAGATCACCAACCTCGCCGTATCCTCAGCCATGCTATGGACCTTCTCATCATGGCGCCCCACACGCACATTCTCAGCCGCATCATTCCGCGAGATGTTCACCTTTGGCTCCAAGCTCGCCCTCTCAGGCATCCTCGACACCATCTACCGCAACATCTACCTCATCGTCATCGGAAAAATGTTCAGGGCCTCCGACCTCGGCTACTACACACGCGCCCACCAGTTCGCCGACTTCCCCTCCACCACCCTCACCGGCATCATACAGCGCGTCACCTTCCCAGTCCTCTGCACCATACAGGACGACGACCAGCGCCTCGCCTCAGCCTACCGCCGCATCCTCCGCGTCAGCGCCTTCGTCATCTTCCCCCTCATGACAGGCCTCTCAGCCCTCGCCACCCCATTCGTCCTCACCATCCTCAACCCCACCTGGGCCTACGCCGCCACCCTCCTCTCCATCCTCTGCTTCGCCATGATGTGGTACCCCATCCACGCCGTCAACCTCAACCTCCTCCAGGTCAAAGGCCGCAGCGACCTCCTCCTCCGCCTCGAGATCTACAAAAAAATCATCGGCATCGCCATCCTCTGCATCACCATCCCCATGGGCCTCACCGCCATGTGCGTCGGCCTCATCATCTCCTCCCTCCTCGCCCTCATCATCAACACCCACTACACCGGACGCCTCATCCACGTAGGCTTCCTGCGCCAGATGCGCGACCTCATCCCCACACTCCTCTACACCCTCAGCATGTGGGCCATCGTCACCATACTCATCAACTACATCACCCCCACATGGCTCCAACTCCTCGCCGGCACCATCGCCGGAGCCACCTACTACCTCCTCATCACCACCCTCACCCGCTCCCGCGACCTCCGCGAACTCATCGCCATCCTCCACCGCCGCTGAACCATCCGCCCACCTCAGGCGTTACCCAACATATATCACACACCGAAACAATCCATTCACCCCCCACCCCAACACATACAAATGGAAACGATGGAAACAAAACCACAGATAACAGTTACCTCCCCCCTCCTCCCACCACTCGACGAATTCCACGACCTCCTCAAAGAAATATGGTCCAGCAAATGGATCACCAACAACGGCTCCTTCCACCAGCGCCTCGAAAAAGCCCTCGCCGAATACCTCAAAGTGCCCTACGTAAGCCTCTTCACCAACGGCACCCTCCCCCTCATCACCGCCCTCCAGGCCCTCCGCATCACCGGCGAAGTCATCACCACCCCCTACAGCTTCGTAGCCACCACCCACTCCCTGTGGTGGAACGGCATCAAACCCGTCTTCGTCGACATCGACCCCGCCACAGGCAACCTCGACCCCTCACGCATCGAAGCAGCCATCACCCCCAAGACCACAGCCATCATGCCCGTCCACGTCTACGGCAAACCCTGCGACGTCGACGCCATCCAGGCCATAGCCGACAAATACGGCCTCAAAGTCATCTACGACGCCGCCCACGCATTCGGCGTCGAAGTCAACGGCCGCAGCATCCTCGAAGCCGGCGACATGTCCACACTCTCCTTCCACGCCACAAAAGTCTACAACACCATCGAAGGCGGAGCCATGGTCATGCACGACGCCAAGACAAAACAGCGCATCGACTACCTCAAAAACTTCGGCTTCGCCAGCGAGACCGAAGTCGTAGCCCCCGGCATCAACTCCAAAGTCGACGAAATGCGCTCAGCCTACGGCCTCCTCAACCTCCGCCAGGTCGACGCCGCCATCGACGCCCGCCACCGCACCGCCACAGCCTACCGCCAGGCCCTCCGCGACATCCCCGGCATCACATTCTTCGACGACATGCCCGGCGTGCGCCACAACTACTCCTACTTCCCCATCTTCGTCGACGCTGAGAAGTATGGCATGACCCGCGACGAACTCTACTTCAAGATGCGCCAGGCCGACGTCCTCGGCCGCCGCTACTTCTACCCCCTCATCTCCGAATTCTCCACCTACCGCGGCCTCCCCTCAGCAGCCCCCGAAAACCTCCCCAACGCCCACCGCATGGCCCAGAGCGTCATCTGCCTCCCCATGCACCACGCCCTCTCCGACCGTGACGTTGAGAGAGTGATAAGATTGATAGTAGATTAGTTATGGATTTATATGTTCTCGGCATAGGCCATAATACGCCGGTTTTCATTGATTTGGCTGAATCGTGCGGACACAGGATAGCAGGACTGTACCATTTCAACGACACCCGTACAGGTGAGATTGATCACGGATTTGAAATTATAGGCTCATTCAACGATCTGTTTTCCAGGAGCAGTCTCGCCGGAATGGCATTTCTTCTTACTATGGGAGACAATTCTATACGTGAGAATCTGACCAGGACAATTGTCGGCAAGGGAGGTTCAGTTCCGACTCTTATCCATCCCACTGCCGTAATATCTAGGTTCACTGAAATATCTGATACGGGAGTTTATATCAGTGCCTTCACCCATGTACAGGCAGATACAAGGATAGGGGAGGGAACCATTCTGCTCTCCGGA
Source organism: uncultured Duncaniella sp. (assembly GCA_910576785.1). Taxonomy (GTDB): domain Bacteria; phylum Bacteroidota; class Bacteroidia; order Bacteroidales; family Muribaculaceae; genus Duncaniella. The sequence continues at coordinate 24,679 of CAJTJG010000022.1, forward strand.
GTGAATGTCTCCCACACTAATTCCATAGGCCGGTATTGTTTTGTGGCCGGTGGCGCGACAATCGGAGCATATACAACAGTTGAGGACTTTGTGTTTGTCGGACAAGGCGCGCTTACCATCTCCGGAAAGGTCAGCAATATCGGGCAACACTCACTGATAGGTGCCCGCGCCCTTGTGACACACAACGTGGAGCCTTATTCTATTGTGGCAGGCATCCCCGCCCGCCGCCTCAAAGACCGCAGCAAAGAACCCTCAAACTGATCTGAATATAATCGACATTATATAATAATATTCCATTTCATAGATGAATAGCCATTCAAATGAAACATCTCATTGAAACCATACTGTATTTCCCACTATATCTATACTTTTTTCTTCGTAATAGATTCCTGCTAAATAAAGAAATTGACCGTTGGTATGAGGTTTTACCTATTCAAAAATCAACATCAATACTTTACAATGCAATATGGCTTCTTAGCAATCTAAAAGAATTTAGATCTATATTATATTTCCGTTATAAAGTAAATAAATATAACCCTCTGTTGATCTTTTTCCCGCCACAATACGGCCTATACATTGCATCCGACCAAAAAATTGGGAAAGGTCTTGTCTTTCAGCATGGCTTTTCTACAATAATCAATTGCGAAAAAATGGGGGATAATTGTCAGATATGGCAAGGAGTTACTATCGGAAAATCCCACAGTGGGATAAACCAACCTCGACCAATAATTGGTAATAACGTGAAAATATGTACTAATGCTATTGTCTTGGGTGGCATAACAATTGGAGACAATGTCACAATTGGAGCTGGTGCTGTTGTAATCAAATCAGTACCTGACAATTGCACAGTCGTAGGGAATCCTGCAAAACCGATCAGCCATAATTGACCAATCTGCCATAGAATCAAAAGTTATTCAAAAAATGGATAAAGTAAAATATTTACATATTGTCCCGGACCACAACAAATTCATCAAAGATGCCATTGACATGTTTGATTCAATTGCAGGTATCGAAAATGAATGTTGGACCATATCTAAAAATGGGAATAGCCCTATACACCTCAATATAGATAAAGCAAAAGGGAGGGATTATGAGACTTTTACGCGTTTATGTTGTGAATCCAACGCATACGATGTAATAGTGATACACAATTTTTTTTCTATTCCATACCATTTAATAAGCAAGATACATCCAAAAATTAAAGTCATCTGGTTATCCTGGGGTATGGATATATATGATGGGATATATCCAGAATTTCCTCTTATAAAATTGAATAAGACTATAAAAAGTCATCATATACGTCTTTTCTACCTGAGATTTTTCAATATCCCAACAATTAAATCAATTTTATCAAAATTGATAAGATATAAATTTAAAGCCAAATCAATTTATAAAAAAGCGATAAATCGCATTGACTATTATTCCGGAGTTTTCCCAATTGAATGGAACTATCTGAAGAAACAAAATCGTTTTTTCAGGGCTAAGCAAATATTTTTTAATTACGCAAATCCATTATCCGAATTTACATTCGAAAATATAAACCAAGACTTACATATATGCAGAGAAAACATACAAGTAGGTCACTCTGGTTATATCTATTTAAATCATCTGCATACATTCCAACTTCTCAAAAAGATCAATCTAAATAAAGCTAAAGTCATAACACCGCTAAGTTATTCTCCAAATAGTTCAAAATACACAGATTTAGTTATCAGTAAAGGTAATCAATATTTTGGATGTTCTTTTCTACCTATCAAAGAATTCATGCCATATGAAGACTATGTAAATACTATGAAATCCGTTAAAGTTGCAATTTTCAATATTCAACGGCAATGCGCTGTTGGAAACTGTCTGATTGCAATTTGGAATGGAACCAAAGTATTTTTCCCAAAGAAATCAATTAATTACGAATACTTCAATAGTATAGGCGTAAAAGTTTATTCAATCGAAGATGAACTTAATCAAGAAATAATTGACAAGCCAATATCTGATGATGAAATTTTATCAAATCGAAAAGCTTTAATTAATAATTGGTCATACGATTTGGTAAGAAATAAACTCTCGGATTCGTTAGTTCAAGCAGGTCTAATTTAACACGATTTTATCATGATGATTATCATATATATATTATTTTTCTCGTTTTGGTTGAGATTCATATATAAGAAATATGGATTTAATATATCTGCATTCTTAGTTTCTTTATACCTAACTGGCTCTGTACTATGTAGTGCCATAATGATATTCTATCCAGACTACATAGAACACTATGATAGAATAACAATTGCATCAGTATCAACCCATATAATCATTTTGTTTTTAATGATGTACCCTATCATTAGCTATGGGAACTCTATTAAAATTGAAAACCTAAGGATTTCCAAACAATCTCTTAAGATATTCTCCTGGTTCATAGTGATATGTGCTATATCTTGTATCACTATTTCAATGATTGATATTGGGAAAATTATGCTTTACGGAGATTTCCGACAAGCGAGAGAGGCATATATGTTAGGAGAATTAGATACCGATGGTCCGGTAAAACGATTTGGCGCAATAGGATACTTCGCCGCCATGGGTAAATTAATAAGTTTCATTGCGACTTTTCTGTTTTTTTATTGGAAATTCTATCTGCGGAATAATTCTATTTTGACAATGTTGCTATTTATCTGTAGTTTTACTGTAGCCATTGATAATTTGACAATCGCAGGCAGGGATGGTATAGTGCGCTGTATTCTTTTTTACATTGCGAACTACACTTTGTTTAAAAAATACATAAATATAAAAAGACACAAAGGATTTGCTTTTTCAATCCTCCTATTTGTCATGGCGGGTGGAATATTTTTCTCTGCTATATCCAGTGATCGGTTTAAAAAGAGTGAACGTGGTGTTTTCTTTTCATTAATCCGATATGGTGGAGAGCAATTTTACTTGTTCAGTTACAACTATCAGCGATTCTTTAATGATGGAATGGATCCTATAGAGACAATGTTCCCTCTAATATACGGAGATCAATACGTTGCTCATGATCTGAACAAACGTGCACGTGCTGATTATTATCTAAATACGTTTTCCACGGTTGCAGGATCATTTGTACGACGAATTGGAGTTATCAATACAATATTGATCGTATCCTTAGGATTTATTACCTTGACTACAATTTTCTCAAGAAAACATAAATTCACGCCCAAAATTGGATTAGCACGAATGACTGCGTTCCTTATATTATATGAAGTCCTATTGCTGGGATTCTTTTATTATATGCATTATTCTAAAAGACTGCAACTATACTTAATTTTCTGTGTTATTTTCGCATATTTCACAACTATGCTGAGGTCTAAGAAGCACAACGCCCTATTAAATAAAGTATGAAAACTGCATTTATCCTAAACGATGGGAAACCAAGCGAAGGCTCTATCAAATCGTTTTTGACCTTATTAAAATATTTCTCGTCAAAAAACACAGAAACTGTAATCATAACTCCTAACAAGAAAGAAACATATAAACTCTTGTTACAATCTGGTTATAATGTCGTTTCATATCCTCTACGACATAATATATATCCAACTGAGTCTCTCTTTAAAGCGCCTTTAAAATACATAAAATATTTCTATCGACGCGGGTTAGATCTGTATGCATCTGCTAAAATAGCAATACGGTGCAAGAAAGAACATGTTGATATTATTCACAGTAACTCCAGTGTTCTCACTGCAGGATTCAGGGCTTCTAATTGGTTGAAAATTCCACATATTACACATATACGAGAATACGGAGACCTGGATTTTAGTATGAATTTACCACATTTGCAACATCAACTTACATCAGATAATAATTACAGCATAGCAATAACTAAGGGAATAGCAACACACCGTCCTAGTAAAAATCAAAAAATCATATATAATGGTATTATTGAACCCAATAGGATCCTAAATATACAAAAAAAAGAAGATTTTTTCCTCTATGCCGGAAGGATAGAATATTCTAAAGGAATTGACATTCTTATTGATGCATTCATAGAATTCTGTAAAAAAAATCCAGACTCTAAAACTATGCTCAAAATAACAGGGGATTATAACACAGAATCTTCTATCAATTTAAGATCTGAGTTGTTGGACAAACTTTCTGAGGCGAATATCTCTGATAGGGTTATTTGGCTTGGGAACAGATCTGACATATCCGACTTCATGGCCCATGCTTTAGCCACCATTATCCCATCTCGCTTTGAAGCATTTGGACGAGTAATGCCCGAGGCTATTTCAAACGGATGTATAGTTATTGGGAAAAATACAGGTGGAACTAAAGAACAATTTGACAACGGTCTAAAACTTTGCGGACATGAAATAGGATTTCGGTTTGACACAGTTAAAGAATTATCCGAGATCATGACAAAAATTGTCAATACTGATTTCAATGAATTTACATCTATGATTCATGGAGGATTTCATACAGTAATGCAATTATATACAAATTCCAGTTATTATAATTCAGTTATTGAATATTACAATGAGATCATAAAATGCCACGATTAAAACTGATTTTTCAATTTTTATTATATTTACCGTGGACTATAAGATTCAACTTCCACTATTTACCATTCCGTGTAGCAATGAAACTACCGGTCATACTGTATCGACCTAAGTTACTATCTTTAAATGGATTAGTAACAATATCGGGGGGGGGTAAAATTTGGAATGATAAAATTGGGATTCAATGAGGTTTCAATCTATCCAAACTCCGGTATTATATGGTCAAATAATGGAACGGTAACCTTTCATGGTAATTGTATTATTGGTAATGCCTCTTCTATTACAGTAAGTAGATCGGGCCATCTAACTATCGGTAATAACGTACATGCTACCGCAAAATTCAAAGTCCTATGTTATCATAAAGTTGTTATCGGCTCACATACCTTGATCGGATGGGACAATACAATTTCTGACACAGATTTTCACTCGATATATTTTAATGATAAAAAGACAAAGGGATATGATAAAGTAATTATAGGATCTCACAATTGGCTTGCTATGGAATGCCTTGTCCTTAAAGGAAGTCAAACACCTGACTACTGTGTTTTATCCGCACGCACAATGTTAAATAAAGATTTTTCAAACGAAGGGGAAAAAATACTCATATCTGGACAACCTGCAAAAGTTATGGTTAAAAATATTTACCATGATAGATATGATGATAAAATTGAATATGAATTATGACTCCTGATGTATCAATCATAATTGTAAATTATAATACTCTAAATATGACCACAATGTGTATTGACAGTATCATTACACATTCAAAGGGTTTTAAATACGAAATTATATTAGTTGATAACGCTTCCTCAGATGGAAGCAAAGATCATTTTGAAAAAGATAAACGAATAACTTATATATATAACAGTAATAATTTGGGGTTCGGTAAAGCTAATAACATTGGTCTTTCTCATGCTACCGGTCGCAATATATTATTTCTGAATTCTGACACACTATTATTTGATAATTCTATCAAAAACCTATGCGACTCACTGGATACCAATCCTAAGGCGGGTGCAGTGGGAGGTAATCTTATTGATGCAGATTATAAACCTGCACTATCATTTCAAAGAATCAGGCCCTCTGTTTTATGGGAATTGAATTTACTCTCTTTAGGTCTTTTATCGAGATTATTGTATGGTAAGAACCGCACATATAATTTCAGCAACAAACCTATTAATGTTGGCTACATATCTGGTGCAGATTTAATGATCCGAAAAAGTGTATTAGACAAAACAGGCGGATTTTCTGACGAATTCTTCATGTACTATGAAGAAACAGATCTATGCTGCCGTATAAATAATATAGGATATGACCTTATTGTCACTCCAAAAGCAAAAATAATTCATCTAGAAGGAAAGAGTTTTGGAAAGGGAGGGAAAATAAATGTCTCGCGGATTAATACTCAAGAAACAAGTCGTGAGACTTATTATAAACGAAATCACTCAAAGATACACCACTGGATAGCTAATTCCATATATTGGTTAAATCTAAGGATAAATCCTTTCCTACTGTCAATATTTGGCCATAAAAACCAAAGTCAAATTCTTATCAATCGTAGAAATGCTTTAAAATGAAAATACTTATAGATATTTCTTATATAACATCTGAACAAAAATCAAAAGAAAGCGTTGCTATATATGCTTTCCGATTTTTGGATTCCATAAAAAAGAACAATGGGTGTAAAATCGATCTTCTTGTTTCGGAGGAAATGATTTCATTTATAAAAAAACGTTATCCTCATTATGAAATCATTACATACCCATCGATCAAACCATGGATTAAATCTATCCCATATCTGAAAGGCATTATAAAAACTTTCAAATGGAAAAATTTCATAAACATGCTTGACTACGATGTCATCTACATTCCATTCTCATGGTCTGGTAACTCTCTAAAAACTAAAATACCTAAAGTTGTGACAATACACGACCTTAGGCCTATGAGATTTGCAGAAAGAGCTTTCACCTCATCTAAGTGGTTTAGGACACTAGGACTCAAGCATATTTACCTAAAATGCAGTAAATTTTTCTACACTTGCCATTGTAAAAATGCAAACAAAATAATTGGTATCTCAGATTATATTGCACAGGATATTAAAAATGAGTGGCCCGAGTATGCAAACAAGGTACAGACTATATATAATGGAGTCACACTACCTACGGAGTTGGATATTCCTATAGAAACGTTGGTAGGAGTACCATATATCTTATATGTAAATACACTTGCCAAATATAAAAATATAATCACTTTGATCCGAGCGTTTGCCATCATCAAGGACAAATATCCAACACTCAAACTGGTTGTTGTCGGGAAGTCGACTGATTACTGGACAAACATAGTTGTTCCGGAGATCAATAATAGGTGTATCGCAGACAGAATATGTCACATAAAATATCTATCCGACGAACAATTGATTTGGGCCTACAAAAATGCTAAAATATTTATAACGCCATCTATTCATGAAGGATTTGGATATACTCCAATTGAGGCTGCAATCTGTGGAGCGCCTGTAATCTCAAGCAGATGTGATAGTCTTCCGGATGTAACAGCAAATAAAGTTACATACTTTGACCCTCCAACGTCAGAAGAAAATCTAGCCGAAAAAATTGAATCTCTTCTTGATCGGCCAAAAACGAAAAATGAACTCCAAGAAATATCTTCATTTTTCAAAGAAAGATATGACCAAGCACACCAATCTAATAAAATATTGGAATGTGTTCTTTCTTCATGTAATTCCAATTAAAAATTTGAAATGACAAACATACATCTCGTAGCCGTCACCTACAACAGCAACGAAGCTCTCAACAAGTACCTTGATTCAATTGAATCGGCTGCCGCCGTATGTCCGGATCTGAATCTCCAGGTTTCCATTGCTGATAATGGTTCGAATGAATCGTTTGTACAGACCAAACAATACAGTTTTAGTCTTAGATGTCATAAATTCGACAATCCCGGATATTTCGGTGGTGCATTGAAGATCATAAACAAATCTGAATCCACTGCGTTTGACTATACTATAATCTCAAATGTAGATGTATGTCTTGACCATGACTTCTTTGTCAATCTGGCCAAGATAAAGACCGATCCGTCTGTGGGTTGGATAGCACCTCAGATTTACTCCCATGAAGAAAACAGAGACCGCAACCCCAAAATAATGGCGCGCCCCTCAAAAAAAAGGCTGTCTCTGCTTAAGATCATGTACGAATTTCCTATCCTGCATCTATTATACAATAAGACTCTGTATCGCAGAAAAAAACTCCAGCGCCACAACCGCGGCACGATCTATGCCGGCCATGGATCCTTCATCATACTAACTAAAAGCTTCTTTAAGTGTTATAACAACATAGAATATCCCGTTTTCTTATTTGGTGAAGAGATCTTTTTAGCAGAACTATGCATGGCCCGGAAGCTAAGCGTCATGTATGCGCCTGAGATAAAAGTGTTTGACTCCGAGCATATCTCCACGGGCACAATGAAAAGCTCTTTTTACTACAAATGCAATCGCGAGGCATTAACATTTTTATTGAAAAAATTTTATGAATAAAATAGAAACATTTGTCTACAATGCTGTCCGTAAAAACCCGGCATTGAAACAATGCGTCAGAAATTTATATCAGGGTATTTTTGATCTTATGCCGAGGGAAAAGGAATATTTCAATGGAAAAATTTCTTTTCGTGAAGGATATTTCTTCGGGTTTCATGACATAAGTCCTCTATCCGAAGACGGCACCCGGCTATTGGCCATGCATAACACCTTCGACCTCAGAATGCCCGCGCCCGAAGAACCCCTCGAGGTAGGATACTTCGACTTTACCGACGGACAACTGGGCGACTGGCACAAACTGGCTGACTCATACGCGTGGAATTATCACAAAGGATGCCGCCTGCAATGGCTGGACAATGACAGCGTCATCTTCAACACCGCCGAAAACGGCAGACCATGCTCCATGATAGTCAACACCCGTACCGGCCTGCAGACCAGGATAGACTATCCCATAGATACCGCTCATGTCAACGGGCATGAACGCATGGCCACATCATTCAGCTACGAGCGTCTCGAGCGCTGCATGCCCGGATATGGCTACCCCTATACCGATGAAGGATACATATCAGAGGCCGCCCCACAGCAGACAGGATTATTCCTGATTGATCTTGATGAAAACAAGAGAAAACTCATCATCTCGATCAGAGATATCGCCATGGAAGTCACCGGGCAGGTTGAGGATGAATACCTCCACTTCGTCACACATACCGAATTTTCATCGGACGGCCGATACATATCGTTCCTTTACCGGCGCATACCCCGCGAGGGAGACTTCATGAAGCGCAGAAGTGTGATGTGCGTATATGACCTTCATACATCGCAGCTCATCGTCCTCCCTACCCAGGAATCCGGCTCGCACTACGTGTGGAACACCGAAAACAAAATACTGGCATCCGTCAATCTCGACGGGAAAAACTGCCACGCCCTGTTTGACCTCCGAAATCCGGCAGATATAATATTGGCCGACCCCAGACATCTGAATTCTGACGGACATCAGAGCTTCATCTCCGACACAGAATTTGTCACAGACACCTACCCCGACAGACGACGGATGGCAAAGCTCTACTATTCCGACATAACCAAAGGAGAAAGCAAACTCCTTGCCAGCATATACTCTCCCAAGAAATTCCAGACCAAGGACTTCCACTGCCACATAGCATGCGACCTCCACCCCAGAGTCATCGACGGTGGAAAATACGTATGCTTCGACTCACCCCGCACCGGCAAACGCGGACTTTATGTAATGAAATTACAATAAAAACACATCATCATACTCGTTTACTTCATGCCATCAATATGAAAAGTTATGGCCTTGTGTCAATAATCATGCCATCCTACAATTGTGAGGCATATATTGACAAATCCATCAATTCTATTTTAGCCCAGACCTATACGGATTGGGAGCTGCTTATCACGGACGACTGCTCCACCGACGGCACATGCCGGATAGTCGATAAATATGCAAAGAACGACAGCCGGATCAAACTGTTCCGACTCGACAAAAACTCCGGAGCCGGCGTCGCACGCAACAACTCCATCAGACATGCTTCGGGTAGATTCATCGCATTCTGCGACAGTGATGACCAATGGCGTCCTCAGAAGCTTGAAAAGCAGATCCCATTCATGGCCGAGAATGGCCACCTGCTCACCTTCACATCAATGTATCGTCACAATGAGGATACCGGCAGGACACTATACGAAAAATGCCCCCGCAAAGTCACATTCGGCAGCGAAGTAAGATGTTGCCACATCTCATGCTCCACAGCCATCTACGATGCGTCACGGATAGGCAAATACTATCTTCCCAAGGTACGCAAAAGACAGGACTGGGGCCTGTGGCTCACCATACTCCGCGATATCAAGGTAGCCTATGGAGTGCAGGACTATCTTGTGGACTACCTCGAGCGCGGCGGATCAATCTCCCATCAGAAAAGCAAACTGATAAAGTACAACATCGGCATATATCGCCACGTACTTGGATACAGCTTCATAAAGTCCTGGCTGATATTTCTGTTTGGCTTTACACCTACATACATAGTAAAAAGGATCAAACGCCTCATCACAAAAGAATGACCCGATACGATATCCCCATCCTTCATGACTCGCTCAAAAAAGGATCTGGCTTAATGGCAGACCTGAGTAAATCAATGTCAATAGACGATATCAAAAGCATGGAGATACAAGGCTATATAAAAAAGTCATATCCGTCATCAGGACCCACATGGACTCTCACTCGGAAAGGATCCGATACCCGACGAATGCTTCAGGGCGAAAAAACATTAAAACTTAGGATCAGCGACTTCTTACTGAGATACATCCTCAGGATGAGAATAGAGCTATAGACCATCGCGACACTAACATACTCGACAATCTCTCACACATATAATTAATCGAAAACTATTTATTTACATCTATGAATATCGCAATTGTAGGAACCGGTTACGTAGGCCTCGTCTCAGGCACATGCTTCGCCGAGATGGGCATCGATGTGACATGCGTTGACGTCGACGAAAAGAAAATCCAGTCGCTCCTCGAGGGCCGCATACCCATCTACGAGCCCGGACTCGACAAAATGGTCAAGAAAAACGTCGACGCCGGACGCCTCCACTTCACCACCTCCCTCCCCGATATCATCGACAACGTCGAGGTAGTCTTCTCAGCCGTAGGCACACCGCCCGACGAAGACGGCTCCGCCGACCTCCAGTACGTCCTCGCTGTAGCCAAGACTTTCGGCGAACATATAAAGAAATACACCATCCTCGTCACCAAATCCACCGTCCCCGTAGGCACCGCCGCCAAAGTCAAGAAAGCCGTCCAGGCCGAGCTCGACCGCCGCGGCGTAGACATCCCCTTCGATGTAGCCTCCAACCCCGAATTCCTCAAGGAAGGAGCAGCCATAAAAGACTTCATGTCGCCCGACAGAGTCGTCATCGGCACCGAGACCGAACAGGCAAAGAAAACAATCGGACGACTCTACAAGCCCTTCCTCTTGAGAAGCGACCGCATGATCTTCACCGACATCCCCTCGGCCGAAATGATCAAATACGCCGCCAACTCCATGCTCGCCACACGCATCTCATTCATGAACGACATCGCCAACCTCTGCGAGCTCGTAGGCGCCGACGTCAACATGGTGCGCCGCGGCATCGGATCCGACACACGCATAGGCAAGAAATTCCTCTACCCCGGCTGCGGCTACGGCGGATCCTGTTTCCCCAAGGACGTCAAAGCCCTCATCAAGACAGCTGAGCAGAACGGATACCCCATGGAAGTGCTCCGCGCCGTCGAGACCGTCAACGAACGCCAGAAATCCATCCTCTTCGACAAACTCTCACGCCACTTCGACGGCAACCTCCAGGGCCTCACCGTAGCCATGTGGGGCCTCGCCTTCAAGCCCGAGACCGACGACATGCGCGAAGCCCCCGCCCTCGTGCTCATCGACCTCCTCACACGCGCCGGAGTCAACGTCAAAGTCTACGACCCCGTAGCCATGCACGAATGCCGCCGCCGCGTAGGCGACAAAGTCACCTACTGCAAGGACATGTACGAAGCCGCCGTCGACGCCGACGCACTCATGCTCGTCACCGAATGGAACGAATTCCGCGTACCCTCCTACGCAGCCCTCGAACGCATAATGCGAGGCAAAGTCATACTCGACGGACGCAACATCTACGACCGCGAGGAAGCCGCCGACCACGGCTTCACCTACTACAAGATAGGCTGACCTGACCCCCATACATACCGACACCGGCCCGGGCCGGCGGGAAAAACAACACCTCCCGCCGGCCCGGGCCGCGTCATATCCACCCCTCACCACCCCCGCAATACCCAAAAATAGTGTGGACGCCCACCCAAAATACCCATTTTTCATGATTGTGCACATTTCAGAGCAAACGTAATTTTGCACCGTCAAAAAAACAACAAACAACACAATCAATCATCACTTCTATGAAAAAGTATCGTCCCATCCTCACCACCCTCACCCTCGCATGCCTCGCCATGACCGCCTTCACATCCTGCTCCGACGACGACGACAACACCCCCGCCGCCCCCGCCGCAAAACAGATCGAAGGCACCTACACCTCCTCCATGACATGCTCCGTGATGGGAAGCGAAGACACATTCGACGACATGACATTCACCCTCACAGCCACCGACGACGCCACCATCGACATGACCGTCCCCTCATTCGGCAATCCACCCATGCAAGTCCCCGGCTTCACCATCACAGACATGAAAGTCACCGGCACCGACGGCACCTACACCATCGCCCCCACAACATTCGAAGGCACCACCGACACCGGACGCACCTACTCCGGCCAGGCCACCGGCACCTATACAGACGACATCCTCACCGTCAACTTCTCCCTCACCTACGGCGCCATGCCCATGCCCATGATCTGCACATTCACCGCCCCCAAACACTGACCCCACCCATGACAGGAAGTCTTTGTAGAATTTTACTCATATCCTGCGGACTTCTCTCCCCTCTCATAGCACAGTCTACCGAATCCGGCGAGCAAGCCGACAGCCTCCTCGCCGGATTCGACATGACAGCCCTCGACGAGATCGTAGTGACAGCCACACGCACACCCAAAGCCCTCAAGGACGTCCCCGTGGTCACACGCCTCATCACCACCGACGAGATCCGCAAGACCGACGCAACAAACATCCAGGACCTGCTCACCGAAGAGCTCCCCGGCCTCGAATTCAGCTTCGCCATGAGCCAGGAGACATCGCTCAACATGAGCGGATTCGGAGGCAACGCCATCCTATTCCTCGTCGACGGCGAGCGCCTCGCCGGCGAGACAATGGACAACGTCGACTACAACCGCCTCAACCTCACCAACGCCGGACGGGTCGAGATCGTCAAAGGAGCATCCTCCGCACTCTACGGAGCCAACGCCGTGGGAGGCGTGGTCAACATCATCACACGCGAGAGCCGTGACCCATGGCGCGTCAGCCTCAGCTCCCGCTACCGATCCGCAGGCAACGAATGGCGCACAGGAGCCGACATCAACTTCAACTCCGCCCGATGGAACTCCAACACATCCATCCAGCACACCACCGTCAGCACCATCCCCCTCACAAGCGCCTTCGACACCGAATCCAGAATCCACGACATCTACGGCGGAGAGACCCTCAACGCCCGCGAGCGACTCACATGGCGCCCCGCCGACAACCTCCGCCTCATAGCCCGCGGCAGCTACTTCTACCGCACAAGCAACCGCGCCAACTACGATGACCACTACAACGACTACTCAGCCGGACTGAAATCCGTATGGGACATCACCCCGACGGCCAACATGGAACTCTCCTACAGCTTCGACCGCTACGACAAAGCCCGCTACGTCCGCGGCCAACGCACACACGACCATGACTACTCCAACCGTCAGCACATACTCCACGCCCTCTTCACTACCTTCTCCGGAGCCAACGGTCTCACCATCGGCGCAGACTTCATGCACGACTACCTCACCACCTACCAGTTCATCAACGGTAAGGATCATTCCCAGGTATCCGTCGACATCTTCGCACAGTACGACTACAACCCCCGCCCGTGGCTCAACATCGTGGCCAGCCTGCGCGACGACTACTTCTCGGCCTCGTCCAACAACGCCCTCACCGCACGCCTCGCCACCATGTTCAAACTCCGTCCCCTCACCATCCGCGCCTCCTATGCCGGAGGCTTCCGCGCCCCCACCCTCAAGGAGATGTACATGAGCTTCGACATGGCCGGCATACAGATGATCTACGGCAACCCCAATCTCAAACCCGAGCGCAGCCACAACTTCAGCCTCGCACTCGAACGCAACGGCAACATACGCGGCGCCCGGTTCGGCGGAGCCTACAGTCTCACCGCATCAGGCTACTACAACTACTACGACAGCCGCATCACCACCGAGGACTACCCCGGCGATGACACCCGCGAGGAAGGAGCCATCTACTGCAACGAAGATGGCGTGAGAGTATCCGGTCTCGACCTCTCCATCCGATACCGCACACTCATGGGCCTCGGCCTCTCCGCGAGCTACAACTATCTCCACATATCCCACCGGTCCATCGACTCGCAGTTCAACCAGCCGCGCCCCCACTCAGCCACATGGCGACTGGACTACGACCGCACCATCAACCGCCACTACAAGCTCTATGCGGCAATCTCCGGACGCTACCTCGCCAAACCACAGAGCCGCTATGAGACCGACGGAGCCTACTCCCTGTGGAAACTCACATTCCGCCAGACCGTATGGAAAGGGATCGACATAAACATCATCATCGACAACCTCCTCGGCTACAAACCGGAGATATACTATTGGAACTCAGCCCCCACCACCGGACGCACATGGTCCGCTGGCATTTCATTTGATGTGAACGACTTATTTTGACAATGAAACAGAACAAACGAAAGACATTCATCATAGCAGCCGCATGCATCATCCTTATCGCAGCGGCGGGATGGCTCACATGGAGTCTGCTCCTCTCCCCCACACGCATAGCCTTCGTCAACTATCAGGCCATCACACTCGGTCAGATAGCTAAGGCCAACAACAACTCCTTCATAAAGATCACCGACCTCAGCACCGACGATCTTGACAAAGCCTCCGGCTACGACATGATTCTCGTCAACGGCATGGGTCTGCGCATCACCGACGAACAGCGCACCGAGCTGGCAGAAGCCGCTGCCAACGGCACACCCGTGCTCACCGCCGGAGCCACCAATCCGCAGAACCTCATCATCTCCACCGACTCCGTCGACACAGAATTCATAAAACAATACCTCAGCAACGGCAATCGTGGCAACTACCGCAGCATGCTCAACTACATCCGCAAATTCATCGACGGAAAAGACGCATTCACCGACACCCCCTCCGATCCCGTCATGGCAGCCACATCCACACTCTATCATCCCGACCCTGACGATCCCGATGGCGAGCACCTGCTGTTCAACTCCGTCAAGACCTACACAGACTTCCTTGCCAAGCGCCACATCGGCAATGACAACACCCCCTCCATCATCCTCACAGGCATGATGGGAGTCCCCGACCCACTTATATCTACATTCGAGAAGAAAGGCTTCAGAGTATACCCGGTCAGCAATCTCCTCACATTCATCCGCGACGGGCATGCCGACTCCATCACCCCCTCCGCCATAGTCAACATGGCCCACGGTCGCCTCGGCGACGTGGCCGTCGACTATCTCAACCGGACCAACATCCCCCTCTTCTCACCCGTCAACGTCAACAGACCCTATCAGGAATGGATGGACGACAAAATGGGAATCTCCGGTGGATTCATGTCGCAAAGCATTGTCACCCCCGAGATTGACGGCGCCATCCGCCCCTTCTCACTCTTCGCCCACTTCGAAGGGCCCGACGGCCTCCCCTACGTCGAAGCCATCCCGGACCGTCTCGACGAATTTGTCGAGACCGTAAGCAACTACATCACCCTCCGCGACATGCCCGACAAAGACAAGCGCGTGGCTATCTTTTACTTCAAAGGTCCGGGCCAGAACTCCCTCGTGGCCGAGGGTATGGAAGTGGCACCCTCGCTCTACAATCTGCTCCTGCGTCTGCGCGACGAAGGCTATGACCTTGGACATCTCCCATCCACATATAAGGAATTCGAGAGACTCCTCAACGAACGCGGCAAAGTCTTCGGCCACTATGCCACCGGCGAACAGCAGAACTTCGTCAGATCGATGGATCCGGAACTTATCTCAAAGGAAGACTATGACCGTTGGTGCGAAAAAGCACTTGGCAAAGACCTGACAGAGCAGATCAATGCCGTGGACGGTGCGTTTCCCGGCCACGGACTCTCAGATGGCGAAGGCCGCTCGGCAATTGCACGTCTCAGGTTCGGCAACATCGTACTGATACCACAGACAGCAGCCGGCCTCGGCGATGATGACTTCAAAATGGTCCATGGCACCGACGCCGCACCTCCGCATGCCTATGTGGCATCCTACCTCTGGGCCCGCTACGGATTCGGTGCCGATGCGCTCATCCACTTCGGCGCCCATGGCAGCCTCGAATACACCCCGCGCAAACAGGCAGCCCTGGCCAGCAACGACTGGTCCGACCGACTCGTCGGCACATTGCCCCACATCTACATCTACTCCACAAGCAATGTCGGCGAGGCCATGATAGCGAAACGGCGCTCCTATGCCGGTATCATCAACTATCTCACCCCACCATTCATGGAGAGCGGTGTACGCGCCACATACAAGAACCTCTCCGACGCCATCAATGCCTACTACAAGGAAGCCTACGCCGACACCCCTGACAACAACGCCGTAAACCACGCCGCCATGCTCGTGAAGCGCTACACACTCGAGCTTGGCATACACCGCGAACTCCGTCTGGACAGCATAGCCTCAAGCCCCTATACATCCGATGAGATAGCACGCATCGAGAACTTCGCCGAAGAGCTTGCCAATGAAAAGATAACCGGCGCCAACTACACCATGGGTGTCCCCTACTCGCCCCGACACATCCGCTCCACCGTCGAGGCTATGACCATCGACCCCATCGCCTACAGCCTCCTTGCACTCGACAAGCTCAGAGGCAACGCCGCCAGTGACCTCACGCCGGGCAGCGGCCTCTTCACCACACGCTACCTCACCCCTGCCCGTCGGCTCGTAGAGCGACTTATGGACTCCGCCGCACCCGCCAGTATCAGCGATGACGAGATATGCCGTATAGCCGGTATATCATCGTCTGAACTCTCCAATGCCCGCGAGATTGATGCCCGTATGAACGGCAGCAAAGACATGCTCTCGCGCATGATGATCCTCGGATCCATGATGCCGGCCTCGCCGGTCACAGCCAGACTGTCAGAGCGTTCCGGCTCACAGTCCAGGATGAAACAGATGATGAAATCGGCCGGCATGTCGCCCGAAAAAGCTCTTGAAATGGCCCGTAAGATGGGGGCCGACGAGGAAGCCATCAACAAGATGAAGGCTGCGATGAAAAAGAACGCCTCCGGCAGCAGCCACGCCCCCAAAGCGACCCATCCCGGCATGCAGAGCCGTCCCTCCATACCTCAAGCCGATATTGACAAAGCCATAGCCATAATGGAGATAGAACGCGCAGTCAGAAACGTCATCAACTATCGCGAGGCTCTTGCCGAAAGTCCGGAGAAGGAGATGGCATCTGTCATCAACGCTCTGGCCGGAGGATACACCTCTCCGACTTCCGGAGGAGATCCCGTACTCAACCCCCAGGTACTCCCTACCGGACGCAACATGTTCGCCATCAACGCCGAGGAGACACCCTCGGCCGTCGCATGGGAAAAAGGCAAAGCCCTTGCCGAAAATACCATAAAGATGTACCGTAAAGCCCACGGCGATTCAATCCCGCGCAAAGTGAGCTACACACTGTGGAGCAGCGAGTTCATCGAGACCGAGGGAGCCACTATCGCACAGATACTCTACATGCTCGGAGTGGAACCTGTACGTGATCCGTTCAACCGAGTCACCGATCTCCGTCTCATCCCGTCCGACGAACTCGGCCGTCCCCGCATAGATGTCGTAGTGCAGACTTCAGGCCAGTTGCGCGATCTCGCCGCCTCCCGCCTCTTCCTCATCAGCCGGGCCGTGAAGATGGCCGCCGGAGCTACCGGTGACACATACCCCAACTATGTGGCCGAAGGAGTGGTGGAATCGGAGCGTCACCTTGTTGACAAGGGTGTCAACCCCAAGGAAGCACGCTCGCTCTCCACTGCCAGAGTGTTCGGTGGTGTGAACGGCAATTACGGATCGGGCATACAGTCCATGGTAGAAGCCGGCGACAAATGGAATAACGAAAACGAGATCGCCGAAACCTATATCAACAACATGGGCGCCATGTATGGGAGCGAGGAAGAATGGGAACAGATGCGCGACTACGCTTTCGAAGCAGCCATAACCCGCACTGACGCAGTGGTGCAGCCACGCCAGAGCAATACCTGGGGGGCGCTGAGCCTCGACCATGTGTATGAATTCATGGGAGGAATGAACCTCGCCGTCCGCTCCGTCACCGGCAAAGATCCCGAAGCATATCTGAGCGACTACCGCAACCGCAACAATGTGAAGATGCAGGAAGTCAAGGAGGCCATAGGTATTGAGAGCCGCACCACAATCCTGAACCCCAACTATATCACTGAGAAGATGAAAGGTGGTGCCGGCGATGCCTCGGCCATAGCCGATGTGATCAGAAACACATATGGGTGGAATGTCATGAAGCCCGATGCCATCGACGATGCACTCTGGGACAATATCTATGAGACCTATGTGACCGACCGCAATAATCTCGGCACAAAGGAATACTTCTCCAACGTGAACCCCGCCGCCCTCGAGGAGATCACCGCCGTGATGCTCGAGACAGCCCGCAAGGGTATGTGGGACGCTTCCGACGAGCAGATAAGTACTCTCGCCGACCTGCACACGGATATGATCGAAAAGCATCGTCCGTCATGCTCGGGATTCGTCTGCGACAATGCGGCCCTGCGTGAATATATCGCCTCCAATGTCAGCCGCAGCAAAGCCTCGGGCTACAACAAGGCCATCGGAGAGATACGCGCCGAAAAAGTCGATGCCGACGGCGGCACGGTGATGAAAAAAGAGACAATCGACGAGATGGACAGGCAGAGCGCCGTCATAAACGGAGTGATCGTAGCCGCCATAGTGATAGCCGTCATAGTCGGATTTGTAATATTCGCCAGACGCCGCAGGGCCAAAACCGCTGTATAAATGACCACTGTAATCCTTATAATAATGCTGTTGGTATGTGTCAGTTTCATGCTGAGGCTGACCTGCCACTCCCTCCCGGCCATGCTCATCATTGCCGCCATTGTGGCGCTCGTACCCGCCGGCACCTGCGGCTGGGCGATCGAACAGTCGAAGACATATCTCCAGGACTGCCTGGGCCGTCCGGAACTCATGCTCGATCTGTCTGTGATATTGACCATAGATGTATCCCTGCAACTCGCATTCTGCATCTATGCCGCAGGCTCAGGCCAACCGGTCAGATGGTATGACAGGGCCATCAGAGCCTTTCTCATATGGTTTCCCGGTCTGCTGATTTTCCCGGTTGCCTTCTCCATACTCGTGCTGTCCATCTTCTCTATGCCCGGGGCCGACTTCCACACCGTGGCCTGGATCTGCTCGGCAGGACTCTTCCTGTTCTTCACCCTCGGGGCCAAAATACTCTCAGCGGCTCTGCCCGAGCGGGAGCTACGGCTTGAATTTGATTTTCTCATCAACTCACTTATAGCCATGCTCGGCATCATAGCCACTGTCAACGGGCGGACAGCCGTAGCCGGAAACAGTGAGATCGACATCGCGACCCTCGCAGGAGTGCTACTCCTTCTCGCCACCGGAGCACTGGCCGGCTACATATTATATAACAAGAAAATCTTAAAATCATAACACCACACTATGAATATCATATCCAATATCCTCTACTGGATCTCTACCGGACTCCTCGTCCCGGTCATCATTCTCCTCATCTTTTTCTTCATCCGCTCTATAATTCTCATCGGATCATTCTTCGGTGAGTACATGGCCGAACGCCGCACCTCAGCCATCATCGATCCGTTGGTGAAGACACTCGGCACCGACAATCTTGAGTCAGCCACCGAATCACTCCCCTCCGGTCCGACAGTGACACAAGCCATCAAGGAGATTGTGGCACAGAAAGACAACCATGCACGTATAGACCTCATACTCTCCGAATACGAAATCGCCGCCGACCGTAATCTCGCCCTTCCGAAGACCATGACCAAGATGGGCCCGATACTCGGACTCATGGGCACCCTCATCCCTATGGGCCCTGCACTCGTTGGACTCGCCACCGGCGACATAGCCTCCATGGCCTACAACATGCAAGTGGCCTTTGCCACTACAGTGGTAGGACTCGTCGTCAGCGCCATCGGCTTCATCACCCAGCATGTCAAGGAGCGCTGGTTTGTAAGGAATCTGACCGT
Organism: uncultured Duncaniella sp.; assembly: GCA_910576785.1. Classification (GTDB taxonomy): domain Bacteria; phylum Bacteroidota; class Bacteroidia; order Bacteroidales; family Muribaculaceae; genus Duncaniella. The sequence goes on from CAJTJG010000022.1 coordinate 44,713, forward strand.
GATGGAATTTGTAGCACAACTTACCAAAGACAAATACCACAAATGAGACGACATCTTCTCAACCGGGCCGAGGACAATGATCCAATGAGCGTGGTAAGCAATCTGTTTGATGTAGCCATGGTCTTTGCCGTGGCTCTGATGGTGGCTCTCGTCAGCCGCTACAACATGACCGAGATGTTCTCGCAGGAAGACTTCACCATGGTGAAAAATCCGGGCAAAGAGAACATGGAGATCATCACCAAGGAGGGCGGAAAAATCAACCGATATACACCATCCGACGACAATGACAAGACCGGCAACAAGGGTAAACGCGTAGGCGTGGCCTACGAACTCGAGAACGGCGACATCATCTACGTGCCGGAGTGAAAGCTCCGGCGGCTGACATGGTCCGCCATACCTACCGCCGTCTTCCCGCAGTCATCACCATATACGCTGCCATCAGGCTGTATGTCATCACACATGCAGCCTGATTTTTCATCATCGGACACCGTCTGCACAGTCAGATCACACACCTCCCGCATCTCACTCTTCTCTCTTATATCACTCTTTTCCACCTCCTCTCTGGCGCGGCGGCGGGCGGCAGCACGTTCGCGGGCCTCGCGCGAGCGGCGCATGGCAGTGTCGATATCATCCTTTATCATATGGAAAATGATATCATAGATGTCATGATGGTCACACCACGGCAACACCACCTTGCCTTTCTCAATATAGATATCGATAGTCTCCTCAAACTCTTCGAAATCAAGCTCCCTTCCGGCAATAGTCACACCGATAAGAGCCTTCTCCTTGATCTTTTCATATGCTCGCCTGGACAGCGGCTTGTTCCACTTTGCACCCTTCATATCATTCTGATTTTGATTATTTTCTGCAAAGTTAATACGGAGAACAAACCCAAAAGGTGCGATAATGTCGCACAGCTTGATAATATAGAAAGATGAGGCTGTGTAGATACATAAGACGCTATGTTTGCCGGTGAATACGGACGCCGGCAGACATAGCGTCTTATGTCAATTTTGACACAGCCAACCTCAATTTACGTCCCTACCGAACGGGAGGAGAGCCAGCTTCATCAGCTTGAAGTGTTGCATGCCGAACGGTATGCCCACAATGGTGATGCAGAACAGCACACCCCACCCAAGATGAGTGAGAGCGATGGCAAAACCGCCCACAAACCACCATATCACATTCATCACTCCGGCAAGACACCCTGATGGCCAGCTTTCATCGGTTATATCCGTCCCGAACGGCCACAAGGCAAGGACCGCCAGTTTCAACGTCTGTAGACCGAAAGGTATGCCTATGATCGTGAACATCATAAGGACACTTGATATAGCATATTCCACAGCGATCATCACACCGCCGAATACGGCCCATATTATATTCAGGAGCAAATTCATACAAGAGGATGCTTTATCGGTTTGGCAGATCAGAAATTATATCCGAGACTGAATGTCACGCGATTTTCATGAAACTTGACATCAGATTCCTTCATCATGTTGAGCATGCCGATACCACCGTTCACGCCAAAGTAGAAATTGCTGTAGGATATGCCGGCACCCACACCCCACAGGAGGTTCACACGGTTCATACCATCATCGCCATATATGCTCTCCGTCGTCTCAAAATCGAGAGCCTTCACACTCCCCTTGGCCGAAAATCCGACCTCAAGCTCAGGACCCGTGAACACCGACACCTTGATGTCATCGGTAAAGTCGAAATGATAGCCGGCCATCACGGGGATACGCATACCGAATTTCTTTATCTTGATGCTCACATCGAACGGATCATCGAAGTCATCGAACTCAGTGACATCAGCCGAATATGTGTCATAGTAAAGCTTCAGACCGGGCTCAATATAGAAATTGGCCACGACAGGAATATTGTAGATGCCGCCGAACTCCACGCCTCCACCATTATCGAAGGCCTTGTAGCTGAAATTGTCCATTTTGAATTTTCCCGGGCATGTCACATCGCCACCCACACGGATACCGAAATATGCCCTGTTGTCAGGATTGTTGAAGATTGAGCTCTGTGCCGAAGCCGACATGCACGCAGCCACGGCAAGCGCCATTGTCAGAAGATACTTTTTCATAAGATCTTTCGTGCGCCTCTGGCCCGGAGGCGTTGGTTTATGTTGGTTCATATATGGAAACGTGAGCCATCCATGCCACATCCAAAGTGATAAAACACTACTGAGCATAACGTTTCTTAGAGGTTCCCTAAAACAACCGCAAAATTAATGAAAACAATTAGTATTATATCACTTTTTTCAACAAAAAATAGCACTTCGGTCATCATTATATGTGGTTCCCCGGGCACAGATCAAAAACCAAGCTCAAATTTCAACCGTCCTCTTAAACCTTTTTTACCTAAATTTTGTTTAGGTAAGTGAAGTCACATTAACACCGACTTAAATCAACTCATAAAAAATATAACTAACATCAATTCTCACTATTATGAAAAAAGTACTGCTTATGGCTCTCATGGCCATCATGACATTGGCTGCAACAGCACAGGAACGCAAATGGTATGCCGGCGGTCAGCTCACCCTCGGACGCACCACCACTGAGCTCAGCGGCGTCAGCCTCAAGAGTACCCAGGTAGCCGTAATGCCTGAGCTTGGCTATAATCTCACTGACAAATTCGCCCTCGGGGCAATCTTTGGCGTGGACTACCGCAAGACCGGCGACAGCAAACTCACCACTTTCAACATCAACCCCTATGCCCGCGCCACATATTTCCAGACCGACCTCATCAGCCTCTTTGTTGACGGCGGTGTAGGCTTCGGCATCGGTCGCGCCAACGGTCACACAGCTGTGACATATCAGATCGGCTTCCGTCCCGGTGTTTCCCTTAATCTCAGCGATCGCTTCAGCCTTGTGGCCCATGTAGGCTTCCTTGGCTATCAGAGTGGCAACCGCCCCGCAAAACGCAACGGCGCACCTGAGAACTGGGGTCTTGATCTCAACAGCAACAACCTCCTGTTCGGCTTCTACTATCACTTCTAATTGACAGAAAGAAACAAGAGGATAATAAAACACAGAAGTGACAGGAAATAATTAATTGTCATCTTGATAATTAAAATCCTGCCACTTCTGTCTGTTTTGTCATTCTGCATATTTCCGTCAAATGACACAGCATCTGTTTCAAGCTATCATAAGAAATCTTATGGTGGCTTTTTTATTTAATATTTCCGGATAATGGATAAAATTATGTATCTTTGCAAAGTCCCCTTTTCCACATATAGGCTGCCGCGGCTTGTGGTTGAGGGGATTTTTATTTTCCCCATAAACGATCAGCGCGTACCAGTAAAACGTATGACCATCCCTGCCGATTAATAAAAGAGACGTTTCTCGTGGCGATCTCGGCAGAAAACTGTTTCCGCTAAGATTTTATTAAGCCCACGCGGGTGCGCTGTCATCGCACCAACCATTTGGTTGACAAACGGTTGACAAGGACACAAAGAAAAATCCGCAGATATTTGAAAACAAATACTTGCGGATTTTTCTTTGTGTCCGAGATGAGATTCGAACTCACACAGCCTTTCGGCCACTACCCCCTCAAAGTAGCGTGTCTACCAATTCCACC
>CAJTJG010000023.1 GCA_910576785.1 uncultured Duncaniella sp.
AGAGCCTTATGGCTAAGAAAACCTTTACCATGTTGGGCCGGCGTCCGTATTCACCGGCAAACATAGCGTCTTTTTGTATCTTTCCGCATCAGGCGATGAGGCGGATATGGGTGGAAGATGCTAACATGTTTTAACATACAACGGGCGCATTTGGAGGCTCAATAGTTGGGCGCAGGGAGAAAAATGAGTAATTTTGCAGCTAAACCCTGTGAAACAACAGCTGTATTAATATATATGAACGTACTTGAACTAAGTGAACAAGAGATTGTAAGACGTGCCAGCCTTGACGAACTCCGTCGCCGTGGCATCAACCCTTATCCCGCTGCCCGCTATCCGGTGGACGCATACTCCGATGAGATAGTGTCGTCATTCAGCGATGACGCCCCGCAGCGCGATGTGGTTGTGGCCGGACGTGTGATGGGCCGCCGCATCATGGGTAAGGCATCGTTCATGGAACTGCAGGACTCCCGTGGCAGAATCCAGGTATATGTGAACCGCGATGAGATATGCCCAGGCGAGGACAAGGATCTTTACAATGTAGTGTTCAAGAAACTTCTTGACATAGGTGACTTCGTGGGCGTGGAGGGACACGTGTTCCGCACACAGACCGGCGAGATCTCCATACATGCCCGCTCGCTCACTCTGCTGAGCAAGTCGCTGCGTCCGCTCCCCATCGTGAAGATGAAGGATGGTGTGGCCTACGACGCGTTCGACGATCCGGAGCTGCGCTACCGCCGCCGCTATGTGGACCTCGTGGTCAACGACGGTGTGAAGGATATCTTCATCAAGCGCACCAAGGTGTACAACTCCATGCGCTCCTACTTCAACGAGGCCGGCTATATGGAGGTGGAGACCCCCATCCTCCAGTCGATACCCGGCGGAGCCGCCGCGCGTCCCTTCATCACCCATCATAACGCACTCGACATCCCCCTGTATCTGCGTATTGCCGATGAGCTTTATCTGAAGCGTCTCATTGTGGGCGGATTCGAGGGCGTCTACGAGTTCTCCAAGAACTTCCGCAACGAGGGTATGGACCGCACGCACAATCCCGAGTTCACATGTATGGAGATATATGTGGCCTACAAGGACTACAATTGGATGATGGACTTCACCGAGCGCATGCTCGAGAAGATATGCCTCGATGTGAACGGCACAACCACAGTCAAGGTGGGCGACAATGTGATAGATTTCAAGGCTCCCTATCCGCGTGTGACCATGCGCCAGGCCATACTCGACCACACAGGTGTGGACATCGAGGGTATGGACGAGGAGCAGCTTCGCGAAGCCGCCACCAAGCTCGGCATCGAGGTGGACGCCTCGATGGGCAAGGGCAAACTCATCGACGAGATATTCGGCGAGACCTGCGAGGGCACTTACATCCAGCCTACCTTTATAATAGATTATCCCATAGAGATGTCGCCGCTCACCAAGCGTCACCGCGACAATCCCGAACTCACCGAACGCTTCGAGCTGATGGTCAACGGCAAGGAGCTTGCCAACGCTTACTCCGAGCTCAATGACCCGATCGACCAGTATGAGCGCTTCGTGGAGCAGATGCGTCTTGCCGAGAAGGGAGACGACGAGGCCATGATCATCGACAAGGACTTCATCCGCGCGCTCGAATACGGCATGCCCCCGACATCGGGCATGGGTATAGGCATGGACCGTCTCGTCATGCTTATGACCGGACAGACCACCATCCAGGAGGTGCTCTTCTTCCCGCAGATGCGTCCGGAGAAGACCCAGGCCCGCGACAAGGCCGAGGCATTCACCGCCATCGGTGTCCCCGAGGAGTGGGTGGCCCCCGTCAACAAGGCCGGATTCTATACAGTGGCCGCCCTCGGTGCAGCTGCTCCAGGCAAGCTCCATCAGGAACTCTGCGGCATCAACAAGAAATTCAAGCTCGGCCTCAAGGCTCCCTCCATCGACGAGGTGAGGGCCTGGGTGGCAGCAGCCGCTCCCGAAGGTGAGGTAGAGTGATAATAAACTATGCAATGTCCTCTGAAATGAAATTCAATAACATAGCTGTCATGGGAGGTGGAAGCTGGGCCACGGCTCTGGCCAAGCTTCTGCTGCGCAACTGCGAGTCCATCATATGGTACATGCGCCGCGATGACCGCATCGAGGACTTCAAACGCCTCGGCCATAATCCGGCCTACCTCACGGATGTCCAGTTTGATATCCCCCGCATAGACTTCTGCAGCGACATCAACGAGGCTTGCCGCCGTGCCGACACCCTGCTGCTGGTCATGCCGTCGCCTTACTTCAAGAGTCATATCAACAAGATAAGCGTCGACATCTCAGGCAAGACCATAGTATCGGCTGTAAAGGGGATAGTGCCCGGCGACAACGAGATCATCTCCGACTATATGACCCATCGCTTCAGCGTGGCTCCCGAGAATGAGATCGTCATAGCCGGTCCGTGTCATGCCGAGGAGGTGGCGCTCGACCGTCCCAGCTTCCTCACGGTAGGATGTCATGACGTGGAGCATGCCGAGGAGTTCGGCAAGCTACTCGCCTCTCAGTCGGTGAGGTCCATACCGTCGAGCGATGTGGAGGGCATAGAGTATGCCGCCGTGCTGAAGAATGTCTACTCCATAGCCGCCGGCATAGTCCACGGCATGAAGGGGGGTGACAACTTCCTGGCCATGCTCGTGAGCAATGCCATCAGGGAGATGGAGCGGTTCATCGATGAGGTGTGTCCGCGCCCGCGGTGCATATGCGACTCCGTATATCTCGGCGATCTGCTTGTGACGGCCTACTCACGCTTCTCGCGCAACCACAACTTCGGCTCCATCATCGGCAAGGGATATTCCGTATCCACCGCCCGCATGGAGATGGAGCAGACCGCCGAGGGGTATTACGGCACCAAGTGCATCAAGGAGATCAATAAGAAGTATGGCGTGGAGATGCCCATACTCGATGCTGTGTATGACATACTCTACCGCCACGCCAATGCCGAGCGGGCCATGCGTTCGCTGGGCAAGTGGTTTATATGAAAGAAAAAACAATCATCTAATATATAAGTCATGAAAACCATCAATGTAGACATCAACAATGTCCTCCAGGGCGTAAGCCGCGCGGAGATTGACAATCTCGCACCCAAAGCTGCCGAGGGTCTTGACAAAGTGCTCAACGGTACAGGCGAGGGCAACGACTTCCTCGGATGGGTCAACCTTCCCTCCGAGACCACAGAGGCTCTTCTCGATGAGATCGTGGAGTGTGCCGACGCGCTACGCGCTTCGTGCGATACTGTGGTAGCCATCGGTATCGGTGGCTCATACCTTGGCGCCAAGGCCGTGATCGAGGCTCTCAGCGACAGCTTCGCTCCCTATCGTCCCGCAGCCGAGGGCAACCCCAAGGTGATCTTTGCCGGTCAGAACATCGGCGAGGATTATCTCTATGAACTCCAGGATTATCTCAGCGACAAGCGTTTCGGCATAATCGTCATCTCCAAGAGCGGCACCACCACCGAGCCTGCCATTGCATTCCGTCTGCTCAAGGAGCAGCTCGAGCGTCAGATGGGCGTAGACGAGGCTCGCAAGCGCATCGTGGCCATTACCGATGCCCGCCGCGGCGCTCTCCGCACCCTCGCCACCGAGGAGGGATACAAGACATTCGTCATAGCCGACAATGTTGGCGGACGTTTCTCCGTGCTCACCCCCGTGGGCCTTCTGCCTATTGCTGTGGCCGGATTTGACATCCGCGCTCTCATAGACGGTGCCGTGGAGATGGAGAAGCTCACATCCACAGCCGATGATTCCAACCCCGCATATCTCTATGCCGCCACACGCAACGCTCTCTACGCTGCCGGAAAGAAGATAGAGATCCTCGTGAACTACAATCCCAAGCTCCATTACTTCGGCGAATGGTGGAAGCAGCTCTACGGCGAGAGTGAGGGTAAGGACCACAAGGGCATTTTCCCCGCTGCCGTCGACTTCTCCACCGATCTCCACTCCATGGGCCAGTGGATCCAGGATGGCGAGCGCACCATCTTCGAGACCGTGATCTCCGTCATGGAGCAGCAGCACGAGAAGCTCATCCCCTCCGACGAGGCAAACCTCGACGGTCTCAACTACATTGCCGGCAAGCATGTGGACGAGGTCAACAAGATGGCTGAGCTCGGCACACGCATAGCCCATGTGGACGGCGGTGTTCCCAACATCCTCATCACACTCCCCGCCCTGCGCGAGAAGTATCTCGGCCAGCTCATCTACTTCTTCGAGAAGGCTTGCGGTATATCGGGATATATGATCGATGTGAACCCGTTCAACCAGCCCGGTGTGGAGGACTATAAGCGCAACATGTTCGCTCTCCTCGCCAAGCCCGGTTATGAGAAGGAGACCGAGGCCATCCGCGCCCGTCTCTGATACATATATAGACACATTAAAAAACCAGACTCTGTTCCGGCAGCGGAACAGAGTCTGGTTTTTTAATGTGATGCGGGTTATTTACCTTACGGCTACTTTGACTGTGTGGCTGCCGGCATTCACGATATATATGCCTGCCGCAAGATTGTCAAAACGCAGATTGCCGTCGGCATCGGTAGCGCCGTGGCGCATCTTCATGCCGTTGACACCATATACAGTGCAGGGGAGATCTGACTCACCGGCGCTGATGGTGATGCAACTGTTACCACCATGTACGGCTACATTGCCATCGGTGGATATGGCGTCGATGGCCGAGAGACGCACGTCGATGAAGTCGGTGTAGAGGTTGAGATTGGGGAAGAGGTCGTTGTTCATCACGCACATGATGTGGGAGAACGGCTTGAGGAATGTAGTCACACCATTGTCGATAGTGTACTCGGTGCCTTCGATGAGCTCCTCGCCTGTCAGTTCATCGTTTTCGTCATAGTAAGGTGAGTCTATGAACCAGCGGTAGGTGGTGGCTGAGTCGCCGACCTTGGCCTGGGAGCTGAGATCTACCTTACCGTCCGCAACATCGATGGCTATGGGCTGCTGGTTCACGAACACATACAGATAGTAGCTGTCCTTGATGGCCGGGAGTGTGGCGAATGTGAATCTGTTGCCGTCGATGGTGAGGGCACGCAGCGATGTCAATCCGTCCACATCGATAGCTGTGAGATTGTTGTTGCTGAGCCACAGCTGCTCCATGGCCGGGACTTTGCTGAGATCGATGGATGTCAGCTCATTGCCCATGAGGTTGAGTTCCCAGAGGGCGGGATTGTCCATTTTGACCTCTTTCAGTCCGCTTGAGCCGATGTGGGCGAGCGTGAGAGCCTGATAGGGGGTGAGGTCAAAGGTCTCAAATCTGTTGGAGTTGAGGCTGAGGGTGGAGAGGGTGGATCTGTATGCGCTCAGATCGATGGCGGTAAGTTCATTGCCCTGCATGTTGATCTCAGAGAGCGGAGACGCGGGAAGTTTGAACGAGCCGTCCTTGAGTCCTGCATTCGAGCACGAGAAGTGGATGAGGCCCTTCATGGCTGAGGCGTCGATCTTGCTGAGACGTGCGTCAGTGAGGCTGAACACGGTGAGACCGTCATTCTCATCATAAGAGTAACATTTCACATCCGTACCGGCATGGGTGGTGACGGTGAAGGGGATGTAGCTTTCGGCAAGGATGTATTGCTCGAGAGTACCGTCTCCGTTCCAGTCTACATATACGGCGGTGCCCTCCTTGGCTGCGGTGAGCGTAAGAGTGGCCTCGCCATCCTCAACAGTGGTGAATGTGGCGAACACATGCTGCGGCATCTCGGCGGTCTCAACCGGGGTGGTGCGGATAGGATCGGAGTCGAAGTCGGGGAATGCGGGATGGCTTATGGTGCAGTATACCTCGCCGGCATTGGCGTCAAGGAATGTGAAGCGGCCCTTCTCGCCTGATATCTGCGTGTCGGTAAGAGGGGTGTTGCCCACGGTGGTGAACCATTTGTAAACAGTGGTCATGCCATTCTCCTCGAGCCATTCGGAGGTGAGGTTGATGCTCGGAGCTTTGGTGGGGAGCTGGATCTCGCGCTGGGGGGCGTAGAGATAGGTAGTAAGCTCACCCTTGGCCGGAAGGGCAGGGATGGTGATGTTGTTGCCCTTGATATTGAGCTCACGGAGCGGGGTGTAGTCGGGGATATATAGTGATGTAAGGGCATTGCCGCTCACATCCAGCGACTGGAGCGCCTCGCAGTCCTGAAGTGAGATGTCGGTGAGAAGGTTGTTGGCTATGGACAGCTCGCGGAGGTTGCTCATGTCCTTGAGGGGGATCTCACTGAGCTGATTGTTGCTGAGATCGATCACTATGGGGGTGCGGTGGTTGTTGAACTCGATGGAGGATATACGGTTCTTGGACGCGTATATCTTCGAGAGCACATTTTTGCCATAGTCGCCGTTCTCGGTGCTGAGATCAAGGGCGGTCAGAGAGTTGCCGGACAGATCGAGTGTGGAGAGGCAGCGGTTCCATGTGAGGTCGATGCGTGGCAGGCTACAGTTGCGAATGGTCAGGAGCGAGAGCGAGCGGGCGGCAGAGAAGTCGCAGCTGAGCATGCGGGTGTTTTCGATAGCGAAGGCAGTGATGTCGTAGCCCTCGGGCATGTATACAGTCACTTTGCCGGTGCCCTTGCGAGAGCCGCTGACAATGGTGCCATGTTCCAGATCGTTGCCGGTGGCAGTGTATTCCACCGGATTGCCATCGCCGAAGTCAACGGTGAAATTTACTGGCGATGATGCGGTTGCTCCACCCACGCCGACAATCATGCTGAAGTCCCTTACGCTGCTTGACAGCGAGAAGGAGACGGCTGCATTCGGTTTGCCGAAATTCTCAGGGCTCTTCACCATGAATTTCTTTGTGGTAAGGGGATAGAGGGGAAGTGCGCTGTTGGTGAATGATACATATACACTGTCACTGCACTCCTTCAGGAGGGTCAGCTTACCGTTGTCATAATTATAATATGTATTGTCGAGCATGACGGGGTCCATGAGGTTGTTCTCATCGACCATATAGAGAGTAGCCTGGGTCACACTCTCGGGACGGTTCACCTTGGCGGAGAAGTCGAGCACGCTTCCGGTGGCATATGAGCGGTCTACCTCGAAGGCCTTCTGCGAGTAGTAATACTCTCCGAAGGTAGGACGGTCGGCAGGGATGGTCACGAAGTCCATCAGGTTGCGGGATATGTCCACAGAGTAGAGCGCGGGACACTGGGTGAAGTCTATGCTTGTGAGACGGTTGCCGGCACAGCTGAATGATGTGAGTGCCGGACATCCCGATATGTCGAGGGTGGTAAGCAGATTGTCCGAGCAATATAGACGCACGAGACTCTCTTTTTTCCCGAGATTGAGTTCGGTGAGCTTGACATCATTGTTGACAGTGCCTGTGTGGCCGCAGTAAAATTCGGTAAGGTAGGGATTGTTACTGAGGTCGATGGAGGGTATGCGTGTCTCGGCGATGTTGAGGATGAGAAGCTTAGTGTTTTTGGATACATCAAGGCTCGCTACCGGAGTCACATCGATCGACAGGCGCAGCAGTTCGGGACATCCTGTGGGGTCGCAGGCTATGAGGCCCTTGTTGTTCCACGCCTCGAATGAAGCGAGGGCAGGATAGTCGCACAGGCTGAACGAGGGATCCATGTTGTCGATTATACTGAGCTCGGCTATGGTGAGGTTGGGTTTGGCCGGACCGACCACGAGGGGGGATTTGTGGAACGTGTTGTCCGACAGATAGAGCGCCTCGAGCTCGTGCATGTGAGAGATGTCGAGCGCCTCAAGCTCGTTGTGCTCCATGTTGAGGATCCTCACACCGGTAAGCTCGGGGAAGGATATATTGCTGATATAGCATCCTGCGAAGTCGATGTAGTCGATCTTCGAGGGATCGCCGTAGATCTTCACATCACCCTCGCTTGAAACGGAGCATGTGATGACTGTGGCCTTGATGGAGCTTGTCTCCGCATCGAAGACAGCCGGCGAGATCTCCTCTTCGATTGATCCGAATCCGCAGTCGATGTCCACATATGTGGTCTCGGTCGATCCAAGACTTATGTGGAAGGCATTGGTGTCGCCGTTCTTGTCATAGAGATTTGTGTGGAACTGTATGATCGGTTCCTTGCCTGGATCGGCGGCCGAGATGTGCATACAAGGCAGTATCATGGCCGCGGCTAAAAAATACCGTGATAATTTCATATGGTTGGTTTTCTGTTATTTCACTGCTATGCGTTGTGTGTGGGTGCCGTTCACATTCACGAGGTAAATGCCGGGCTGGAGAGATGATGTGTCGATGGTGCAACCGGAGCCGGAGCCTGAAACCGAACATACCTTTATGCCGGCCGGGGTATATAGATTCACACGGAGGTCCACGGTGCCGTCGAGATATATGTCGTAGAGGCCATTGCCAAGCGGAGTGACAAGCAGACGGCTGTCATCATTGGCAGGACCGCATATGCCGGAGCCGTTGCGTCTTATCACTTCCTTGAGGCCTGCGAGTGCGTCGAACTTGCCGGCGCCCCATTGCACTGGATTGCCGGTAGTGCTCACGGCGTCATCCTTGAGCGATGTCTCGGATATGATGTCGTTGATCTCGGAGGCAGTGAGAGTCGGATCCGCCTCAAGCCAGAGAGCTATCGCTCCTGACACTACCGGAGTGGCCATGGATGTGCCCACGCACTGATGCCATGAATAGTGGCGCCCGTTGGCGGTGTAGTCGGCCTGGATATAATCCTTGCCGGCGCCGGCAGCCTGAAGGAAATATTCGTTGGACGAGGATATCACCGTGGCTCCGGGGGCGCATACGGTAGGGAGTTTGCGCCCGTCGATGAGAGTGCCGTAGGAGGAGAAGGCCGAGATCTCGCCCGTGGGTACCGCGCCGGCCTCGTAGCCGTACACACCGCCGTCGAGCGATGTCCACTGTTCGCGTACGTTGTACGATCCCACAACCACGATGTCATTGCCTGTGGCCAGATCGTTGATGGTGCCGTCATAGCCGCCGTCGGTGAATCCCTCCATGCCGAGCGACGAGAGTCCGTTGAACTGGCCGTCGCCATACACGTCGATGCGCTGGCCGGCTTTTCCGGTGATCTCGAAGCCGAGCACATAGTTGCCGTCGGCGTTGCTGCCGGTGGTTTTGTCCCAGAGCATACAGTCGATCACGGCATAATAGCGTCCGGAAGCACTCTCATATTGCGCTCCGATACCTACATAACCGTTGAACCACTTGGCGAGCTGGGGCGATATTACATCAGATTCGTCGGATTGATAACCTGCCTCGGTGACCCAGTATTTCGCGTTGCCGTCGGTGGCCGGAAGAGGCATGCGCATGGCCACGGCTCCGCGGCTGCGGTTGACCACAACGGCCTGTATGTCAAACTGGTCCTCTGTGTCGGAATAGACATACGTCTGTCCGGCACGCACGTTGGGATACTCCTCGACCGGCTCGGAGAGGGTGAAGCATGAACGCAATGTCCTGTCATCCTCGGTCATGGTCTTGGTGATGGCTATGGGCAGATTGCCCTCATTGCCTGCCGCGATGCAGACCACCACACGATCCAGTGCCGATATCTTGTCGATATACTGGCATAGGGCTGAGGTGCCGTCGTGGGGGCCGACGTTGCTGCCGAGCGAGAGATTTATCACAGCCGGCTCTTTTTTGTAATAGGCGTAGTTGAGAATGGTCTCTATGCCCATGGCCACGTAGTAGTCGCTCGAGGCTCCCGAGGCAAGGGCGATGTCGGAGTCGTAGGCTATGCCGTAGTAGGGGTTGTCAACCTCCTTGACTGTTGAGGAGAGACCATTGCGCACGGCCATGTTGATTTTACCGCGGTATCCGCCGGCCATTATGCCGAGGGTGTGGGTGCCGTGAAATGTCTCGTCGCTCTCCGTGTCGATCTCGGGAATGATGTCGGGGCCGACTATCTGTTCCACCTTCTCGCCCGACTGTGTGGGACGATAGTAGCAGAAGTTGCTGATGCGCGACACTCCGTCGGAGTTGAGGAAATTGAGATGATTTGGATCGAAACCACCGTCCACTATGCCAGCCACGACACCTTTGCCGGTATATGCCTGAGGCAGATCCGTGCCTGAGTGGATCTCGTCGATATGTGATAGCTGGCGCACGCGGTCCATCTTGAGGTTGACCGGCGACTCGAGGGTGATACGTTCCACGGCGTCCATAGCTTCGACCGCCGGGAGGAGTGAGGCGTCGAATTCGGCCAGGACCGAACCTCCGCGCGATGAATTGATCGTCACACCTGCGGCTGCGAGTTCTGCTGTGTCATGGCCCGGTGCGATGGTGATGAATGCACGCAGAAGATTGGTCTTTTCCCGGGTGGATTCCCGCACCGGCGCTTTAACGTGGCCTTGTGCATCGCGGGTCATCATCATCCCTGACGTTATTCCTCTGAGTCGGGCACGGCTGCCGGCATCGAGTTTGTCAGTTGCCGATGCTGAGCCTATCGCCGCTGAGATCAGTACTATTGTCAGTGTTTTACTCATTTGTTTATATCTGTATATTCTGTGTATTGAATTTTGGAAAGATTGTATGCTGTTCAGAGATCTTTCTAACATTCATACCCACCGTGCTCCATATTGAACTGCATGGTGCGCGGTGGGTGTGAATATTAAAGGTAAATAGGATTGTTGTCTGATTCTCAGCGTACGGCGATCTTCTTGTTGCCTACGATGTAGAGACCTGCGGGGAGGGCCTTGATGTCGTCGGCGGTGGCAGCACGCTTCACGAGGATGCCCTGCATGTTGTAGACATCATTGCATGTGTTCTTGCCTGAGAGGATGTCGTGGATGCTGTTCTGCTCCTTCTTGGTGATGGTGATGTTGACAGGCTCCTGCACGTAGAGGGCGGGACAGCCGTAAGTCTCGTCGACGGGTACTTCCACACCGTTGGACTTGATATCGATCTCGGTATCGCCCATGTAGCTGAACATGATGATGGTGCCGGGGAGCACTGTGAACTGTCCGCTTTCCTCTACGAAATTGTAGAAGTCATGTATGATGGCGCAGTCCTTGATGCCGTCCTCGATCTCAACTTTGACGGGGTAGGGTGCCACGGGTTCGGGATAGATCTTGATGATGTCGCCCTCCTCGTAGTTGCGGAGATCCTCATATGTACCGTAGGTCGGGGTGATGACGTTGCCGTTGAGATATACGGTCATGTTGGGGCCGGAGTATGCGCCGATGGTGAAGGGCTTGTCGCTCTCGGCAAACTCAAAGAAGTTGTAGCCTTCCTTGAGGGCCATTTCCGAACGTGTGTCGGTGTACTGACCGAGGGTAAGGTTGGTGGACAGCCACTCGGCTGGTGCAAGATAGATTGTACCGGTGAAAGGACGGATGAACTTCTCGGAGGTCACTGTGATGGTCTGAGTCTCGGTGATGCGGATGTTGGTACGGTTGTTGGTGAGGTCGCCCATCTTGTCGCTCTCCACCTTCGTGATCACATATCCGTTGGCCGGAAGAATGCGCAGGGGGGTATAGTCGCCATCCACAACCTCGAGTTCGGTGCTTGTGCCGGTGAGGGTCTGCGGGTTGTTGTAGCCGTACTCCACCTGGATCTGTTCAGGATCGTTGCATACGAGAGTGTACTTGATGGTGGCTTTCTTAGTGGCTGTGATGTTGAACTCATAGCCGTCCTCGTTCTTGACGGTGGTCGAGTATGACCATGTGCTGGCGTTCTCGCCGTTGACGGTCACAGCCGAGATATTGAAGAGGTTGCTGTATGCTACAGAGAGGTTGGAACCGAGTTTGACGGTGAAATTGTCCTTGCTCCACTCAGATGCGGGAACGGCCTCATCATTCACCATGACTGCGGAGATAGCAGCCTCGGTACCTTCGTTGACAAAGTTGAATTTGACGGGCACGTCCTTGTCGGGGAATTCTGTGTAGATGACGATCTCATCACCGTTCTGTGGTTCAACAGACCAGCTTGATCCCTGCGGGGCAACTGTGTTGCCGTTGAGGGTAACCTTGTAGAGGCTTATGCTGTAGTTGGCTGAGGAGATGGTGAAGGGAACCTCGGTCTTGGGGTCATACCATACCTCGTTGGTGCCGTCGGTGAGAGTGACGGAGCCGGTCATATTGCGCTGCAATGCCACCTTGGAAACATCGCCGTCAACGGTGACAGTGACAAAGTCGGTGCGCGACTTGGAGAGATCCACAGCCTCGACGGTGTATACATTTTCACCGCTCTTGAGGTTGTAGGTGTTGATATATGCAGTCTGCATGAGGCTCCAGAGCTCTTCGCCGCCGTTGGGATTGATAATGGAGGACAGCATATAGTTCTCCTTGGCGTATACATAGATGGATGAGTACAACTCGGGTTCAACTATCCGCCATGCGCCATCCACCTGCTGCTCGGCGCCATACTCCTGCTCCATATATGTCATGTAGACGGTCTCGGGATCGGCTTTTATCACAAGGATGGTGGGTTCTTTCTCTGCGGTGGTGATGGTGTATATCTCACCGTCGTTGAATTCGCTGGAGTACAGATTGAAATATGTCTCGCCGAAACTGCAAGTGGTGTTCTCGGTGTCGACCATATTTTTGATGATGAATCCCTGGTTGGCCTCGCCACGTATGGAGCTGTAGCCCTCTACCGTGATGGTCAAGGAGTTGTCCGCTCCCCATGTAGCTACCTGATAGGTGTTGGGGTCATAGACTGACACAGCATCAGGATTGTCAATCTTGAAGGTGACAGACTTTGCAAATGCGAGGATACACACGAGGAGCATCCACAGTACTGTGTAAAATCTTTTCATTGGCTTTGGTGTTGGTTAAATTTTTTACTTACGGCTGCAAAAATAGATAAAAAATAAATATTCAACAAATAAATTATTAAAATTCGTTATAATTTCCTATTGCAAATGTATAATTTTTTAAGAAAAATCAGCCTCTGGGGTATCTGAGAGGCCGATTCCTGACAAAATCCGGTATGCTGTTGCGGAGGGTTGCGGGTGTTATGAATTATTAAAATAATTACTGAAAAATTTCTTTAAATTTTGTTCAGCCCGAGTATTTGCACTATCTTTGCAAAGAAATATGCGCTTGTCCAATCAACCATAGTTTCCACCTTATATAAAATAAGTACAATTCACTCAAATATCACTTTAATCAATTATCCGAACTACTATGTGGTTAACATGCTCATCTATAGGACGGAAGCTCGTGATGGCAGTCACGGGCGTATGCCTTGTCCTATTCATCACGTTTCACTGCCTGATGAACGGTGTCGCACTCTTCTGGCCTCAGGGCTACAACGCCGTCTGTGAGTTCCTCGGCGCCAACTGGTATGCGCTTGTCGCAACTGTAGGCCTCGCCGCGCTCTTCATCATCCATATCATCTACGCACTGTGGCTTACGGTGCAGAACCGCAAAGCCCGTGGCGCCGACCGCTACAATGTGGTCACCAAGCCCGCAGAGGTTGAATGGGCATCTCAGAACATGCTTGTGCTCGGTATCGTAGTGCTCGCATTCCTCGTTGTCCACATGATCCAGTTCTGGGCTAAGATGCAGCTCGCCGAGATACTCGGTTGCGAGCACATCCATGAGGGTGTAGAGGTAGCTCCCGCCGCCGGTACACTCTTCATCCAGATCGCTTTCTCGCAGATCTGGACCCCCATCGTCTACATCATCGGTTTCATAGCTCTGTGGTTCCACATGAACCATGGTTTCTGGTCCATGTTCCAGTCCTGCGGATGGAACGGTCAGACATGGCTTCCCCGTCTGCGCAAGATCGCTTGCTGGTGGACTACCCTTGTAGTTGCTCTCTTCATCGCCGAGGCAGTAGTGTTCACCGTGCGTGCCAACACTTCCGACTTTGCAAAGCAGTACAGTGAATACAATGAATGGAAGTCGGCAGAGGGTCTTCTCTCTACCGATGTGAACAACGCCGGATTTCCCTTCACCCGTCCCTGCGCCGCTCCTTGCGACAACGCTCCCTGCGAGAATGCTCCCCAGTGTGGCGAATGCGAGACATGCCCCGGTGAATAATCATTTCCCCCACCATTTTTCAAACATCTAACAATCTACTACGAAATGGCAGACTTAAAGAATCTCGAGGGGATGATTGACTCCACCCCCATCATGAAGGATTATGCCGATATCGAATCCTCAAAGCTACCTGAATTCCAGATAGACTCCAAGATACCCGAAGGTCCTCTCGCCCAGAAGTGGACCAACTACAAGGCTCATCAGAAGCTCGTCAACCCCGCCAACAAGCGCAACCTCGACATCATCGTCGTAGGTACAGGTCTGGCCGGTGCATCGGCAGCTTCCTCGCTCGGCGAGCTGGGCTTCAATGTGCTCAACTTCTGCATCCAGGACTCACCTCGCCGCGCTCACTCGATCGCCGCTCAGGGTGGTATCAACGCTGCAAAGGACTATCAGAACGACGGTGACTCCATCTACCGACTCTTCTACGACACCATCAAGGGCGGTGACTTCCGTTCGCGCGAGGCCAACGTATACCGTCTGGCCGAGGTGTCAAACAATATCATCGACCAGTGTGTGGCCCAGGGCGTGCCTTTCGCACGTGAGTACGGCGGTCTTCTCGCCAACCGTTCGTTCGGTGGCGCCCAGGTATCGCGTACATTCTATGCCAAGGGTCAGACCGGTCAGCAGCTTCTGCTCGGCGCTTACGCTTCCCTCAACCGTCAGATCAAGAAAGGAACCGTAAAGAGCTTCAACCGCCGCGAGATGCTCGACGTTGTCATCATCGACGGTCGCGCACGCGGTATCATCGTACGTAACCTCGTGACAGGTGAGATAGAGCGCTACGCTGCCCACGCAGTCGTGCTCGCCACCGGCGGTTACGGCCGTGCCTTCTTCCTCTCCACCAACGCTATGGGCTGCAACGGCTCGGCTGCCGTGCAGGCTTTCAAGAAGGGCGCTTATCTTGCCAACCTCGCCTTTACTCAGATCCACCCCACATGTATCCCCGTTCATGGTGAGGATCAGTCCAAGCTCACCCTCATGAGCGAGAGCCTCCGTAACGACGGCCGTATCTGGGTGCCCAAGAAGAAGGAGGATGCCGAGGCTATCCGTGCCGGCAAGAAGAAACCTACCGATATCCCCGACGAGGACCGCGACTTCTATCTGGAGCGCCGCTACCCCGCCTTCGGTAACCTCTGCCCCCGCGATATCGCCAGCCGTGCTGCCAAGGAGCGTTGCGACGCCGGCTTCGGCGTAGGCTCCGGCAATGCCGTATATCTCGACTTCAAGTATGCCATCAACCGTCTGGGTGAGGATGTGGTACGCGACCGCTACGGCAACCTCTTCGATATGTACCAGATGATCTCCGATGACAACCCCTACGAGACCCCGATGATGATCTTCCCCGCTTCACACTACACCATGGGCGGTATCTGGGTGGACTATGAGCTCCAGACCTCAATCAAGGGTCTCTTCGCCATCGGCGAGTGCAACTTCTCCGACCACGGTGCAAACCGCCTCGGTGCATCCGCTCTCATGCAGGGTCTCGCCGACGGTTACTTCGTTGTGCCCTACACAATGCAGAACTACCTCAGCGACCAGATCAAGGTGCCCCACTTCACCACCGACACCAAGGAGTTTGACGAAGCCGAGAAGGCCGTACGCGCCCGCATCGACCGACTGATGAACATCAAGGGTACTAAGTCGCCCGACCAGATCCACAAGCGTCTCGGACATGTGATGTGGAATCTCGTAGGTATGGGCCGTACACTCCAGAGCCTTGTCAAGGCTCTCGACGAGGTAGAGGAAGTACGCAAGGAGTTCTACTCCGACCTCCGCATCGTAGGCCGTGCCGACGACCTCAACACCGAGCTCGAGAAGGCTCTCCGTCTTGAGGACTTCATCGTCATCGCCAAGATGATGGCTATCGATGCTCTCAACCGCAATGAGTCGTGTGGCGCACACTTCCGCGAAGAGTATCAGCTCGCCGACGGTGAGGCTGCCCGTAACGACAAGGACTACATGTACGTATCCTGCTGGAAGTACACCGGCGACAATGAGAAGCCTGTCCTGCTCAAGGAGCCCCTCAACTACACCGAGATCAAGGTGCAGACCCGCAACTATAAGTCTTAATCAACACCCCGACTTTCTAAACTGAACACAACAATGGAACATACTATAAATGTAAACCTCAAGATTTGGCGTCAACGTAGTCCGAAAGAGCCCGGGGCGTTCAAGATGTACCGCGTGGAGAATGTCTCCACCGGCTCAAGCTTCCTCGAGATGCTCGACATGCTCAACCAGCAGCTCGTGGACAAGAACGAGGAGCCTGTGGTATTTGACAGCGACTGCCGTGAAGGCATCTGCGGCATGTGCTCGCTCTACATCAACGGTCATCCCCACGGTCCCGTGCAGGGCATCACCACCTGCCAGCTCCACATGCGCAAGTTCAACAATGAGGACACCATCACCATCGAGCCCTGGCGCTCGGCCGCATTCCCCGTGATCCGCGACCTTATGGTGAACCGCAACGCCTTCGACCAGATCCAGCAGGCCGGCGGCTATGTGTCGTTCAACTGCGGTGGCGCTCCCGACGCAAACAATCTTCCCATCTCCAAGGAGGTTGCCGACGTGGCCATGGACTCCGCTACATGTATCGGCTGCGGTGCATGTGTGGCTGCCTGCAAGAATGGCTCCGCAATGCTCTTCGTGGGTGCCAAGGTGAGCCAGTTCGCACTCCTGCCCCAGGGTCAGGTGGAGCGTGCCCGCCGTGCCCGCGCCATGGTCAGGAAGATGGACGAGCTCGGATTCGGCAACTGCACCAACACCGGTGCCTGCGCCGCCGAATGTCCCAAGAACATTTCGCTGAGCAACATCGCCCGTCTCAACCGCGAGTTCATCAAGGCCAAGATCGCCGATTGATCCTGACCTGAACCATAACTGAAAGAGAGGATGTGCCCTGTCCATGCAGAGCACATCCTCTCTTGATATTTGCCAGTCTGACATGAAGATATTTTCAGCTCCGCTTCAGGGCTATACAGATCGTGTGTGGCGCGAGGCCCACGCCTCCCTTTTCGGTGCGGTGGATGCATACTTCACGCCGTTCATGAGGGTGGAGAAAGGGGTGGTGCGTCCGCGTGATGTCCGCGACATAACATGCGGTGAGCGCATGCACTCCATCACAATCCCGCAGATATTGTTCAGGGATATCAACGAGTTCCGCATACTTACCGATGCAGCTGTGGCTGCCGGCTATACAGCCGTGGATCTCAACCTCGGGTGTCCGTTCCCCCCGCAGGTCAATCATGGCCGTGGAGCGGCATTGCTGCGCAACCCATCGCTGCTCGAGGATGTACGCTCCGATATGACCGGGCGATATGGCGCGATACGTTTCTCGGTGAAGATGCGCCTTGGAGTGGACGATGACGCAGAGTGGAAACAGGTGCTTCCCGTCATCAATGCCATGCCATTGGAGAGCCTCACTGTTCATCCGCGTGTAGCACGCCAGCAGTATGGCGGCGAGCTGCACATGGGGCAGTTCCACAGGCTTATGTCGCGGTCATCGCATCCGGTGGTCTACAACGGCGATATCCTTACCCCTGAGGATTATGCCCGCATTGTTGATGCGGCACCGTCGCTCCACGGGGTGATGATAGGACGCAGGCTTCTCGGCCGTCCCACGCTTGCGGCGGAGATAACCGGTGGCATGTCTGTCACGCCGGAAGAACGTCTGGATTCGCTTCTGAAAATGCACACACGCATCTATGATTGCTATTCGGGCGTGCTGTGCGGCGACACCCAGCTCCTCTCCAAGATCAAACCCTACTGGGATTATGCCCTCGACATCATACCGCGCAAGGCCTACAAGGCTATCCGCAAGTCGTCAGCCGCGGCGTCCTATCTTGAGGCCGTAAGGATGATCGGGTAGAAAAAAAGCGTGGACGGACAGAACATTTTGCCATTCCGGGAGCTTTATATTTATATATAAGGTTTCAACTGTTTATTCATCCCACTGTCTTCATGTCGCGTCCGTTTACATTTGACCGCGTGAGCCGTATCGTCATCACGGCAGCATGCATATTCGGGTTCATATGGCTCGTCAATGTGCTGCGCAATGTGCTTCTGCCCTTCTGCCTCGCGTGTCTGATCTCATATTTTCTTGAGCCTCTTGTGGAGTTCTGTCTGAACAGGCTCCATATGCGTTGGCGCATCGTGGCCATCTTCTTCACGCTTGGAGGAGTGGCGGCGCTGATAGGACTGTTGTGCTATTTTTTCGTGCCCTCCATTATAAGCGAGATCAACCATATGGAGATACTCCTCCGCGACTATACCGCACGCAATGACTCGCTGCCGCTCATCCCTAAGGAGATCCATGACACCATATCGGCTTACTTCAACAACGATCTGGTGCGGAAACTTCTTGACGGACAGCAGTTCGAATCGCTGTTGCGCAAGGGCACCTCGTTGGTGTCGACCAGTGTGGAGTATCTTCTCCATGCTCTCGAATGGTTCCTCACGTTCATCTATGTGATCTTCATCCTGCTTGACTACAGGTCGCTCATGCGTGGATTCTCGCTCCTGGTCCCGCCGAAGTACAGGCCGCTGTCGCGCAAGCTCGGCGATGATATCAAGAACAGCATGAACCGTTATTTCCGTGGCCAGGCGTTTCTGGCGCTGTGCGCCGCGGTGTTCTACTGTATAGGCTTCTCCATAGTGGGCATACCTATGTCCATCGTGCTCGGCATACTTGTGGGTATACTGTATATGATACCTTACTTCCAGTATGTCACCCTCATACCTGTGGCGTTTGTCTGTCTGCTGGAATCCATGGGTACCGGTGTCGGTTTCTGGACCATATTCGGCAAGTGCATACTTGTCTATGCCGTCAGCCAATGTATATGCGACTATGTGCTCACGCCCAAGGTGATGGGCAAGGCCTTGGGGCTCAACCCTGCCATCATATTGCTGTCGCTGTCGGTATGGGGCACGCTTCTGGGCCTGATAGGCATGATCATAGCCTTGCCGCTCACCACATTGCTTCTGGCATACTACGAGGAGTACGTGATACGCGGCGGCAAACCGTTGCTCTCGGCGCTGCCATCTGCATCCGGAAGCAAGAAAAACGGCAAGTCGTAAATTTTTTGTAATTTTGTACCCGGAAATTCACGTTTCAAGCCAATGTCAGTCACAGCAAGCTCATCCACCGAGGATCTTGGACAGAAATCCATAGGCCGTCTACTGGCCCAGTATTCCATACCGGCTATCATTGCCAGTGTGGCCACGTCGCTCTACAATATCGTCGACTCCATCTTCATAGGTCGCGGTGTGGGGCCTATGGCCATAGCCGGTCTGGCCATCACATTCCCGCTGATGAATCTTGTGGCCGCATTCTGCATGTTCATAGCCGCGGGCGGCGCTGCCATAAGCTCCATATTTCTGGGACAGAGGAATTACGGCCGTGCCACTGACGTGGTAAACAATGTGTTTTCATTGTGCCTGATTCATTCGGTGGTGTTCGGCGGACTCACTCTCCTGTTCCTCGATCCCATACTTTACTTCTTCGGTGCTACCGACGATACTATCGTCTATGCCCGGGAATTCATGGAGGTGATACTCTACGGCACACCCATTGCGTTTGTATTCATAGGTCTCAACAACCTGATGCGAGCCACCGGCTATCCGCGCAAGGCCATGGTGTCGGCCCTCATATCCGTTGTGGTCAACGTGATACTCGCCCCCATATTCATCTTCAAACTCGGATGGGGAATACGCGGAGCGGCCATCGCCACAGTGTGCGGACAGTTCACGGCGTTCGTATGGGTGATGATCCACTTCACCTCGCGCAACAGCTCCATACATTTCCGTCTCCATAACCGATGGCTCACCTGGAGCATCATCAAGCGCATATACGCCATAGGCATGTCGCCGTTTCTCATGAATGTGTGTGCCTGTGTGGTGGTGATCTTTCTCAACCGCGCACTGCTGGATGTGGGTGGCGCCGACGGCAATCTCTGCGTGGGAGCCTACGGCATACTCAACCGTACCACCATGTTTTTCGTGATGGTGGTCTTCGGAGTTACCCAGGGTATGCAGCCGATTCTGGGCTACAACATCGGAGCCAACAACTTTGACCGTGTGAAGTCCACCCTCCGCAAGGGCATATGGCTCGGAGTGATCATCACTTCCGTAGGATGGGTGGTGAGTGAGGCGCTGCCTGACATGGTGAGCTCCCTCTTCACCACCGACGAGACACTCGTGCGCATAGCGCGCGACGGTTTTCGCATCTACTTCATAGCCTACCCCGTGGTGGGATGCCAGATAGTGATCCAGAACTTTTTCCAGAGCGTGGGCAAGCCCCGCCTCTCCATATTTCTTTCCCTCACCCGCCAGCTCCTGTTCCTGCTGCCGTTCCTGCTCGTCTTCCCCGGCATATGGGGTATCGACGGAGTCTGGGCCTCGATGGCGGCAAGTGATTTTCTCGCGTTCGTAGTGGCTATAGTCACCCTCTGGTGGTGGATGCGTCATGTGATGCGCCGCATGGAGCTGAGGGCCGGAAAGTTAAACCCATCTACTGCTGATGACCGAAACAATTGAACTGAGGGTTGATCCCCGCACAGCTGCTACACCTATGCTGCTCCGCGCAGCTGCATCGTCCCACATGGGCGTCGATGCCAATCGTCTCAAACATATCCTTGTCACACGCAGGTCCATTGACGCCCGTCAGCGCCGTGTCATGGTCAATCTCTCCGTCAAGGTTTGGGTTGATGCCGAGCCGGCACCCGATGAGCTGACACTCGTCAAGCCTGTGGAGTATGATTCCGTACCGGCCGGAGCACCCGAGGCCATAGTGGTTGGTGCCGGTCCTGCCGGACTTTTCGCAGCTCTGCGGTTCATAGAGCTTGGCGTAAGACCGATCGTGCTCGAGCGCGGCAAGGATGTGGATTCGCGCCGCAAGGACATGGCGCGTATCTCGCGTGACAATGTGGTGGACCCCGACTCCAACTATTGCTTCGGCGAGGGTGGGGCAGGGGCTTTCTCCGACGGCAAGCTGTATACACGCAGCAAAAAGCGCGGGCCGGTCGACAAGATACTCAATATACTCGCAGCCCACGGAGCACCGGCTGATATACTGGTTGATGCTCACCCTCATATTGGCACCGATCTGCTACCGCAGGTCATAAAGGCTATGCGCGAGACCATAATCCGCTGTGGTGGAGAGGTCCGTTTTTCAACACGTGTCACTGATCTTGTGGTTGATGACGAGGGACGGGTGACAGGGGTGGATACAGCCTCTGGCGAACGTTTCAGCGGTCCGGTGGTGTTGGCCACTGGTCATTCCGCCCGCGATGTCTACCGCATGCTGCTTGGGCGCCGCGTGGCTCTTGAACCAAAGGGGCTCGCCATAGGTGTGCGTCTTGAACATCCGCAGCACGTCATAGACTGTCTGCGCTATCACTCACGTGATGGCAGGGGCAAGTATCTTCCGGCTGCGGAGTATACCATGCTCACACGTGTGGATGACCGCGCCGTCTACTCTTTCTGCATGTGTCCCGGCGGATTCATCATTCCGGCGGCGAGCGAGGACGGACAGCTTGTGGTCAACGGCATGTCCCCCTCCAACCGTGGCACCCGCTGGGCCAATT
This sequence comes from uncultured Duncaniella sp., assembly GCA_910576785.1. Taxonomy (GTDB): domain Bacteria; phylum Bacteroidota; class Bacteroidia; order Bacteroidales; family Muribaculaceae; genus Duncaniella. The sequence goes on from CAJTJG010000023.1 coordinate 21,515, forward strand.
CCGGCATGGTGGTGGAGATACTCCCCGAGGATGTGCCTGACGGAGAGACACCCGATGACACCGCGTTGAAGATGATGCACTTCCAGGAGCGCATAGAGAAGGCTTTCTGGGAGGATGCGGGGCATACACAGAATGCTCCGGCGCAGCGTATGGATGACTTTGTGGCCTCGCGTCCATCCACATCCCTGCCCTCCACCTCATATGCTCCGGGCATACATGCGGCCCGTATAGACCGCCTGCTCCCAAAGGGGATATCGCGCCGTCTGCAGGAAGGGTTCAGGGAATTTGACCGCAAGAACCGGGGTTTTCTCACATCGGAGGCTGTACTCATAGGAGCGGAGACCCGCACGTCATCGCCTGTGCGCATACCCCGCGACCCCGCGACCCTGACCCATGTCAGCATCCCGGGGCTTTATCCCTGTGGTGAGGGTGCCGGCTATGCCGGAGGCATAGTCTCAGCGGCTATAGATGGTGACCGCTGTGCCTCTGCGGCAGCCGAGGCATTATGATTTCAACTGTGGTCTGAGCCTGTCGATGAGTTCCTCGGGAGTGATGCCGAGGAGCTCCATCTCGCGTGCTATTTCCGGGACTGTTGTGGTGAAGAACTCCTCGCGGCGCAGGGAGTTGACTCTCTGTGTGGCGTCGGCTGCGAGATAGAAGCCCATGCCGCGGCGGGGAATTATAATCTCCGAAGCCTGTAAATATTCATAGGCTTTGAGCACAGTGTGGGAGTTGACGGCGAGTTGTACCGAAAGCTCGCGTACGGAGGGTATGCGCTCCTCCTCGCGCCAGTCGCCGGTGATGATCCGTCCGAAACTATAGTCTATGATCTGACGGTATATGGGTTTGTTGGTTGAAAATTCCATCCGTCAATATTCTATCTGTGGGTATTTGAATCTGATGTACAATTTGCGGAGTATGAGGATCAGGGTGCCAATGAATACTATATTTAGAATACCGCAGAAGTATTTTATGTAGTCGAATATTTCTTTGAAATATTCGGGCGAGTGGAAATATTCTGGTGAACGGTCGATGCCGTTCCAGGCATCGGAGAATCCTGCCACTATGCCGAATATACCGGAAATGAAGCCTATTCCAAGGAGGAAGCCAAGGGCACTGAGTATGCACTTTATGAGGCAGTTGTTGCGCTTTGTGAATACTATCCACATCGATATGCCTATCATGGCGGCACATGTGATCACGTTGGTGGTCGTTGAGAAGACCAGTTCTGTATTGGTGATGTCGACCTGGCTCTCGGTGAGAGCTTTCAGTTTCATGAATCCATACAGGTTGCCTATGGGGAGGAAGAAACTCCCTATCCAGGATAGAAGAAACCATAGACCTTCCACCACAAGCGGTATGACAACGAAGGAGTATATGGTGTAGAAGGCCAGTTTCTCCGATGGGAGAACCGGTAGCTGCCCCATGAGCGAACGGTCACGCCCGGCAAACACGATGGGAGAAGTGTAGATGTAAAACGACAGTAGTGTTGACAGGAGTCCGTATATGGCCAGTGATTTGGATGTGACGGATGCTATCAGCGCCATGAGAGCATAGCATGCCAGAACCGCACATATACATATTATAAGATGCTTGCGTATGCCCGACCGGTACATATCGGCTATCGACAGGGTGCGGGCCCATGAAAATCGGTCATTCATGATTGAGAATATCAAGGATTTTGCCTGCCTCGGGTGAGAGCAGGGCTGAATAGAGTAGCTGATAGTTAATGTCGCCCGGATCGCCCGTCTCGTTGTCTACGATGGACAGGAACATTCCTGCCTCCTGATCCATGAACAGCTTTTCAGCCGGGGGGATGGGTGTGGCGATGAAGCTGATGCGCGAGGCTATCTCCCATGACGGCCGGCTCAGTATCACCCGGCCGTGGTTGAGCACGATGAGTCCGTCGTAGAGTTCGCGTAGGTCGGATACGGTGTGGGTGGATATGATGACGGTCTGTTCCTCGCCCACACATCGTGCCATCATGCCGCGCAGCGCCTTCTTGGAGGTGATGTCAAGACCGTTGGCAGGTTCGTCAAGCAGAAGCACATCCACCCCCAGGGCGAGCGCATAGGCCAGCATGGTCTTGTGGCGCATGCCGAGCGAGAGTGTAGCCACGTCCTCGGTGCCTTCCAGTCCGAATTCGCGCAGATTATACCGGAGGGTTTCCTCGGAGTATGCAGGATAGTAGCGCGAGTGAACGGCGGCAAATTCGTTGATGCTCTTTGTGGGGAGTTCAAGGTTGTCGGGGAGAAAGAATATACTCTGTATAAGCGATGGCACACGCTCCGACACAGAGTGGTCATCCACCAGACATGCACCCTCGGCAGGAGTGAGGAGTCCGGCCATAAGGCGGAGCAGGGTGGTCTTGCCGGCACCGTTCTCGCCGAGCAGCAGATGTATGCCCGGGCCTATGGTAGCTGTGGCATGGTCTATGGCGTCCTGTTTGCCATGCCGGTAACTGTAGGACAGATTGTCGAGTCTGATCATTTTCTTACGGGTTCTACTGTGTAACCATTCTTGCGCAGCAGTGATATGAGGCCTTTCTCGCCCGGCAGGTGGCCGGCACCTACGGCTATGAGCACGGAGGCGGCAGGGAGCAGTCCGGCTATCACTTTCATCCAGGCGGCATTGCGGGAGTTGAGTATGCGGTCGCGCGACTCTTCGGTGGTCATTTTCGGATCCTCCATTATGGCGAGTATGGAATTGAGGTCGCCATTGAGGTATGCACGGGAGAGTTTTCTTATCATTTCCATGGCATAGTCGTCATCTCTGACTGTTTCGAGCAGTTCGGCGGCTTGCTGCGCTATGGGGTAGCCGAAGAGCATGGCACACTGTTGGTCCATGGTCTCGAACGATCCTATTTCCTTACCCAGGGCTATGGCTCTGTTCTGTACTTCGGCGTCGATGGGTGTCGCTCCGGTGAATTCGGGGAACTCCTTCTGTGTCTGGGTCAGGCCAAGGAGTGTGGCCACCATGGCCGGACGGAAGGCATCGAACATCGATGCATCCATCTGTGGACCCATATAGAGTCTGAGCACGGCGGTGACGGAGTCCATCTGGGCGGGTGTGAGCACTTTTGAGAGAGTGCTGTCGGCGGGAGCCATGGCTGCCATTGCCATCTTCTGCTGCGATGCGGCCGACGAGGCATCGGACATTACAAGCTCACCGTATATCTTGTCGACGCTCTGAAGGGCATCGGTGAAGCCCGTCAGTGTATCGAGTATCGCCACGGGAGCTATGTGGTGGGTGCCGAGCAGATAGGAGGGGCGTTCGATACCGTTGCCGCTCACTTTCCATAATATCTGTGCGTCGGCTCCGAAGGCCAGTGTGAGGATAAACACGAGTGTCAGGGCTGTCTTTTTCATCCGGAGTTTGAGGATTGGGGAGTTATGAATTTGTTATGGTGTTTAGGTGTTGTACATGACTAATACACCGCAAAGGTAGATCTATTTTCTCAAGCTACAAAAAAAATCATCGGAAAATTTTGTAATTTTGTAAAAAATACCGATACAGATATGTCAAATCCACTTCAGAAACTCATTGACAGATATGAAATAGTACTTGCGAGCGGCTCGCCCCGCCGACGTGAGCTCCTCGGCATGCTTGATATTCCTTTCCGTGTGGACACTTCGCACTCGGTTGACGAGATCGTGCCTGCTGGCATGCCACCGCATGAGGTCCCCGGCTATCTGTCGCGTCTGAAAGCCGGAGCTTATCCTATATCAGAGGACAGCTCTCTGCTGGTCATTGCCGCCGATACTGTGGTGATACTGGACGGAGAGGTTCTCGGCAAGCCGTCATCGGCAGCTGAGGCTCGCGCCATGCTCGGAAGGCTGGCAGGAAAGACGCAGACAGTGGTGACGGGTGTGACGATACGCACGGCTCACTCGGAGGAGTCGTGGAGCTCGGAGAGCGAAGTGACCTTCGGTGCGCTGACCGAAGAGGAGATAGATTATTATGTGGATAAGTACTCGCCTCTTGATAAAGCAGGGGCCTACGGTGTGCAGGAGTGGATAGGCGCGGCTGCCATACGCGAGATCAAGGGCAGTTTTTATAATGTGATGGGGTTGCCGGTCCACCGCCTCTATGCGGCTCTGCGGTCAATACAGCGTGCTGTCAGCGAGGCACGCAATTGATGGCGTCGATTATGCCCGAGAGTTTGCCCTCGCTGTCGAGCACGAGCAGACAGTGAAGCCTTCCGGTGCGTATCTTCTCCTCGGCTTCGGTGAGCATGGAGTCCTCTCCGATGGTCTTGGGCGAGGGGTTGTAGATATCCTTCACGCATAGGTCGAAGAACCGGTCGCGGTCCGTCTGCATGGCGCGGCGCACATCGCCGTCGGTCACAACGCCTTTCACATATCCGTCGGCATCGGTCACTGCGGCGAGCCCGAACTTTCCGGCGCTGATGGTCATGACGGCATCGCTGATACGTATGTCGGGGGTGACGGTGGGTAGGGCGTCGGTGTGCATCACATCCCTCACTTTGGTGAGCAGCCGTCTTCCGAGCGATCCTCCGGGATGGAAGCGTGCGAAGTCCTCGGCTTTGAAATTTCTGAGTTTGATGAGCGCGCATGCCAGAGCGTCGCCCATGGCCAGGGTGGCTGTGGTCGACGATGTCGGAGCGAGGTTGAGCGGGCAAGCCTCCCGTTTCACAGCCACGTTGAGATGACATGTGGAGTAGCGTCCGAGCAGAGAGTCGGGATTGCCGGAAATTCCTATTATGGGGATCTTGCGTGCGAGCAGGCTGGGGATGAAGCGCAGCAGTTCGTCGGTGTTGCCAGAATATGATATGGCTATGACCACATCCTCAGGAGTGAACATGCCCAGATCGCCATGGTAGGCGTCGAGGGGGTTCACATAAAAGCTTGGTGTGCCGGTGCTGGCGAGGGTGGCGGCTATCTTTGCGCCGATATGCCCTGACTTGCCTACTCCGGTTATGACTATGCGTCCTTTGGATGAGTATATAAGGTGAACCGCCTTGGCGAAGTTTTCGTCAAGGAGTGGTATGAGATCAATTATAGCTTCGGCTTCGTCCCTCAGACATTTGATGCCGTCTTCCGTCACAGTATCCATGATGTCGTGAAATATCAGTCGCACGCACCATGTGGTTTCAAGTGCTGCTCAAGATGGGGATGTTTGTGCGCATGAAGGGACTCGAACCCCCACGACCTAAGTCATTAGATCCTAAGTCTAACGCGGCTACCAATTACGCCACATGCGCTTGTTTGTTCACTGCAAAGTTACAACTTCATATTGTCATTTCCAAATTTATATGAAAAATACGTATCTTTGCCGCCATGAAATCGCCTCGTCAGTCAAACATGGAGCTGCTGCGTATTGTCAGTATGCTGATGATCCTCACTGTGCATGTGGATGGTGCGTCGCTCGGGCTTCCGGAGCCGGGTGGCGATATCTCAGTGCTTGATGCCCGTGCTGTATGGCGGCTCGTGGTCGAGACTGTGTCGATCATCGGTGTCAACTGTTTCACCATGATATCAGGCTATTTCGGCATACGGTTGAGATGGCGGAGTGTGCTCTCCTATCTGTTTCAGTGTGTGTTCTATTCGGTGGGGATCTACACGGCTTTTATGATCCTGTTTCCTGCCAATGCCTCATGGCGTGGGTGGATGGAGAGCTGGATGGTGCTCACGCATACCGATCTGTGGTATGTGCCGGCCTATTTTATGCTCATGTTGCTGAGTCCGTGGCTCAATGCCGGATCCACGGGTATTTCACGACGTGCATTCGTCAGTGTGCTCGCAGCATTGGCTTTTGTTACCTTCTGGTGCGGATGGTGGTGGGATGGAGCGTTCAATCCCACAGGTTATACCGTCATGCAGCTCGTGTTTGTCTATCTTACAGCACGTTTCATCAGGCTGTATCCCCCGGTGACACCCCGTCCGGTCATGGCGGGGATCTATCTGCTGTCGCTGGCGGGAATATTCGTGTCGGCGCTTTATCTACCTTCATTGAAAGCCTTTGCCTACAATTCTCCATTTGTCATGCTCTCCACCGTGGCTTTCTTCATGCTGTTCCGCGACACCGAAATATACTCCCCGCTGATCAACAGGGTGGCACGGGCGGCATTCGCCGTATATCTCATCCACAAGGCCCCGCTCGTGTGGGGCAATGTGATGAAGCCCCTTGTCATGCGGCTGTGGGATTCATTGCCGCTCCCCCTGTTCACTCTCGCGGCAATCGGGGTCGTCATAGCCTTCTACCTTTTGGGTATGACCATCGATCCGTTGCGCCGCCGTATATCATCGTTTCTGTTAGGAAAATGATACTTCAGAAGCTATGCCGGTGTGATTTTGCAGGAGGAATGATATTTTTTATATCAAATGTCGAGGTTTTTTCAGATATTTTATTTAAATTAGCCGTCCGAATCCATTGATTCGTGAAGTTTTTTACCGTTCCCTTCTTCCCGGGATGGGCCTGTGGCCACATCGCGGGCGGAAACATTAGTTATCACATTACCTTTTAAATCCTTATGGAACAGCGTGAAATGTCGTCCGCCACGCCTGTAGAGGCCTGCGACACCGCCAACACCTTAGAGCCTGTTGCCGCCACAGTGACGGCAGAGACCATGAAAACCGATTCAGATCCCGCACCGGAACAGAACGTCAGTGAAAGCCCGGAGCCGGCTGAAAAAAGCGAAACCCGCAAACCCCTTGACAAAAATGAACTTATCGTGCGACTCGAGGAGCTTTCTGCACTCGACGGCTCGGAGATCGCCAACGAGGATGTAGCCCGAATCAAACAACTGTTCTATCAGCTGCACAACGAGGAGTTGCGTCTGGCCCGCGAGGCTTTTGTGGAGGCCGGAGGCGAAGCCGAAGCGTTTGTCGCCGAGCCGGATCCGCTCGAGGAGAAGGCCAAGGCTCTGTTCCAGACCATAAGGGAGAAGAAAGCCGTGCATCGCGCTGCCATCGAAGCTCAGCTTCAGGCCAACTATGACGCGAAGAAGGAGATAGTGGACAAACTGCGCGAGATGAGCGCGGACACCGACAATGTGAACCGCCTGTTTCCGGAGGTAAGAGAGCTTCAGGCCCGCTTCAAGGAGCTTGGCGATGTGCCCCAGCCACTGGCGGGAGATCTGTGGAAAAACTATCAGGAGGCTGTGGAGCAGTTCTATGATCAGCTGAAGATCAACAAGGAGCTGCGCGACTATGACTTCAAGAAAAATCTCACCGAGAAGGAGGCCCTCGTGGCCGAGGCCGAGAAACTCCGCTCGGAGGAGGACGTGATAGTGGCCTTCAAGCATCTCCAGGAGCTCCACGAGCAGTGGAGAGCCATTGGCCCTGTGCCAAAGGAAGTGCGTGAGGAGATATGGAGCCGTTTCAAAGGTATATCCGCCGAGATCAACAAGAGATATCAGGACTTCTTCGTGGAGCGCAAGGCCCGCGAGCGTGAGAATGAGGATGCCAAGACCGCCCTGTGTGAGAAGGTAGAGGCTCTCGACTTCTCGAAGCTCTCCACCTATGCCGCCTGGGATGCCATGACTAAGGAATTCCTCACCGCACAGGAGGACTGGCGCAAGCTCGGCTATGCATCACGCAAGGCCAACAACGCACTCTTCGCACGTTTCCGTGGAGTGTGCGATAAATTCTTCGCCGCCAAGGCTGCCTTCTTCAAGGAGATGAAGGATGTGCTCGCCGCCAACCTCGAGCGTAAGATAGCCCTCTGCGAGCGTGCCGAGGCTCTGAAGGACAGCACTGACTGGCGTGCCACTGCCGATGAGCTTACTGCCATGCAGAAGGAGTGGAAGACCATAGGATCGGTGGCCAAGAAGCATTCCGACCAGGTGTGGAACCGTTTCCTTGCAGCATGCGACTATTTCTTCGAGCAGAAGAAGAAAAATACTTCCGGCACCCGCCGCAACGAGCGTGCCAACCTCGAGCAGAAACAGGAGATCATCGACAAGCTCAAGGCCATCGCCGCCGACGCCGATGCTGACCGTGACACCACCATCAAGGCCGTCAAGGATCTGCAGGCCGAATGGCAGAGCGTAGGCCATGTGCCTTTTGCCGAAAAGGACAAGATATATGACGCATATCGTGCCGTGGTCAACGGCATATACGAGCGTTTCGACATATCGCGCCGCGGTGCGCGCATGGAGTCGTTCGAGAACTCGCTTTCCGGTATGGAGGGCGACCACGGACGCCTGATCCGTGAGCGCGAGCGTCTGCTCCGCGTCTACGAGCAGCGCCGCAGCGAGATCATGACCTATGAGAACAACATGGGATTCCTGTCGGCCAAGTCGAAGAATGCCGACTCGATGCTCCGCGACATGCAGCGCCGCATGCAGCGCCTGAAAGATGATCTTGCCGATCTCGAGGTAAAGATCAAGGCCATTGACAGCCGTCTCTGAGGGCTGTCCCGCCCGCGTATTGCTCTCCCCCCCCGCAAAGGGGGAGGAGCGCGTACGGACAATGACAGGACAGATGTGACATAGGAAATTTATCATGGTTATGATATTTGATCCTGTCCCGTTTGTCCCTGTTGTCCTTTTGTAGGGTCAGGAGGTAATAAAAACACACCTCTTGACCACCTCTAAAAAACTCTGTGCATGAAGAAAGGTAGATATGGCCGTTATCTCCACCGCCTCCTCTCGGCAGGCGACTTTGTGGTACTTAATGCGGTCTTTCTTATAACAGTGGTGCTGTTCCCTTCGGTGACTGACATCCACACCCGTCTCTCGTGGCTGCTGCTTAACGTAGCATATCTCCCGGTAGCCCGCTGGGTCATGAGCGTGAACTCCGACCGTTCGGTGCAGATGGACACACTCATACGCACCGTGGTCCTGGCTGTGGGGTGTCATGCCCTTGCATTCATCACACTGCTTTATGTGATGGGGCTTGACGGTGTGTGGTGGCAGACATTCGCATGCTTCTACACCCTGCTGCTGTCGCTGATGCTTGCCTGGCGTATCGGAGCACAGGCTTATATCAAGCATTACCGCAGCCGAGGCGGCAACTATGCGCGTGTGGTGATAATAGGATGTGGCTCCACCGGCGAGAGGCTCTACAATGAGATGCTCAACGATGTGGGATTCGGCTACAACGTGCAGGGGTTCTTCGACCTCTACTGTCCGCCATCGTTCCACCACAAGGACCTGTATGCCGGCAATCTCTCTGACCTTGACGCCTTTGTGAGAGCCAACGATACGGAGGAGATATTCTACACCATATCAGGCGAGAATGCCGAGGCCATGCAGCTTGTGCTCGGTCTATGCGATGAGCTGATGATGAAATTCCACTTCGTGCCGCAGATATCGCCGTTTCTGGCCCGCAATCTCGGCCACACCGTCATCGGCTCCATGCCGGTGCTGAAGGTGCTCAACAATCCGCTCGAGTCGCCGGTCAACTCAGCCATAAAACGCACGTTCGACATCATCTTCTCATCAGCCTTTCTGCTGGTGTCGCCGCTCATATTCATACCGGTGGCCATAGCCATCAAACTCTCGTCGCCCGGTCCGGTATTTTTCCGCCAGATGCGCACCGGCTACAAGGGTCATGACTTCATGTGCTGGAAATTCCGCACCATGAAGGTGAACGCCGACTCCGATAAGGTGCAGGCCAGCAAGGACGATCCGCGCAAGACACGCGTCGGCGACTTCCTGCGCCGTTCGAGCATCGACGAGCTGCCGCAGTTCATCAATGTATTGCTCGGCGATATGTCGGTGGTGGGACCGCGTCCGCACATGCTCAAGCATACCGAGGACTACCGCAGGCTCATAAGCAAATACATGGTGCGCCATCTCATCAAACCCGGCATAACGGGCTGGGCGCAGGTGCGTGGTTTCAGAGGCCAGACCGAGGAACTGTGGCAGATGCAGGGCCGAATCGAGCATGACATATGGTATATCGAGCACTGGAGCTTCCTGCTCGACATAAAGATAATAATACGTACAGCACTAAATGTATTCCGACGGGATGACAAAGCCTTCTGATACTAACCACGAAATGATCTCTGTCGCTGACACGGCCCTTGAGCAGAGGGCTGCGGCGTTGCTGCGCCGGTTTTACGGCTACAGCACATTCCGTCCGTTACAGATGGATATCATATCCACGGCTGTCAGCGGGCGTGACTGTGTGGTGCTCATGCCCACAGGCGGCGGAAAGTCCATATGCTACCAGATGCCGGCCCTTCTGGCTGAGCGGGGTGTCACCATCGTGGTGTCGCCGCTCATTGCGCTGATGAAGGATCAGGTGTCGGCCCTTGCCGCCAATGGCATACCCGCTGCAGCCGTCAACTCCATGCAGAACGAGGAGGAGAACCGTCATATACTCGATCAGCTGTTCAGCGGGCGTATAAAGATCCTGTACATATCGCCCGAGAGGCTCCTCATGGAGATAGAGCGATGGTCATCGATGCTCCCCATAGCGCTTTTTGCCATCGATGAGGCCCACTGTATCTCGCAGTGGGGCCACGACTTCCGTCCGGGCTACACGCAGCTGACATGTATCAAGAGATTCTTCCCGAATGTTCCGGTCATGGCCCTTACCGCCACGGCCGACCGTCTTACACGCGAGGATATAGCCACACAGCTGCAGCTCAATGATCCGCGTCTGTTCATCGGCTCGTTTGACCGCCCCAACCTATCGCTGCGTGTCATAACCGATTCGGGCAAGACTCGGCGTATCAACTATATATGCTCGCTCATTGACCGCCATAGCTCGGATGCGGGAATAGTATATTGCCTATCCCGGCGTATTGCCGAGGATATGGACAAGCAGCTGCGGGCGCGTGGCTACCGCTCGGCGGTATATCATGCCGGACTCTCCGTCACTGAGCGCAACATGGCCCAGGACCGGTTCATCAACGGAGAGCTTCAGGTTGTATGTGCCACCGTGGCGTTCGGTATGGGCATAGACAAGAGCAATATACGCTGGGTGGTGCACAACAATATGCCGCGCAACATCGAGAGTTATTATCAGGAGATAGGGCGTGCCGGACGTGATGGCGCCAAGGCCGAGACGGTGATGTTCTATTCCTATGGTGACATAGCCACATTGCAGAGCTTTGCCGACGAGAGCGGACAGCAGACCATCAACACTGAGAAACTCAACCGAATGAAGGAATATGCCGAGGCGTCCTTATGCCGCCGGCGCATACTGTTGAGCTATTTCAACGAGACCATTGACCATGACTGTGGCAATTGCGACATCTGTCTCGACCCCCCGGTAAGAGTGGACGGCACTATCCATACGCTCAAGGCCCTCAGCGCCATAGTGCGTGTCAATGGTGCTGTGGGGATGCACATGCTCATCGACATACTCCGGGGTGCCGCCCGTCAGGAACTGATAGCCAAGGGGTACCACACCATAAAGACCTATGGGGCCGGGCGTGATCTCAGTTTCGGCGAGTGGAACCACTACATATCCCAGATGATACAGCTCGGTCTCATAGATATTGCCTATAATGAAGGTAATCATCTGAAGATCACACCCTACGGATCGCGCATATTGTCCACGCGCGAGAAAGTTGAGCTCGCTGAGTTCGTCCCGTTCGAGCGTAGGCAGCGGGGATCAAAGAAGAGTGCCGAGAAGAAACAACCGGAGCTCCTCCCGGCCGAGAAACTCCTTATCGAGCTCAAGAAAGTGCGCGAGAAGATATCGCGCAAGGAGCGCGTGCCTGACTATATCGTCTTCACCGATAAGGCTCTCCAGGAAATGGTGAGAGTGGAGCCGGTGACCATGGAGGAGTTTTCCAATGTGGAAGGCGTGGGCGAACGCAAGACTGTGAAGTACTGGAAACCGTTTGTCACGGCCATACGGCGTCACAAAGGTATAGCGGAGCCTCTTGGCACCGGATTCTCGCAGGAAGAGACTCTCCTGCTGCTTAACTCCGGTTATACTGTGGCGGAGATAGCCTCGGCCAAGAATATAAAGGAGGTGACTGTATATGGTCACATCGCAGCGTTGATTGACGCCGACCGTCTCACGGACTTCTCCTCGGTCATCACCAAGGCTCAATATCTCAGGGTGATGGATGTGGCCCGTAACAACCCTGAATCAATTTATGAGATTCTGGCCACGGAGATGCCAAAGGGACTCCCCAAAGTGGCGCTCTCAATATCGGATTACCTATTAAGAAACAAGCAGAAATGACATCAGCAGACAGCAACGACATGAAGTGGAACGTGCTATCCACAGAATATCTCTTCAACCGTCCATGGCTCACCGTGCGCCGTGACACCGTGCAGCTCCCTAACGGTACGATCCACCCGGAATACTACGTGCTCGAGTATCCCAAGTGGATCAATGTCATAGCCATTACGCCCGAGGGAAAGTTTGTGATGGTGCGCCAATACCGCCATGGGCTTGGCATAGTGGCCACCGAGCTGTGTGCAGGTGTGGTGGAGGATGGTGAGGATCCTCTGGACGGTGCCAAGCGTGAATTGCTCGAGGAGACCGGCTATGCCGGCGGAGAGTGGGAGCTCTCGATGGTGATATCAGCCAATCCGGGCAGCCAGAACAATCTGTCATACTGTTATATAGCCCGAGGCGTGGAGCTTGTCGCCGAGCAACACCTCGACACTACCGAGGATATACGCGTGGAGCTCCTCTCCGAAGAGGAAGTCTACGGTATGCTCGAACGCGACGAGTTGAAACAGTCGCTCATGTGCGCTCCGCTCTGGAAGTATTTCGCCACCAAGGGTTGCGGACGTTAATCGTCCATCTCCACGCGCTTGAACGATCCGAGCAGGTCGAAGTGTACCTCCACTCCGTCTGACAGGTCTATCTCATAGCCTTTGTGGTCTTTCTCGATCTTCACAATCTTGACATCGGGGAAGTTTTTTGACACATACGTGCGTATGCGCTTGGGGATGAGCGAGGAAGGCACCTCGCGGGTCTTGCAGTCGATGCTGGTCCACTTTCCGGCGTTGTTGAATTCGATCTTTGTGCCGTTGACCAGTTTTACATCGTAGTCGGTTTTCTTAAGCAGATGCCGGTCTACCTTGATCATGCCGACTTTGGCCTTGGGGAAGTGCTCTTCGAGCATCTCTCTGGCAGCCTCCGGCAGATTGGAGCGGTCTATGGTATACTTGTCTGCCCGCGCCACTCCGGCTGTGAGCATAAGGACGAAAAGCAGTGATAGAATCTTTTTCATGACTTTGTTTTTTTGTTCATCGGTTGTATTATTGTGACTGAGCTGTCGGCAGGATGTGCGTCGCTGTGGCGCCCTGTGCTGAAAGCTATCCTGTTCATCTCGGCAGCGCTTAGCTTCACGGCTCCCGGCGGGATCACTTCAGGGATTTTTCTGAACTTGCTCATTGTCTTGCAGAACTTGATTTTATGAAATTATCCACCCGGTTGAGTCCTAAAAGCACAGCTCCGTAGGCGCATATGAGCGGTATGAGAGTGACCATGGAGCCTGCCAGGACTCCATTCCACCAGCCGCCGCAGAGGAAACACAGGAACTGCATCCAGAGCAGACCCTGGGTGATGACACACAAAGTGCACCACGTATGTATCCTGAAGCGCTGATACCAGATGCTCCACACGGTGAAGGGCAGGCAGCACCCGTTGACAAGTGCGAGTCTGACGGTCATATCCGGAAATACCAGCAGCACGAAAGTGCTCACCGCGAAATATGCCATCCCCACCTCGCTCCAGCTGAATATGCCGAAAAAAGTCGAGGCCTTCTGTTCAAGCACCGTGTCGCAGCCATGTTCCTTAAGCAGACCGCACACCTTGTCGGCGGTATGGTTGGCCACATTGAGAGTTTTCAATACGAGCAGATATGTCACTGTCAGACCTGCTATATCCGTGGCGAGCAGACATATCAGCGAGGCATGACGCCATGCTCCCGAGTAAATGATCCCGGCCACCATGAGCGTCAGCGCCAACAGCGCGAGCAGCCATCGCTTGCCGCAGTCCATGACGGCAGCGAAGCTGTGCCGCCGGTAGTCCGGCTCGGCGGAGTCCGGCCCGGGCGAGGCTGTGAGAACCACTCCTTCGAATGTGGACACGAATCCGTCCCAATCCTCCTTGTGGGGAGAATGATAGAACGTGTAGTCCACACTGTCGGGCTTACCGTCATGGCCGGTGGATATTCCGTTGACTATCACGAATCCGTCGGAGCGCTGGGCCAGAAATGGAGTGGGAAGCTGTGCCATGTCAGACGCATCGGCGAGACGCATGGCCGTGTTGGCGACACCGTATTCCGTGAGAAGCCGCGAGAAGCCGAACAGGCTCTTGAAAGCCATCCCATGGAAGCGGCTGTCGCTGTACACGCCCGTATGCGCCACGCCGAGTGCCTGGAGGAAATCGGAGAATATAGTGGTGCCTCCCATAGCGGTATCACCGTCAGAGATATTCCTGTATTTTTCCGGAGAGGGCCGTGGCGTCTATCTCGCCGGTATATTTCCACTCCTGCACGCCGTTCTTGTATATGAAGAACGAAGGGATGGACTTGGCGCCGAGCACTTCGGCCAGATCCTGATATTCGTCCACGTCAAACTGGTAGACCTTAACCTGACCGTCATACAGTGCCTTGATATCGTCCACCACAGGCATCATCTTCTTGCAGTGGGGACACCATGATGCATACATCTCTACGAGCACGACACCCTTTTCGTCGCGCAGCTTCTCAAGAATTTTTCTATCCATGATCATTACGTTTTTTTGTTATTGATATTCCCTTTTAGAACGTCGCCGGGTAGACAAATGTTGATTCCGCCACTTTCCTGTACGGTTCCTATTATATATATAAGTGGGGGTGGAGGCGGACGATGGGGTGGTTTTTATATTTTTAGAAAAAAATGTTAACACCCACAAAACCTTTTTTTAAGCAATTGTGTTAGATAAGTAAAATCACCAACCAACAACTATTGTTTTATGAAAAAAGCGTTATTAATCATTGCAGTCATGCTTGGAAGCATGAATGCATTTGCTCAGAATCTTGACAAGAACGAGGCAAAGCAACTTAAGACTTTCCTCACTGAGTCCGCTAAAGAGGGAACCAATGCATCAGCCCTTAAAGTAGTCGATCCCAATGCCGTCGGTCTTATCGAAGGCGTCACCGTCGAGAACGGTCACGTTACAGCGATCGACTGGAAAGACAAAAAGCTCGGAGGCACGCTCAACCTCTCGGGATTCAAATATCTCAAGAAAGTGGACGTTTCCCGCAATGAGCTCACCGCCGTCAACGTGGCTGGATGCGCTGCCCTTACCGACCTCAACGCAGGCCGCAACAAGCTCTCGGACATCGACCTCACCGGTTGCTCACAGCTTCAGGATCTCGCCGTCTACAAGAACCGTCTTACCGACATCTCTCTCGAAGGCGCCCCGCTCCTCAAGAAGCTCAATGTATCAAACAATCTCTTTGTTGACCTCAACCTCTCCAACTCCTACAATCTTGTGACACTCAACTGCCAGGGTTGCCATCTTGAAAACCTCAACGTCTCCGGATGTACCGCCCTCAAGAACCTCTACTGCGGTTACAACAAGCTCACCTCTGTGATGCTCTCGGGAGTTGAGAACCTCCAGAACCTCAACATTGACGACAACGAGATCTCTACCTTCATCGTTTCGGGTCTTCCCACCCTCGCCTCTCTCATCTGCACCGACAACAATATGGTGACCCTCGGCGTCCGTGACTGCCCCAACCTCCTTGACCTCGTTTGCTCCTACAATGACCTGACCTCACTGAGCGTGGAAGGCTGCACCAATCTCCAGTATGTAGACTGCTGCTACAACGACCTTACCCAGCTCGTACTCTCCAATCAGACTTTCCTCCAGCGACTGATCTGTAACAACAACCAGCTCCAGATGCTCGACGTATCGTTCGACCAGGCTCTTACCTACGTCAACTGCCGCTACAACCAGATCACCGACTTCCGCACCGTAGGCTGCAATAACCTGAGAATGGTTGCATGCCAGTGGAACTACTAAATCACTGAGACGATTCTGAATTACACGCTTTAAAGAAAGCCGCCTCCCGCCCGGGTCTCACCCAGACAGGAGGCGGCTCCTTTTTATGTCTTTACTTTTGAAGAGAATATGTTGCATTTATAAATAAAATTAGATTTTAGTATGAATTTATAATTAGATTGTGTATATTTGCGAAAATTGTGTGGTGTAAGCTATTGCATACTATATAGAATACAAATGAATATGAGATTCTCAGTTCTGTTTCCCTTGGTTTCGTCAATGCTGTTGGTTTTGACGGTATCGTGTGGAGGTATGAAGAGTGCATCCCTTGGAGGATCGGGCGATATCACAGAGCATGATGATACAATTGCCGATGACTTTAGGGCCGGTGCTCCATATGTGCTTGACATGGAGCAGCGCAAGATAGTGGACAGGCAGAATGAATTCGGCATGAGGCTTTACCAATCGGTGCTGAGACAGCAGGCAGCCATGGGTAGAACTGATGATAATGTTGTGGTGTCCCCCCTCAGCATGAGCATGAATCTTGAGATGCTGACCAACGGGGCTGTCGGAGAGACGCGCAACAGTGTCCTTCGTACTCTGGGTATTGATCCGGATTCGGTATCGCAGGAAGAGATCAATAAATTCAATCGGACTCTTTACCGACGCCTGCTGACGGTAGAGCCTGAGTCAGACATTGCCGTGGCCAACTCCATGTGGTTTAATACAGGTGCGGACATTAATCCTGCTTTTACCCGCACGTGCCGCGAGTATTATTACGCGAGTTCGCATATATGCGATTTGTCTACCGTAGCAACAATGAATGAGATAAACGGGTGGATATCAAAGCAGACACGGGGCCTGATACCGTCATTACTGGAGACTCCGCTTGATCCGGCTGCTATATTCACGCTGATCAATACTGTGTATTTCAATAGCTCCTGGAATCGTCCCTTTGACAAGAATCTCACCAAGGAGAGGGATTTCCATAACATGTCCGGCGATGTTGTCAAGGTTGACATGATGGATAGCGGAGAGGTATCTCCTTCCGAGTATTATGACGAGGAGAAAAGTTGTTTCACCATGGTTGGCTACGGATTTTCCAAAGGCGTGTTCGAGATGCAGCTCATATTACCGGATGAGGGTAAGACCATAGAGGATTGTCTGGATCACCTGCTTAAGCCTGAGATATATAAGAATTTGTGCTATTTCCGGACAGGAGGAAGTCCATACGAGCTTTTTTTACCTAAGTTTGAGATTGGATTCAGATATTTTTACAGGAACGTTCTAAGCGGTCTCGGAGCATCTGGGCTGTTTGGTGGCAATTCTGACTTAAGTCTGTTGTCGCCCGATCCATCATGCCATGTGAGCGAGATCATTCAGGAGGTAAAGGTGATAACATCCGAGTCGGAGGTGAAGGCTGCTGCTGTGACAATGGATATTCCAATCACCAGTACTGATTTTGAACCGCCGGAGCCACGGAGACCTATTCCGCTTGTGTTCGACAGACCGTTTCTGTTCATGATAGTGGAGCGCGGGAGTGGCGCCATACTGTTTATTGGAGACGTAAGAACGTTGTGATCTATCGCGTGAGGCTCTTTGTATGGTCCACGGAGGAGGGTAGCTCGGCGGGGTAGTGGGTGACGAAGATCAGTGTGCATCCGCGGCGGCCGGCGAGCTGGTCTATCACTCTGCGCAGTCTTTCCTTGTGGTTGCGGTCGAGTCCCTGGAACGGTTCGTCAAGTATGAGCAGCGCAGGCTGTCTGACAAATGCCCGAGCCAGAAGCACCAGCCGCTGTTCGGCTGATGACAGTGTGTCGAATTTTCTTTCCGCAAGGTGCCTTATGCCGAGCAGTCCGAGCCATTCGCGGGCCACACGCAGTTCGTCGGCTGTCGGTGCGCCAAAGCGTTTCAGCCATGGTCTCATACCCTCCACCACGATCTTTTCCACCGGGTAGGGGGACTTGAAGTAGAGTTGCATCTCGGGGCATACATATCCTATATTGTCCTTTATCTCCCAGATGGATTCGCCTGATCCGCGGCGACGGTCAAAGATGGTCACGTCGTTGGAGTAAGCCTGTGGGTTGTCACCGCATACAATACTGAGCAGGAGTGATTTTCCTGATCCGTTGGGCCCGGTGAGAGCCCAGCGCTGACCGCGCTCTATACGCCAGTCAATGCCGCTCTGCACAATCTTGTCGCCATAGCGCAGCACGCCGTCCCTTATGGCGAATGCTGTGGCGAATGTAGGATGCTCCCGCGGGGCTTCGGGCAGCAGGATCTCATCATCATCCGGTGCGGACGGTTGCGGATTGTTTCCGGTGATGATGCGGCAGCTGTCCATACGGATGATATTGTCGGCATATGACGGTATCTCGTCCTCATCGCACAGCAGCATCACCACATCGCACCCCTCGGCAGGGAGTGACCGTATCACACGGTCAAGCTCGGCCCGCGAGGCTGTGTCAAGTCCTATATAGGGATTGTCAAGCACCAGGAGTCCCGGTGTGCCGAGCAGGGCATTGATCAGCAGAAGCTTTCTCAATTCTCCGCTCGAGAGGAAATTGATCTTCTTGTCCTCGGCGCCGTGCAGCCCGAACATATGGCACAGTCCATGCCATCGCTCAGTGGTGGCAGCTGCCCCCATCACATCGCCCACTGTAGGCACGAAGTCATTCTCGCTTGATTCAAGCCTCTGGTCATATCTGAGCACATCCACTCCGGTAAAAGAGTGTATGTCGGTGAATTGCAGCAATTTCACCGTGATGTCACCGCTGTCGAAGGCAAGCCTGTTACCAAACGTATAGCGGCCTTTGCCGAGAATTATGCCGAGGGTGGTTTTGCCTGAGCCGTTGGGCCCGTAGACCGCGGTCACCCCGTGCTTGATGGCCAGACCGTCAGTGCCGGTTATCTCCACATCACCGTAGCGTAGAGTGGGTGACAGCACTGTGATAAGATTTTTTTCGATGTTCATGACTGCAAAATTACTCATTTTATTGTTACCTTTGTAGATAATCATCAAATCCATAACGAATATGAGACTGAACGGACGGCGCGAAAGCTCCAATATCAGTGACCGTCGCGGATCGCGCGGCGGTGGCCTAAAGGTGGGCGGCGGCATAGGCGCTGTCATCATAGCGGCGATAATAGCATGGATAGCCGGCGGCAATCCTCTCGATGTGCTGACATCCAATGCCGGTGAATTCATAGGGGGCGGCTCGGCTACGGAGCAGAGTGCGTATACACCCACGGCCGAGGAGGAGGAGCTGGCGAGCTTCTCCCGCAAGATCCTGGCCGGAACCGAGGATGTCTGGACAAAACTTTTCGCCGGACAGGGGCTTGAATACGAACCTCCTACTCTCGTGCTCTTCACCGATGCCGTGCGCAGCGGTTGCGGCAACGCCACTGCCTCTACAGGACCGTTCTATTGTTCGGCTGACAATTCCCTCTACATCGACCTCTCGTTTTTCTCCAACATGCGCCGCGACCTCGGTGCTGACGGTGATTTCGCGTATGCCTACGTGATAGCCCATGAGGTGGGTCACCATGTACAGCATCTCCTCGGCACCCTCGACGATGCCCATTCACGCATGAGCAATATGAGCGAGGCCGATGCAAACCGTATAAGCGTGGCCCTCGAGCTTCAGGCCGACTATTATGCCGGCGTGTGGGCGCATCATGACAATGTGATGTTCGGCTCCATCGAGGATGGCGATGTCGAGGAGGCGCTCGATGCCGCAGCAAAGATCGGCGATGACTATCTTCAGAAGAAGGCACGCGGCTATGCCGTGCCTGATTCATTCACCCACGGAACTTCCGCTCAGCGTTCGGCTGCGTTGAAGTCCGGATTGGCTACAGGTACATTTCCACAGCCATGAAATATTTCTTTTCGGCCGGTGAGGCGAGCGGGGATATCCATGCCGCCGCAGTGATGAGGGAATTGCGTGCCATTGATCCTGAGGCACAATTCATGTTTCTCGGAGGCGATGAGATGGCCGCCGCGGCCGGACATGCGCCGGTGATACATTACAGCCGTATGGCTTTCATGGGATTCATCGATGTGGCACGCCATCTGCCACAGGTGCTCGGCAATCTGCGCCGGGCCAAAGAGGCTGTAGCTGAATTCTCACCTGACATTTTCATACCGGTCGACTATCCGAGTTTCAATCTGAGGTTGGCGGATTATGCGCATGGCCGCGGCATACCCGTGCATTATTTCATCGCCCCTAAGCTGTGGGCGTGGAAGGAGTACCGCATTAAGAAAATGCGCCGCTGTGTGGACCGCATCTACTCCATTCTGCCGTTCGAGCCGCAGTGGTTCGGCGAACGGGGGGTGGCTGTGGACTACGTGGGCAATCCATCGGTCGAGGAGGTACGCGAGGCGTTGTGCCATCTTGATGGCGACGAGGCTTTCCGACGTGAGCATGGACTGGACAGCCGTCCCATACTTGCCATTGTCCCCGGTAGCCGCGTCGGTGAGATCAAGGCCAATCTTCCGGTGATGCATGCTGTGGCACGGCGTCATCCGGGCGTGCAGCCGCTCATTGCCGGTGCGCCGGCCATTGATCCTGAGCTGTATGCCTCGATGAGCGACATTCCGGTGATACATGCCTCTACACTTCAGCTTATGGCCGTGGCGAGGGCTGCTCTTGTCACATCCGGCACGGCATCGCTCGAAAGTGCGTTGGCCGGCGCTCCGCAGGTGGTGTGCTACAGATCCATCGGTTCCCCGATAGCCCACGATCTGTTCATGCACATACTGAAGATCCCCTATGTGTCGCTCCCCAATCTTGTGGGTGGTGACACCGACCGTGAGACGCGCCGTAGAGTCAACGCCGAGGTTAAGCGTTCGGGTGTGCGGCGCGACATTGTCCCCGAGATGCTCATGCATCATTGCAGTGTTGACGAGGTGGACCGGCAATTGTCTCCACTTCTGTCTGACACACCTGAAAGAAAAGCGCAGCTTGACGGTTATGCCCGTGTGGCAGCGCGTTTGTCCACACCGGCGCCTGCTGCCGCCACCACAGCCCGTCTGATATACGGGTCTTTGTCTTAATGGCTGTGTGTCAAAATATAGAAAGATACAAAGGGACGAAAAAAGGACATAAGTGACAAAAATATAATTAACAGTACATTAATTAATTATATCTGTCACTTATGTCCTTCTATGTTGCCATCCAAGCGAATTTGCATTTTTAACCAAATATTTAACACTTGTAGTCAGAGAGTTAGTAA
>CAJTJG010000024.1 GCA_910576785.1 uncultured Duncaniella sp.
TAACTCTCTGACTACAAGTGTTAAATATTTGGTTAAAAATGCAAATTCGCTTGGATGGCAACATAGAAGGACATAAGGGACAAAAATTAAATTTGTCCCTTATGTCCTTTTTTTGTTCTTCTGTGTCCTTCTGTCAATTATGACACGGTATGTCAGCGGGCGGCGCCATACTCGTTGTCGGGAGCGGAGGGCTTGACAGCGAGGATGATGTACCAGATCAAGCCTACGAGCGGGATAAGGTTGATGAGCACCCACCATCCGCTCTTGCCGATGTCGTGCATACGACGCACTCCAATAGCGATGTAGGGGATAAAGTTGACCAGCGAGAATGCATAGCCAACCCACTCGTTGATGAATGAGCAGATGCAGTTGGCCACAAAGAGGTAGAGCACCACATACCAGAATTCAGCACATGTCGAGCGGCCGTTGAAGTCGGCATAGCGCGAATAGAAGCTCTTCACAGCTTCTCCAAACGTTACGTTCATAGGAGTCTATGTTTTTAAGGTTTTTGAAATTTGGTTCTTTCTTCTGCAAATATAGATATTTTAGCTGTATAATCGACTCGCGCATGCAACTTTTTTTGACATTTCACGATAATTTGGTTACCTTTGTTCCCAAATTTTCACTTTTTATCGTTACAGGTCAACACCTAACTGACAGTGCAAATAAAGAAATAAACCAAATAACACAATTTCCGTTATGAACAGAAACATCTTGACGGGAGTCGCTGCTCTTACACTCGCGGCTGCAATGCTGACGGGCTGTAAGGAAGAAGTGACCCCCGGAGGGGCCGGAAACGGGCGTATCGCGCTCGACATCGATCTTGATGCATCCCCCCTCACGGGAAAGAATCCGGCTGTGAGCCGTGCCGCCGGGGAGATCAAGGCTCCCGTGACGGCCGACGAACTGAAGCTCACTCTCAAGGCCTCCGATGACCGCGACTACACCAAGACCTGGGAGTCTCTCGCCCAGTTTGATGCCACCGAACTGATCCCCGTGGGCACCTATACCCTCGAGGCAACCTATGGCGACGCCACATCAGAGGGTTGGGGCAAACCTTATTATTACGGTGTGGCCGACCTGCGTGTGCGCAACGAGCAGACCACCGACGTGAGCATGACCGTGGCGCTGGCCAACTCCATCATCGCCATCAAGTATACCGACACATTCAAGGACTACATGCAGAAATACTCCGCCACGGTCCACTCCGAAGGTGGCGGATACTTCGAATATGACGAGACCTCGTCCGACGAGCTCTACATCCTACCCGGCGTGGCTACTATAGATGTCACCGTCACCAAACCCGACGGAACAGAAGGTACCGTCGAGGCCGCACGCTTCACCGCCATGCCCCGCTACCGCCACACCGTCACCATCGATGTCAACAACGGCGAGGTGGGCAAGGAGTTCCTCACCCTCACTTTCGACGACACTCTCGACAACGAAGAGTTCACTATCGACATATCCGACGATATCTTCTCGGCCTCGGCTCCCGAGCTTACACCCGTAGGCTTCAATGCCGGCGATGAGCTTGCATTTGTCGAGACCGTGGGCATCACCCCCGGCCCCAAGGCCAACATCGTGGCCCGCGGAAAGATCGGATCCGTCACCCTCACCACCAGCAGCGCAGCCCTGCTCGCCGCAGGATGGCCGGCAGAGGTTGATCTCGCCGCGCCCTCGGCAGCCGACAAGGCCAAACTCCAGGAGCTCGGACTCAACACCCTCGGCGTATGGAACTCGCCCGATGTGATGGGTGTGGTTGACTTCAGCGGAGTCCTCCCCAATATCAGCTATGTGGAGGGCGACGACAACGTGAGCACATTCACGCTCGCCGTGACCGACCGCGCCAAGAAGACCTGCGAGCCCCTGAGCTTCAGCGTAAAGGTTGAGAAACTTGACCTCACCCTCGTGAGCGGCGCCATCGAGACCGCCGGCGAGATGACAGTGCAGGTGCGCTACAATGGCGGCGATCTGCGCGACAACGTGAAATTCTTTGCACGCAACGGCAGCGGAGCAGGAACATCCGATGCCGTGGCCGATCCGCTCACCATTGCCTCGGCCACACCATCGGCCTCCAACCCCTCGCTGTGGGATGTTGTGCTCAAAGGCAGCTTCATCACTCTCGACAAGTCGGTCAACATATTCGCCCGCAGCGGTGACATCAAGACCGCCGATCTTCTGGTCAAGGTTCCGGCCATGCGCATAGTGGAAGAGGCCAACAATGCTTTCGCCACACATGCCGATCTGACCGTCAACTATTACGATGCCGACGTGGCCGCCAATAGCGGAGACGCCCGCATCTACATCTCCACCGACGGTGGCAGCAGCTTCACCGCAGCCAGCGCCACGGCCAAGGCTCCCCGCCGCTCGCGCGCAGCCGAGAAGACCGTGGTCTACACCATCACCGGACTCACCCCCACCACCGCCTATACGGCCTACGTACAGATAGGCGACGACCGCACAGCCATGACCACCTTCACCACCGAAGCCGCCGCCCAGCTCCCCAATGCCGGGATGGAGGATATCGTAACCACTGCCAATGGCAAAAATTGGGAACGATGGGAAGTTAATGGTTGGGCCACATACAATCCGATGACAACCGGTAATACAGGAACGCGTAATAGCACGGCCTATGTAAACCGGTCAGGAACTGCACGCACCACCGACAAACATTCGGGTGAATACGCAGTTGAGCTACGCACTATCGGATGGGGATCAGGCAATGGTGCTTACGGCACAATTAACGACTCCAACCCCAAATATATAACCAAAGGAATGCTTTATCTTGGAGAAAGTCCCACAAGTTATTCTGAGCTTGAACAACAGGCCGTAAAAGGCATTCCGTTTGCATCACGTCCCTCCGGTATTACTTTCTGGTACAAGTATTCCCATAAAAATTCGGCAGATTATGGAGGAGCCACAATCTGGGTGAAAGATTCCAATGGTTCGGTCATTGCTACGGGCAATATCGAGAACTTAAATGCCACCAACTATACAGAGGTAAGTATTCCCCTTACATACATTGACAATGCTCCCAAGGCTGCATCAATATATGTAGAATTTTCATCCAGCGCTCACCCCAACTGGAATACGCGATCGAAGGACTGGTTTACTGTCCCCCCCTTTGGAAACATGAGCGATGGCAAATTCCAAGGATCAAGTCTCTTCATCGACGACATCGTCCTAAACTACTAATTCATCACCATAGACTACAGCAATGAAAAACAAGATATATTCACTGTTGGCGGCGTTGATATGCCTCGTGGCTTTCACGGGGTGTGACGACTGGAACCCCGCCGACGGACGCTTCCCCGCCAATACGGGAGGCGTATCGCTCAGCTCGATGGCCGTCAGCGTAAATCAGAACGCATCGAGCGTAACAAGCCGTGCCGGCGTGGACACATCCGGCTATCTCGTCACCATCACCGGAACCGACGGATCAACCGTTGTCTACGACGGCAAGGAGTGCTCATGGACCTTCGGCGAGATGCCCGAGGTGATCACTCTTCCCGTAGCCGACGGATATACCGTCAACGTCCGCAGCCACGAGCCTGAGATGGCCGCATGGGAAGCTCCCTACTTCGAGGGCTCCAAGACCTTCGATGTGAAAAACGGCGAGATCACTGCCATCGGCACAGTCAAGTGTCTGTTTGCCGGCGTGAAAGTGCTCGTCAAATATGCCGACGACCTCGCCGCCGCCATGAGCACCGACTCGAAGGTTGACGTCAAGGCCGGTACGGATGGCCTCCTCACATGGAGCGCCACAGAGACCCGCCATGGCCACTTCAAGGCAGTGGAAGGGAGCAACACTCTCGTGGCTACATTCACAGGCAAAGTCAAAGGTCAGGATGTGACCAAGATCAAGGAATTCACCGATCTTGAAAAAGGCAAATATTACATCATCACCTTCTCCATGAAGAGCGGCAACAGCAATGTGCCCGACGAGTTCGGCAACATCAACCCCGGCGGCATCACTGTAGACACCTCTGTGGAGGAGAAAGATGAAAACGGCAACGTGGATATCAACCAGGATCCCGCCAACCCCGACAAACGTCCCGATGACGAGGACTGGCCCGATGATCCCACTCCTCCCGGACCCGGCCCTGACGAACCCGAACCCGGCACAGACGTGATAGACGTGAAGTGTCCTACCATGCCCGACTTCGACAAGGTATACCCCTCCACCCTCGAGTCATACACACTCAATATCACATCGGAGAATCCTCTCACACATCTGCATGTACAGATCGTGTCCGACTATCTTACGGCAGAGTTCCTCGAAGGCGTAGGACTGACCGATAAGTTCGACCTTGCCGAACCCGGCGATCTGGATCCGGCTCTCAAAGGCTTCGGATTCCCCACCGGCAATGAGGTAATAGGAGCGAAGGAACTGACTTTTGAACTCACATCGCTCATTCCGCTCCTTGACCTTGGAAAGAATGAGGGTGTCTATGAACATCAGTTCAAGCTCACGATTGAAGACAATGCCGGCAACAGCAAGACTGTAGAACTCAAAATTGACACACGACTCTGATGAAAACACAAGCACTATATATAGCCGGCATGCTCCTGCTCGGAGCCACGGCAACAAGCTGCCGCGATGAGCGCACTCTCGGCGAGGGCGACGGGCGCATGATGCTCTCCACCACGATAGTCCACGACGTCAAGGTGGTGTCGCGCGCCGAGGTCACCTCCGAGGAGCTCGCGTCATCGGCCCTGATATGGGTATCCGACCTCAACAAGGGGCAGCACCTCTACACTTTCGAGGGCTACGGCAGCTTTCCCGCCGACGGTCTGCGCCTCAACTCCGGCAGATATGCCGTGGAGGCCTGGGCCGGCGACTCGATACCTGCCTCGTGGGACCGTAAGCGCTACCGCGGATATCAGGACTTCGAGATAACAAGCGGATCGCAGACCCAGGTGGAGCTCCGGTGCCCCATACGCAACACTGTAGTCACCGTGACCTACGGTGATAAAGTGGCCGAGGTGCTCGAGGACTACACTCTCACCGTGGGCCTCAACGACGGTATCACCGACGGCTCCCACTCGCTGACATTCGAGGGTGAGACCGATGCACGCGGCTACTATATGATCAACTCCCGCACCCGAGGCTTCTCATGGACCCTCAGCGGCACAGAGAAGAGCACCGGCAAGAAGTTTGTCAAGGAGGGTGTGTACACCGACCCCGCATTCGCCGGTGTGACCGATGATACCCACCCGCTGCTCGCACAGACCACCAACTACGTGTTCAACATCAACTACACGTATGGCAACGAGATAGAGATCGGTGGCGCCTACTTCGACATCGAGGTGGAACCCGAACCCGTGGACGGCAAGGATGAGGAGGTGCTCATAGCCCTCGCTCCCGAGATCAAGGGCACCGACTTCGACATAGCCCAGACCGTGATGGCCGAGCCGGCAGCCGCCGAGCGTCTGTCGCTCTACGTCACCACCTCCTCGAGCCTCAAGGAGATCGTGTTCGAGAGCCAGGCCCTCGCTTCGATCAACGGCATCACCGCCTACGAACTTCTGACCACCGACCACACGGCCTCACTCGCCGCCGCCGGCATAAACTGGATCACCTATGCCCAGGACACCGACAAGTCGAAGATCACCAACATGCGCATAAACTTCGAGGAGCAGTATCTCAACTCGCTCCCTGCGGGCGATTATGAGTTCAAGGTGACGGCCACCGATGAGATTGACCAGACCTCCACGGCCACACTGCGTGTGTCGCTCTCCTCGGCTCCCGTCATGCTCGGCGAAGCCACCGATGTGGCCTACACCACCGCCACCATCGCAGCCACCATACTCAAGGAGTCCGCCACATATGGATTCGAGATCAAGGGTGGCGCCTATGCAGACTGGACTGCCATAGAACCTGTGGTCAACGGCACCGCCATGACAGCAGCTCTCACCGGCCTGACCGACGGCACCACCTATGCCTACCGCGCCGTTGCCGATGACTTCACCACCCGCGAACAGACCTTCACCACCCTCGCCTATCCGCAGTTTGACAATGCTGGATTTGAGTTCTCGACCACCGGACAGGCTGTCGGGACAAGCAAACAGACAATCCTGTTCGGAGACTTCTGGGATAGCGGCAATCACGGTTCCGCAACCATGGATAAGACTGTCACCACCCTGTCATCAGATGTGAAGCACTCCGGCAATTACTCGATATGCCTTGAATCGCAGTTCGTCGGAGTTGGCGGCTTTATCGGTAAATTCGCTGCCGGCAACGTCTTCGTAGGCAAATATCTCAAGACAGATGGCACCGACGGTATACTCGGATTCGGCAAACCGTTCCCCAACCTCCGCCCCAAAGCCCTGCGTGGATGGGTGAAGTACAATCCTGTGGCCATCGACAACGTAGCCAAGGATGCGCCGGCCGAATATGTGAAGGGCAATATGGACCAGGCCATAATCTACGTGGCTCTGCTCACCGACCATCAGGATACGGAATGGAATGTTCCTGTAGTCATAAAGACCAAGGCAAAAGACCGCCAGCTGTTCGACAAAGGAGCGGAGAATGTACTCGCTTACGGAGAGAAGATTTTCGACGCCACCTCGGGCGAGGCTATGATACCGTTCGAGATACCCATCGAGCATCTTCGTGACGGCGTTGTGGCCAACATCATGTGCACCATCTCGGCCTCAAAGGGTGGCGACTACTTCACCGGAGGTGCCGGATCCACAATGTGGGTGGATGATCTCGAACTCGTCTACTGACACTGAAAACCTGCTCCTTTTATAAAAGATACATAAGGACAAAGAAAGGACAAAAGTGACAAAAATCAATTGATTATCACACAGATAATTAATATTTTGTCACTTTTGTCCTTTCTTTGTCCTTATGTATCATTACATATCTTGACACACCGCCTTACATCTTTATCTTTGCATTGTAAAGGGAAATGTGTAAATTTGCAGCACTATGCTCATCATCTACCGCATTTATCAGATATTCATAATGTGTCCGATCATAGTCGTGGTGACAATAATCACGGCTCTCCTCACCGTGGGCGGCTCGGCCCTCGGCTTCGGACGCTGGTGGGGCTATTACCCCGAGACGTTGTGGGCCAGGATATTCTGCTGGCTGGCATTCGTGAAAGTCACGGTGACCGGCCGCGAGAACATCGACCGCGACACATCGTATGTCTTCGTGGCCAACCATCAGGGAGCCTACGACATCTTCTCGCTCTTCGGCTATCTCGGCCACAACTTCCGATGGATGATGAAGCAGTCGCTGCGCAAGATCCCGTTTGTAGGTTGGGCTTGCTCGCGCGCCGGACAGATATTCGTCGACAACTCATCTGTGGCGGCCACCCGTCACACCATGGAGGCCGCCGAACGGCAGTTGCGCGGCGGCATGTCACTCGTGGTGTTTCCGGAAGGGGCACGCACTTGGGACGGCAAGATGCGTGCGTTCAAAAAAGGTGCATTCCGTCTGGCCGTCGAGTTCAACTATCCGGTGGTGCCCGTCACCATCGACGGCGCCTTCCACGTGATGCCGCGCTTCAAACCGCTGCCACGTCCGGGACACATACACCTGACCATCCACAAACCGATCCTCCCCCCGGCCGACGGCCACGACCTGCCCAGCCTCATGGAGCAGAGCCGCGCCGCCATAGCCTCCTCGCTATAACCCCCGATCAGAGGAAACAAAAGGAACAGAAGAGGGGACAAAAGAAACATACTGTTTGGATATCAATCTCTCCGCGTGGAGATACAATCCATATGTTTCTTTTGTCCCTCTTCTGTTCCTTTTGTTTCCCTCTATCCGGGGGTATCAGAGGTTGAAAGCGGCCTTGACGGCGGGGACGGCGTCGAGCTTCTCCCAGGTGAAGAGCTCCACCTCTTTCACGACATCAGGCTCATACTTGGAGTGGAAATGCTTGGTGACCACCCGGGGTGTACGACCCATATGGCCATAGCTCGCTGTCTCGCGATAGATGGGTTCACGCAGCTTGAAGCGGCGTTCTATGGCGTAGGGGGTCATGTCGAAGCAGGGCATCTCCTGCACCTTGGCGGCGATCTCCGCATCGGTCATGTCAACGTTGGCGGTGCCACGCGTATCGATGCACAGGCTCACAGGGGCTGCCTGGCCAATAGCGTAGGCCACCTGCACAAGAGCCTCGCGGGCCACTCCTGCGGCCACGAGATTCTTGGCTATATGGCGTGCTGCATATGCGGCCGAACGATCCACCTTGGAGGGGTCCTTGCCCGAGAAGGCGCCGCCGCCGTGAGCGCCGCGTCCACCGTAGGTGTCAACGATGATCTTGCGTCCTGTCAGACCGGTATCGCCGTGAGGGCCACCGATCACAAACTTGCCCGTGGGATTTACCAGCAGCTTGTAGTCGTCTATCAGAGCCGCTACATCGGCCGGGAGCTGGGCCTTGACGCGGGGTATGAGCACATTGCGAACATCCTCCTCGATGATGGCACGCATCTTCTCGTCGGCCTCCTGCTGGGTCATGGATCCGGAGGGAGTGATGAATTCGTCATGCTGGGTGGAGAGGACTATGGTGTCGACACGCAGCGGACGGTTGTCCATGTCATACTCTACCGTCACCTGACTCTTGGAGTCGGGACGCAGATATGTGCGTATCCTGCCGTCATGCTCGTAGGTCATCTCCTTGCCCTCGCGGCGTATGGCTGCAAGTTCGAGCAACAGACGGTGGGAAAGGTCGAGGGTGAGGGGCATATAGTCGGGGGTTTCGGCACATGCGTAGCCGAACATCATGCCCTGGTCGCCGGCGCCCTGATTCTCGAGCTGCTCGCGCTCCACTCCACGGTTTATATCGGCGCTCTGCTCGTGAAGAGCCGAGAACACGCCACAGGCTTCGCCGTCAAACTTAAGCTCGCTGCGGTCATAGCCTATGTTCTTGATGACCTCGCGGGTCACGTCCATGAGATCGATGTAGGCGTTGCTCTTGACCTCACCGGCTATAATCACCTGACCTGTTGTGACAAGAGTCTCACATGCCACTTTCGACGAAGGATCGCGAGCCAGAAATTCATCAAGCACTGCGTCCGAGATCTGGTCGGCCACCTTGTCGGGATGACCTTCCGATACTGATTCTGAAGTAAAGAAGTAGGTATTCATAGTAAAAAAATATCGAAACAGTTCTCCTTCTCTCAAAAGTGGGGCCGGATAGCGCTGCTTCAACATTTCCCATCGGTTGGCGATTTTCAATCCCGCAAAAAGCCGGGTCGCCGCGATGTCATCTCTAAAAAAGTAATCGTCATGAATAGACGGCCCGAAGAGGGGGGCCGGAGGGATCATGCGGTGATTTAACCTGCACGGTGACAGGGCAGTTTTAGCATTTTTTGAAGTGGTTGCAAGCAGCCAAATTTGTCCACTCATCAAGAAGATGCTGCAAAGGTAGCAAGAATTTCGGTGATGTGCAAAAAAAAATTATCCGTCGTCCCGACGAATAACTTTCTTACCTTAAATCTAATACCATGAAAAACTTGTCACAAAGGTAATGCCGCCGTATCACATCTCCAAATGAATTAACAAATTTTGCATATAAATTTACAATAATTAACCAAATTTCCATTTCAGCATCAGTTTTCCGCATAAAAACCGGGAAGTATGCCATCAGAGGTCATGGCATATTGGCCCAATATCCGCAAATTTTCTTAACTTTGCACATTATAAATGAAAAACCGATCATCATCATGGTTCACAATATAGCCCTGCTCGGATCCACCGGCTCGATAGGCACCCAGACCCTCGATATAGTCAGGCAGTTTCCTGATCGTTTCAACGTGGCGCTGCTTGCGGCCGGGCGCAATGTGGAGCTGCTCATAGAGCAGGCAATATCATTCAGGCCATCGCTCGCCGTCATAGCCGATGAGAGCAAATACGCACGTCTGCATGAGGCCCTCGCCCCGCTCGGCATAGAGACAGCCGCCGGCAACGCTGCCCTTGCCGATGCCATGGACCGTCCTGACTTCGACACCGTAGTCACGGCCACCGTGGGCTACAGCGGCCTTCTCCCCACCATCCGCGCCATCCTCGCCGGCAAGGACATAGCCCTGGCCAACAAGGAAACCCTCGTTGTGGCCGGCGAACTCGTGACGAAGATGCTGCGTGAGTCCACCTCGCGTGTCATACCCGTCGACTCCGAGCACTCGGCCATATACCAGTGTCTCTCGGGCGAGGATCCCGAGTCAGTGAGCCGTCTCATCATCACAGCCTCGGGCGGACCGTTCCGCACATGGACGCGCGAGCAGACAGCCTCTGTCACCGCCGAGCAGGCCCTGCGCCATCCACGGTGGAACATGGGGGCCAAGATCACCATCGACTCGGCCACGATGCTCAACAAAGCATTCGAGATCATCGAGGCCCGTTGGCTGTTCAATGTAGAGCCGGCCAAGATACAGGCGGTGGTACATCCCCAGTCGATAGTACACTCGATGGTGGAATTTGTGGACGGAGCCGTCAAGGCACAGCTCGGCATACCCGACATGCACCTCCCCATCCGCTACGCCCTGGGCGATGCCTCGCGGCTCCCGAGGGCCGAGCGCGGCATGAGCCTGGCCGACTATGCGTCGCTGACATTCGAGGAACCAGATCCTGTGAAATTCCCCTGCCTCGCCCTGGCGCCTCTGGCCATGGAGCGCGGCGGCAATACCGCATGCGTGATCAACGCCGCCAACGAGGTGGCTGTCGACGCCTTCCTCAAAGGCCGCATCTCATTCCCGGGCATACATGACCTCATCATCCGGGCCCTCGATACGATACCATTCATACAGTCGCCGGCACTTGACGACTATGTGGCCACCCACGAAGCCACCATCAGCCTGTGCCGCGGCCTGATCTGACAATCATCATATGGAAACATTTCTCATAAAAGCACTGCAACTCATCGTTGCCCTGGCCTTCCTTGTGATCATACATGAGTTCGGCCACTATATCTTCGCCCGCATATTCGGCATAAAGGTAGACAAGTTCTACATGTTCTTCAACCCCGGGTTCAGCCTGATGCGCTACAATCCACGCACCAACAAGGTGGGACTGTTCGTCAAACAGGGCGACGAGGAGAAGAATACCGCCGACAAGCCGCTCATATCATTCAGCGTCGGCAAGCCTCATCCGGCTCCGACGGACGGCTCCACATCATGGCGCGACACCATCTATGGCATAGGCTGGCTCCCGCTGGGCGGCTACTGCGCCATCAACGGTATGATCGACGAGACTAACCAGAAGATGAGCGACGTGGCCCAGCCATGGGAATTCCGCACCAAACCGGCATGGCAGCGCCTGCTCGTGATGTTCGGAGGCGTGCTCTTCAACTTCATCCTCGCTATACTCATCTATGCAGGTATAGCCTTCCACTGGGGAGCGAAGTACATCCCCTTCGAGGCCGCCACCGAGGGCTTCGACTTTGTGCCCGCCGCACAGAAAGCCGGTTTCCGCAACGGGGACATACCTCTGACGGCCGACGGAGTGAAACTCGATGCCGCCGACGGCGACTACATGCTCAGAATGATCGAGGCCAAGGAAGTGACCGTGAAACGCGGCGCCGACACCGTGGCCATAGCCATACCCTCCGACTTCATATTCAGGCTCAACGACGACAAGGGTTTCATGGCCTACCGTCTGCCGGTCTACATAGACCGTCTTGTGCCGGGCGAGGCTGCCGTGAAAGCGGGCCTCCGCGAGGGTGACCGAATTGTGGCTGTGGACACCATCATGACCCCGTCATACACCGAACTCACTCCCGCACTTGACGCAGCCGCCGGCCGCGAGGTGCCCGTCACGGTGGAGCGCGACGGAAGGACGCTCCGTCTCAAAGTCACCCCCAACGAAAACGGCAAACTCGGTTTCCAACTCAGGAACATCACCGACGTCTATCCTCCCGTGGTGGTGAAGTACAGCATCCTCGAGGCATTCCCCAAAGGCTGGGAGCTCGGCACATCCACTCTGGGCAACTATGTGGGACAGATGAAGCACGTCTTCACAGCCGAAGGCGCACAGAGCCTCGGCGGCTTCGGAGCCATAGGCAACATGTTTCCCGAACGGTGGAACTGGCTCACATTCTGGGAGCTCACGGCATTCCTCTCCATAGCCCTGGCATTCATGAACATCATCCCTATTCCCGGTCTTGACGGCGGCCACATCATGTTCCTGCTCTGGGAGGTCATCACCCGCCGCAAAGTGCCCGAAAATGTCCTCATCGCAGCCCAGTATGTAGGCATGGCCTTCCTCCTCCTGCTCCTCCTCTACGCCAACGGCAACGATATATTCAGGGCCTTCCTCAAATAACAATAAAACAAACAGTTCAGAAATGAAAACCATAACACTCAAACGGGGCAAGGAAGACTCCCTGCTCCGATTCCACCCCTGGGTGTTCTCAGGAGCCATCGCCACCCTCCCCGACGGGCTTGAGGAGGGTGAGACCGTGACCGTGGCGGCCGCCGACGGCACATGCCTGGGCACAGGTCACTACGAGATCGGATCGATAGCCGTCCGCATGCTCTCGTGGCGCGAGGAGGAGACCGGTAAGGAATTCTATGCCGAGCGGCTCGCCAACGCGTGGCAGCTGCGCCGGCGCCTCGGCCTCGTACGACCGGACAACTCCACCTTCCGCCTCGTACACGGTGAGGGCGACTTCCTGCCCGGTTGTGTGGTGGATGTCTACGGCAACACCGCCGTGCTCCAGGCCCACAGCCCCGGCATGCACTATGCACGCAATATGATCGCCCAGGCTCTCACAGAGCTTCCCGGTGCCGGTATACGCAACGTCTACTACAAATCGGAGACCACCCTCCCGTTCAAGGCCCGCCTCGATCCGGTGAACGACTACATCATAGGCGGATTCGAGACAAACATCGCCGAGGAAAACGGACTCAAGTTCAATATCGACTGGCTCAAGGGGCAGAAGACCGGTTTCTTCGTGGACCAGCGCGACAACCGCGCCCTGATCGAGACCTACAGCAAGGGGGCGAGAGTGCTGAACATGTTCTGCTATACCGGCGGATTCTCGGTCTATGCCATGCGCGGCGGGGCCACACTGGTACACTCCGTCGACTCCTCGGCCAAGGCCGTGGCGCTGACCGATGCCAACATAGAGCTCAACTTCCCCGGCGATCAGCGCCACACATCCTTCGCCCAGGATGCGTTCAAGTATCTCCAGGAGATGCCTGAAAGCGCCTACGACCTCATCATACTCGACCCTCCGGCATTCGCCAAACACCGCGGAGCCATCAAGAACGCCATGGTAGGATACAGGCGCATCAACGCCGCCGCCTTCCGCAAGATAGCTCCCGGAGGCATACTCGCCACATTCTCATGCTCGCAGGCCATCTCCAAGGAGCAGTTCCGGTTGGCAGTCTTCACAGCCGCCGCCCAGTCGGGCCGCAAAGTGCGCATCATCCATCAGCTCACACAGGGAGCCGACCACCCGGTGAGCATCTATCATCCCGAAGGAGAATATCTGAAGGGACTCATTTTACATGTAGAGTAAATCTAAGAGGCTGTCAAAAAACGACCTCTAAATACCGTGATATATGTCATTTTCCAAAACATTCATCTCAGCCATGGCTACAATCGCCATCACGGCCTGCTCGTCACACTCCGTCAAGGAGGAGACCCCGGCCGATTTCGACTATACAGTCGACCGTTTCTCCGACATAGAGGTGCTCCGCTACAAAGTGCCCGGATTCGAGGAGCTCACACCCCAGCAGCGCCTCTACATCTATTATCTCACCGAGGCAGCTATTGCCGGACGTGATATCCTATGGGATCAGAACGGACGCTACAACCTGGCCATACGCGACCTCATCGAGAACGTATATGCCAACTATTCCGGCGACCGTGAGGACAAGAACTTCAAGGCACTCGAGCTCTATCTGAAGCAGATCGAGTTTGCCAACGGCATACACCATCACTACTCGGCCGACAAGTTCCAGCCGGCTTTTGACAAGGAATGGTTCGAGGCACAGGCCGCCGCCCTCCCCCAGCCCCTCGCAGCCGAACAGTTCGCAGTGCTCATGCCTGTCATCTTCGATCCTTCAGTGATGCCAAAGCGTGTCAACCAGGCCGCCGGTCAGGATCTCATCGTCACATCGGCCAACAACCTCTACGGTCCCGGAGTCACCCAGGCCGAGGTAGAGAACTACTACAATGCCATCAAGGACACCACCGACCTTACCCCTGTGTCGTGGGGCCTGAACGCCCGAGTGGTAAAGAACAACGGCAAGATCGAGGAGCAGGTCTACAAGGTAGACGGTCTCTACAGTCCCGCGATATCGCGCATAGTATCGCTCCTTGAAAAGGCATCGGAATATGCCGAGAACGACACCCAGAAGGCCATCATCGCCAAGCTCGTGGAGTTCTACCGCACCGGCGATCTCAAGGCCTTCGACGACTACTCCATAGCATGGGTGGAGGACACCGCGTCGCGCGTGGACTTCATCAACGGCTTCATAGAGAGTTATGGTGACCCCCTCGGCATGACCGGATCATGGGAGTCGATTGTAAACTTCAAGAACGAGGAAGCCAGCCAGCGCACGGAGACCATAGCCGGCAACGCCAAATGGTTTGAGGAGCATTCGCCCGTCGATCCCCGCTTCCGCAAGGAGGACGTGAAGGGTGTGAGCGCCAAGGTGATCAACGCTGCCATCCTGGCCGGCGACGCCTATCCCGCCACCCCCATAGGCATCAACCTCCCCAACGCCAACTGGATCCGCGCGGCTCACGGCTCCAAGTCAGTGACCATCGAGAACATCACCGACGCCTACGACAAGGCCAACCATGGCAACGGATTCAACGAAGAGTTCGTCATCGACGAACCCACCGCCAAGCTCATTGATGATTACCTCTTCATCACCGACAATCTGCACACCGACCTGCACGAATGTCTCGGCCATGCCTCCGGGCGCCTGCTTCCGGGCGTGGATCCCGATGCCCTCAAGGCCCATGGCTCCACTCTCGAGGAGACACGCGCCGACCTCTTCGCACTCTACTATCTTGCCGATCCCAAACTCCTCGAGCTCGGTCTGCTTGACAACCCCGAGGCCTACAAGGCAGAGTATTACAAATTCCTCCTCAACGGCCTTATGACGCAGCTCGTACGCATCGAGCCCGGCAAGGACATCGAGGAAGCCCACATGCGCAATCGTCAGCTCATCTCCAAGTGGGTGCTCGAGAAAGGCGCCCCCGACAAGGTTGTGGAGCTCGTCAAGAAGGACGGCAAGACATTCGTCCAGGTGAACGACTACGCCAAACTCCGCGATCTCTTCGGCCAGCTGCTCGGCGAGATCCAGCGCATCAAGAGCGAGGGTGACTACGAAGCCGGAGCACGCCTCGTGGAGGACTATGCCGTAAAGGTTGACCCCGAACTTCACCGCGAGGTGCTTGACCGCTATGCCAATCTCGACATCGCTCCTTACCGCGGATTCGTCAACCCCGTCTACACCCCCGTCACCGACAAGGACGGAAACATCACGGATGTCACTGTCAGCTATGAGGAGGAATTCCTACCCCAGGTGATGCGCTATTCCAAGGAGTATCGCACCCTCCCGTCCAATTATTGATCCAAGACACGACATTTTTCTCTGATAAATCTTAAAAAAGTGGCATTTTGCGTGCAAAATGCCACTTTTTTAAGATTTATTCTATATTTTTCACCCCATCTCTTGCATAAAAGCATCGAGTATGATAACTTTGCATCCGTAAGGTCACATTTTCTATTATCCATAATGACACTGAATCTAAATAAATCGATATTCACATCTCTTTGCGTTGCCCTCTGTTGTACATCAGCCATGGCTGTGCCCGCCAAACCGGGCCTTATCACCATGACCCAGCCCGACGGCACAGAGATCAAGGTGCAGCTTAAAGGCGACGAGCGGCACCACTTCTACATGTCGGAGGACGGCTATCTGCTGACCGTATCCGACAAGACCTTCTACTACGCCGACATCGACTCCCGCGGCGTCACAGTAAACAGCGGCATACCTGCGACCCCTGCGGCCTCACGTCC
This sequence comes from uncultured Duncaniella sp., assembly GCA_910576785.1. GTDB lineage: Bacteria > Bacteroidota > Bacteroidia > Bacteroidales > Muribaculaceae > Duncaniella. Next base: position 16,002 of record CAJTJG010000024.1, read on the forward strand.
GGCTTCCGCAAAAAAATATCTCGCTGACGTAGACATGACACATGTGCTCAATGTCATGCAAGGCCGGGCCACAGTGGCATGCGACAGCCGTTACAACCGTGCCCCGTCACGCTCGGGTATGACCGGCTCGACCAATCCCGACCGCGGACTGTTTCCCGGATCACACTTCCCCGTACATGGCAAGCAGAAAGGACTCGTGATACTCGTGGACTACCCGGACAAGGAATTCACGGTCGACGCACCACACGACTATTTCAACCGCATGCTCAACGAGCCCGGTTTTGACGACAACGGCGGAACAGGCTCTGCACGCGACTACTTCATGTACAACTCCCGCATGCAGTTCATGCCTGAGTTCGATGTATACGGACCGGTGACACTCCCAAAGAAATATTCATACTATGGCGGAAACGACTGGGACGGCAATGACGAACACCCTCATGAAATGGTCATCGACGCCTGCGACATACTCGCCCCCACGGTAGACTTCTCACAGTATGACTGCGACGGTGACGGTGTGATCGACAACGTGTTCATCTTCTACGCCGGACGAGGCGAAGCCTCCGGAGGTGACGAGGACACCGTATGGCCTCATGCCTGGAATGTCACCGCCGGCGATTCCAAGCCACATATCTACAACGGTGTGATCCTCGACCGCTACGCATGCACCAATGAATGGGAGAAAAACCGCCCCGATGGAGTGGGAACATTCATCCATGAATTCTCCCACGTCATGGGTCTGCCGGATCTCTATTCCACCACCTACACCAACGCCTTCACCCCCGGATCATGGTCGGCGCTCGACTACGGCCCCTACAACAATGACGGCAACACACCACCCAACTACGGTGCGTTCGAGCGCTATGCCCTCGGGTGGATGGAGCCTACCGAACTCAAGGATCCCGCCAACGCCACACTCTACTCCATTGACTCAAACGAGGCCGGAGTGGTGTACACCGACAATGACAATGAGTTTTTCCTGATAGAGAAACGCCAGAAGGATGGCTGGGATGAGTTCATTCCTGCAAGCGGTATACTGATATGGCATATACACTACGATGCTTCCATATGGCAGCGCAATGTGGTGAACAACAACTCCTATCATCAGTATGTGGACATAGAGGAAGCCGACGGCACCCGCACCGAGGCCTCACGCGACGGTGATGTCTTCCCCGGCACTGCCGGAAAGACGGCGTTCGGCCCCCTTACCATCCCGAGCATGAAGCCATGGACAGGCAAAGCCCCCAATGTCCCGCTCACGGAAATCACCCAAGGGATTTCTGACTCGGCGCCTATGACCTTCAAGGTGCGCGGCGGAAGCGATGAGATAATCCCCGCACCTGTAGCCCTTGAGGCGACCGATGTCACAGCATCGTCGTTCACAATCAATTGGGAGCCGGTGGTACTGGGCGACGGCGAGGAAACGCCTGACTACATCATAACAGTCAAACTTATGAATGATTTAATAGATGCAATACCATATTTCAATGGTATCCGCATCAAAGGTGGACAGACATCATATGTAATGATGGCCGAGCCTGACATGAAATTCATCTATACTGTCCGTGCAGCCCGCGGACTCCATATGAGCGAACCGTCCAACGATATCGAAGTCTCGACTCCGTCATTGAGTCTGGCCGAAAAGGCTGTGGAAGCCCTCGATGCGGAGAATATCACCGAAACATCATTCATGGCATCATGGCTTGCCCTTGATGATGCCACAGACTATATGCTCACCGTCATCAAGCAGGGCTCCGACACTCCCATAGCCGGATATGACGCTGCGGTAGTAGGCAACAACACTGAATGTGTGGTAGATGACCTCGAACCCTCCACCACATATGAGTACTACGTGGTGGCCACCGATGGCGAACTCACATCACTCCCGTCACAGCACATTGTGGTGACAACCCTTGCCAAACAGGAGTCCGGAATAACCGACATCACATCCGGTTCCGGCATCAAGGCCGATACCGACGGCTTGACTCTGACACTCACCGGAGCACCCTCTGACACAGCCGTGGATGTATACAACACCGCAGGCATGACAGTGGCGTCAGGCCGGACAGCAACCGACGGCACATGCACCATCCATCTCCCTGCATCAGGCATATATGTGGTGAGAGCAGGACAATACAACCTAAAGATCATAATATAGTTAGCTAAAAGCACATAATTCGATTCAAGTAGCTTAAAATAAGGCTCTCCCGGTCCCTAATCGGTTCCGGGACAGGGAGAGCCATTACCTAACAGGAACCGATCGTTTCACTATGAAGAGAGCTATACGAGTAATTTTCGCATCGCTTGTCGCCTTGACCGTGAGCCTTACGTCAGTGGCCGGTACGGCAAGAAAGACCACGACACTCAAGAAAAAATCCGCCCGCGTGGAAGCAGTGTCACAGAAAGCAAAATCAATGGCCAAAGGTGCCAAACGCACCCTACCTGATATGGGTGGAGTAAAGACCCGCAAGTCAGGCAGCAACTTCAGCACCTTGCGACGTGCGGCGTCAGTGGCACCCCGCAGCTTCATGCGCCCGGCACTGAAAGCTCCCGCCGGTGTGCCCGACATCTACGGATCCGTTATATTCTCCGACAACTGGACTGATGAAGAACAGCCCTACGGATACTACAAGATACCGACATCGTCGGCCCAGAGCTTCGAATACCTTATCCCCGAGGTTAACGCCACATATGGCGGTGTGGCATCCGACGGCATATACTATTCCACGGAATTCTTCTCCATGTTCGGCATGTCCATCATCACCGGATGGGACCTGGAGAGCGGAGAAGAGGCTTATTTCGCTTTCGGTGGCGTAGAGTCACTCGCCTTCGGCCTCGCCAAGGACCCTGTGTCGGAGCTGATCTACGGTATCTTCTACAATGAGGACGCCTCCGGATTTGTGTTCGGCACCGTAGAGTATGCCGAGGACGAACCCATTGTCTCCAAGATATCCGATCTACCCGGCGAACTGTGGAATTCATTTGCCATCGACAGCAAGGGTAATTTCTACGGTATCAGGGTAGAATACACCGGCGAGGCTCCGACAGCCTCCACCCTGTGCAAGATAGACCGCACCACCGGCGCAGTCAGCGAGATCGGTCTTACCGGACTCGTGCCCGTCTACTTCTCGAGTGCAGCGTTCGACCTCACCACCGACCGTCTCTACTGGACCGTATGTCCGGCCGACGGCTCCGGCTATATGGCCGAGGTCGATGTGACCACGGGCGAGGCCACTCCTATCTATGACTTCCCCGGCAACGAGCAAGTGGTGGGACTCTATATCCCGAAACCCGTCAATGTGAACGTGCCTGCGGCACTGACCGATCTCACCACCGACTTCTCGGCCGGCACCCTCACAGGCAAAGTCAGCTTCACAGCTCCCTCGGCCACACTGGCCGGCGACCCCATCGCCGATGATCTCGACTATGAGATAGCAGTAAACAATATTGTCAAAGCCACCGGCAAGGTAGCTCCCGGCAAGACCGCCACAGCCGACATCACTGTGGATGAGGCCTCCACCTACGACATTACCGCTTGTGTAGCCAACCAGGCCGGCAAGAGCGCTCTTGCCAAGACCAACGTATTCATCGGCACCGGTGTACCAGCCGCCGTATCCGATCTCACCGTAACGCCCGGCGCCAACGGTGCGCTCGAGGCCACAGTATCGTTCGTAGCACCCGACAAGACCTATGCCGGCGATGACCTCGCAACGCTCACCGGAATAAACATCTACAAGGACGGCACCGAGATCGATAAGATAGCCAATCCTGCGGCCGGGGAGAAAATCAGCAAGACATACCAGTTTGAGACCGAGGGTGACATAACCATCTCGGTAGTGGCAGTCAACAGTATCGGCGCAGGCATAGAAACCTCGGCCAAGACATATGTAGGCACCGACTATCCCGCCGCCCCTGCCAATGTCACACTCACCGAATCCGCTACCCCTGGCGAAGTAACCGTGAGCTGGGATCCCGTCACCACCGACGAGAACGGTAATCCTCTCAACGCATCGCAGGTCACCTACGCTGTATATGAGATGTCGACATACTCACGCTATCTTATCAAGGACGGCCTCACCGACACATCACTCACTTATCAGGCTGCCGAATCCGGCAACCAGATCCTGCTGCAATGCGCAGTATTCGCCTACACCTCACGCGGCGAGGGCGAGGGCGACATCACCGAAGCCACTTTCGTAGGAACACCTTATACGGACTACACTGAATCGTTCGCCAACGGCTCTGTAAACCACGACATCGGCATCAAGGTCCTGGCAGGAAGCCCGCAGTGGGGCCTCTATACTGACGCCTCGGGTATAGCCGACCAGAACGGCGACAACGGCTTCATCGCCATGCAGGGTGCAAATATCGGCTATCAGGGCGCCATCACCCTCGGCAAGTTCGCCATCAGCGACATGAAGAACCCCGGTTTCACATTCTATGTATATCCGATGGCCGAGGATGATACCAACAGCATCGGTGTGTATGTAAAGGAATCCGGAAAGGATTATGTAAACGTGTTCGAGAAAGCCGTCAACGAGATAGGCGCATCGCAGACATGGAACAGAGCAGCCATCGACATGAAGGACTATGCCGGCAAGACTTTCGAGATCATGATGACCGGTACCATCAACGCCTATCAGCTCATCCTCATGGACAATCTCCGTCTGGAGTCGCTCCTTGACAATGATCTCGCCATCGAGCTCCAGGCTCCGGCCACAGCCGCACCGGGAGAGAAGTTCACACTCACAGCCAAGGTGACCAACAACGGCCTGAAAGCCTCTCCTGCCACCACCGTCACACTCAAGGCCAACGGCAAGGAAGTAGCAAGCAAACAGTGTGCCGCCCTCGAGTCAGGAGCTACGGCAATTGTGGAGTTCGAGCACACATTCAGCGGTATTGACGAAAAGGATGTAGAGTTCACAGCCGAGGTGGAATATGCCGCCGATGAGAACAGCGCCGACAATACATCCTCCATCACCGTCACCCCGATGCTCTCAGCCAATCCTACAGCCACCGACCTCAAGGCTGTGAAGAGCGGCAATGATGTCACCCTCACCTGGACAGCACCCGATCTCTCCGACAAGATCATCTCTTTCACCGAGACCTTCGAGGAGGGTGTGGCCGGTATGACCTTCCCCGGTTGGACATTCGTGGATGTAGACAAGTCTGCATTAGGCGGATTCCAGGGACTTGAGCTCCCGGGCATCACCGCAGGTGAGACCCTCGGATCGTTCTTCCTCTTCGATGCTGCGCCCGCACAGTTCAACGAGACATTCAATGCCCACTCAGGTGACAAGTATCTCGCATCACTGTTCCGCTATGACGGCGGCACTGTGAACGATTGGGCCATCTCGCCAAAACTCTCCGGCAATGCACAGACCGTCACATTCTATGCGAGAAGCTACTCCGGCGATTATCCTGAAAGCATCGAGATGTACTACTCCACCGGTTCATCCGAGATAGCTGACTTCATCAAGGCCGATGCCGTAAGTTCCGTACCCGAAGAATGGACAGAGTACACTGTTGATATCCCCGCCGGAGCCAACTACTTTGCCATCCGCTCATGTGCCACCGATGCGTTCATGCTCATGATCGATGATGTGACAATGGAGGTCAACAAGGGCTTCAGCCACCTCACCGTAAAGGGTTACAACATATACCGCAACGGTGTGAAGATCAATTCCGAGCTCGTCACTGACTGCAGCTATGTGGATGCCGGTGTGCCCGAGGGCGATCTTGACTATATTGTCACTGTGGTCTACGGCGAAGGTGAGTCGAAGGGCTCCAACGTGGCCACCGTCTCCACAAGCGGCATAGACAATATCACAGCAGGCGTGTCCATACATGCTGCCAACGGTAATATCGTCATCAGCGGCACAGCCGACAGCCCCGTGATCGTAGCTGCCACCGACGGCAAGGTCATCTACTCCGCTCCCTCCACATCCGATGTGAAGATAGCAGTGATCCCCGGCATATACGTTGTCAAGGCCGGCGGCAAGACCGTAAAACTGATCGTCAAGTAAATTCCCCGTATAAAAAAACCACCATCCTGCGCCAATCAGGACACAGGATGGTGGAAATCTTACAATCGCGAACTAAACTATAGAAAACAACAGAAGTCCCTGTGACGCGTTCCGCGTCACAGGGACTTCTGTTGTTTGAAAGTCAGATCTGGTCAGTTATCTTTTGCCGTACATCGACTCGTAATACTTCTCATATTCGCCGGATGTGATGTTGTCCATCCACTCCTGGTTGTCGAGATACCATCGCACGGTCTTCTCGATACCCTCTTCAAACTGCAGCGAAGGCTCCCAGCCAAGTTCTGCCTGAAGTTTGCGAGAATCAATGGCATAACGCAGGTCATGGCCTGCGCGGTCGGTGACGTAGGTGATAAGCTCGTCGGAATACCCTTCGGGATTGCCGAGCAGACGGTCAACGGTCTTGATGATGACCTTGATGATGTCGATGTTCTTCCACTCGTTGAAGCCACCGATATTGTATGTCTCGGCAGTCTTGCCCTCATGGAATATGGTGTCGATGGCACGGGCGTGGTCCACTACGTAGAGCCAGTCACGTACATTCTCACCCTTGCCGTATACGGGGAGGGGCTTGCGGTGACGAATGTTGTTGATGAAAAGAGGGATGAGCTTCTCGGGGAACTGGTAGGGACCGTAGTTGTTCGAACAGTTGGTCACGATGGTGGGCATTCCGTATGTATCATGATATGCTCGCACGAAATGATCGCTCGATGCCTTCGATGCCGAATAGGGAGAATGGGGGTTGTACTTCGTGGTCTCGAGGAAGAACTCGGTGCCGTAGGCATGATGATGCTCGGAAGAGGCTGCCGTGGTGAACGGTGACTCGATTCCCTCGGGAGCTGTCAGTTCAAGAGCGCCATACACCTCATCGGTAGAGATGTGATAGAAACGTTTCCCTTCATATTTTTCAGGCAGACTCTCCCAGTACTCCTTGGCAGCCTGGAGCAGAGCGAGCGTACCCATCACATTGGTGCGGGCGAAAGTGAACGGATCCTTGATGGAACGGTCCACGTGGCTCTCGGCGGCAAGATGGATTATACCATCGATCTCATGCTCGCGTATCACACGGCGCATCTCGTCGAGATCCACGATGTCGGCCTTCACGAAGGTATAGTTGGGCTTGTCCTCGATCTCCATGAGATTGGCGAGATTGCCGGCATAAGTGAGCTTGTCGAGATTGACAATATTATACTCGGGATATTTGTTTACGAACAGCCTCACTACATGGCTGCCTATGAAACCGGCTCCGCCGGTGATGAGTATGTTACGCTTCATTTTTGATATTTTTTATACACTTCCTGAGTGAATCCACCCAGTAGGGAATAGTCTTGTTGAATGTATCCTTGTATTTTGTTTTGTCAAGGACGGAATAGGAGGGGCGGACCACCTTGGAGGGAAACTCATCGGAGTGGCATGGCTGGATATCGCAACCATTGTTACCGGCATACTCCGCTATCATCTTTGTGAAATCAAACCATGAGCACACACCCTCGTTGGAATAGTGATAGATACCCTCGTTGCCATCCATCGCACGGTCGGTGATGATGCCGTAGATGGCATCGGCAAGATCCTGGGCATAGGTAGGAGTGCCTACCTGGTCGAACACCACCTTGAGCTGAGGCTTGGAAGCCGTGAGAGTGAGCATGGTCTTGACAAAATTCTTGCCATACTCCGAGTAGAGCCACGCCGTGCGGAATATCAGCGCCTTGCATCCACTCTGCTCCACAGCCTGCTCACCGTGGAGCTTGGTCACGCCATACACTCCCGTAGGGTTGGCCGGCTCGGTCTCAGTGCGCGGAGTGTTGCCGAGTGCTCCGCCGAACACATAGTCGGTGGACACATGGATGAGTGTTCCGTCATTCTCCTTCATGGCATTTGCGAGGTGGGCCACAGCCTTGGCATTGAGCACCTCGGCAAATTCGGCATCATCCTCAGCCTTGTCCACATTGGTGTAGGCAGCACAGTTGACAATGACGTTTATATCATTGTCTTTCACTATCTTACTGACAGCATCGGCATCGGTGATGTCGAGATCGGCCACATCAGTGAAAATGTAATTGTCGGTGCTGTCGGCCGCGGCATTGCGCAGGCAATTGCCCAGCTGCCCGTTCGCACCTGTCACAAGAATGTTCATATTTTTCTCTAAACGGTTGATTTGAAACGCAAAGGTACAAAAAAATCCTTATTACGTGGCTGTGTGGTGAAATAAATGACACGCGCAGTGCCACATCACTTATCGCCATACTCGGCGAGATACGCCTCGCAAGCCTCGCAAAGTTCGGCATACCACTCCGCTCCGAAACGCTCGGTGAGCGGACCCTTCAGGAACTGATAGAGCCTTATGCCAAGCTTACGTCCGAGTTTCTCGGCCGGACGGCATATATCCCAACGATGGTAATTTACAGCCGTGAACGTAGGATACTCGGTAAGTCTCACCGGATACAGCGCACACGATGAAGGCTTTCTGAATCCTCCGGTCTCACCAGCCGAGCATGCGCACTCGATGGCACACTGGCATACCCCTCCGGGCGCATAGGATGTGAACACACAGTTGCGACCCTCCACTATCTGGGTGACGAGATCGCCCTCCTCATCCACATATTCCGTGCCGGCCTCCTCTATACGGTTCAGGGCCGACGGCAGCAGACGCGGTTTGAGCACAGGCATGAGCGCGTCGATACGCTCCTTCTCCTCCGGCGTTATCGGAGCTCCGGCATCCCCCTCTATACAGCATTCGCCGAGACATGCATCGATGTCACAGCAAAAAAAGCGCTCGGCAAGATCGAGCGAGACAAGTGTGTCCTGTATCTGCAGCATGATTTCCTCTTCTGTTTCCATTGTTATCATATTCCCGAACGCACCATCCCCACCCCGACGAGCCGGTCGAAGCGGGTACCCTTGGGCCGATGGTACACACGGATCACATATTCGTTTACTGTCTGATATTTGTCACCTTCCACAGGTCCGGTCTTCCCGCTCATGCTTCCGGAAGGCACCACGAGATACTGATAAGTATATGCACCCTGCTTGAGGAGTACAGACTGCTCATAGGCACCTGTGGCGTGGTTGTATACCATACGCGAGCGCGGATCGAACTTGCGGTCGGTGAAATCTCCGTCAAGAAACACATCTCCCCCCTCCATAGGCGGCATATGCAACGAGAAATGGGTCATCACATAGTCAGCCTCGGTGTCAGAGTCGTTCACCGACGCATCCCTCACCAGATATCGGCCGGAGAGTGTCTCGTCGTAAAGATAATCGTGTGGTGCACGGGGAGAGTCGGGATAGAGCGTCATATTGAACACCGGCGCATCGCGGTCTATGCTCTCCACCCCCATACCGGGATAATATGTGGAGACCGTCTCAAAACGCCTGTATTCATTGCCGGCATCGAATATCAGCGGACGCAGATGCTCGTAGATCACCATCTTGTCGCCCAGACGCTGTGGGGTGACGAGCGTCACCTCATTGTCCGGACGACCGTTCTGTGTCACCACCACGCGCAGATCATTGAATGGGTCGTCAAGGTCAAGGTGGCGCGTGTCCACACGCACCCCTATCTGCTGATGATGCGAATTGGTATCGATATCCGTGCGCGAGGTCACTCCGGCCATCACACCGGCCGAATTGTCGCTCACACCGAAACGTGCCTGCAGGAGAGTCTCGTCCGGGTCACTCTCATCATATACGCGCAAAAGATAATTGCCCGGAGCTGTGAACCTCATCTTCCCGTCAGGGATTGTGATACGGTAATGTACATAGTGCACAAGTGTGGCCTGCGAGTAATCATAATCCTCCACCAACCCCTCGTTGAAACCGTCGAGAAACTCGGAGTCCACCAACCCCTCCGGACGCCACGAGGCATCGCAATGCACAAGCGAATACCGCATGTAACGCCGCTCGTCGGCTATCTCGTCAAACGACACTATCACCCTGTCGGCCGGATTGTTTATATCTATCACCGCCGGGGCGAGCGGATTGCCCTCGAGCTGCACCTGCAAGGTGCGGAATGACGGATGCATCACCCCCTGCCGGGTATCCTCCGCTTCAGCGGCATGGACGGCCGGAAACGCCAGGATCAGCATGAGCCATATCACCGCGATAAACCTCACCATTGCACCGGGGTCTTGCCGTGGGCCACAAGGTAGGCATTCGCTCTTGAGAATGGACGGCTACCGAAAAATCCTCTCGATGCGCTCAGAGGCGAGGGGTGGGGCGATTCGATGACACAGTGCTTCATACGGTTGATGAATGCTCCCTTCCGCTGGGCATACGCACCCCACAGTATGAAGACGAGTCCCTCGCGCTGGTCGGCGAGCGCACGTATGGCGGCATCGGTGAACTCCTCCCATCCATGCCCCTGATGTGATCCGGCCGACGCCGCACGCACCGTGAGCGTGGCATTGAGCAGAAGCACCCCCTGACTGGCCCAGCGCGACAGATCGCCGGAGGCCGGAGGCTCTATGCCGAGATCATCACGAAGCTCCCTGTAGATGTTCTGGAGCGACCGCGGGATATCTACCCCAGGGTTGACCGAAAAACTCAACCCGTTGGCCTGTCCGGGACCATGATAGGGATCCTGCCCGAGAATCACCACCTTGACATCGTCAAACGGACATGACTCAAAAGCTGCGAAGATCTTTCCCGCCGGCGGGTAGACTGTGGCAGTGGCATATTCGGAACGAACGAACTCCGTAAGACGTATGAAGTAGTCGCTGTCCCACTCGCGGCTCAGCATCTCCTTCCATGATGGCTCGATTCTTACATCCATATTGATGGGGGATTGATTTGCAATTTTTATTTTGCAAATGTACGAAAATTTAGCTAATTTTGCAGCCGATCATCCACAAGTTCCCGTAGTTCAATGGATAGAATATCGGATTCCGGTTCCGACGATTAGGGTTCGACTCCCTACGGGAATACAACCAATCAGAATCGCAATTGTCTTGTATACATGACAGTTGCGATTCTACTTTTATTTCAACTCACCACCATGAGCCACGCCCCTTCGTGGCCTGTACAATTATCTTTGTTATTATCCTTGTTATGAAACATCGACTCTGCACCATTGCAATTCTCATCCTGTCATGGATCTCCGTATGGGGACAGACATGGGTGCCCGACACACTCTGTGCCGGCTACGAGATGCGACACGTGGATCAGCCGGACGATTATGCCGGACGTGTCATATCCACCATAATCCGCAAGATGGCTCCCGACTCATGCTCCAATGGGCGCGGCGTGCTGTATGTGCATGGATTCAACGACTACTTCTTCCAGTCAGAGATGGGCGATGAGTTCATCTCCCACGGATATGACTTCTATGCCGTGGATCTGCGCAAATATGGACGCTCAATACTGCCCGGCCAGAAAATGTTTCAGGTCAGAAGTATCGACGAGTACTTCCCTGATATCGACTCCGCCCTTGTGGATATGGGGCGCAACGGTATAACAGAGATCGTTCTGATGGGGCATTCCACCGGAGGCCTCATCACATCATGCTATATGAACGCCGCGCCCGATCCGAATATCCGCGCACTGATACTCAACAGTCCGTTTCTCGACTGGAATCTCGGCAAAATGGAGCCTCTGGTAGGACTGGTGTCCGCCTGGGGCAAGCTTTTCCCTTCCACGAGGATATCACAGGGTGAATCCACCGCCTATGCCTACAGCCTGCTGAAACAGTACCATGGAGAATGGACATACGACACCTGTCTGAAACTCACAAAGTCGCCCGACGTCGATGCCGGATGGGTCAGAGCCATCAACCTCGCGCAGAAAAGTCTCCGCGATGGCCGCTCTCACATCGATGTGCCCATACTGCTGATGTATTCCGACAAGAGTGTGGAGGGCGACTCATGGAGCGAGGCTTTCAATCACGCAGATGCCGTACTCGATGTCAAGGATATACGCAAATACGGGAGCAAGCTTGGTCCTGATGTCACCCTTGTGCGCGTGGAGGGCGGACTGCATGATCTCGTGCTCTCGGCCCCCGGTGTCCGACGCCCGCTGTACCGCTATATATTCTCATGGCTGAACAGCCACATGGACAAGCCCTCCGGTGGTGAAATGTTTGCAAAATGAGGTATTTTTTAGCATTTGTTTTGCAAATTTGATATTTTTCTGTAACTTTGCCACGAATTAATGCCACATCGTGGCAAACAATCGGAAAATTTCTAAGTAAAACAGAACAATATAAGAAAGGTATGAACGCAGTAGCTGTGATCGACGATCTGAAGCGTCGTTTTCCCAACGAGCCGGAGTATATCCAGGCTGTAGAAGAGGTGCTCACCACCATCGAGGATGTATATAATGAAAACCCTGAATTTGACCGCTACAACCTCATAGAGCGTCTGTGCATCCCCGACAGGATCTTCTCGTTCCGCGTATCGTGGGTCGATGACAAAGGGAAAGTACACAACAACATGGGCTACCGCGTGCAGCACAACAATGCCATCGGCCCATACAAGGGCGGCATACGCTTCCACTCCTCCGTCAATCTCTCCATCCTCAAGTTCCTAGCCTTCGAGCAGACATTCAAGAACTCGCTCACCACTCTCGCCATGGGTGGCGCCAAGGGTGGCAGTGACTTCTCCCCGCGCGGCAAGAGCGACATGGAGGTGATGCGCTTCTGCCAGGCATTCATCCAGGAACTATGGCGCCAGATCGGTCCTGATACCGATGTGCCCGCAGGCGACATCGGCGTTGGCGGACGCGAGGTGGGCTACATGTTCGGCCAGTACAAGAAGATGGCCCGCGAGTTCACCGGCACATTTACCGGCAAGGGTCTTGAATTCGGAGGATCAAAGATCCGTCCCGAGGCCACAGGCTACGGCAACGTATACTTCCTTCTGGAAATGCTCGCCACACGCGGCATCGACATCAAGGGCAAGCGCGTGGCCATCTCCGGCTCGGGCAATGTGGCCACATATACAGCCGAGAAACTCCTCAGCCTCGGCGCGAAAGTAGTGTCCATGAGCGACTCCGACGGCACCATCTATGTGCCCGACGGTCTCACCGAGGAGCAGCTCGCCTACATATTCAAGCTCAAGAATATCTACCGCGGCCGCATCAGAGAATTTGCCGAGGAATACGAATGCGAGTACTTCCCCGGCGAGCGTCCCTGGCAGCGCGTGGCCTGCGATATCGCCATGCCTTCTGCCACACAGAACGAGATCGACGGCGATGATGCCCGCGCTCTCGTAGCCAACGGATGTATCGCTGTGAGCGAGGGTGCCAACATGCCCTCCACTCCAGAGGCTATCCGCGAATTCCAGAAAGCACGTATCCTCTATGCTCCGGGCAAGGCTGCCAATGCCGGCGGCGTTTCTGTAAGCGGTCTCGAAATGGCCCAGAACTCCCAGAAACTCTCCTGGACTGAGGAAGAGGTCGACTCCAAGCTGCGCCGCATCATGCAGGACATCCACGAGCAGTGTGTCAAGTACGGCACCGAAGAGGATGGATACATCAACTACGTGCGCGGCGCCAACGTGGCCGGCTTCATGAAAGTAGCCCGCGCCATGATGGCTCAGGGCGTGCTCTGATAGGCCTTATCTATCCATGTCATAATTGACATGAAGATACAGAAATCCCTATAACGCGTTCCGCGTTATAGGGATTTCTGTATCTTCAATATGATATTTTACGGATCAGCGTGTCATCATCAATATGCAAACATGGGATATGTCTCCATCGTGGCGTTGACCTTGGCGCGTACGGCCTCGATGGTGGCGGCATCGGTGGGATTGCGGAGCACGGTGTCGATCATCTCGGCGATCTCTCCCATGAGGGGCTCTTTGGCGCCACGCGTTGTGATAGCGGGAGTGCCGAGACGTATGCCGGATGTCTGGAAGGGCGAACGGCTGTCGAAAGGCACCATATTCTTGTTGGCAGTGATATCGGCCTCTACGAGAGCCTTCTCGGCCACCTTGCCGGTAAGATCGGGGAACTTGCTGCGGAGATCCAGAAGGATGCAGTGGTTTTCAGTACCGCCCGACACGATGTTGTAACCCATTGACATGAGAGCATCGGCGAGAGCCGCGGCATTCTTCTTGACCTGGATCTGGTACTCCTTGAACTCGGGCTGGAGAGCCTCGCCGAAAGCCACAGCCTTGGCGGCGATCACATGCTCGAGCGGACCGCCCTGAACGCCGGGGAACACGGCCGAGTCAAGCAGCGACGACATCATGCGCACCACGCCTTTGGGTGTGGTCTTGCCCCAGGGATTCTCGAAATCCTGACCCATCATTATGACACCGCCGCGCGGACCGCGGAGAGTCTTGTGGGTTGTGGTGGTGACGATATGTGCATACTTGACGGGATTGTCAAGCAGACCGGCAGCGATTAGACCTGCGGGATGAGCCATGTCGACAAGAAGTATGGCTCCTATCTCATCTGCAAGACGGCGCATGCGGGCATAGTCCCACTCGCGGCTGTAGGCGCTTGCGCCACCCACTATGAGGCGGGGACGCTCGCGGCGTGCCACTTCCTCCATCTGCTCATAGTCCACACGGCCGGTCTCGCGGTCCACATTGTATTCCAGAGCCTGGAACATAAGACCGGAGAAATTGACAGGGCTACCATGGCTGAGATGACCGCCGTGGCTGAGATTGAGGCCGAGGAACTTGTCGCCGGGCTTGAGACATGCCATGAAGACAGCCATGTTGGCCTGTGCTCCGGAGTGGGGCTGCACATTGGCCCATTCGGCACCAAAGAGCTTCTTGAGTCGCTCTATGGCAAGTGTCTCCACCTCATCGACTACCTCGCAGCCGCCGTAATAACGATGGCCCGGATAACCTTCGGCATACTTGTTGGTAAGACACGAACCCATGGCACGCATCACCTGCTCACTGACGAAATTCTCTGATGCTATCAGCTCTATGCCCTTCTTCTGACGGGCATGTTCACGCTCGATGATATCAAAGACTGTGTTGTCTCTTTCCATTACTTAAAATATTGTATATATTTAGAAATTCATTTTTTCTTCACTGTCCATCCGAACCGCCCTATCTCGTCGCCTTGACGGAAATAATGACCATGGGAATAATTGAGCAGCCCGGCGGAGGCGAGGTCAAACGCCCCGGTCGACGGATCTATAAGACTCTCGTCGGCAAGGACATTGACCACATCGGCCACAAACATGTCATGGCTGCCGAGATGTACTATCTCCTTTACACGACACTCTATGCTGAGCGGCGACTCTTTGACAGACGGACACGACACCTTGACTCCCGGCTCAGGTGTGAGTCCGGTCTCGGCCCATTTGTCATAGTCAGCTCCGGAGCGCACTCCGGCCCAGTCGGTGGCACGGGCCATGGCGGCGGTGGTAAGATTGATGGTAAACTCCATACGCTCCTTTATGATCGGATAGGAGTGACGCTCGGGGCGCACGGATATGTAGCACATGGGAGGATTGGTGCACAATGTGCCGGTCCAAGCCACTGTGATGAGATTGGACAGCTCCATCGTGCCGCAACTCACTATCACGGCCGGAAGTGGGTAGATCATCGTCCCCGGTTTCCAGGATACCTTGGCCATAGGGTGGATTGAGAGGTCAGATTATAGCTTCGGTGCTCTTCACCGTGTGCGAGCAATAGTGGCATGCTATGGTCACGTTATCACGGTCTATCACATGGAAACGTGTGAGCATCGGCTCGTTGTTGGTGATGCACTTGGGGTTGCCACACTTCACGAGGCCCACTATGGTGTCGGGGAGTATCACCGGAAACTTCTCCACCACCTCATAGTCACGTATGATGTTGATGACCGCCGACGGGGCTATGAGCGCGATACGGTTGAGCGTCTTCTCGGGAAAGAAGACATCAGCCACCTTTATGATACCCTTGTTCCCGAGGCGCTTCGAGTCAAGATTGTTGCCTATTGTAACGGCGGTACGTATATTCTCTATGCCGAGTATCTTCACGGCTTTGAAGAGCACGTCGGAGGGTATGTGGTCAATCACTGTGCCGTTGCGCAGAGCCGCTACGGCGAGCTGGGATTTTGAGACATTCTTTGTCATGACGGATCTGTACGGTGGTTAGTCATTAACTTCTATTCCAAGCGAGCGGCATATCAGGGCCTGACGGGCGTAAAGACCGTTGCGGGCCTGCTCGAAATAATAGGCTTTGGGATTGTCGTCCACATCCTGGGCTATTTCATTAACACGCGGCAGCGGATGGAGTATACGCAGATTCTCGCGCGATCCGTCCAGCATGGCGTTGTTGAGATTGTAGAGATCCTTCACACGCTCATACTCCATGATGTCGGCGAATCTCTCGCGCTGCACGCGCGTCATGTATATGATATCGCTGGTGTTGATCACCTCGGGCGAGAAGTCCACATGCTCGGTATAGCGTATGCCGTTCTCGCGGCAGAATGCCTTGTACTCCTCGGGCATGCCAAGCTCCTTGCAGGCCACGAACCGGAATGTGGGATTGAAATATCTCATGGCCATGATCAGCGAGTGGACCGTGCGGCCATACTTGAGATCGCCCACAAGGGTGATGTTGAGATTCTCCAGCGTACCCTGGGTCTTATATATGGAATAGAGGTCGAGCATAGTCTGCGAGGGGTGCTGATGGGCGCCGTCGCCGGCATTTATGATAGGGACATCCGTCACCTCTGTGGCATACAAGGCCGCACCCTCGAGAAAATGGCGCATCACGATCAGGTCGGCATAATTGCTCACCATCTTGATTGTATCCTTGAGTGTCTCACCCTTGGAGGTCGAGGTGTTGGAGGCATCGGAGAATCCTATCACACGACCACCCAACCGGTTTACGGCGGTCTCAAAGCTAAGTCGCGTTCTGGTGGAGGGCTCGAAGAAGAGTGTGGCCACAACCTTTCCCTCGAGAAGCCGACGGTTGGGCCTCTCCTCGAATTTGCGTGCGGTCTCAAGGAGCGAGAGAATCTCCTCTCGCCCTATGTCGCTGATTGATACAAGACTTTTTGTTCGCATTGCAGTGAAATGATATGATCGATGATGAGTTCTCTGCAAAAGTACGAAAAAAAACGATAATATCCTACTTTACATATCCGGAGTAGCATCTGTAAAATAAAAGAATAAAAATATTTGTAAAAATTTTGAAATAGCACCTTTTTTGTATACTTTTGCGAAGTGACACCACATAAAACATTGCATTTTGCTACAAAAATACACCATCAACTTTGCAAAAAGTTAAATACAGCACCCTGTAGAGGGTTTTGCCGTTACAATTTCCACTAAAAAATATCTTCACAAATCAATCTCACATCATGAACCCACATCTGCTTCTGCTTACTGCCATGGCTGTATCCGCCGGCAGCGCACTGGCCACGGAACCGATGAGGCTTTCGCCTCCGGGACACAACCCAGGCTATCACAGAGCCGTCAACGAACTGACATGGACACCAAACAGCTTCAGGTCATCCATTGCCCGACCACTCCCTCTCCCTGCAAAAAACACCACTCGCAAAGCCCCTGTCAAGGCGGGAGTGTCGGCCTCCGACATCCCTGAATTGCACGGATGCATCTGCTATATGGATTCATGGGTAGAGACTCAGGATCCGAAAGTGGGTCTATATACCATCTCTCCATCGGATCTCACTCCCGACTTCCTTGACGAGGACATGCTGTCAAGCTACGGTCAGGTATATGCCGGAGACAAATATTTCGTGGCCGTGCCTGAAATATATTACGGTTTCGTTGTGGACATGAAGTATCACGTCTATGACACACAGACATGGAAAGAGACGGTGGTGCAGGGCGACTGGAACTTCATGGCCCGCGCCATGGCCTTCGACCCGATGACACGTCGTGCATATGCCATAATGGAGAATGCCGACAATGTGACGTTCAGCCTTGCCTCGGTCGACATGGAGACCTTCGCTATCTCGACTATCAAAGACTATGGGGCAAGCACCGACTGGTCCGCCCTGATGTGCTCTCCAAAGGGTGAGCTGTACGGTATTGACAAGGCGGGTACGCTTGTGAAATTCGACAAACACACCGGCGACTTCTCCATCATCGGCTCCACCGGTCTTGCGAGCCGCAAAATGACCGCAGCCACCATAGATCCCGCCACCGGACGCTGCTACTACAACCACTACAACGACAATCTATCGGAAATGTATGAGGTGAATCTCACGGACGCCTCCGTGACTCACCTGTTTTCCGTACCCGAATCAGCCCAGATACTCAGCCTCTACCTCCCGGAAAAAGCCGTCGCTACGACAGCTCCGGCACGGGCCGAGGATCTGAAATTCCTGTTTGAGGGTGCGTCAATGTCCGGCAAACTCTCGTTCAATGCTCCGGCTGCCGATATGGGCGGATCCGCTCTCAGCGGCGAGATCACTTACACGGTTTCACTCAATGGCGAGCAGATATCCAAAGGCACCACCACGCCCGGCTCTTCCTTAAGCACCGATATCACCATTGACGGCTCGGGCGAATACACCGCGGCCATCACATTTGCCAATGCCTCCGGCGAGGGCGAGACAGCCTATATCACAGCTTGGCTTGGAAACGACCGCCCTGCCGCCGTCACAAACCTGAAACTGACAGAATCTGACGGCAAGCTCCAGCTCACATGGACCCCCGTAACTGGCGGTACCATGAGCGGATATTTCGATCCGGAAGCTGTCACCTATACCGTGACGAGCTATCCGGGTGGCAAGGAAGTAGCCACAGGTCTCACCACGACTTCATTTGAGGCTCCCATTCCCACAGCCGAAGCCGTGACCAGATTCAACTATGGCGTGACAGCCGTGCTCGGCGACAGCCGCTCGGCCGAAAGCATTTCAAACAATTATCTCGCCGGCAACATCATACCTCCGTTCACCGAGGACTTCACATCGGCCGATGCCATGGACTTCTTCACTGTGATCGATGGCAACGGCGACAACAAATCGTGGAAACGGACAAAATTCGCAGACTCCGAATATCTGCTCATCGAATACAGCTTCTCGTCCGATCTTGACGACTGGGCTGTGCTTTGGCCCGCTGTTCTGGAAGCCGATCACACATACACCATAGGCTGTGACGCCCGCGCCACCACCGACAACTGGACAGAACGCCTTGAGCTCAAAGTGGCTTCCGCCGCCGACATCGAGTCGCTGGGTGCTGCCGAGCCTCTGGTCGGTCCTACCGATATTGTAGGCGAGAACTGGCGCCCCTTCGAGGCCGAATTCACACCCGAGACAACAGGCATCTATTACGTGGCTTTCCACGCATGCAGCCCCAAGGGTCAGAACAAACTGTTCGTCGACAATGTGCACATTTCGCAAGGCGTGGCCACCAAGGCTCCCGCCGCTATCAACGGCATAAAGATCACTCCCGACAGCAAGGGTGCTCTCAATGCAGTGCTCTCATTCAACGCTCCCACCAAGGACATCAAGGGACGTGACCTGGAGAATATCTCCCATGTGCTGATAGAGCGCGCAGGTGAGGAAATAGGCCGCGTAAACACCACCAAACCCGGCGAAGCCCTCACATTCAAGGATGAAAAAGCAGTGAACGGTATCAACACCTATACCATCACCGCATACAACTCCTATGGCCGCGGCGAGAGCGCCAACGCTTCCGAATATATAGGAGTCGTGGCTCCATGGGCTCCCGAGGAGATCAACATCACGCTCGGCGACAACCCTGGATCAGCTGTGATTGAGTGGACTCCGGCAGATATCGACGAGAAGGGTCATCCTCTTGACCAGACAAACGTATCCTACACGCTGATGCGCAGCTTTGCCAACGGTCCTGCCCAGGTTGTGGCCGAGGGGATCAAGGAGTGCTCATTCGTGGATCAGGTTGTGAAGGATGGAGGCTCCCAGGGATTTGTCTACTATGGCGTCAAGGCAGTCACAGCCGGCGGAGAGAGCTATACCGTACTCTCCAACATCATGCCCGTCGGCACTCCCTACAGCACACCGTTCCGCGAGGCATTCCGCGTAGGATCATCCGATCACATCTGGGTGACCGAGGCTCCCGAAGACAGCTTCACCGCATGGGATATCTATGACCCCGAGGAACTTGCCTTCGATACATTCGACGGTGACGGCGTGGCCGTGGCTTTCGCCATGTACCAGAGCGACAACAATGTATCCTCCATGTATTCGGGTCTGTTCGATCTGTCCGGCCTCTCCACCCCGACAATGTCATTCTACTTCTTCGACGTGGCTTGCCAGAACAAACTCGAGGTACGTGTCTCGGACGGAAAGACATGGAAGACAGTCAAGAATGTGAAATTCGGCGAAAAAGACATGGAATGGCACAAGCAGACAGTCGATCTCTCCGAATATGCCGGCAAGGTGATATACTTCGAACTCTTCGCCCAATGCGTGGATATCAATGTCGTGGCCGTGGACAATCTGCGGATTGGCAATGACCCGACTCCTAATCTCGCCGCCCTCGCCATCAAGGCTCCCGAGAAGGCTGCGGCCAACGAAACGATAACCATCGGCGTGGACTATGAGAATACCGGAAAGGATGTCATGTCCGACTACTCCATCGAGCTTTATCTTGATGGAGAGAAGATCGACGAGATTGCCGGCAAGCCCATTGAACCCGAGAGCATGGCAAGCGTGGAGTTCAGCCACACACTCACCGTCGTATCATCCGACGCTCCAGAATTCCACGCCCTGATCCGCTGCAACTCCGATGCCGACGAATCTGACAACATGACCGGGACAGCCACTGTCAAATTCATCAAGCCCACACTCCCCGCACCTAACGACCTCAAGGCGCAGTCGGCAAGCCGCTCCATCGAACTGACATGGACCCCCTCCGACCTCAGCGAAGTGCCCGTCATTCCGTCCACCGACAATCTGGAGAGCTACAAACCCTTCTCGATCGGTCTGCCCCACTCCATTGTTGACGGCGATGATCTCGGCGAATGGACCGTCTACGACATGGATGGCCTCCCCACCTATACCTCCACACGCGATTATCCCAACATCGGTCTGCCTCAGGCATTCATGATCTACAATGGCTTTGAAGCCGGCGATGATCTCGTATTCGCATCCCATAGCGGACACCAGATGTTCATATGCATGGCATCCAAACCCGATGGCGGCAAGCACAATGACGACTGGCTCATCTCACCGTTGCTCTGTGGCATGGAGCAGACCATAGCCTTCTATGCACGCTCGGTTTCGGCTGCAGAGTATGGCCCCGACACGTTCGAGATACTGTATTCCACAAGCGGCAAGGAGATTGATGACTTCAAACTGCTCACAACCACCGAAACCACAGGCGACTGGGTGGAATATGAATACACCATCCCCGAAGGAGCGCTCTACTTCGCCATCCACTGCATTTCCAATGACAAGTACGCACTTCTTGTCGACGACATCACCATGGTGAGGGAACAGGATGTGATACGCGACATCGAATCCACCGGCTACAACATCTACTGCAACGGCCGCAAGATCAACGACGCCCCAGTGAGCGGCACATCGTATTCCCACGACCGCACTGCAGGGCTGGAGTATGGCAAGACATACCGCTATCAGGTATCCTGCGTGTTCAACTATGGAGAGTCAGCCCCGTCCGATCCCGCGGAAGTTGTCTACGAAGGCGAGAGCAGCATCGATGACACCATGGCCACCTCCATACGCATCTCCGCAGGCGCAGGCGTCATTACTGTGGATGGTGCCGAAGGCGGGAATGTCATCGTTTGCAATCCGGCCGGCCAGACAGTCTACTCTACCGGTAGCGCTCCGGCCTCACTCACTATTCCCGTAGTACGCGGTATCTACCTCGTCAAAGCCTCAAGTTCGGTGGCTAAAGTAGCCGTACGCTGAGACACCGCGGCCTCAGCGCCGACACGACAATAAGCCGGATCCCGAGCCGCACACCTCATATCGGTGCGGCCCGGGATCCGTTTTTTTGTCACAATTTCAGCCGTGCAGGCTATACTGACGGAGTATCCGTGGTGGATGACGTGGTCGAAGTACGGGCGGCATCCACCTCACGGCGCAATTCCTTGCGCTCTCCACGACGCTCATAGCCACGTCCCATCAACATCAGCAAACCGCTGACAAGAATCACGGCACAGATCGACAGCATGGCAGAGGTGGTGATAAACGCCAGCGAACCGACAAGCATGAGTATGAGATAGGCCATCACTACGCCCATCAATACAATGAACCCTATCCAGAAGAGGGCTTTTCCAATTGCTTTCATAATCTTATAGTTGTTTTGTGAGATTGAACTTTATATTAAAATAAGGTGCTGAATGGCCTTTTAGTTGAGTATCCTTGCAATTTTCACATTTTTATGTTAATTTTGGGCCGAAATGTTAATTTGAAGTTTTTAATAAATTTCACAACAATTATACAATCTATTTGTTAACATTTTAAAACCCCGGCTTAACAGAAGAGGGAAATTATTATGAAAAAGTCTACTATCTGGTATCTGACCATAATCATGGCTCTGACTTTCATGGGACTTCTGTACGTACAGATCATGTACATGAACAACATGAAGAAGATGCGCGACGACCAATTCGCCGAAGGCGTGAAGCGGTCGCTCTATGCCGTGACCACAAGGCTGGAACAGGACGAGACAAAGCATTTCCTTGAAGAAGACATGGCCTCGATGGAGACCCGTTTCTACCCGAGGACGAACTCTGACGGTTCGGTTGACATAAACAACAAATTCACATCATCCGAAGGTATCAACTACGACCTTACCCTCAAAATGAATGTCGACCGCCGCAACGGGGGCAACCGCCAGTCCATGCGCGAGCTTATGCACGGCAAATACATCTACCAGAAGGGACTCCTCGACGAGGTAATCCTCTCCATCATCAACCAGTCGAGCAACCGTCCTATCACCGAGCGTGCCGACTCGGCCGAAGTGAGCAGGTATCTGCGCTCCGAACTCGACAACAACGGCCTCTCACTCCCGTTCGAATTTGCCGTGGCCAACCGCGTAGGAGCCATCGTGTACCGCTCGGCAGGCTATCATCCCTCGCTCCACGATGACTCGGGCATGTTTGTCCAGACCCTATTTCCCAACGATCCCAAGAACAAGATGTACTACCTCAAGGTGTATTTCCCCACCAAGAGCGACTACATCTTTGACTCCATACGGTTCATGATCCCGTCGTTCATCTTCACATTCATTCTGCTCGTCACATTCGTATGCACCATCATCCTGGCATTCCGACAGAAGAAGCTCACGGAGATGAAAAACGACTTCATCAACAACATGACCCACGAGTTCAAGACACCCATCTCCACGATATCACTGGCAGCACAGATGCTCAACGACAACGCCGTGCTCAAATCGCCGGCCATGCTCGGCCACATCTCCACCGTCATCAACGATGAGACAAAGCGCCTGCGTTTTCAGGTGGAGAAAGTGCTCCAGATGTCGATGTTCGACCGCCAGAAGTCCACACTCCGCCTTCAGGATGTGGACGCAAACGTGCTTATAGCCAACATCACCACCACATTCAAACTCAAGGTGGAAAAATATGGCGGACATATCGAGACCATACTCGGCGCCAGAGAGGCCACTGTCAACGTCGACGAGATGCACTTCACCAACGTAATATTCAATCTCCTCGACAACGCCGTGAAGTATCGACGCGAGGAAGTGCCCCTGCAGCTCATAGTTGAGACCAAAAACGTAAAAGCCCACAGCCAGGAGCGCTTTCAGGTCACAGTGTCTGACAACGGCCAGGGCATACGCCGCGAAGACCTCAAGAAGATATTCGAGAAGTTCTACCGCGTATCCACCGGCAACCGTCACGATGTGAAAGGCTTCGGCCTCGGTCTTGCCTATGTCAAGAAAATGGTAGGCGAGCTCGGAGGCGAGATCAGCGTGGAGAGCGAATTCAATACCGGAACAAAATTTATAATCACACTACCTATAACTAAAAACTAACTAATTATGGAAGAACGACTGCGCATACTCTTATGTGAGGACGACGAAAACCTCGGCATGCTCCTGCGTGAATACCTGCAGGCCAAGGGGTTCAACGCCGACCTCTTCGCCGATGGCGAAAGCGGATACAAAGCATTCCTCAAGGGAAAGTACGACCTGTGCGTGCTTGACGTGATGATGCCCAAGAAGGACGGGTTCGCACTCGCTCAGGAAATCCGTACGGTCAATTCTGAAGTCCCCATCATTTTCCTCACGGCAAAATCGCTTAAGGAAGATATTCTCGAGGGATTCAAGATTGGGGCCGATGACTATATCACCAAGCCTTTCTCGATGGAGGAACTCGTGTTCCGTATCGAAGCCATACTACGCCGCGTCAAAGGAAAGAAAGGCAAGGAGATCACAATGTATAAGATCGGCAAATTCACTTTCGACACCCAGAAGCAGGTACTGCTCATCGATGACAAGGTAACCAAACTCACCACCAAGGAGAGCGAACTCCTGAGTCTGCTCTGCGCTCATGTCAACGAGATTCTCGAACGCAACTTTGCGCTCAAGACCATCTGGATAGATGACAACTACTTCAACGCCCGATCCATGGACGTCTACATCACCAAGCTGCGCAAGCACCTCAAGGACGATCCCTCTATCGAGATTATCAACATCCACGGCAAAGGCTACAAGCTCATCGCGCCCGAGATGGAGACAAACAATTGATGACGATGCCCATCATCGGCAGGCTCTACTGAAACGACCGGCGCTATGCCGTAAGTGACAAAAAGACAAAGAAGGGACAGAACTGACAAGGAATGATTAATTCCCATCGGTTCTGTCCCTTCTTTATATTTCTGTGTTAATCCCATAACTCATACCCAGCCTCCGGGCCATAAACCATACCGCCGGGATTGTCTCTGAGTGGACAGTCCCGGCGGCATGGCTTAGTAAACGTGTATTCTGTGTCTGTGTAAGCCTTTCTTTACCTAATCAACCTTTCTTACTCTTGTTTCCTGTCGGAAAACTTCTTTTTTACCTTATAATAAAACCAATCAAATACCAATCAAAGTTATCTCTACATATATCGTGCGGTTGCATGAAAAACAGCCTTTCAAAAATATCCTTTCGGTGTGTCTTTAGTCAATCGTTGCGGGAAGCATGAGGGGGAGAGGAGGATGAGTGTCAGCGGCAGTCGGCGAACTGGGTCTGGAGCTTCTTGCGGGCGAAGAAGATGCGGCTCTTGATCGTGCCCAGCGGG
>CAJTJG010000025.1 GCA_910576785.1 uncultured Duncaniella sp.
TCGCCTCTGCAAGGGGTCACTCCCGAAAAGCGAGTGCAAAGGTAGACACTTTTCATTCTACCACCAAATTTTCACGGCATTTTAACACTTATTTAACACTTAAAATCTCTTGTATCGTGAACCTTTTCATGACAAGAATTGTTATAAAGAGCTATACACATCTATAAATCATTGTTTTAGCCTTTCAGGTAAGACCATGACATGAATAGCCGAATCGGAATCGATAATTTTAAGCCATATTCTATTTTCTGCTCTCCCCATCATCTTTACCGAAGCATTGCGTAAGGCATATTCTCCAATCATGAGCTCAGGAGAGATAAGCATAGAGTCGGCTCCGATACCACTATATGTAAAAGAAATTTCAGCCGCACCATCAAGATCCACTATTCCACAGCGACCGTTATCATCACGGCTCACAAGAACTCCGCCCCGATCGTAGCGCAATGTCATGGATGGACCGCTGTAGCGCAACACACCGTCGGCGAGCTCGGATGAGAAGTCGTCGACCTCCGTCACATCCGGACGTCCATTGCCCGGAGGCACGGGTTTTGGCTCGCGCTCACGTCCAGATCCGTCATTCCCGCACGAACTGACGGCTATGGCCAGGGCTATCAGAAAGTAGAATCCGTATTTCATCTTTCTATCCTTATCATCACCACTCCTGCCGATGAAGAGGTGGTGTAGTTAAACTCATGAGCCCCGACGCCAAGAGAGGATGCTGTGATACTTTCTATAGCGCCATACGCTACGCCGTCAATGGTCCATGAGGCGCCTGACGGAATATGCGGAGAGTGGAGATGGATGATATCACCAACAGTGTAGGTGGAATGCAATGGCATGGGTTCGCCGGCTGATCCGGGATATGGCTCTCCGGCATGTTGGCCCCATAGGTAATCGGCAAGCAGAGGATCGTCCACGAAGGGATTGGTATTGCCCTGCAATGTGAGTATGGCGGCATTGAGTTCCAGCTCCTCTGCATCGGGAGGATAGGCGGCATGCCATTCAAGCATCATCCGGGAGGCATAGGGAGTAAGGGACGGATAACGCCGTCCGGTAAACATAGTATATGCCCTGGGGCGCATCATCTCCTGCGGATAGATGACAGCCATATAGAAATAGGTTCTGGCCAGACGTCCGCGCAATGCCACCGGAGGTTCGTAGAACTCTGTCTCCACTTCGGAGAGATGCCCGAGTCCACTACGCCAGATACCGTTGTCAAACCGGGGATCATCTACAACGCCCGGAGGAAAATCCGCACGATGGCGCCTCACATCCAACGAAAGCGGATAGAAATTGACAAGGTCGCGCATGACAGTATCGCCGTAGCATGGCTCTTCAAGCCACCATTCATGGCACACAAGACTGCCGGCTACATATCCGTCGGGCATGGCCCCACCTCTGATAGAGAGTGCGCGCCCGGAAAACATGTCGGTAAGAGTGAGGGAGAGAGCGGTGGGAGAGACGAGCCTCTGCGGACGGCAGTCGCGTCTGAGCACAGCGGCAAGACCCTCGCCCGATTTGCCGGCGACGGGCACCCCGCCGTCCGTGAATGCCACAGACGACGAGATGCCCGTCGCGAGCAGGAGCGTGAGGAGTCTACGCATCCTGATTAGTTTTACAAGCGGTGATCATACGTAGCCGCGGATGATGCCGCGGTTGGAGTTGCGCACGAAGAGTATGATCTCGTCGCGCTCCTTCGAGGCCGGAAGCTCGGCTTCGATACGCTCGATAGCATCGGAGTTGTTGAGACCTGAGAGATAGAGGTAGCGGTAGATCTCCTGGATGTCGCGTATGGTCTCGTTGCTGTAACCACGTCGGCGCAGACCTATCGAGTTAACGCCGGCATAGGCTATAGGCTCGCGTCCTGCCTTGACGAAGGGGGGGATGTCTTTGTTGACAAGCGCTCCACCCTGAAGCATGACATGCGATCCGATGTGGCAGAACTGATGTACGAGAGCACCGCCTCCTACCACAGCAAAGTCATCGACCACTACCTCGCCGGCGAGCTGCACGGCGTTGGACATGATGACATTGTTGCCCACCACACAGTCATGCGCCACGTGGCAATAGGCCATGATGAGGCAATTGGAACCTACTACGGTCTTGCCCTTGGAGGCTGTGCCGCGATGGATGGTGACACACTCGCGTATGTTGGTGTTGTCGCCGATGATGGCCACAGTCTCCTCGCCCTTGAACTTGAGGTCCTGGGGCTGGCCTGATATAACGGCTCCGGGGAAAATCTTGCAATTCTTGCCGATACGTGCGCCATCCATAATGGTGACGTTCGAGCATATATGGGTACCCTCGCCTATCTCTACGTTGCCGGCTATGGTGACGAACGGTTCGATGACTACGCTCGGATGGATCTTTGCGTCGGGATGGATGAATGCTAAAGGCTGGTTCATAATCATTTGTTTTTTATAATCTGGGCCATGAACTCACACTCGGTGACAATCTTCTCGCCTACGAAGGCATAGCCTTTCATCATGGCGCAACCGCGGCGCAACTCCGTCATGAACGAGACATGGAAGAGGAGCGTGTCGCCCGGCACCACCTTCTGGCGGAATTTCACATTGTCAATCTTCATGAAGTATGTGGAGTAGAGTTCGGGATCCTCAAGACCGCTGAGCACGAGGATGCCGCCAGTCTGTGCCATGGCCTCGATCTGGAGCACTCCGGGGAGCACCGGCTCCTGCGGGAAGTGGCCCTGGAAGAAAGGCTCGTTGGCTGTGATGTTCTTGACTCCGACTATATAGTTGGATCCTTTCTCGATGATCTTGTCGACGAGAAGGAACGGATAGCGGTGGGGGAGGAGCTCACGGATACGGTTGTTGTCCATCAGCGGCTCGCGGTTGGGATTGTAGATAGGAGCCTGCACCTCCTGATGCTTGATCTCGCGGCGAATCTTCTTGGCGAAAGTGGTGTTGATGGAATGCCCGGGGCGCGTGGCGATGACACGTCCTTTGAGAGGACGGCCGATGAGAGCAAGATCGCCGATGAGATCGAGGAGTTTGTGACGGGCAGGCTCATTTTCGGATGTCAGGGGTATGTTGTTGAGATATCCGAGCTGACCCACATCCTTGCGGGGCACATTCATGAGATCGGCCAGACGGTCGAGCTCCACCTGCTCCATGGGTGTGTCGTAGATGACGATGGCGTTGTCAAGGTCGCCACCTTTTATAAGGTTGTTCTTGACCAGAGGCTCGATCTCGCGGACGAATACGAATGTGCGGCTTGCCGAGATGCTCTCCCTGAAATCCTCGATGTGTTCGAGGGATGCATACTGATTGTTGAGCACTTTGGAGTTGAAGTCGATCTTCACGTCGAGCGAGAAGTCATCGTCAGGGAGCACGATGATGGATGATCCGGTCTTCTCATCGCGCACCTCAATGCGCGACTTGATGAAGTAGAAGTCCTTGTCGGCCTTCTGTTCCTGCAGGCCCACACGGGCTATCTCCTCGCAATATGCACGTGCACTTCCGTCGAGGATAGGGAGCTCGGGAGCGTTTACCTCAATGAGGCAGTTGTCAATGCCCGAGGCGTATAATGCGGCCATGGCATGCTCGATCGTGGATACGCGCACATCACCCTTGGCCACTACAGTGCCGCGGTTGGTATCTACAACGTTCTCGGCAAGTGCATCAATGACGGGCTGACCTTCGAGATCAACACGCTTGATCTTATACCCATGATTCTCGGGAGCGGGAAGAAAACGCGCTGTGATCTCGAGGCCTGTATGAAGCCCCTTGCCTACAAGAGTGAATTCCTCCTTTATAGTTTGCTGATTCATATCTGTATGCTGTGTTGTGTTTTATTTCCTGTTGAGTTTTTTGAGCTGCTCGACCATCGAGGGGATACGCTTCAGATATACAAGTCCGCGTGCATATTCGCCCATATCCACAGCCGGCGAACCCATGATGCGTGCACCTGGCTCGGTGCCTTTGTTCACACCACTTTGCGCACCTATCTGAGTGCCGTCGCCTATGGATATATGACCCACTATGCCGACCTGTCCACCCACCATGCAGTGCTTGCCGATCTTTGCCGATCCGGCTACACCGGCCTGGGCGGCCATCACGGTATGATCGCCCACCGTACAGTTGTGGGCTATCTGGATGAGATTGTCGAGCTTCACGCCCTCCCCTATCCTTGTCGATCCCATCATGGCACGGTCTACGGTAGTGTTGGCACCGATCTCCACATCGTCGGCCACAACAACATTTCCCGTCTGCGGGATTTTCTCGTAGTGGCCGTCAACGGGCGCGAAGCCAAAACCGTCGGAGCCGATGACCACCCCGCTGTGAAGTATGCAGCGTGCGCCGATCTCACATCCGTCATAGACCTTGACTCCCGGATAGAGCACAGTATCATCGCCAACCTTGCATCCGGCACCGACATAGGTCTGAGGATAAATCTTGGCGCCCTTGCCAATGACCGCACCCTTGCCGATGTATGCAAAGGCTCCCACATAAGCGTCGGCGGGTATCTCCACACCCTCGGCCACGAATGACGGCTGCTCGACACCGCGCTTTTCAACGCGAGTCATCTCGCTCACCATCTCAAGAAGCTTGGCTATGGTGGCATAGGGATCATCCACACGTATGAGAGTGGCTTTCACCTCGTGTTCGGGCTCGAAATCACGCCTCACAAGCACTACGGACGATTTTGTCTCGTAAATAAAATGAGTATACTTAGGATTGGCAAGAAACGACAATGCCCCGGGCATCCCCTCCTCTATCTTGGCAAAGGTGCCGACCGAGACATCAGGATTACCCTCCACGGAGCCGCCCACGAGGGCAGCCAGTTGCGACGCTGTGAGTTCCATCAGGTATTATCAGTATATATTCTGTCTGTGTTCCACAGGATGGTTATTCTATTTAAAATCTCTGAAAACCGCACAATTATGCAATTTCCACGCAAAGGTAAACATTTTTTTCTGTATTTCATAAAAAAAGCATCCGTCCCTCCGGAAATGGGAACGGATGCTTTTCCAACATTATTTCATAATTATCACACACGCTCAAATCATAGCCAACATCTCGCGGCCTATGGCATGAATGCCATCCACGATGCGCTGACGCTGACATTCGCGAGGGACCTTGACTGAGCTCGCATAGTTGCTGAGCAATTTCTGGTTGATACCGGTGACACGGCTTATCGCCGCCATTGTGGTGTAGCGCTCGGCCTGGCGCAGGAGCGCGGACACCGCAAGGGTGAACTCCACTTCATAATCACCATCTGCCAGCCATGACGGCACATATTCACCATCGGCAACCATATCTGATATCTGGGCCTCGAGCCCTTTGACAAAATCGGATTTAAGGTCGTCGATGGTTTTTGACGTGCAAATTACAGCTCCCAGATCTTTGTCACTCCATCCGCAGCAATAATTTTTTTCAGTCCAGTATATTTCGACCTTAACTTTATTCATAATCTTCGATTTTTATAATGGACGACTTCTATGGTCGCCCTCAATTTCTTCAATATTTTTCCTTTTTCTTCATAATCAAACATCCTGCCTATCTCCAGCCGGCTTGTTTGAATATACTGTTCAATAAGAACTGATCGAGCGTATCGCTCGGCTTACCATTGACTGTCACACGGCCTTTCTTGTCGGGATGCTTGAACTGCCTATGATCTCCTCCGTTTGGCTTTAGCTCTTCCCACCCATCATCTTTCAGCAGGGCGAGCACATCTTTTACTTTGTGTCTCCTCATAATTTTTAATTATTAAATTAATTGTAAAGGTAGAAATATTTCTACTTACTTCCAAATTTTACGGTATATATTTTTCTACCGAAATAAATATAAGCTCCGGGCACACCTTAATATAATATATAATTAGGTAATGCCCGGAGCAAAATCAGTGTATGTGGTGCAACCGGAAAGATGTGTCATAATGATGACACCCTCCGGTCATCTGTCATATCAGGATCAGATGTGGGGACCGGCAGCTACGAGAGCCTTGCCAGCCTCGTGGCCTTCGAACTTCTTGAAGTTGTTGATGAACATCTCGGCGAGCTTGTCAGCCTTCTTGGTCCACTCAGCAGGATCGGTGTAGGTGTCGCGGGGGTCGAGGATCTTGGGATCCACGCCGGGGAGCTCGGTGGGGATGGTGAAGTCGAAGATGGGGAGCTGCTTGGTGGGAGCGTTGAGGATAGCGCCGTCAAGGATAGCGTCGATGATGCCACGGGTATCGCGGATCGAGATACGCTTGCCGGTACCGTTCCAGCCGGTGTTCACAAGATAAGCCTTGGCACCGCTCTGCTCCATACGCTTAACGAGCTCCTCGGCATACTTGGTGGGGTGCAGCGACAAGAATGCTGCGCCGAAGCAAGCGGAGAATGTCGGGGTGGGCTCGGTGATACCGCGCTCTGTACCGGCGAGCTTGCTGGTGAAGCCGGAGAGGAAGTAGTACTTGGTCTGCTCGGGGGTGAGGATGGACACGGGAGGAAGCACGCCGAATGCATCAGCCGAGAGGAAGATCACGTTCTTGGCGGCGGGACCGCGGGAAGGAACGATGATGTTCTTGATGTGGTTGATGGGGTAGCTTACGCGGGTGTTCTCGGTAACGCTCTTGTCGGTGAAGTCGATCTTGCCGTTCTCGTCCACGGTCACGTTCTCGAGGAGAGCGTCGCGGGTGATAGCGTTGTAGATGTCGGGCTCGCTCTCCTTGTCGAGGTTGATCACCTTGGCATAGCAGCCGCCCTCATAGTTGAACACGCCGTTGTCGTCCCAGCCGTGCTCGTCGTCACCGATGAGGAGACGCTTCGGGTCGGTGGAAAGAGTGGTCTTGCCTGTGCCGGAGAGACCGAAGAAGATGGCTGTGTTCTCGCCCTGCTTGTCGGTGTTGGCCGAGCAGTGCATGGAAGCGATGCCGCGGAGGGGGTTGTAGTAGTTCATGATGGAGAACATACCCTTCTTCATCTCACCACCATACCATGTGTTGATGATGAGCTGCATGCGCTCGGTGAGGTTGAAGGCAACGCAGGTCTCGGAGTTGATGCCGAGCTCCTTCCAGTTCTCAACCTTAGCCTTGGAGGCGTTGAGCACAACAAAGTCGGGGGTGAAGTTCTTGAGCTCCTCCTCGGTGGGACGGATGAACATGTTGGTCACGAAGTGAGCCTGCCATGCCACCTCCATCACGAAGCGTACAGCCAGACGGGTGTCGGGGTTGGTGCCGCAGAAAGCGTCTACCACGTAGAGAGTCTTGTCGGAGAGCTCCTTGTCAGCGATAGCCTTGAGGGCATCCCATGTAGCGGGAGTGATAGCCTTGTTGTCGTTCTTATATTCATCTGTGGTCCACCAGATGGAGTTCTCGCTGGTGGCGTCCTTTACAAAGAATTTGTCTTTGGGCGAACGGCCGGTGTAGATACCGGTCATCACGTTTACTGCGCCGAGCTCGGTCTCCTGACCCTTCTCGTAGCCCTGAAGCTCGGGGTTGGTCTCGTCGATGAAGAGCTGGTCATAGCTGGGATTGTGGATCACCTTGGCACCGGTGATACCGTACTTTGATAAATCAATTGTACTCATTGGTTGAAATTAAGAGTTGGTTGATATATTTGAATTGAGATTATTACGTAATCTATTGGGGAGGAGTCGTGGAGACCCTCCTATCCGAGTGCAAAGTTAAGGACTTTTTTCGGTAAAAAGATATCAGATTAAAGAAATTTTTCAGTATTAATTATTTTTAATCAAAATTTGCCGCCTGACGGGGCTATCGATGCTGTCAGGGTGTTCATTCTCTCTAACACACCGTCTTACATCTTGGTTGCCCGTCAAGTGTCAATCTTAACTTTTTTCAAGAGTCAGCCTCGCCATCCTTCTTTCCAGCCAGCATACCGCAGGCAGCCTCGATGTCCTCACCACGCGATGCCCTTATGGTGGCGGTCACACCAAGCTCGTTGAGACGGTCACGGAAAGCCTCCATGGTGTGCTGGTCGGACGGCTTGCCCTCGAATCCATCTATGGCATGGAAACGTATGAGGTTTACCCTGCAGTCAGTGCCGCGCAGCAATCGGGCCAAAGCATCGGCATGGCGGCGGTCGTCGTTAAGCCCGCGCCACATTATATATTCGGCCGACAGTCGGCGCTGATGGGCGAAGTCCATGCCGCGCATCACTTCCATCACCTTGTCAACGGGAAACGCACGCTCCACAGGCATGAGTCCGGCCCTCTCCTCGGCAAATGGTGAATGCACACTGATGGCCACATGCACACGCGTGCCGTCGAGCAGCCGTCGCAGAGTGTCGAGTTTGCCGATGCTCGATACGGTGATACGCTTCGGGCTCCAAGCCAATCCCCATGGAGCTGTGAGCACTTCGATGGCACGCATGACCTCGTCAACATTGTCCATAGGCTCACCCATGCCCATGAACACTATATTTGTAAGATTCTCCGATCCCGGCACCGATAGCACCTGGTTGAGTATTCCGGCGGCAGTGAGCGATCCGTGGAAACCCTGCCGCCCCGTCATGCAGAAACGGCATCCCATGCGGCATCCGGCCTGCGATGACACACACAGCGTGGCCCTGTCACGGTCCGGAATATAGACAGCCTCCACATCTATCCCACGACCGTCGCCGGCTATATAATTCACTCTGGGTGTGCGGGTCTCAAAGAGATATTTCACAGTGCCGTCGGACGAGCGCGACTCCATGCGTGGCTCCTCAAGCCCCACACAATACCTCTCCCCTATCCACTCACGGGCCTTAAGCGGGAGTTCCGTCATTTCCGATACACTCTTCACACGCCCTACATACAGACGCCTTGCCATCTGTCGTGCGGCAAACTTGCGCAGTCCGGCCTCCTCAGCAACAACCTCAAGTTCAGCCGGAGTCATACCTATCAAAGGGATCTTGACCATATTCTTCAAAAAAATTTCCACAAAAATACAAAAAAACTCCCACTCCCACTTGCATACATCAAAAAAAGTCCCTACCTTTGCACCGCAAAGACATAACACGGGGTATTAGCTCATCTGGCTAGAGCGCGACACTGGCAGTGTCGAGGTGAGCGGTTCGAGTCCGCTATACTCCACCACATGCAGATTTGGAAACCTATTCCAAGTCTGCTTTTGTTTTATATACATATATTTATTATATTTGCGATGTTATGAAGCTGATCGAAATGAATATAGACAAGATTGTGGCTCTGTGCAAGAAGTACAAGGTGGCAAAGCTGTGGGTTTTCGGCTCCATACTCACCGACCGTTTCAACGATGACAGCGACGTGGATTTCTCGGTTATTTTTGACTCTGATAAAATTCCGCTCATTGACAGAGCTGATTATTTTTTTGATTTCATAAACGAACTCAAGACAGTGATAAATAGAGAGATAGATATGGTTTGCGATGATGCCGTCAGAAATCCTTTTTTCCGTAAGGAACTCGACTCAACCAAGCAATTAATTTATGGATGATCGTATAAAGAAATATCTAACAGATATTTCAATCTGTATCTCGCAGATTGACGAATCACTTGTCAGGTTCGGGCGCAAATACGAGGTTTTTGAATCCGATATCGTATTCAGGCTCTTCATTGAGCGAAATATAGAAATTATGGGCGAAGCTATGAATCGAATATTGAAAATGATGCCATCTATTGATATCACTTCTGCACGAAAGATTGTTGATACCCGTAATTATGTCATACATGCATACGATTCATTGAGACCCGACATACTTTGGGCAATAGTCATCAATCATATCCCAATTCTAAAAAACGAAGTTGACATTTTGCTTAGAGACGAAAACGACAATATCGAAGAAACTTCGGAAGAAGTTCTATGATTTATCAACACACATCACCAATATCAACACTATAACCGCTGTATTCCCAAATAGTTACGGCGGTTTTATTTTTTACCATACATAAATACATACAAAATCGGGATCAGCTGACAGAAACGGTTGGGAAGATGACGAGTTTAGCTTTATCGACGGGTGGGTTGATTCCGGATTCTACATTTTGACACACATGCGTGGCAAACGGGCAACGCGCATTTTTGGCATTGACGGATCATTGTAAGATATTTGTAGATTGTAATTCACACCAACTTTATTTATTTATGAAAGTTCTACAATCTCTGACATCCGCAGCCGTGGCTGCCGCGATGGTCTCCATGACCGCATTTACCGCCGTGGGTCAGACTTCAGCTTCCGTTGATCAGTCTGTGGTCGCTGAAAACGCTGAGTTCAACCCCCATTTCTTCCTCCAGCTTCAGGCCGGTGCCGGCTATACTGTAGGAGAGGCCCGTTCGTTCGGCGATCTCGTATCACCTGCCGCCGCCATCAATGTGGGTTATCGTTTCAGCCCTCTTTTCGGTCTACGTCTGGGTGCTTCCGGATGGGAGGCCAAAGGCTCGTGGGTGAATCCGCGTCATGACTACAAGTTCAATTATCTCCAGGGCAACCTCGATGCCATGCTCTCGCTCTCCAATCTTTTCTGCGGTTCCAACCCCGTGCGCACTCTCGACTTCTACGCTTTTGCCGGCGTAGGTGTGGCCTGCGGCTTCAACAATGACGAGGCCAACGATCTGGCCGCATCAGGATGCTGCTTCGAGAAGCTGTGGTCAGGCAAGAAGGTTTTCCCCGCCGGACGTTTAGGTCTGGGCATGGACATCAACCTGAGCCGTTGCTTCGCCATCAATGTGGAAGTGAACACCAACATACTTCCCGATAAATTCAACTCCAAGCGAGGTGGCAACGTGGACTGGCAGTTCAACGCACTGGCCGGTATCACTTATAATTTCGGAGGCCGCTATAAGAAGGTTGCCCCTGTGGTTGACGTGGTGGTTGTAGAGGAGCCTGCTCCCGAACCCCTCCCCCAGCCCACTCCCGTGGTTGAGCCCGCTCCCGAACCTGTAAAACCCGTGGTGAAGGAATTCAAGCCCATGACACAGGATATCTTCTTCCGCATCAATTCATCCACCATCAGCGCCGAGGAGCAGAAAAAGGTGGACGAGCTCATTGAGTATCTCAAGGAGAATCCTGAGGCCAAGGTCACGGTGACCGGATATGCCGACAAGAAGACCGGCTCGGCTGCCTACAACATGAAGATCTCCAAGGCCCGTGCTTATTCCGTAGCCGATGCCCTGTCGCGTGCAGGTATTCCCGCACAGCGTATCATCACCGAGGCCAAGGGTGACACCGAGCAGCCTTTCGATGTAAATGCTCAGAACCGTGTGGCCATCGCCATCACCCACAAGTAAAGTAAATATACTTCATAATATAAAGAAAGACACAAAAGAGCTCGGCTCTTTTGTGTCTTTCTTTATATTAAATACTTATATCTTTATGTCCTTTATGACACAGTCACACTGTGTCAGGACACCACGATATTGACTATCTTGCCGGGTACCACTATGACCTTGCGTATAGTCTTACCCTCAAGCCATTTGGCAGAGTTCTCGTGATTGATGGCGAGTTTCTCTACCTCCTCGCGGGGCATGTCGGCTGCCACCTGGATATTGAAACGGGCCTTGCCGTTGAACGATACGGCATAGTTCACTGTCGACTCCTTGAGGTATTCCTCATTGTATGATGGCCATGTTGCGTCGCAGATAGTGGTGGTGTTGCCAAGAGCTGTATGCCAGAGTTCCTCGGATATATGAGGTGCGAACGGTGCCAGGATCACGAGCAGATCGGAGAGTACGGCACGTGAATGGCACTTGAGTTGCGTAAGCTCGTTGACACATATCATGAACGCAGCCACCGAGGTATTGTAGGAGAATGATTCGATGTCGCCCGTCACCTTCTTGATGAGCTTATGGAGCGACTTCAAGGCCTCTGCCGAAGGCTCGCTGTCATCAACAAGGAGAGTGTCACCCTTGTAGAAGAGACCCCAGAGTTTCTTAAGGAAACGGTTCACGCCGTCAATTCCGTTGGTGTCCCACGGTTTGCTCTGCTCGAGCGGGCCTAGGAACATCTCGTAGAGCCTAAGTGTGTCGGCTCCGTAACGCTCCACTATATCATCGGGATTGACCACGTTGAACATCGACTTCGACATCTTCTCCACAGCCCATCCGCACACGTATTTTCCATCCTCGAGAATGAACTCTGCGTCCTTGTAGTCGGGACGCCATGCGCGGAAAGCATCAAGATCGAGTATGTCATTGCTGACAATGTTTACATCCACGTGTATGGGTGTGGTCTCGTACTGATCCTTGAGTCCGAGCGACACGAATGTGTTGGTGCCCTGCACGCGGTACACGAAGTTGCTCCTGCCCTGGATCATGCCCTGGTTGATGAGCTTGCGGAACGGCTCGGCCTCGCACACGTAGCCAAGGTCGTAGAGGAATTTGTTCCAGAAACGCGAATAGATGAGATGACCCGTGGCATGCTCCGTGCCGCCTATATAAAGGTCGACATTGCGCCAGTATCCGTTGGCCTCCTCCCCTACCAGAGCCTCATTGTTGTGCGGATCCATGTAGCGGAGATAGTAGGCCGACGATCCGGCGAATCCGGGCATGGTGTTGAGCTCGATGGGATATCCCTCGGCCGTCACCCAGCCTTTGGCGCGGCCCAGCGGAGGCTCACCTGTCTCGGTGGGAAGATATTTGTCCACCTCGGGGAGTTCCAGCGGCAGACAACTCTCATCCATCAGCGTAGGTATGCCATCCTTATAGTATACGGGGAAAGGCTCTCCCCAGTAGCGCTGACGGCTGAATATGGCATCGCGCAGACGGTAGTTGACCTTGACGCGGCCTATACCCTTCTCCTCGATGAATTTCTTTGTGGTGGCGATAGCATCCTTCACCTCGAGTCCGTTGAGGTCGAGAAGATCAGATTTACTGTTGATCATACGACCGCTCTTGGCATCGAAACTCTGCTCGCTCACGTCGCATCCCTCTATGAGCGGGATGATGGGAAGATCAAAATGACGGGCAAAGGCATAGTCGCGGCTGTCATGGGCAGGCACAGCCATGATGGCGCCGGTGCCATAGCCTGCGAGCACATAGTCGCTCACATATACGGGGATTTTCTTTCCGGTGAGTGGATTGACGGCATAGCTGCCGGTGAAGACTCCGCTCACCTTCTTGTCTATCATGCGCTCGCGCTCTGTCTTGTGCTTGATGGAGTCGATATAGTCCTTGACTGCCCCACTCTGCTCCGGTGTGGTCACCATGCTTACATATTCGCTCTCGGGAGCGAGCACCATGAATGTCACACCGAACACTGTGTCAGCCCTGGTGGTGAAGATCTCCAGTTCCACATCGCTACCGTCGATGGGGAAACGCATCTCGGCACCCTCCGAGCGTCCTATCCAGTTGCGCTGTGTCTCCTTGAGCGATTCTGTCCAGTCGATGGTGTCGAGTCCTTCAAGAAGACGCTGAGCGTAGGCCGACACACGCAGACACCACTGATACATGAGTTTCTGCTCCACCGGATATCCACCGCGTATGGAGAGACCTTCGCTTACCTCATCGTTGGCGAGAACGGTGCCGAGTTCCGGACACCAGTTCACCATCGTGTTGCCGAGATAAGCTATGCGGTAATTCATCAGAATATCGCTCTTGGCCTTCGCATCCATGGCGTTCCACTCATCGGCCGTGAACGAGAGTTCCTCCGAGCAAGCGGCGTGGATACCCTCGCTACCATGCTTGGCGAAATGCTCCTCCAGACGGGATATGGGCATTGCCTTGTCGGCCTCGGTGTCGTAGTAGCTCTCCACCATCTTCATGAATGCCCACTGTGTCCATTTGTAGAACTTGGGGTCGCATGTGCGCACCTCCCTGTCCCAGTCATAGCAGAAGCCGATCTTGTCGAGCTGCTCGCGATAGCGTGCTATATTCTGCGTGGTGGTCTTTTCGGGATGCTGTCCGGTCTGTATGGCATATTGCTCGGCGGGGAGTCCGTAAGCATCGTAGCCCATGGGATGAAGCACATTGAAGCCCTGCAGACGCTTGTAGCGCGAGTAGATGTCGGAGGCTATGTAGCCCAACGGATGCCCCACGTGCAGACCGGCTCCCGAGGGATAGGGAAACATGTCGAGCACATAGAATTTGGGCTTGCTGTGATCTGTGGCCGTACGGTAGACCTTCTCTTCACGCCATCGCTGCTGCCAGCGAGGCTCTATATCTTTATGATTGTATTCCATTGCGGTGAGATTTATCCTATATATAAATGATATTATGACAGCTCGAGCATGCGCTCTATAGGCCGGCGCGCACGGTCGATTATATTTTCGTCCACCGTCACCTCGGGGAGCTCATGGAGCAGAGTGAGGTAAAGTTTGGACAGGGTGTTGAGTTTCATGAACGAGCATTCGTTGCAGGCACATGCCGCATCATCGGGAGGAGCCGGGATGAAAGTCTTGCCGGGACACTTGAGCCGCATCTCGTGGAGAATGCCGCTCTCGGTGGCTACGATGAATTCGGTGGCGTCCTCATGCTCTGCAGCCCATTTGAGCAGCACGGCGGTGGACCCAACCTTGTCGGCCACCAGCCGGACGGCCGCCGGACATTCAGGATGCACCAGCACCTTGGCCCCGGGATGTTTCTTCTTCAGATCAAGGATGCCGGCCAGAGAGAACTTCTCGTGTACGTGGCAGGCACCATCCCAGAGCACCATCTCCCGTCCGGTCTCCGAATTTATATAGTTGCCCAGATTGCGGTCAGGGCCGA
Organism: uncultured Duncaniella sp.; assembly: GCA_910576785.1. Lineage (GTDB taxonomy): Bacteria > Bacteroidota > Bacteroidia > Bacteroidales > Muribaculaceae > Duncaniella. Next base: position 14,625 of record CAJTJG010000025.1, read on the forward strand.
AGATGATCTTGGCATCGGGCGGCATCGATCCAACCACCTTCATGGCATTGCCCGAGGTGACAACGATATCCGTGAGCGCCTTCACCGCAGCCGATGTGTTGACGTATGATATCACCGTATGTCCGGGATGGGCGGCGATGAATTTCTTCAGCTCCGGAGCAGGACACGAATCGGCCAGCGAGCATCCGGCATTGAGGTCGGGCACGAGCACTTTCTTCTCGGGACAGAGTATCTTGACAGTCTCACCCATGAAGTGTACTCCGCACATGACGATGATGTCATTGTCGAGTTTCTCGGCGATCTGAGCCAACGCCAGGGAGTCGCCTACGAAATCGGCCAGCTCCTGGATTTCACCCACCGTATAGTAGTGGGCCAGGATGACGGCGTTTTTCTCTTCCTTGAGCCTCTTGATCTCGGCTCGAAGATCGATGCCTTCGGGGATCGTGGCCTCGACGTAGCCCTTGTCAATGTTCATTGATTTTTATTTTGAAAAAAATTTTTTTAAAGAAAACTGTTTAAAGAAAAAGATTAACTCCTGTTGATAAGTATCATAACTTTCCGACCGTTTCCTTGCATATATGGGTTATTGAAGTACGGCTAACATTTTCCACAAGGTTATCAACACCGCAAGCGGTTGAAACCTAAGCTTATAACATAGTTATCAACATTGTGTTAATAAAGTGCAAAGTTAAAACTTTTTCATGACTTTTCCAACCGATTTCTGTTGAAAACCCTATTGAAAACCCATTGACAGATAAATGATAACTTATTTGTGTTTCAGGCAGGAACGGATATACGGCGATGTGGGTATACCGGACAAGAGGGAGTTTTGAAAATGTATTGAAAAGTTTTCAACAGTTATTTACACAGTTTTCAACATTGTTTCATAACTTTGTGGAATGGAAAGACGAATATGTTATATCTCGCGTAATTACAAGAGTTTACATTGTGCAGGAGGCATAGCGCGCACCACAATCGAGAAAGTACTGTCCGATATGGGCGCCGTGAACCTCGGCCTGCCGCAGGGGCGTTCGCGCAACGGTATTGTGCATGGTGTGCGGGGCTTTGCGAGCATGATGCTTGGGCTGTCGAGACTGCGCCGGGGCGATGTGCTTGTGGTACAATATCCCGTCAAGGGCTATCTTCCACTTATCCGAAAAGTGGCCGCCAAAAAGGGAGTGAAGACCGTGGCACTGCTCATCGATCTTGACTCTTTCAGGGAGAAGACACTTACCCCCGAACAGGAGATACCCATCCTCAACAGCTTTGATGCAATACTCACCCACAATGTCAGCATGCGCCGCTGGCTCTCTTCCCATGGCTGCACATCGCTGATGGTGGACTACGAGATCATGGACTATCTTTATGGTCACTCGGAGGAGCGTCATGCTCCGGCCAACGGAAAGTATTCGCTCTATTATGTGGGTAATCTCACCCGTCGCAACAATGATTATCTCTACAAGCTGGCACGCCTGATGCCCGACACGGACATCTATCTCTACGGTCCCGACTATGACCGCGAGGAAGTGGCGAAACTGCCGAACATACATACCATGGGATTCGTGCAGGATATAGATATCATAGAGCGCCACAGCGGCGATTTCGGTATTTCATGGTATGGTTCGTCGCTTGACTCGGCTGAGGGGAAACTTGGCGAATATATGAATGTCAATAATCCCTACAAGGTGGGCCTTTATTTCCGCGCCAACTCGCCTGTCATAGCATGGCGAAAGGCCGGACGTGCGGAGCTGATAGAACGGGAGGGCCTTGGCATTACCGTCGACTCTCTTGAGGAGCTGCCGGCCATTCTCTCCGCTTTAAGTAGGGAGGAATATGAGAAGATGCTCGCCAGAGTAAAGGTGGTGGGCGAACGTCTGGCATCGGGCCATTACCTGCGTGAGGCCATGGCCCGGGTGCTCGAAAAGATCGGTGTATAATAATTGACGGAAAGATACAAAGGACGAAGAAAGGACATAAGCGACAAAAGTATAATTAACTGCACATGAATTAATTATATCTGTCGCTTATGTCCTTTCTTCGTCCTTTGTATCTTTCTGTATTTTGACACACCGCCATGGCGGTTGAGACAAAGCTTATACTCCGGTTGAGAGGTAGATGAAGTTGGTGAACTCATCGGCGGTCATGTAGCCTACAGCTGAGTTGTAGCGGCCGTCGGGCATGAGTACGGTGACCTGCGGTATGGATGATACCTGGAACTGTCTTGCAGGAACAGGACACTTGTCCACGTCCACTGACACAAACAGAGCCTTGCCTCTCATTGTCTCGGCCACTTCCTCGAATACCGGAGCGAAATTGCGGCACGGTCCGCACCATGTGGCGTTGAAGTCAATGATGGTTGGGAGCTCCTTGTCAGGTTTGATCTCGGCGTTTGTACCCAGGGTCACAACGCCGCTCACGGCGGCTTTCTCGACGGCCTTTACGGTCTCGGCCTCGGTGCGGTTGCTGTCGGTAGTAGTGTTGGCGGCTTCAGTTTTGGCTCCGCCGGAACATGATATCATCCCTGCGGCAGCAAGAATGATGGATATGTATGTAAGTCTCATAGTAGGGATTGATATTATAGAAGGGAAACAAACAGCGTGTGTCAACTGTTTGCTTCCCTTCATCAGTTAGTCGTTTACTGACAAGACTCAGAGAGCGCCGGCGAGAGCGGCGTTAGTCTTGTGAACAGCCTCGGCGCTCTTGTGGAAGAGCTCCTTCTCGGCGTCGTTGAGCTTGAACTCAACGATCTTCTCGATACCGTTGCGGCCGATGATGGCGGGCACACCGATGCAGAGATCCTTCTCGCCATACTCGCCGTCGAGCAGAGCGGAGCAGGAGATGAGCTTCTTCTCGTTGTGGAGAACAGCCTTGACCATCTGAGCTCCGGCTGCACCGGGAGCATACCATGCGGAAGTACCGAGGAGCTTGGTGAGAGTGGCACCGCCCACCATGGTGTCGGCGGCAACCTTGCCGAGAGTCTCCTCCGAGAGATATTCGCTTGCGGGCACGCCACGATAAGCGGCGAAGCGGGTGAGGGGGATCATGGTGGTGTCACCGTGACCACCGATCACGATACCCTCAACCTCGGTGGCGTTGGCGCCGAGAGCCTGGCTGAGGAAATATTTGAAGCGGGCGCTGTCGAGTGCACCGCCCATGCCGATGATACGGTTCTTGGGCAGACCGCTCGTCTTGTGGATGAGGTAGGTCATGGTGTCCATGGGGTTGGAGATGCAGATGATCACAGCGTCGGGCGAGAACTTGAGCACCTGCTCGGTCACGCTCTTCACGATGCCTGCGTTAACGCCGATGAGCTCCTCGCGGGTCATGCCGGGCTTGCGGGGGATACCGGAAGTGATGACAACGACATCGCTGCCTGCGGTGGCCTCGTAGTTGTTGGTCACGCCGGTGAGTACGGTGGAGGTGTTGAGGATGGAAGCTGTCTGCATGATGTCCATGGCTTTGCCCTCGGATACACCTTCCTTGATGTCGAGAAGCACCACCTCATCTGCTATAGAGCAGGTTACCAACACATTTGCACATGTTGCGCCAACGTTGCCGGCGCCTACAACTGTTACCTTTGACATAGTATCTATCGATTATGTTTAAATAGTTGAAATTCTGATGCAAAATTAATGAAAAATTTCCATAATCAAAAAATAAAAAACAAAGCCCCGCAAAACAAATTGCATGTGTAGCCACAGATATCAGAAGAATGACGGTGTGACAATGAACAGAAAGATCAGTATCGGAATGTCTTTCTGACGGAACGGGTGATGGCGAGGAGGTTGCCTGCGGTGATGAGCAGTATGAGGATGACACCTGTGGCAATGGTAGGCCATACGGAGGATCCTTCTGCCCCAAGGGTGGCCAACGGTGTCTGCCAACGTGAGGAGGCGTAGAGCATGACAGATATGCCGAGGAGCAGGACTATGAGGTTGACTCCTCCGACAAGGCGGTAATAATAGGCTGATATCTGACCGGGGGTGTAGCCGAGCATCATGAGGTCGTGGATCTTGGCACGGTTTTTCTGTAGGAGCAGGTAGATGCTGAGCAGGAGTATGAAGAAGGCCAGCAGGCTGATGACTATGCCTACGGTGATGACCACTCCGGTGATGATGGAGAGGAAATAGGATGTCTTGCCGCCCGCATCCTTATCGCCTGCTATCTCATAGCCATGGGCGTCCATGTATGCCATGGCTTCGGGGTCGCCTGCGCGGCGCAGGTGTATGATGATCCGCGAGGGATCTTCCTGTGCGGATCCAGGCTCGCCGAATCGGGCGTTGGCCCATTCCATGAACTCGCCCGGCACGGCTATGGTGTTGAGTCTGGAGGAGAAACCCGCTATGCGGGCGTCAACCCATTCCTGGCGTCCGCCCCCGCTGAGGGACAGGCGCAGGGGCACCGCTCCGATGAGCTCCTCCGATAGCTGCGGCAGGCCGCGGGATGTGGCGAAACCGAAGTTGTAGAGCGTGAGATAATCCTTTGATATGATCACGGGGACGGGCTGGCCGGGGCGGAATTTCCATCCGCGGGGCTTGACGTCGAAGTATTCGTCGGGGATGGATTCGAGGAACAGGGCTGTGGAGAATGATGCTCCACCCATGTCGATACTTGCGGCAACGTTGAAGTCGGCGGCGGTGAACTCACCTGTCCCCGCTGCCCACGGCTGCGAGCTGATGTCGGCTATCTCGGCGGGGGTGAAACGCGTGTCGGCGGGAGTGCTCCCCATGAATCCTCCGAGTCCTTTCACTTTCTTGGAGATGATGAGATAGTCGGAGGATACGAACGAGTCCTCGGCCGAGGCTACGGAGGTGACGTCGCGGTAAAACTGGATGGCGGTAAGTACTATGGCGAGTCCCACCAGGTTGGCCAGGGCATAGCCGGCTATCTGAGGGATGCTGATATTGCGCCGCAGCAGACGGTATACGGGGTTGCGTGAGGGCATGGGTCAGAGTTTCAGTAGAGTAAAATGGGGTAGGGTGAGGTGGTTTCCCACCGAGGTTGCGATGACGGCGGCCGAGCGTGCTGCGGCCTCGTCGGCTATGAGTGAGGCCACGGCAGCGTTGTTGCGGGCGTCGAGATGGCTCACGGGCTCGTCCACAAGCAGGAAGTCGAACGGCTGGCAGAGGGCGCGTATGATGGCCACACGCTGCTGTTGTCCTTGCGACAGTATGCCGGCCTGATCGCCGGCCCGGTGGCGCAGGTCGAGGCGTCCGAGCATATTGAGTATGCGGCTCTCGGAGCAATGGCCGGTGAGGCGGTTCTTGACCATGATGTTGTCCATCACGGAGAGTTCGGGAAATAGACGCATGTCCTGCGGCAGATAGGCGAGCGCCGAGCGCCTGAGCTCGCACCAACGGCTGATGGAGAAGTTGCGTATATCTTCGCCATCAAACAGTATACGGCCGTCGTAGTCGGTGCGCTCGCCATAGATGAAAGCGCAGAGCGATGATTTTCCCGTGCCGCTCTCGGCTGCTATCAGATAACTTTCGGGGCGCTTGAATGTAAGACTGCCGGCAAGCCATACCTGCGAATTGCTTACGGGAGGCTCGTTCTCGCTGCCGCGGAATACGCGCGGCAACGCATGCTCGAGTGTGATCTCGCTTATCATCTTGCTGTCAGAGCAGTTGCAGTATATTGGATATCACGCTCCCTTCCGAGCCGGGCAGGGAAAGGGTGAGATGACCCTGCGCTCCGGTGTAGTCACACTTTATGTCCACGCCCCAACCGGGAGCGTTGCCGGTGATACCGGCCAGGGAGGGGATGAGTATGGAGGCAGCCACTTCCTTGTTGACAAACTGCGGGGCGAGCGCGTTCTGGCGGTTGGGGTCGAAGGGCAGGGTGGATACTGCGAAGCACCCGTCCACACATCCCACGTAGAGGTTGGTGCCATATTGCGGTATCACCATAGTGCCATCCTTCTCCACGCGCGGCGTCACTCCGGCAGTGAACATCATGGTACGAATCATGCCCAGGAGCTGGTCTATCTTCTGCTGCGACATTGCGGCCATGATGAGGAACTGCCAGTTGGAAGGATCGGGATCAGAGAACGCATCGCTGTTGGCCGGCCCTGCGGATATGAGCACGGTGCCGTCCACGCTCTCCAGATACGGTGTGATGACAGCAAGGGCGGCCTGAGTCTGGAATCCGCCTGCGAGGGCTGCGAGGCCGGTGATGGCGCTCCAGTCGAATTCGGGAGTCACACCCATGGCCACAGTAAGTCCGAACGAACCGGGCACGTAGCCGAGCAGGGCGGGATTGATAGGTTTGAGCCCTTTGAAGGGTATATCCTCGCCGGTGCCCTTGATGAGTCTGATGTCTGCGTTGAGGCGACCGTCGGAGGTCTTGACGCCCAGAGTGGTCCATGAGGACTCAAGCAGAGCTTCGTGACGCTCCTTGGCGGGAGTCTTCGATATGTCGGAGCCATTTATGGCGATATCGGCGAGATCACCCCGTGTCAGCGAGCGGGCTATGGCTTCGATACCCCCTATGGATTCCCCGGCGGCATCGTCAAGGAGCTTCTTTACGGTTTTGACGGGAGCCACATTGTCCTGCAATATCCATACCTGGTCATTGCTTGCCACTACGGCCATATCATCGCCGAGTGTGCCGGTGTCGAGTCCTCCCGACTTCTCGCCCCATGTGAGCCACGGGGAGTCGATATTCTTAAACTCGTCACCATCATTCAGGATGAGAGTCATTATGGCGGCGTTGTCGGTAACTATGAGGGCCGTCTCCGAGATATCGGCCGCTCCCGATGTGTGGAGCCGTCCCATGAGGTCGAGCAGACCCATAGTGTTCTTCGAGGAACCGATGCGCGATTTAAGGGCAGGGGAGAGGTCGGCTCCGGTGGCCGAGAGGGTGATCCCGGACTCATCGCAGAGACGTTTCATATCTATCATACCCGTGGCCTGCGCCGTGGCGGGAATAGTGTCGAGAAGTTCGGTCCGCCTGGAGCAGGACATCATGCAGAGGACTGCAATCAACGTGAGAATGATCTTGTTCATATGCAACATTTTTTACAAACTTAGTAACAATCACCGACCCATGCAAGTTTTTCGCATGCGGCTATCGCATCATGTGTGGAAATTTTGTAACTTTGTCATAACAAATCAATCATCAACACATATGAAAAGCTCAGTTATAACAATTCTCTCAGCACTCGTGCTTCTGTTGTCGGCTCAGCCCGCCTCAGCACAGTTCAATCTCAAAAGAGCCGCCAACGCAGCCCTCAAGACTGCCAAGGCCTTCACTCTCACCGATGAAGACATGGCCGCCTATGTCAAGGAGTCGGTGGACTGGATGGACAAGCACAACCCCGTGCCCGGCGATGACGATCCCTACACCATCCGTCTGAAGAAGCTCACCGACGGTCTCACCGATGCCGACGGCATACCCTTGAATTTCAAGGTCTACGATGTGATCGATGTGAATGCGTTCGCATGTCCCGACGGCAGCGTCCGTGTCTTCTCCTCGCTTATGGACATTATGAGCGACGACGAACTCATGGGTATCATAGGCCATGAGATCGGCCACGTAGTGAAGCGTCACTCCAAGAACGCTTTCAAGCAGGAGCTCCTCACCGGTGCCCTCAAGGATGCCGTGGCATCGACCAACGGCAAGGTGGCAGCCCTGACCGACTCTCAGCTCGGCACTCTTGGCGAGTCGCTGGCCAGCGCCAAGTTCTCGCAGAAGCAGGAGAAGGAAGCCGACGACTGCGGCTATGATTTCCTCGTGGCCAACGGCCGTAACCCCTGGGGCATGGTGATGTCGTTCGAGAAGTTCCTCACACTCGAGGAGGGCGCTTCGCAGAAGGCAAGCTACATCTCCAAGATGTTCTCCTCTCACCCCGAGACCAAGGAGCGCATCAAGCGCATGAGCGAACGCGCCACCAAGGACGGTTTCACCCGTCCCGAGGCTAAGTAAGCCCGCAGCGGAGCATACTGCATCATAAGGGAACAAAAGAAACAAATCGTAATCGATATGTGATGTATCGGTTCGGAATATTTGTTTCTTTTGTTCCCTTATGTTACTTTTGTATCTTTTTCAAAGGAACACTATATTTTCAACTCCCAAACCACTACCACATATGTCCCCCCACGAATTCACCCGGCTGCTATCTGAACGCATACTCATACTTGACGGTGCCATGGGCACCATGATACAGCGCCACGGCCTTACCGAGACCGACTACCGCTCCGACCGGTTTGCCTCATGGCCGCGACAGCTTCAGGGCAATAACGATCTGCTCTGCCTCACAGCCCCCGGTGTGATCGGAGAGATAGCCCGAGAGTATATCGCCGCCGGTGCCGATATCATATCTACCAATACGTTCAATGCCAATGCCATCTCAATGGCCGATTATGGCATGGAGGATCTTGTGGCAGAGATTAACCTCGAGGGGGCGCGAATAGCCCGCAGGGCAGCCGACAGCGCCGGGCGATGTGTGCTTGTGGCCGGATCCATGGGACCTACCAACAAGACTGCCTCGATGAGTGCGGATGTGGACGATCCTGCGGCCAGAGCCGTGAGTTACGATGATCTGCGCCGGGCCTACGCCACACAGGTGGAGGCCCTGATGGAGGGTGGGGTGGACATACTGCTCTTCGAGACTGTGTTCGACACCCTCAATCTCAAGGCCGGACTCGATGCCGCCGTTGAGGTGATGGAGCGCCGCGGTGAGGAGATACCGGTGATGGTATCGGTGACCATAGCCGGCAGGGACGGCCGCACATTCTCGGGACAGACCCTTGAGGCTTTCATAGCTTCCGTGAGTCATGCTCCGGTGGCGTCCGTGGGACTCAACTGCTCGTTCGGGCCGGCCGAGATAATGCCGTGGCTGCGTGATCTCGCCGCTGTGGCTCCATGGCCGGTGTCGTGCCATCCCAATGCCGGACTCCCCGATGCCTCGGGCCATTACGGCGAGACCCCCGGGAGCATGGCGGCCGTGATGAGGCAGATGGTAGGCGAGGGGCTTGTCAACATCATAGGCGGATGCTGCGGCACCACTCCCGACCATATATCGCAATTCCCGTCCATCGTGGCCGGAGCCGCACCACGGCCCATACCGCAGAGCATCGGCGTCATGAGGCTGAGCGGGCTGGACATGCTCGAGATAAGAGGAGGCGCGGCCACGGGATTTGTCAGCGTAGGGGAGAGGTGCAATGTGGCCGGCTCCCGGAAATTCCTCCGCCTGATAGGCGAGGGGAGCTATGATGAGGCCCTCGCCATAGCCCGCAGGCAGGTGGAGGACGGCGCCGCAGTAATTGACATCAATATGGACGATGGTCTGCTCGACACGGGTCGTGAGATGTGTCATTTTCTCAACCTCATAGCTTCCGAGCCTGATATAGCGCGGGTGCCCGTGATGGTCGACTCCTCGCGGTGGGAAGTCATAGAGGAAGCTCTCAAATGCATACAGGGCAACGGTATTGTCAATTCCATCTCGCTCAAAGAGGGCGAGGAGGTGTTTCTGGAGCGTGCGCGGCGCATACGCCGCCTTGGCGCTGCGGTGGTGGTGATGGCCTTTGACGAGCTTGGCCAGGCCGACACATACGAGCGCCGTATCGAGGTGTGCTCCCGTGCCTATAGGCTGCTCACGGAGCGTGCGGCCTTCCCTCCCGAGGATATAATATTCGACCCCAATGTTCTGGCCATAGCCACCGGTATGCCCGAGCATGACCGCTATGCCCTTGACTTTATCCGGGCAACGGAGTGGATCAAAACCAATCTGCCTGGCGCGAAGGTGAGCGGCGGACTGAGCAACCTATCCTTCTCCTTCAGAGGTAACAACAGGCTGCGCGAGGCCATGCACGCCGTGTTTCTCCACCACGCCATAGCCGCGGGGATGGATATGGCCATACTCAATCCCGCCTCGGCGGTGGCCTATGGAGAGATCGACTCCCAGTTGCGTGATCTGCTCGAGGATGTCATACTGGCCCGCGATCCCCAGGCACCCGAGCGTCTGGCCGAGCATGCACGACTCATGATGGAACAGGTTTCCGACAAGCATCCGGCCGCGGCTGCCGCTCCGGTATCCGACAATCGCCCTGTGGAAGAGCGGCTCAGGGATGCCCTCGTGAAGGGAGATGCCTCACGTCTTGCCGATGATATTGCCGAGATTATCGCCGCCGGAACCGATCCCGTCAGTGTGATAGATGGACCGCTTATGGAGGGGATGAACCGTGTGGGCACCCTCTTCGGCGAGGGCAAGATGTTTCTGCCGCAGGTGGTGAAGACCGCCCGCACCATGAAGGCCGCAGTGGCTCTGCTCAAACCCGAGATAGACCGTCGGGGGCAGGTCTCCGGCGCCGGTGCCCGCAAGGCAGGCAGGATACTCTTCGCCACAGTGCGCGGCGATGTCCACGACATTGGCAAGAACATTGTGTCAATCGTTCTGACATGCAACAATTATGAGGTGATTGACCTCGGTGTGATGGTGGCGCCCGAGACCATCGTGGAGACAGCTCTGAGGGAGCGCCCCGACATTGTGTGCCTCTCAGGTCTCATCACCCCCTCGCTCGGCGAGATGGCTGTAGTGATCCGATCCCTGGCGGATGCAGGTCTCGACATACCCGTAATGGTGGGTGGAGCCACCACTTCCCGCCTCCACACGGCCCTGAAGCTCGATCCCTGCTATCCCGGCGCCGTGATCCATGTGCCTGATGCCTCGCAGAATCCTCTCATAGCCGCCCGGCTTCTCGATCCGTTTACGGGCCGTGCCTACATAGGTTCCGTCAAGGAGGAGGCCCGGACAATGCGCGAGCGCGAGGCCATGAAGACCGCCATGCGCGAGCTTCTGCCTATAGACGGGGCAAGGGCGCACAGGGTGCCATACGTAGTCGCCGCATCACCTGCGCTTGCCGACGGCGTGTCAATGTCCGGAAACATACCTGTGAGCGAACTCATTCCGCTTATCAACCGTCGCGCTCTTCTAGCGGCATGGAGTCTCCCGGCCTCACTGGCAGATGTGCAGGAAAGAGTTGACGAGACCCTTGATGCCCGTGCGCTCGAGGCCCGCCGTCTGCTCGACGACGCCTATGCTCTGCTGCGCTCTCTGCCGCAGGAGGAGGCTACGGTGAGATATGTGGCCCGCACGGTCGAGGCACGTGCCGACGGCGATGACATCATGATAGGGGAGACTCGTTTTCCCACCCTCCGCAAGCAGACTCCCGATGGCGCCGGATACTGTCCGGCAGCCGCCGATTTTGTCAATCCCGCCGGCGAGACCATCGGACTCTTTGCCATCAGCGTGGATCCGCGGCTCGAGGGTGCGGAGGGTGACGACCCCTACCGCCGTCTGCTCGGGCAGACCGTGGCCCATCGACTTGCCGAGGCCGGCTCGGAGTGGCTTCACCGTCATGTGGCCCGTGCGGAGGGCATAAGACCCGCCGTTGGCTACCCCATCATGCCCGACCAGAGCCTCAATCACGTGCTCGGCACGCTTATCGACATGGAGTCCATCGGAATTACCCTCACCGAAAACGGCGCCATGCACCCCTCGGCAAGCGTCAGCGGACTGTATCTCACCTCACCATCAGCGCATTACTTTATGGTTGGCCCCATCGGTCCCGACCAGATCGATGACTATGCCCGCCGCCGCTCCCTCACCCCCACCCGCGTGCTTGAGCTGCTGGGGAGGTGAATAATTTTAATATTAATAAAATTTGGTTTATGTGTGATAAAACTATATATTTGCAATCACAATGAGCCAAATCCGCTACATACTCGTGGTTTTTCTCTCCCTGCTTGCATTGGTGGGGTGTGCAGACCAGTGTTTAAAGGATCAGTTGGCCGTAGCTGAATCGGTCATGGAAGAATATCCAGACTCTGCATATTCAATCATATCACAGTTGGACTATGCGGACATATCTTCTGAACGAGATCAGCATCTATACGCTTTGATCAATTCGCGATGTGCGGATAAGCTTGATATGGACATAACAGGCGACACACTGATCGGACGGGCTGCTGAATACTATGATATAAACAAGGATTGGTATCACTATATTATGGCATTTCATTGCTTGGGACGTGTGAAATTTGAGCAGGGATGTTATCCTTCGTCTCTAAGCATGTATGTACGGGCCTATGAAGCCGCTGTAAATTTAAGTGATCCATATTGGATAGGTCTGTGCGCCCGTGATATCGCCGATGCTTACAATAAGATGTATCTTCATGGAGATGAACTTCATTATGTGAAGATCGAATACGAAAATTTTAAGAAGTCCGGAAATGATAATTTTTCAGATTGGGCTTTGGTTGATCTTGCAAGAGCATATCTCAATGTATGCGACATGGACTCTGCTATCAATACATCGGCAAAAGTCATTGATATGGCTAAAAACAATAGTGACACTACCCTGCTGTATGAAGGTCTGACAGCCATGGGCGAATGTTATTTTGCCATGGATTCAGTGACACAGGGAATAGATTATTATCAAGAGTCCATGAAAACCGGACTCACATCACTTAGGGATTCATGTAAGCTCGGGCGACTGTATCTTTCAGCAGGTAAAATAGCGAAATGTGAGGCGGTGATGTCTCAGATATTGGACAGGGATGACCCAATGGTGGAGTTGGTTAAATATGAGTATTATGCGTCAAAAGGATTATACAAAGATGCTTTGAGTTCTTATATTCGTATGGACAGTATATCCGAATCGCGTCTTAGACCTCGCGTCACTGACTATGTCTATAAGGATGTCCAACAACAATATGATATAGAGAAACGCGCGACAGAGGAGCGTATAAAAAACCAAAGATTGGTCATTATAATTTGCATATTGTCAATATTATTGATCATCATGATCATTATATTCGCTATACGTGCATGGAAAAAGAAGATCGATGAAAGAAGATTGGTCTATGAGTGTCTTATCGAAGATATAAAAAGCAAACTGGAAAACAGCCATCTACAGATTTTACATAAGGAGGATATTATAAAGGATTGTGAGCTACAGATAAAAAAACAGAATTTGCGGCTGGAAATTGATAAGGAACAGATCGCAGGTTTTCAGACTGCCGCTCTGACCCTTTTGTCATCTCAGTTCAAACATTTTGATGTCTTGTTTAAAATTTTGGACGAAGATATAAATGACTCATTGAAGGACAAGAAATTGTTGGCTGCTTTACACGAATTGATAAAAAATCTATCCTCGACCAAAGGTAAACGTCATCTTGAAGAGTTGATCAATCAGAATACAAATAATCTGATGGCAAATTTCCGAGCTGATTTTCCTGGTCTAAAGGACAAGGATTATGATTTGCTTATATATCATATCATGGGGTTCAGGACCAACTCAATAGTAGCATTTCTATCAGAAAAAAATACGGCTGCAATATATAATCGGAAACGGCGTCTCATGGATAAGATAGAGGCATCCAAGCATGAAAACAAAGAAATCTACAATAAGCTTTTTTCAAAATAATAAAAAACATTAGGTTAATAGCGTTTCATAGTGAGTGGGGATAAATAGCTGATTATCAACCTACGGCTTCAAAAGGATAGAATTAGCTAAAATTTATTTCATAAAATACTGATTTTCAATATATTACAAGTATAAAAGGATAGAAAATAACCCCCTTTTTATTTGGAATAATGTGGTGATTTGATGTAATTTTGCACATGAACAAATCAATAAAAACATGAAAAAATTATTAAAAATCATCTCTTGTTTAATTATCTTTATGGCGGCTTCGATAGCAATGGGAGCTGAAGCGCCTAAAACGACAGCTAAGCACAAGACTGTGCTACACGCAAAAGACATATCAACCCACAGGCCTAAGGCCCCCTTGCGTCTATATATAGAATGCTTGTACGGTGAGGGCATAATCGAATTCAATATGTCGGAAGTCATAGACAATCTTGATTTCACTATTTCAACCGGCAGTGATGTTATTTGGTGTGGGCATGTGACAACCGATGAACCGACTACAGAAATACCCATATTGAAAGGAGAATACCAAATAGACTGTGTGACAGATGGAGGTATGACTTTTTCAGGTAGCTTGATATTTTAATAAATTAACCAATCAATCACACAATGAAAAAACTGCTTTTTGCCATGTTTGCCATCATGGTGGCAGTGGCATGTACCAATGTTGACGAGCCGATCGGCAAAAATGGTAATGTCTTGCAGGAAAAGGAAGTCAATGCCAATATCCGTACTCCTGAAGAAGTTGCGGAATGTGTACAGAATCTTGTTGATGCGATTGACCGTAAGAATCCATCACGGGCAGGCAACCGCAGAGTGGTGTCGGAGGTAGTCCCTGTCAAAAACTCACATATAGCATCAAGGAGCATTGATCCGAACAACAAGCTCACGCATGGAAATGATACTGTCAAGTTCTACTTCGTGAACTTTGCGGATAGTTCGGGTTTTGCCGTGGCAGGTGCTGAACTTGATTCGGAGCCGGTGTATGCTATCATTGATCATGGTAATGCCAAATGGGATGGATTTACCACTTATGAACATTTTCATCTGGCAAACTTCATGGATATGTTTATTCTCGGAAATGACTGCAGTGGACAGATCCAACACAGAGACAGTATTATAAAAAAGATCAACGAGTGGGATATCACCGAAATGAAAGCTCCGATTCTGGAAACAAACTGGAGTCAGAGAGATCCATATAACAGGTTTTGTCCTCTGGATGATGGGGTGGTCTGCCCTACGGGATGTGTTCCCACCGCATTGGCTCAGATTCTGTCACATTTTCAAACCATTGATTCCGTGCCTTATCAGGATGGACGAAAGGGACATATCAAAATGATGTGGAGCAGAATCCTATCGCAATGCAGAGGAAACAACGGTAGAGTGAAGCCTTCTGACACTCCATTATCGGAAAGAGTATCACATCTCATGAGATATATCGGACGTGGCATCGGTGCCAAATATTCCCAAAAATCAACTAGCGCTGACCCTGAGGATGGGTTGAGATGGCTCAGGGATCATGCAAATCTGGACATATCTGAATTAAAGGATTATAATATATCAGAGATTATAGGTTCCATTAAAGATGGTAACCCTGTTTATGGAAGAGGTAGCTCTGGTAAGGAGCAATTTTTGGGATTAATAACTACTGGTTATAAATATAACCATTCATGGGTATATGACGGTTATCTCAAAGCGGAGGATACATCTGTATGGCCTTTCAAAAAAAGAGATTTTGTTCACTGCAACTGGGGATGGAACGGCGCGGATAACGGTTATTATCTGAGCAAGGTCTTTGAAACCGCCAATGGTCCGGAAATAACGGATAATGAAGCGTTTGAAGATCTTCCGGATCCCTCTGTAGGCTCCGGAACCCCCGGTGGAAACACTAGGTATGGCAACAAACTTAAGTATTGCAAGATATGGAAAAAACAATAGGACTTTTTTTCAGGGTATTCATTGCTTTCCTCAGTCTGCTCTTTGCCGTGTCATGTGATAATTTGGAAGGGGATTGGTATGATTACATACCCTTATCAATAGAGGGTGTAGAGTCGGAGGGAACCTCAACATACAGGATATCGATGGATAAAGAGGCTCACTCGTTCACATTCAATGCCAGTTGCAAGAAGGCCAGTTTCCGGGATTCCAAGGTGATGTATGTAGCGATATACTATCGTCAGGATTCACTTGACCAGGAGGATCCGGCATGGGAAGAGGACGGTATAGACACAAGAGATATCACTGAGGTTGGCATGTCCGCCCGATGGTCGTTTGGGAAGATTGAGATGATATCCATGACTGACAGACCTGAATATCGCGTGACAATAGATCCTAACACAACTGGTTTTGAACGTTTTGTCCACATCTCAATAGGAGAGACCGTTCATGCCGGCAACAGTATAACTGTCAATCAACGCGCAGATTGATTATAATATTAGTTTTTAAACAAAAATGAATCATGAAAAAATTCAATCTATTCCTGATAATAGGACTTGCCTGCCTCAGTCTGCTCTTTGCCGTGTCATGTGATAATCTGGAAGGGGATTGGTATGATTACATACCCTTATCAATAGAGGGTGTAGAGTCGGAGGGAGCCTCAACATACAGGATATCGATGGATAAAGAGGCTCACTCGTTCACGTTCGTGGCCAGTTGCAAGAAGGTCAGCTTCCAAAATTCACAGGCGATGTATGTAGCGATATACTATCGTCAGGACTCACATGACCAGGAGGATCCGGCATGGGAAGAGGATGGGATAGATACAAAAGATATCACCGAGGTTGGCATGTCCGCCCGATGGTCATTCGGGAAGATTGAAGTGATATCCGTGACAGACAGACCTGAATATCGCGTGACAATAGATCCTAATACAACTGGGTTTGAGCGTTTTGTCCATATTTCAATTGGGTCTGCTGATGCCGGCAACAGTATAACCGTCAATCAACGCGCAGATTGAAAGTGTTAAATATCTAAACAACAACGAATCATGAGAAAATTCAATCTATTCCTCATGGGGCTTGCCGCGATTGGAGCGGTGGGCTAATCCAAGGGGGGGATAATCACCTCCGGCGCGATCCTCTTCATGGGAACGGTGGCCGAGATGTGACGCTTTTGTTATGAATACAATATGTGAATTCTGATCTTTTTAAGATTGATTTTTTACTTGTGAAGATAGTCCCCCGCAGGCCGCGAGGCCCGTGGGGGACGTTTGTTGTTGTACAATACGAGTCCCGTCAGGGACGACGTTGTGGTAAAGACGTTACCACGACGTCGTCCCTGACGGGACTCAATGGGTATTTTTCGTATCCGGTCCCCGCACTGGCCGTGCGGAGTTATCCACGACATCGTCCCTAAAGGGACTCTGTATCTTTCGGTCTCTATGTCAATTATGACACATCAGAATATGATCTTTGTGGCTGTGGTGCCCTGACGGCGTATGAGGATCTGGCCGGGGGTGGGGCTCGTCACCTCAATGCCGTGGAGATCGTAGTAGCGTGCCGGGGCTTGGTGGGTGGTGATGGATTCGATACCGGTAGAGGTCGAGCCGAGGGTGAAGCGGATGGGGTTGGTGGCCTGACTTTTTCCTACGAATATGGCTCCGAGATAGGAGGCGTTCTCTTCACCGGCCGAGAAGTTGGTGGTGATGCTTACGTTCTGCGAATCGCCGGCACTGAGTGTGAGCATTGGAGAGTTGGCCGAGTGGAGCGCAGAGCCTCCGTTGGCTGGGAATATGAGGAAGCGGATGTTGCCGGCATAGTATCCCTTAGTGCATGCCACCTTGGCAGTGGCGGTGAGAGCGTTCTTGCTCTGTCCGTCCTCGATTGTGAGATCGCTCACCGAGAGTGAGGGTGTTTCGGCGGCATTGATGGTGACGGGGAGCTTCTCTGTAAGTGGAGTGAAGCTGTTGCCACTCTGCTCGGCAAGACAGAGATCATAGTCGCCGGGGGTGATGGTGGACTGGCCGTTGTAGAGGTATTTCAGTGATGTCTCATAGTTAAGTTCCCTTGTCTCACCGCCGTCGAGGCTGAGGGCAAAGGGTGAGGCGGAAGAGTAGAGATCACCCTCCTTGGTGTAGAGTATGGCAACGATCTTGCCATAGTAGGGTGTGGAGGATTCGTTGGTGACTGAGGTGGTGATGCGGAATGGATATCCGGCGTAGATGGGTGTGATAGCGCTGACGGTGAACACCGGTGCGGCTCCCGCCACGGGGTTGATGGTGATGGCTGTATCGTCCACTCTGACAATGAAATCGCGGGTCTTGCCTACGGGAACGAGTATGCGCTGCCATTCGCCGCCGGGCAGACGGTAGACGGGATACATAGTGTAGTCGCCCGAGGGGAGATCGGAGGGGAGCTTGATATAGATGCCGTTGTAGCCATGGTTGGGGGCAAGCTCGGGGAGGGTGAAGGTGTTGGGATCATATACAGGCTCCTCGCTTCCGGAGGGTATGAATGCGAGGGTGATCTGGCTGCCTTCGGGTATGTTTACCGAGCTGTAGTTGAAGAATCCACCGCCGATGAGGATTGTCTCTCCGGCCGAGCAGTCGGTTTTGTTGATGGAGAAGGGGTCGGAGGAAGCCATGTATGGTATCCATTCAGAGGTGCCTGAGCGGTCGGGACGGATGTCGATGAGTGCGTCCTGGTCAAAGTCGAATCCGGCGCCTGTCGAGGATCCTCCGGTGCCCTGGTTGTCGGGATCGAGTGCATCAAGCAGGAAATAGCCGTCGCTCATGCCGCCCCAGCCCCAGTTGATGTGGAAATAGCCGTCCTGGCTGTATCCGTCGCAGATGAAGCTGTGTCCGCCACCGGAACTCTGTCCGTTGTAGATCACGGGGCCGTAGGTGGAGAGGGAGTTGTATATCAGTTCTTCCCAATCGGGGAGGGCGTAGAACTCGCGCCTGACGCTGCGCATCCCTTTGTCATAACGGAAATAGTTGCCGAGCGCCGGTGCGGGCATGTTGGTAAATGCCGAGCTTGCCGATGCGGAGTAGTCCATCTCCAGAGCATATCCGGCGCTTTTCATAAGCCCCGCTACCGCGGCAGCCTCGGCAGGAGTGTAGCTACCCTCGGTATAGGTGTCTATCATATTGTTCCACGCGAAGGTGACAGTGTCGAACTTCTCGCTGAGTGTCTGACCTTTCCATTGATATGACACGGATCCCTCGCCCGATTCGGGCCAGTTGTGGTATTTCATCACCTGCGAGAGTGCTGTGGCTGCACATCCGGTCACTGACCGCTGTGTGCCGTCGAGGGGGCAGTCGTTGTTGAAGGGCGTCCCCTGATCCCAACGGGTGGTACAGAGCGGTGAGATGGGAGCACGGTCGGGGCGTGTGGCGCTCACATAAGCCGTGGTGTTGGCCCCGGCTTCGGCAGCAGTGACGATGCGCGACGAGAGGGTATTGATCCAGTAGATGAACCCCTCGGGCAGATCGGTGCGGTCGGCGGAAATGGCACAGTTGTCGCCATAGCCCAGGAGAGGTGCGGCGCAGTCATCGGCAGAGAGGATGACGAATCCATTGCTGTCGGCACGGTTGAATATGTAAAGTGCCGGCTTGCCTGAGTTGTATTCAGTGAGAACAGGTGAAGGATTGATGCGGGCATTGCCTGGTGCCTTGGTCATGGCTGACGATCCGGCGAGGCGCTCCAGAGCCTGCTCGGGAGTGAGAGGCGTCGCCGAAGCCAGCAAGGGGAGCAGCACGGCAGCGGTTGAAAAGAATTTTTTCATTGAAATGTGATGTTTTTGGTATTGTTGATGATTTGTTTGCAAAGTTCGCTAATTATATTGTAAGTCCAACTGCCTCAGACGAAAAAGTGCGGAATCAGCATCAAGAATGTGACAATAGAGATACTTGATATGATTTATCCTACTGCGGTTTTTGACCAGATATTCCCGTTTGTGGGATTTTCAGACATAGAGGATGTTGCCATGGACTCGACAGCCATTCCTACTGTATGGTATGATCTCCATGGCCGCAACCTCGGCAGCGACCGTCCCTCACAGCCCGGCATCTATATGCGCAGAGCCGGCGGTAATGTCAGCAAGATCATCATCCGCTGATCACTGATAGCGGTTGACACAGCAGTTGACAGAAGGATACAAAAGGAAGAAGAAGGGACAAAAGTGACATAAAAAATAATAATTAATTGTCGTGCAGATAATTAAGAATATTTGTCACTTTTGTCCCTTCTTCTTCCTTTTGTATCCTTCTATGCAGGTGTATGTCTATTTTCTGGGTTGGGTTGACGAGCGGAATGTGGTGCGGTGGAGAGGCGTGAGGCCGAGGCGGGCTATTGCCTCGCGGTGATCGCGTGTGGGGTAGCCCATGTTGACCTCCCATCCATAGCCCGGATATTCGGCGGCGAGAGTGGTCATGAGTTCGTCGCGGTGGGTCTTTGCAAGGATGGATGCAGCGGCGATGTTGCCGAGTTTCCCGTCACCTTTCACAATGGTTGTGTGCGGTATGTCGCGGTAGGGTTTGAAGCGGTTGCCATCCACCACAATCTGGCCGGGCGTGACATCGAGCATGTCGAGTGCGCGGTGCATGGCAAGGATTGAGGCATTGAGAATGTTGATGGAGTCTATCTCATTGTTGTCGGCCCAAGCCACGGCCCAAGCCACGGCCTCGGCTTCTATGACCGGGCGCAGGAGTTCGCGCTGGTGGCGTGTGAGCTTCTTGGAGTCGTTGAGCAGCGGATGGGTGAACCCGTCGGGCAGTATCACGGCTGCGGCGCATACGGGGCCGGCAAGACATCCGCGTCCGGCTTCGTCGCATCCGGCTTCAAGAATGAATGGTGTGGAGGCTGAGGGGAGCATCAGGCGGAGACTTCGTCCATGAATCCGTAGCCGCGTCCGGAGCGGTTGATGAGATGGCGGGCATAGACGCCGAGCTTCTTGCGCAGACGCGAGATGTTCACATCCACGAGGCGAGGATTGTTGAGCTCCTCTCCCGGCCATCCTGCGGCAAATATCTCCTCGCGGCTGAACAGTCGTCCGCGCGAACGCATGAGGAGTACGAGGATAGCGCCCTCGGTGGGAGTGAGCGATACGGTCTCGCCATCAATTATCAGGCCGTAAGTGTCGACATTGAGCACCAGCGAGCGGAACTCGATGGTGCGTGCGGTGACGGCCGGAGCCATGTTGCGGTGGCGGCGCAGCACTGAGCGCACGCGTGCAAGCATCTCGCGCAGTGAGAACGGACGGGTGATATAGTCGTCGGCACCGGAGTTGAGACCGGCTATTATATCATTCTCGGCATCGCACACAGTGCAGAATATCACAGGAACGTGGGCGGTCATGCGGTCTTCCTTGACACGCTCGAGCAATTCAAGGCCATCTATCTCTCCCGGGAGTTTTATCTCGGAGATGATGAGGTTGAAAGTATCGATGGGCATCATGAGAGCCTCTTCGGCGCAGGTTCTGACATCTACAGCATACCCTTCCGCACAAAGATTCTCACGGAGCATGGATGTTATTGAGGAATCTTCGTCGATCAGTAAAATGCGTGGTGATGTGGTCTGCAGGTCGCTCACGGTATATGAATGTGTATAATCTGTGTGAAATCGTTTATGCAAATTTAACCATAATTCTTCATATTCGGAAGACTGTAACGGAATTGTGTGGAGTTTGATATCAAATTGTCATTCTACAAAGTGCCTTTCGGGTATGTGTATGCGGGATTGGATATAAATTGAGCCATCGGTTTCGGAAATTCGGGAGATTATTGCTAACTTTGTTGCAGATACATCAAAACAACTCATACATATGGAAACAAGATACAAGCGTGTGCTCCTGAAACTGAGCGGCGAGTCGCTCATGGGCCGTCAGGGCTATGGCATAGATACTGACCGTCTTGCTGACTATGCGCGTCAGATCCAGGAGATAGTGGGTCTTGGCGTCGAGGTGGCCATCGTGATAGGCGGAGGCAATATATTCCGCGGTCTTTCGGGCGCCGCCAAGGGCTTCAACCGTGTGAAGGGCGACCAGATGGGTATGCTCGCCACGGTGATCAATTCTCTTGCCCTGTCGTCAGCACTCGAGGCCATCGGGCAGCCCGCCCGTGTGCTCACGGCCATCAATATGTTTCCGATAGGAGAGCATTACTCCAACCGCCGTGCCATCGAGACCATCGATCGCCGCGAGGTGGCCATCATAGCCGGAGGAACGGGCAATCCGTTCTTCACCACCGACACCGGCAGCGCGCTGCGCGGCATAGAGGTGGAGGCCGATGTGATGCTCAAGGGCACGCGCGTGGACGGCGTATATACCGCCGATCCGGAGAAGGATCCTACGGCTGTGAAGTTTGACGAGATCAGCTATGACGAGGTGCTCTCACGCGGTCTCAAGGTGATGGACATCACGGCCACAGCATTGTGCCGCGAGAACAAACTCCCCATCGTGGTGTTTGACATGGACACCCCGGGCAATCTCCTGAAGGTGATAAAGGGGGAGAACATCGGTACACGAGTATACTGAATAGAATAGTAATCATAACACAATAATACCCCGAAAAATGGAACCCTCCGATTATCTGAACCCGGCCGAGGAGAAAATGGAACTCGCCGTGGCCTATCTTGACGAAGCTCTCGCCCACATCCGTGCCGGCAAAGCCAATCCCAAGATTCTTGACTCGGTCAAGGTGAGCTATTATGGCTCGAATGTGCCTGTATCGCAGGTAGCGAATGTGGCAGTGCCCGATGCCCGCACCATCACCATCACCCCCTGGGAGAAGGCGATGTTCAAGGAGATCGAGAAGGCCATCATCAACTCAGAGCTCGGTATCACTCCCGAGAACAACGGCGAGGTGATCCGCATATCCATCCCGCCGCTCACCGAGGAGCGCCGCAAAGCTCTCGTTAAGCAGTCGAAGGCCGAGGCCGAGACCGCAAAGGTGAGTGTGCGCAATGCCCGCCGCGATGCCATCGACGGTCTGAAAAAAGCTGTCAAGCAGGGCATGAGCGAGGATGTGGAGAAGGATGCCGAGGCCACAGCCCAGAAGCTCCACGACCGCTATCTCAAGAAGATTGACGATCTCTTCGCCGCAAAGGAGAAAGAGATCCTCACCGTCTGAGTTTATCATAATTGATATATAGACAGAACGATACAGAGTCCCGTCAGGGACGATGTCGTGGATAACCCCGCACGGCCAGTGCGGGGACCGGAAACGAAAAATACCCATCGAGTCCCGTCAGGGACGACGTTGTGGTAACGTCTTTACCACAACGTCGTCCCTGACGGGACTCTTTTTTTTCAGCCTTCAGATCTCCCCGCACTGGCCGTGCGGGGTTATCCACGACATCGTCCCTGACGGGACTCGCATTGTACAACAACAAAACGTCCCCCACGGGCCTCGCGGCCTGTGGGGGACTATCTTCACAAGTAAAAAATCAATCTTAAAAAGATCAGAATTCACATATTGTATTCATAACAAAAGTATCACATCTCGGTCACCGTTCCCATGAAGAGGATAGCACCGGTGCTATCCTCGGTGATCATGTAGACGAACGGGCGGTCAAACACTATCCTGCTGGCGGGGGAGAAACCCAAAAACGAATCATATCCGGCTTTGTCCACTGTGGTGGAAGCTGCCACTGTGCCTTTCTCATCAACAATGATCTTGCTGCACTGACGGACGCCCTTTATCACCAACTCACCATCTTCACTTATGCGTGTGAAATCTGCTGAATTGGTGAATGCCTTATGCATACCGAGGCTGATCAGAATATCCTTTAAATCATAGGTACTCTCCTGAGTGAACCTGGGCATGGTGACCTGACAGGTTTTCATATCGTTATCAGTTGAACTGAGTTCTGTCTCAATCTGTTCCAGATCCTCCTGTGTAAGACCGGCCACGAACGACCGCAGGTCCTTCCCCTCGGCCGGCATGACGAGCGTCATGTGGAAAGTGCGGTTACCGTAAGGCAGACTGGCTATGGATGTGCCCTCGTCATCCACAAGACCCAAAAGACGGGCGTCGCTGCCGGAGGTCATCATCTTGACGAGCGGTTTGGAACCCGACACATTGTGAAAGAACTTATCCTTGGTATCCTTTTTGGAGAAACCGTATGTCCACTGCGACTTGAAGTACATGGCGTTGATCAGTATTGCCACATCAAGAGCGTCTATACTGAAATCCTTGTCAAATATATTAGGAATCATCCCCCCGGTTTCATCCTTGATCCAGGAGTTGATAGCCTTCTCGATGTTAGGCGAGGAGAAGTCCGCATTGAACGCATCCGCATCATACCATTTCATGACATCCTGCCTGAACGCATCCTTGACCTCAAACCAATTGTTGATCCACATGGAGTTGGCTATTGCCAGACTGGTCTTGCCGTCGGCTGCGGGCAGGCGGTCCATCATCACGCGAGCCAGGGAGTTGACCTCCTCGGAAGTGGCGCCCTCGTAGCCGAGCGTGGTGTAGATCTCGTCGAGAGTCGTGCCCGCGGCGCCGTTGGCCGTCATCGACAGGGCCAGCGAGAGGCTCAGGGGCGACACTATGTGGTTCTTAGTGGGGGCACCGGTGGAGAGCAGCTGATTGAACAGACGGAGAGCGAAACCGTTTTGCGCGTTGACCACCTCCTGCTGTCCGCGGCTCAGCTCAATCTCCACACGCGGAGTGTCCTCGCC
>CAJTJG010000026.1 GCA_910576785.1 uncultured Duncaniella sp.
GTGACATAGTTGATATAATTTTGAAGTATAACAACTTTAAGTATAGAATATATTTGTCTTCCGACCACTATAACCCTAAGGGACTCAGTCTGTCCCGTCTCATTGTGGGAATGGGGGCTTATGAGACTAATGAGACAATTCCCTACCTGATATCCCCCCCTTTTGTCACTTTTGTCCCCTTTTAGTCCTTTTGTATCTTTCTATACGAGACGGTGGAGGTGGTGGCGTCGTAGCATACGGTGGCGCTCTCGAAGAGGCGCTCCATGAGGCCGCTGTGGCGCATCTCGGCGGCCGGGAGGCAGTGGAGGCGGGGCGGGTCGATGAGGGCCACGGAGTCGCAGAGCGAGAGGGCGATGTCGAGTTCGTGGGTGGAGAAGAGGATGCATTTGCCCTCCTGGTGTGCCAGGCGCGACAGGAGTGAGCAGAGCTCGTAGCGGGCGGGCATGTCGAGGAAGGAGGTGGGCTCGTCGAGGAGTATGACGGGGGTGGATTGTGCGAGGGCGCGTGCTATCATGACGCGCTGACACTCGCCGTCGCTCATGCGGTCCATGGTGCGGTGGGCGTAGCTCTCCATCCCTACGGCGGCGAGCGAGCGCTCCACTATGGCGCGGTCGGCAGCGCTCATGCGGCCTATCCAGTCGGTGTACGGGGCGCGCCCTATGGCCACCACATCACAGCAGCGCAGGTTGGGGATGCGTGTGCGCCCGGTGGAGACGAAGGCCATGGCCTCTGCCCGCTGACGGGCCGACATGCCGCTGACGGGGGTGCCCCCTACGGATATCTGTCCGCTATAGGGGGCGCCTA
Source organism: uncultured Duncaniella sp. (assembly GCA_910576785.1). Lineage (GTDB taxonomy): Bacteria > Bacteroidota > Bacteroidia > Bacteroidales > Muribaculaceae > Duncaniella. The sequence continues at coordinate 805 of CAJTJG010000026.1, forward strand.
TGCCGGCGATGGCCCGCAGGAGTGTGGATTTGCCGGTGCCGTTGCGCCCGATGAGGGCGGTGAGGCTGCCCGAGGGGATGGTTGCGGTGACATCCCCGAGCAGCACTCTGCGGCCATAACCGATGGTAAGATTGGATAGCTCGATCATCTTGACGTCATGGATTGGTTGCGCAACACCACCCACACCACTATCGGGATGCCGAGCAGCGCGGTGACGGCGTTGACGGGCAGGACGAAGAGTTTGGATATGATGTCGCAGAGTATCAGTACGGAGGCTCCGGTGAGCATGGTGGCGGGGAGGAGCACCCGGTGGTCGCTGTCGCGCATCAGCATGCGGGTGACGTGGGGCATGGCGAGGCCTATGAAGCCTATGGGGCCGCAGAATGCGGTGACGGTGCCTGCAAGCAGTGTGGTGGAGAGGAAGAGCAGAGCGCGGGCGCGGCGTATGTCGAGGCCCATGGTGACGGCATATTCCTCGCCGAAGAGGAGCATGTTGAGCGGCTTGATGGCGAGCACGGAGAGCAGGAGCCCCGCGGCCACCGAGGGGGCGAGGATGGCGAGCTGACGGAGGGTGACGTCGCCAAGGGCGCCCATGGTCCATATCACGAAGGCTTTGAGCGACTCCTCGCGGCTCAGGTACTGCAATATCTGCACCACGGCCCCTACGCCCGAGGAGAACATCATGCCGAGGATGAGGATGACCATGATGTCCTTGACGCGATGGCCCACGAGGGCTATGACCACGAGCACCGCCGCGGCTCCGAGCCATGCGGCTCCGGCCACACCGAGCGATGTCATGACGGCTCCTCCGGCGCCGATGAGCGGGGCGCCGAGTATGAAGAGGGCCACGCCGAGGCTCGCTCCCGAGCTGATGCCGAGCACGTAGGGTCCGGCCAAGGGGTTGCGGAAGAGGGTCTGCATCTGCAGTCCGCTCACCGACAGGGCCGCTCCGGCCATCATGGCCACGAGGGCTTTGACGAGGCGGATGTTGATGACGATACGTGCGGTCATCGGGGGGCAGTCGCCGCCGGTGAGGGCGGCCCATACGTCGGCCATGGGGATGCTGACGGCCCCGAACGAGAGGTCGGCCACGAAGAGGAGCAGCATGAGCGCCCCGAGCAGAAGGAACAGGACCGGTGCAGGACGACGCGATGAGTTCATTGCAGTTTACGGTAATAGTGGAAATCCTCCTCCACAAGCTGCGGGTGGAAGATCTTGACAAGATCGCGCAGCACGACATCGGGCTCCACCACACCCGACTCAAAGTAGTCGTTGCCCCCGCCGGGCTGCGAGCGGAGATTGTTGTTGTAGACCATGCCGCGGGCCACGCACTCCGTGTCGGCCACCTTGGGATAGGCCCTGCGTATCTCCTCCATGGAGGTTGCCGAGCCGACGTTGATCCACACATCGGCCCCTGAGGTGAGGCGGTAGGCCTCCTCGAGGTCAATGGCCACGGAAGTGTTGCCGGTGTCGGCCTTGTAGACGAGCTCGCCTCCGGCGTCGGCTATCAGAGTGGTGATGTAGCTCCCCTGCGGCGGCATGAACCACGATCCGGCATAGGGGGTGTTGACCATCACGGCGGGAGCCTCGAGGCGCGCTCCGGCCACCTTGCGCCGTATGGCCTCATATCTGGCCGGAATGCCCGCGAATGTCTCCATGCCCTGCTCACGCCGTCCGGTGATCTCGGCCACAGCCACCATCCACTCGGCCTTTCCGAGTGGCGACTCCTCGAGGTAGTCGCCCACATACATGTAGGGTATGCCGAGCTCGGTGAGCTTGCTCTCCATGGGGCTGGCGCCGTCCACGCCGTAGAGCAGCACGATGTCGGGATCGAGCGACACGAGCATCTCGTAATTGACATTGCCGTCATAGCCCACATCGCCCACCTCATCCTCGCGGGCACGGATGTTGGCGTTGGATATGTATCCGAGTCCGGACACTCCCACCACGAGCGAATCGGCCCCGATGGCACCCAGCATGGCCACATGGGTGGATGACATGGCCACGATGCGCGAGGCGTCTCCCTCGAGCACCTGTCCGCCGAATCCGTCGGGCACAGGCTCGCCACCGCGCCTCACGAACAGGCCGGACACCACACTGTCGGCCCCCTGCCATGGATCGGTCACGTTGATGATGACGCTCCGGCCACCCTCGCGCCCCACTATCCCGAAGCCCGAGGCATAAGCGGGCGTGTAGATGCTTACGTCATAATCGTCCGCGGTCACAGCCGCAGACGAGCCTCCGGCGCATGAGCTGAATCCGAGCAGCGTGACAGCCGCAAGAAACGGGAGTGCGTAGTTTGTATTCATAATATATCGTCTTTTACCACATTTTTACGTTGAGAAAATCTGGGGGTGAAGCTCACGAAGAACTCGAAGTTGATCCCCGGCATGGGGCGCGAGAGCACCGAGAGATAATCCTCGTTGAAGAGATTGTTCACGGCCAGTTTCAGCTGCATGTCCAGCGGCCGGAAGGAGAGGCTCTTCTCAAGGGATATGTTGTTCATGAAGTATCGGGGGAGGCGCCCGGAGATGGTGAGGTCATTGCTCGACATGGTGAAGCGCTCGGAATAGAAGCACCATTTGTAGAGAAAGCCCCAGGAGCGCCAGGAGAGGCGTCCGGTGAGCGATGCGGAGTGGCGCGGCACGTAGGGTAGCTGCCGCCCCACCGACTGGTCGGCGGCCGACATCTTGCTGCCCTCGTTGACCGACGGTGTCCATGAATACGCCCCGTTGAGGTCGATGAGCCACCCCTTGGCGGGCTGCAGGGCCAGCGAGGCCTTCAGCTCCACGCCATAGGCATGCACGCTCTTGACATTGCGCGGCGAGAAGAAGCCCTTGGTGGTGGGGAGCCATATGATCCAGTCGTCGATGTGCGAGTCAAACCATGTGGCGCTGCCCGACAGGGAGTATACCCCGGCCTTTCCGGTCTCGAAGCTGACGCCGGCGTCGTAGCTGAACCCCTGCTCGCTCCTGAGGTCGGGGTTGCCCCCGGGGAGGAAGTAGAGGTCGTTGAGCGAGGGGAACTTATGGTTGCGCGACACGGAGGCCCTGAGCATGACATTGCCGCGCCGGGACAGGACGCCGTCGATGAAGAACGCCGGTATGACGGGCGCCCACTCGGTGCCGTACATGTCCTGGCGCACCACCACCGAGAGTCCGAGCCTGTCCACGGGCTGCCATTTGGCCGAGAGGGATCCTGACAGCTCGATGCGCCCCTTGTCATAGCCCACTATGGCGCGGTCGCCGTCCTGGAGTATCACGTTCTTGTCCTCGCTGCGCACGAAGTGCTGATGGGCCGAGAGGGAGGCGGTGAAGAACCATCGGCGTGATGGCGTGTACTCGCCTGAAGCCTGGCCGAAGAGGGTGTTCACGCGGCTGCGGGAGCGCGTCATGGCGGCCCAGTTGCCCTCCGATATCTCGCGGCTGTAGTCGTAGGCCATGCGCGTATGCACGTATCCCCCCTTCAGCGCGGTCTTCCATGTGCTGCGCCAATGGTCCCACGAGAGGACACCGCGGAATGTATGCTCACGCTGACTGTTGTCGAAGTCGCGCTCCTCGCCATAGTCGGTGGTGAGCATGGGGAGCTCGCGGTCCGATCCCGTATACCATGCGCACAGTCCGGCACGGTCGCCACGGCCGCTGTCATAATATGCCTCCTGGAGAATGTGGAGGTCCTTGTAGGCGCCTGAGCGGTTGCGCTCCTCGGGGTGATACTGGCCGATGATGTTGTGGTCGTCGTCGTAGATGTTGACCTTCTTGTCGTGGTTGATGTACTTGTAGTCGTTGGGCGAGGAGGAGTAGACAGCTCTGGTGGAGAGATGCCAGCGGTCGCTGCCGTAGGTGACGCGCACAAACTCGTCGAAGGTGCTGAACGACCCTACCCCCTGGATGTACTGCATGTTCAGCCCCGGGGCCACGTCGGGGACGGTGGAGAGATTGACCAGCCCCCCGAGGCCGCCGCCGGTCTCGGTGACCGACGATGTGCCGTGGAGCAGCGAGGCGCGGTCAATGAAGTAGGAGGGGATGGTGGAGAAGTCGGTCATGCCGAGCATGGGGTTGTTGATGCGCATGCCGTTCCACGTCACCTGCGTGTGGCTCGGGGATGTGCCGCGGAAGGCCACGGTGGAGAGCGTGGCGCGGCCGTAGCTCTTGACGAACACCGAGGAGTTGAACTCGAGTATGTCGGCCATGGACAGGGCCACATTCTCCTTGAGCGCGATGGAGTCGAAGGTGGTCTTCTGCACCCCTATCTCCTTCATGGGGCGGCGTGCGGTCACCACCACCTCGCCCAGCGTCCTCGTCTCGCGGGCATATGCCTGCGTCACCGCGAGGAGGGCCGCGGCTGTCATGACTATGCCTGATATCTTACCTTTCATCTCCATACGCTCATCTCCAGCAGAATGCGCCGGGGGTCACCCCGACATAGAATTCGTCCACCAAGCCTCCGTCGGCGTCATAGCGGTATATCATGCCCTGCTGCTGATAGTCTATGGCATCGGCCACATAGACCTCGCCGGAACGGGGGCTGACGGTAAGGGCGTAGTACTTCGTGTCGCGGCTCTCTATGAAGGGGCGCACGGCCAGACGCGACGATGTCACCCCCATGCGCCACACGTCGTCGCTGAGCCAATAGAGCATGTCGCCGGCCAGTTGCAGGTCGCGCGGAGTGTCGCCGCGGCGGAAACGGAACTGCCTCTCCACGGTGAATGTCGCGGCATCGATCCTGTAGAGCGACGGGGCCTCGTAGCCGTAGGGGGAGCCCTCGTAGCCGCCGTCGGTGAGGGTCCAGAGCTTGCCGTTGCCGTCGAGCACGAGCGATACCGGCTGTATGCCCACGGTGAGGCTCTCCACCACGCGGTCGGTCTCCGTGTCGATCTTTATGATACGGTTCTGATAGCTCCAGCAGTTGCAGAACACGTAGCGGCCATACTGCACCATCTGCTCGGTGGATCCGTTGCCCATGGCCATGTCGGGCACGGTGATGTGGCCGGTGATCTCGCAGGTGGAGGGGTCGACGATGAAAATGCGGTTGTCCCACAGCTGCGACACATATGCCTTGGTGGGGCTGACGAAGTGGATGTAGCGCGGCGAGGTGAGATTCTCGATACGCCCTACCTCCCTGAACGTGGCGGGATCGATGGCAAAGACCACGTGGGAGTTGTTGACCACGATCCATCCGCGGCCGTCGTACATGGTCATCGACTGTGCCACATCGCCGAGCTTCATCCCGTTGGCCCGGTAGAACACCTCGTTCTCCACCTCACGGGTGGCAGGGTCGTAATAGGAGAGCGTGGCGTTGCCATACTGGAAATTGCCCTCGCAGACGATGAAAAGGCCGTCGGAGGGGGCTGAGAAGTCCTCCGTCACGCCATAGTCCCACTCCATGCACCCGTGCATGGCTGCCGCGGCCATAAGCATGGCCATGTATCGCGCCGTAGTCCTCATTGTGCTGTCATGGAATAGTCCTTGAATGCCGACACCTCGGTGGACACCTCGCCGAGGGCTCCTGCGGAGAACAACACTGCGGTCTGCACCCTCACAAAGTCGACATACAGCAGGGGGACGGGGGTGCCGTCGGGGTAGACCGCGTTTGATATTCTGAATCCGGTGCGCTGCCCGGTGCCGTCGGCCGACGACTCACCCGAGAGGCTGTCGTCGCCCACATTGTCGGCATAGCCCCACTGATAGGGCGGGTTGCACCAGTTGCCGGCCACGGGATCCCTGTATGTCCTGGCCTTGACAAGAGTGCCGGTGAGGGTATAGGCATCCGCCTCCACCCATGCCGGATAGTAGGAGTCCTGGGTGTGGACCAGCGGCATGTAGCGCACCGAGCCCGAGGTGCCGTCGGAGGCTGTCCAGTCCACGTCCATCCCGGCTCCCGAAGGACGGTAGTAGGTGACGCGGTAATCGCATGCCGAGCCCTCGGCGCCCCACTCGCTCCCCTTGAGCTGATACCATTCGTCGTCGGGTAGACCATTGCCGTTCACATCCTGCATCACCCACACTATGCCAGGCTCGTTGCTGGCGCCCGATCCGGAGAGGAAAGCGTTGCCACCGATCACGATATCATAGCCGGTGCCTGAGGATGGGATGCTGTGGTCGAACCCTGCGGTGATGTATCCGCCAAATGATCCGAGCGACACGAATGCCCCCTTGCGCAGCCGTGCGGTGGCCCATGAGCACGCCGCCTCGTGGGAGGTCTCCCCTCCGGTCATGCCGCCGAGCACACCCGTGTCGTTGATGAACTGGCCCGGGGCGGGTATCCACTCGTATATCCTGTCGAAGTCGGCGCTGCTGGCTGCCGATATGGGGCGCATGCGGCTCCGCTCGTCGCCATCCACACACACCACTGTCACCGAGGCCTCGGCCGTCATCCCCTCTCCGCCGTTGACAGTCACTGTGATCGCGTAGCTGCCCGGAGTGTCGGGCGTGAACCTGAACACGTCGCCGTCGCACCCCTCCACCACGGCTCCATCCACAGCCCATCTGAACGACGGAGCCTCCATGCCGCTGACCGTGGGCCGCAGGTAGACCATGCGCCCGGGGTAGGTGTAGCGCACCGAGGGGTCAGCGAGACAGGTAAGAGCGGTGAACTCCACGGAGTAAGGCTCGGTGTCGGTCACCTCTATGTCGAATTCCTTTGACGTGGATCCGTCTATGTTCGATGCCTCGATCCTCACCTTGTATATGCCGGCCTCGGGGCGGTTGAATGTATAGGTCATCTCCCGGCCCACCTCCATGCCGTCGACAGTCCAGAGGATGGAAAAGTCCTCCATGTCGGCATGCTGTACTGTGGGCTCGAGCCGCAGGTCGCGCCCCTTCATCACCCGCAGGCCACCCTGGGGTATGTTGACCGATATGACGGGCGGGGTAAGCTCCACCACATCTATGCGAATGTCCTCCGACACGCTTCCGGCGCTGTTGGAGGCTGTCACGGTGGCGTAGTATTCGCCCGTCACAGGCCACGTGGATGTCCACGCCTCGCCCCGCCACACTATCTCCTCATCCATGGTCCAGACGACATCCCCGCCGTCGAGATCCTTATATTCCGGCGCTATGGTGAGCTCACCGCCGGGCTTGACGGTGTAGACTCCATACTCATTGTCGAGTATGATCTGCGGCTTGCGGGCACCGGATTCGATCACCTCATCCCTGTTGCATGAAAATAACGCCACACCGGCCAGGATGACCGATGTGACGTTGGCAGAAAATCTAAAGAAAAATTTCATTTTGCGATTTTTACACTCCTGTTGCCGGCCTTGACGATGTAGACACCGGCAGGGAGGGCGGAGATGTCAAATGTGGATGCCTCGCCCGACATGAGTGTGACGCCTGCCACATCGCATATCATGGCGAATCCGGCTCCATCGATGCTCACGATGCCCGATGCACGGTCGTAGCTGATCTTAGCGTCAGCCGCGGCCACACCACTGATGCCCGACTCGGAGGCCTCCTTGACCATGAGCTTGTCGAGACAGAAATAGGCGGGGGTGTTCATGCCATAGGCGCCGCTGTCGGTGCTGGACATGGTGAAATACAGCTCGTTGACCTCGCCGAGCGAGCTGAGGTCAACGTACTTCCATCCGCGGTTGATGGTAAGGTCGCCGTTGGTGTAGGATGCGAGTGTCACCTCCACAGTCTTCTCGGTCTCATCGGCGGCCACACCGTGGATGGTGAGGGTATACTTGTCGCCGTTGGTGAAGGCACGGGCGAAAGCGTCGCCATATTCAATGCAGTAGTAGGGGTAGCTGTTGAGATTGACGTACACTCCCACAGCCTCGTGGGCCTTGCCGTCGGCAAACACCATGTCGGTGGGGCGCTTGCTGAAGTACTCGCCGTAGTAGCCCACCATGTAGGGGACATCCTTGCCGGTGACGGGTGCGCCATATTCGTCGGTCTTGACGGTGCCGTCCTCGTTGAGCACTATGCCGCCCATGGCCATGTTGCTGAACTGATAGGTCATGGTGTCGTCCTTGCGCACATTGTCGGTGGAATTGGAGGCGGTGAATCCCCACCATGTCTTGTACTCGCCCATGGAGCTGTGGATGAACGAGAAGCACTGGCTGTCCACCGAAGTCTCCTCATCGTTGTACGTACCGGTCCACATGCCGTTGGTGGCATCGAATTCGAGCGCCGTCGTGGATTTGGTGAGATCAAGCGTGATGATCTTCTCAGCGGCATTGGCCATGCCGATTGCCGAGAGAACCACCGCTACAGAGAGTATTACTTTTTTCATTGGCTTATAGTTGTTTGTCCTGATACTTTAATATAATGTCGTCAACGCGCTTTCAGCAGCTCCTGCGGAGGGAGGTGGCGGGATGCACACACGACATATACAACGACTATAAACCCGTCTGTCCATGACTTGATGGGATGACAGTCCTGCCTATGGTCCCGAGGCAAAGCTACTGAGGCTGAAAAAAAGCAGGTCTTCTGACTCGTCCCGGGCTGCCATGCCTTCTCGTCCGTACATCTCCGGACAATGGCTCGTGAATGGCAGACCTTTATCCCATGGCCGCGTCCAGGCGGCTACGGGTGGGGACTTACAGCAGCGGGTACTGTCACGGATTCTCACCGTGTTCCCTCTTTCGCTCTCCTCCACGACAGCAGTGTGCCGCCATGTGCTCGAGACTTTTTTCCACGCCGCAAAATTAGTAAAAACATCCTTGATGGCATATATTATATACAAATTTTAACACTCTCATATATTTTCGCACATTCATATGTGAAAAAATCATATTTTTTCTCTATCTTTGCCAATCATCAGTCACCAATAACAGATCTGCCATGAAAAGATTGATATTATCCCTGTGTATAGCCTCGGGACTGACATGCGCGGCCACATCGCTTCCGGCCGACTCGCTGGCATCGGCCCCCGAGGTGGCGAGATTCTACGAAGGGTGCATGAAGATAGCCGAGGCCGAGACAGCCACAGACCCCTCGGTGGCCAATTCGGCATATGCCAAGGCCATGGATCTGCTCAACACCCGCTCCACATATTCAAGAAAGGGCATAGTGCTCGGCCTCATGAAGGCAGAGATCATAGATGACAGCGGCATGGCCACCGAAAGGCCCGCCGACTTCGCATATGACTATGCGTATGCGCGCGCACGCTACAAAAGCATCGACTTCACCCCCAAGGGTATGAGCCGCGGCCTCGGCAAGGGGTGCCGTGTGCTCGACCTCGCGATCAAGCCCGGAGGGAAAGTGGTGTGCCGCGACAATGTGAAGGGCAACTGCATCCTTGTGGCCATGGCACGACCCGGTGACAAGGTGGACCTCGAAGTCACCGCTCCCGACGGCAGGAGCATCTGCGGAGCAGCCTATGATGACGGCATGGTGGGCTACGCACGATGGCAGAACGGCGACACCGCCCCGGCACTGTATACCATAACCAATCCCACCGACAGGGTGGTCCAGGTGACAATCTTCGCCAACTGACACATGCTCAGGATATCTCTCATACTGTCCATGCTCATGCTCGTGCTCCCCTGCGGCGCACGGACTGCCGACGGCGACGCCCGTGCCTACGACCTGATCAGGGAGGCCTCGTCAATGATCGGGCAGCGTCGCTACACCCCGGCAATGGCCATACTGGACGGGATCGACAGCCTGGAGGGTGTGACTGACATCAACCTCACCCAGGCCGCGGCGGCACGCACCCGTGCGGCCATCGGGATGGGCGACTATGCCGGAGCCATGAGGCTATACCACACAGCACGCCTCTATTCGCCCGACGTGGAGGCCGACGACATGCTCCGCCTCATAGGGAGCGAGATATGCTTTGCCACGGGCGACTGTCACAAGGCCCTGGCTCTGGCCGACAGCGTCACCACCCCACGGTATGCCACCACACGTGCCGCCCACCGCGTGAGAGCACTCACAATGCTGGGTATGTACACGGCCGCCATAGAGAGCGCCGACAGCGCCTTGGCCGCGGCTGCGACGGGGATGGCAGACACCCGTGGAGTGCTGCTGCAGAACCGCGGCTATGCCCGCTGGGAGAACGGCGATATGGAGGGCGCCGCCGCCGATCTGCGGGAAGCCGCCGAAGCCGTCACCCACCCTACCGACAGGCTCAATCTCCTGGGCAATCTCGCCATGGTGGAGAGCGCCCTTGGCAGACACTCCGAGGCCATACGCCACATACGCGAGGCAGCCGGCGGACTCGATGGCGGCACTCCCGACGGCCTTGCCGCACGCCGCAAGCTCGGCGTCATACTACGCAACGCCGGCCGCACCAGGGAGGCCTCGCAGACGCTGCGCGACTTCTTCAGACGCGGGAAAGAGGCGCTCATGGCCAATCTCCCCTCCATGTCGGCGGCGGAGAGGCTCAACCTGTGGTCGAGGGAGAAGGAGCTGCTGTCAGCATGTTTCGACACACGCACGGATGCAGCATTCATGTTCGAGGTGGCCATGTTCAGGCGCCTCACCTCCCTGCTGGGCATGCGCGATCCATCGGCTCTCGAAGCGCTCACAGCCACCTGCGGGGCCGATGTGCGCCGCTCGCTCGGCATCGGGGAGACTGCCATGGAGATCGTGGCCTACTCCCCTGCCCGCGACAGGCGCGGCTATGCGGCCATACTGCTCCCGTGGCGGGGTAAAGCCGCATTTGTCCACCTTATGGACGAGGAGGAGCTCCATCTGCCCGGCACCGTGGGTACAAACTCGCTCTACAATGCCCTGAAAAGGGAATCGCCCGACGAGAAGAACCTCCTCTACTCCGACAGCCTCCTCGCATCGCGCATATGGTCCCCGGTGCTTGCAGCCATACCGGAGGGCACCACCGACATATATTTCGCTCCCGAAGGGATATTCCATCTGTGGGGCATAGAGAACATGCCGCTACCCGAGGGTGCTCCACGGCTGCACCGCGTCACCTCCACAGCCCTTCTGGCAGGACGCAGGCATGCCGAAGAGGGAAACGGCGGGAGGACAAGGACGCTCGTGATAGGCGGCCTGGACTACAACAGGACCGGCACCGACACCATAGCCGGATCGGGCGACAGCGAGGCGAGCGAGACCCTGCGCTCACGCGGATGGGGAGCCTCGTTCAGCTATCTTAAGGGCACACGGGCCGAGGCCGACTCGGTAGGGAGCATTATCAAAGGCGCGGATGTGCGCCACTCCATGGGCGAAGCCGCTCTCAAGGCCATCATGCCCGGATATGACATAGTGCATATAGCCACCCACGGATACAGCCTCGGCTTCGGGGTGAAAAGACGCCCGGAGTTCATGGCCGACAGCATCGCGGTGGACCGCTCGCTCTCCGCATCGGGTCTGGCCCTGTCGGGAGCCAACGCCGGATATGACCCCGCCTCGGGCGAGGACGGCCTGCTCTCGGCCCGAGAGATATGCGGGATGGATCTCAGCGGTGTGGACTTCGTGGTGCTCTCGGCTTGCCGCACGGCTATGGGCGATGTGAACGATGAAGGACCCGCGGGTCTGGTCAGGGCACTGAAGATGGCGGGTGTGCGCTCCGTCATAGCCACCCTGTGGGAGGTCGACGACATGTCCACCATGCTCTTCATGCAGGCATTCCACAAAGCCATGGCCGAGGGACGTCCGCGCCACGAGGCGTTCAGGACAGCACAGCGGCGTGTGCGCTGCGAGCCCACCATGGTCCCCTACCGGGCATTCTCGCCACGCACCATGGCCCGCGAGCGCACGGTGAGCCATCGGGTCATACCCCCGTTCAGCGATCCGTATCACTGGGCGCCGTTCATTCTCATAGATGATTTCTGACATAATATACTCAGCATGAAACACAACGCATCCGTCATCATACTCCTTGGCGCCCTGCTGTGCGCAGGGAGCGCCCTGGCTGCCGCTCCTGCCCCCGAGGGCGGGGAGAAGCGCATGGAGGGCCACCGCAAATATTCCCTGATAGTGCGCGAGGGGAATGACTCGACCGTGACCGAGTTCAACCGCGGGCTCGAGAAGAGCCGCGGCAACCGCTCGTTTCTCACCGACATGGCCTCGCTCTACCGCTCCACGTTTGCCGGACAGGCCGTAGGTGCGGCCACGAGTATCGTGGAGATGGGCGTCAACGCCCTTGTCAAGGCCACCGAGAGCAAGCAGCCCAAGTGGGAGCAGGCCGTGAGGGGCGAGTCATCGTTCGTCAGGGTGCTCCCCATGCAGATGGAGATACTCGACTTCTACCGCCATCCGTCCACCTCGGGCCCGCTCGATCCGACCGATCTGTACTTCAACGGTTTCGGATGCCGCCAGGTGATCGAGTACATGACTCCCGACGGCAAGACCGACGAAAAGGAGGTGTTCTACCTATCGTGCGGCATACGCACCGACTCGGTGGGACGCATGCGCATGCTGAACCACTCGAAGTTTGAGGTGTATGTGGACTCGCTGCGCTTCAACTACGCACTGTGCGATCTGCCCAACGACTCGCTGGGCGTAGATGCGGGATCGCGGATCGGGTTTGACTTCGCCAAGCGCAAGGATCTCACCTTCAACGTCCGTGCCACCGTCAGCTCCTCGTGGATCACCCAGGCCATGCAGGTGTACAACGACGTGGAGCTCGGGAGCTTTGACATCACGGCGAGAATAGACCCCGGGGTGCTTGACGATGACGGCATATTCCACTACTCGGCGGCAGCCGATGCCGGAGGACCAAAGAGAGTGGAGGTGAAGGGAGACTGTTTCCTCGTGCCACGCTCGTATGTGGGCAGCACTGACATGCACTCCATGCAGGATGCCTGGGGCACCGGACAATACAAGGTGGAGATGCGCATCGCGGAGACATGCCGCATCAATCCCGCCTACTACATGAAGGATGGCAAATGGGACAAGGACGCCTGGGGGCCGGAGTGGAAGCTGATCAGCAGCCGCCGCAAGGGGAAAGCCGCCTGGAGGCAGGTGCTCGACGTGGTGGGCGTGCAGTACATGGGCTCGAAGTGGCTCACCACACTGATCGATCCGGCCAAGACCGTGATAATCAACTATGAGACCCAGGGGATAAACCGTCTGATCAACGGAGCGAGCACCTCCATGCCCACATCGGCCACTGCCAAGCAGGGGGCTGCGGGTGCCACGGGTGCGGCAGGCGTCCCTCCGGCACAGAAGAAACAGTGATCCGCATGATGAAGAGGCTCAGGGATGCGATAGTGCCGGCGGGACGTGGCAGACGCGCGGTCATGGCGCTGTGCTCGGCGCTGCTGGTGCTTGTGGCGGGCTATTTCATCGACTCGCTCCCCTATGCCGTGGGTGGCGAGATCTCCTCGGCACAATGGCTCGAGCGCCTGGGGCGTATGGCAGGTGTGAGAGGGGAGAATCTGCCCGACTCGGTGCTGCTGGTCAACGTGGCGTTCGACAAGACTCTCATAGCGTATGATGCCCCGGTATCGGACGATCCCTCCGAGAGTGTGCGCATGCCGGCCGGGAGGATCGATGTCACCGACCGCCGCAAACTCGCCGACTTTCTTGAAGCCGCCTCCGACGGGGAGTACAGATATATGATGCTCGACATACGTTTTGACGACGGCATACGCTCCGACAGCGATGCCATGAGGCTGTTCTCGCTGATCGGCGGCATGCCACGCGTGGTCTACGCCCGCCACGAGGACTCCCCCACCACTCCCGAAGCTCCCTCGCGCAAGGGCGCCTACAGCGACTACCACACCACCATGACGGAGACGGGTATGGTGAAGTATCCCCTCTTCAAGGCCGACGGCCCGTCGATACCGCTGCGCATGTATGAGGATCTGCACGGCGGCAGGATGTCATCCTTCTGCGGCATACCGGTGTACGACGGTGTGCCCGGATGGAGGAGTATCTACCTCACCTATCCGGTGGTGATATCCGGATGGGCAGGGCGGCAGGAGCCTTCGGGGCTGTACGGGACAAAGATGAAGTTCAACTACCTGAATCTCGGGCAGGACCTGCTCTCGAAGCCCGACAGCGCTGACCTGATCCGCGAGAGGACAAGAGGCAGGATCGTGGTGGTGGGCGACTTTGTCAACGACCGCCATGACACGTACATAGGCTCCATGGCCGGCCCGCTCATCAATCTCAACGCCTACATAGCGCTATGCCGTGGACGGCACAAGGTGAGCCCACTCCCGGCGCTCGTACTTCTCGCCATCTATTTCCTCATCTCCTACACGCTCCTCAGCCGGTGGAATCTCCTCGACCGAATCGGATACCTGCGGCGCCACCGTTCCACGCTGCTGCGCGTCGTGGTGAGCTTCGTGGGATTCTCGACCATGCTGGGAGCGACGGCCATAGTGTTCTATCTTGTGGCCGGAGTCATCTACAGCGTGGTGTTTCCGTCAATCTACTTCACATTCTTCAACCTATGGATACAGAAAAGATGCGCCTACGGCTCCACCGCGGCCCGCTAAGCCTCGCAGCGACGGTTCTCGTCATGCTCCTCACTGCCGCCCCGTCGATGGCCGACACCTACCGGATAGAGGCGATGAAGGGGGTGACGGTGAGCTGCGGCGGACGCCTTCTGGGCCGTGGCGACTATTTCGACGACAGCAGGAACGCACCCACCATCAAGTGGGGCGACACCGCGGGAGCATACATAAAGTTCTACAATGTCACCACGGGCACGGAGGGGGTGGTCGTGGCACCCGCATCCACACGCAAGGGTTTCTGGGAGAGAGTGAAGGGGTATTTCTCCGACATACGCAAGTGCTCCACGCGCGGCGACGGGTCAACCGACGGGCTGACGCTGCTGTCCGACCGCCTGTCGCAGACATTCCACATGCTCGACCGTGACGGCGAGGCAGTGGAGATAGCCACTGAGCTTCCGCTCGACTCATGCCGCTATCTGGAGGCCGAATATGTGGCTCCGGGTGTGAGGGAGACGAGCAGACTACGCTTCGGAAACAGAGACGGCATGGCCACGCTCACACCCGCCGACTTCTCATCGATGCATCGCAGCGGGCCGCTCACCACAGTGCGCCTGACGGTAAGCTATGTGGATCTGACCACCGGGAGACGCCTGCAGCTGTGCGACGGCATGAACCTGGTGCTGGTACGGCCATGAGAGGAGAGAGCGTGTGTAAATATTTGTTAATAATACTAAATTTCAGTTTCTATTATAAGTAATTTCACTAACTTTGATATTCGGTTTGCCACGGCATACTCTCTACCAAACCTCTTAATCAGCAGACTTTGAATATAAACCATGAGACACTTCTTACTTACCATATTGCTTATAATGTCAGGCATGTACGCGCGCGGGCAGAACTACAGGTTCTTCTCCAGCGACCATGACATATCGAGCAGCCTCGTCAACAGTATCTACCAGGACCACTACGGTATGATATGGATATCCACCGAGGATGGCCTCAACAGATATGACGGCACGAAGTTCACCATCTACCGCAATGTGATAGGCGACTCTACCTCGCTGGCCCACAACTTTGTCAACTCCGTCAGGGAGGACAGCAAGGGCCACATCTACGTGTGCTCGCAGAAGGGCGTGCAGCTCTACAATCCCGACACCGACACATTCACACACACCTCCAGGCGTGAGGGCAATACGGAGATGAAATATGCTTTCAGCGACATCCTGGAGCTGCGCGACGGACGTGTGTGGGCCATAGGCACATTCCCCACCGAGATAACGCGCATAGGGCCCGACGGCATGTGGATGAGACGTCTCTTCTCGGACGATCTGGACATACGTGGCATAGGCGGCTGCATAGAGGACGCCGAGGGCAACATCTGGCTCATGAACGGATGGAACGGCGTCTACCGCATGGACCGCGTGGGCAAGATACACCACTACGACAGCCGCTCGATGGACCTTGATCTCCACAAGATAAGCTGCGGTCCTGACGGCACACTCTACGTCTGGGGCAACACGCGCGGCCTGTACCGCTATGACCGCGGGAGCGACAGCTTCGTGCCGGTGGCGCGGCAGCTCCTCTCGCAGCTGCTCATCAAGGATCTCTACTTCGACAATGACAGGACCATCTACATAGCCACCGACGGACAGGGACTCAAGAAATTCGATCCGGCGGCCATGACCCTCTCGGACGAACCGATGACAAGCAGCGACCTCTCGCCGGGCTACCGCAAGGTCCACGACGTGATGCGCGACAAGGAGGGCAACCTGTGGTTCAGCGTCTACCAGAAGGGTGTGGTCATGGTGCCGGGCCATCACAACAACTTCAAATACGTGGGCCACAGATCATCCTCGCGCAACACCATCGGCTCCAACTGTGTGACTGGCATATGCCGCGATGAGGATGGCACCGTATGGCTGGCCACCGACAACGACGGCATCTACGGCATCGACCCCCAGGGCAACCGCACGGCCCACTTCAACGATACCGACACTCCGCTCACGGCGCTCACGCTCTTCGCCGACTCGCAGGGACGCATGTGGGTGGGCACGTTTGTCAACGGCCCCATGCTCATGGACCGCGCCTCCGGCCGCTTCTCGGCCGTGAGATTCGCCCCGCTTGGCAAAAGGCGCAAGGTGCAGCACAGCCCCGCATTCGCCGAAGGCCCCGACGGCGTGGTGTGGATAGGCACCATGGGATCCGGGCTGTTCAAATATGACCCCTCGGCCAACGAGGCCGTGGCATTCGAGAGCGCGATCGGCACCATCGACAACTGGATCTGCTCCATGTACTACTCACGCCGCACCAACTCCCTCTATCTGGGCACATACAATGGTGTGGACATCGTGGAGGATCCGCTCGGCACCCCCCGCTACACCCACCACAGCCACGGACTGATAGTACACGGCATAGCCGAGAGCGAGTCGGGCCACATATGGTTCGCCACCGCCAACGGGCTCCACCGCCTCACGCCCGGCACCGACGAGATAAAGGTCTACACCACCCTCGACGGCATGAGCGGCAACACGGTCTATGCCGTCGAGGCCGACGGGGACGCCCTCTGGATAAGCAGCAACACCGGCATCTCGAAGATGGACATCGGACAGGAGCGCTTCACCAATTTCTATGTGAACGATGGCTTGCAGGGCAACGAGTTCTACAAGAATTCCTCGTTCCGCGCCAAGGACGGGACGATGTACTTCGGCGGCATAAACGGCCTGACCTACTTCACCCCCTCCGATATCATCACCTCCGGACGCAAGCTCAACGTCAGGGTCACGGACTTCATACTCAACGGCACCCCCGTCAGGGCAGGCATGAAGTCGGGCGGACGCGACATCATAGACTCGCCTGTGTTCGAGGCCAGAGAGTTCAGGCTGGCACATTCCGACAATTCGTTCCAGATCGAGTTCGGCACACGCGAGCTCGACCGTCCGGAAGCGGCCAGATACCGCTACTCGCTCGACGACGAACCATGGACCGAACTCCCCTACGGCACCGACATGGTGGCATTCAGCGAGCTCAACTCCGGGCGCCACACCCTGCGCGTGGTGGCCGTGGACAATGGCATAGAGTCCGACCCAACCGAGATACACATCGACATCGCCCCGCCATGGTATGCCACATGGTGGGCCATACTGCTGTGGACAGGGCTGCTGCTGCTGGTGTGCCATACTGCTGTGGACAGGGCTGCTGCTGCTGGTGTGCCTCTAGTGCTCCTGCGCATACGCCGCCGCAAGGAGCTCGAGGAGCGCCGCCACGAGGAGGAGATGAACGAGACGCGACTGCAGTTCTACATCAACATGTCGCACGAGATACGCACCCCCATGTCGCTCGTGCTCAGCCCACTGCAGAAGCTCATGGTGTCCGACTCCGATCCGGCACGTCTGCGCGAGTACCGTCTGATAACGCGCAACGCCAAGCGAGTGCTCCGTCTGGTCAACGAGATGATGGACATCAGCAAGATCGACAAGAACCTCATGCGCATATCCTTCAGGGAGATCGAGATCGTGCCATTCATCAAGGACTTGCGCGACACCTTCCATCAGGCCACCTCCTCGCGCGATATAGCCGTGGATCTGCTCCACGAGGGGTGTGACGGCCTCAAACTGTGGATAGACCGCAGCAACTTCGACAAGGTGCTCATGAACCTCCTGTCCAACGCCGTGAAGCACACCCCGGACGGAGGCAGGATCACCATACAGGTGACCACCGGCCACGACCCTGCAGCCCGGGCCCCGCTGACGGACTATGCGGAGATATCCGTGAGCGACACCGGCGCAGGCATTCCCCCGGAGGCGCGCGAGAAGATATTCGAGAGATTCTTCTCGGGCAATGACGCCGTAGATGGCAGCAAGGGCACCGGCGTGGGTCTGCATCTGACGCGCTCGCTGGTAAAGCTCCATCACGGCACCATAACCGTCGACGGCAACCCCGACGGACAGGGCTCGCGCTTCACCGTGCGCCTGCCCCTGGGATGCGCCCACCTCAACGACTCCGACAAGGCCAACGATGAGACTCCGGCTACCGACTCCGCACCCCTCGAGCTTCCCCACGCCGATACTGCCCCGGCAGCCGCACCCGACATGGCCGAGAGCAAGCACACGCGCTCAGCCCGGGTGCTCATAGCCGAGGACGACGAGGAGATACGCCACTACATAGCATCCGAGCTGTCGCCCTACTTCCACGTGACTGCATGCAGGGATGGCAGCAAGGCCATCGACGAGATATTCCGCAACGCACCCGACATAGTGATAAGCGATGTGATGATGCCGCAGGTGGATGGACTCACCCTCACCTCGCGCATCAAGCGCAACATCAATCTCAACCATATCCCCGTGATCCTGCTCACGGCCAAGACCCGCGACGAGGACACCATGCAGGGCCTCGAGATCGGGGCCGACGCCTACATGACCAAGCCTTTCAACATCATGCTGCTGCGCAAGACGGTGGAGAACCTGCTGCGGAGCCACCGCAGGCTGCGCAACTCCTTCAGCGGCAATCAGACCCACGATGACAAGGTGGAGCACGTGGAGGCCGACTCGAGCGACGACAAACTCATGAAGCGCGTCATGAAGGTGATCAACAGAAACCTCGACAACCCCGACATCACCATCGAGTCGGTGGCCTCAGAGGTGGGCCTGAGCCGTGTGCATCTCCACCGCAAGCTCAAGGAACTGACCAACCAGTCGCCGCGCGATTTCATACGCAACGTGCGCCTGCGCGAGGCCGCCAAGCTGCTGACGGAGCGCGGACTGTCGGTGCAGGAGGTTGCCGACCTGACAGGATTCCGCAGTCCCAACCATTTCGCCACACGCTTCAAGGAGCTATTCGGCATGGCGCCCACAGCCTATGCCGAGGCCAACAGGACGCCCAGACCGAAGCCGGAAGACAATATGTCATAATTGATGGCGGTGTGTCAAAATATAGAAAGATACAGAAGGACAAAAAGGACAAAAGTAACAGAAAGTAATTATTTATCACACAGATAATTAATATTTCTGTTACTTTTGTCCTTTTTGTCCTTCTGTATCCTTCTATCCAGAGAGGTGTCTTTATCGGTAAACTAAAGGAGATGCCCCACGAAGTTGCCGTCCTTGTCAAACGGGAGTTCGAGACCATTGGTCAGCTCCACGTCATAGCCGCGTGCCGTGCGGGTAAGCTCGTTGACGAGGTATGCAGGGAAATTGTCCGTGACGTAGCGCGCTATAGCCTCGGGGATGAGAGCCTCGGGGACGCTTGCCCCGGCTGGAGCGTCGAGGTCTATCCACTGGCCGGCAGAGTCAAACTCCACCTCATGGCCGCTGGCGAGCTTCACATCGTAGGTCACCGTGGAGTGATCCTTGTCAAGCTCCACGCTGAGCACCTTGTCGGCGGGATAATATTGCGATATGAACTCCTGGGCCACCTTGGGCAGCTCGGTAGCGGAGATGTACTTGTCGTCATCATCATCGTCAGAACAGCTCCACATGGCCACACTCACGAGGCCGAGCATAAGCAGTAGAAAAAATTTCTTCATGACTTCTCTATGTTAAATTTCATTGAATGATATAGAACTAATACATCCCCCGAGGTGAATTTGTTCACAGCCATCACTATATAAATCGTGTACTCCCCGGTTTCCGCGCTTGGCGGAACACCCGGGGAGTACAACTTTCCATCTGCATCGAGACAGCATCATCCGTACTGGATCGTGCCGTCAGGGTTTCTGTAAAGGTCGAAGCTTTTCTCGTACTGGTCCATGGCGCGCAGGCTCATGCCCATGCTCGAGAAGCCGCCGTCGTGGAATAGATTCTGCATCGTCACCTTGCGGGTGAGGTCGCTGAAGAGAGCTATGCAGTAGTCGGCACATTCGTCGGCCGTGGCGTTGCCCAGAGGCGACATGCGGTTGGCGAAGTCCATCAGCGAGTCCATACCCTTCACGCCGCTTCCGGCGGTGGTGGGAGTGGGCGACTGCGATATGGTGTTGATGCGCACGTGCTTCTCGCGGCCGTAGATATAGCCGAAACTGCGTGCTATCGACTCCAGGAGAGCCTTGGCATCGGCCATGTCGTTGTAGCCGAACATGGTGCGCTGTGCTGCTATGTAGCTCAGAGCCACGATACTGCCGTATTCGGCTATGGCGTCAAGCTTCTTGGCGGCCTGGATCATCTTGTGGAACGATACGGCCGATATGTCAAGTGTCTTGTTGAGAAGATCGTAGTCGATATCGTCATAGAGACGTTTCTTGCGCACGTTTGGCGACATGCCTATGGAGTGGAGCACAAAGTCAATCTTGCCTCCGAGCACCTCTGTAGAACGCTGGAACACCATCTCGAGATCCTCGACATTGGTGGCGTCGGCGGGTATCACCTCCGCACCCAACTTCTCGCCGAGCTTGCTCACATCGCCCATACGGACAGCCACCGGAGTGTTGCTCAGGGTGATGGTAGCGCCCTCCTCGACAGCCTTCTCGGCCACCTTCCAGGCTATGCTCTTGTCGTTGAGCGCGCCGAAGATCACGCCGCGCTTTCCTTTCAAAAGGTTATAACTCATATGAATGATCGTTTTCTTTGTAAAACGTGGACAAAGTTAGCAATAATTTTTCAATCGGCCAACTCGCCAAGCTCAATCTTGAAGATGACGGGGCGGAATCCGTCGGGACACGACACCATCATGACCCCCTGGCGCACCGCCGAGGCCGGACACTGCGAGACATCCCCCACTGCCGACACCACAGCCTCCCAGGCCTTGGGGCAGAACCCCTCGGGCCTTCCGTCACCCGCAGCGAGAGTCCACTCCATGCCGCACTCTAACGCCCCGCACGGCCCCGCCTCGGGATCGTCGGCATAGAGGCTTTGCAGATCATCGTAGCACTCCCTCCTCACCACACGCACGCGACACCTCCGTCCCACCACCGACCCAACGTGACCGGAACCGATGGTGGAAGCCTCAGCCCCGAGCCCGATGGCCCCGACGGCAAGAGCAGCGATCCTGCAAAACTTTCTTCTGTCCATACATTATATATATGTGCAAAGTTACGCTTTTCCGCACGCTTTTTGCACACCTCCCGTCACATTTCCGTCACATTTACGCCTTTTTTAACACCCGAACCCTTTGCCGGAAACAAAAAATAACTTACCTTTGCACCCGTAAAGATCCAACACTCACATATATATGCGGTAATAGCTCAGTTGGTAGAGCATCAGCTTCCCAAGCTGAGGGTCGCGAGTTCGAGCCTCGTTTACCGCTCAAAGCATAAATCACCGATGATCAGCGAGAAACAAATCTGATTGTCGGTGTTTTTGTTGTAACAATCATTGAATTCCAACGTCGGGAATTTGTCTCATTTATCCCATCTGTCCCCCTTCTTCACTATGGGACGGGACAGGCAGGGATACATAAAAAGGAGTTGTCTCACGACAGCTCCTTTTCCTTTTAAACCTTTATCTTAATCTAATACTATGAAAAACACACGTGCAAAGGTAATGATTTTTGCTGTATTTTTCACAGTAATACGGCATATTTAACAATCTTTTTCCGCAAAAAATCGCTTTTTGGCTTCTATCAGAGGGTCTCGCGGACGTAGATCTGGGCGTTTTCATACTTTGTGACCCTCACACGTGTGCCGGCGTGGATGAATCCGGTGGTCGAGACGGCGTCGTAGCTCTCCTGCCCTATGGCCACCTTGCCGGCAGGACGCATGTCGGTGACGGCTGTACCCTCGGCGCCCACGAGTCTGGCCGGCGACATGTCCACGCCTATGAAGCCGTCGGCACTGCGCAGTTCGGTGGTGAGGTCGGTGTGACGGCGCATCCATGCGGGGGCGTAGGAGGAGGTCATATACCACACGGCACCGATGGCGAGAGCCACTCCGGCGGCGAAGATGCCGAGCGAGGTCCACACTGATGCGCTGTCGGCCCGTGTGATGGAGAACGTGTAGTTCTCTATCAGTCCCAGCAGCACAGCGGCGCATATGCACACTATACCCGAGATGCCCGTCACGCCGAATCCGGGCACCACGAAGATCTCGAGCAACACCAGTATGAGGCCCCCCACGAAGAGCAGAATGATCCAGCTGCTGGCTATCCCCGTGAGGTAGAGCGGCAGGAAGTAGAGCATGGCGGCCACGATGGCGGCCACCGAGGGGAAGCCCATGCCGGGGGTGTGGAGCTCCATGTAGATGCCGCCCACTATCACCATGATGAGTATGGCCTGCACGGCGGGGTTGGTGAGGAAACCTATCAGATGGTCCACCCACGTGGGGGCGTATTCGGCCAGTGTGTAGTCCTTGAGTCCAAGGGAGGTGAGCACTTCATGGGCCGACTCGGCCTTGCCGTCGGCATACCCCCACCTGATGGCCTCGTCGGGGGTGAGGGTGAGCACGCGTGTGGAGTCGATGAGTCCCTCCACGGCCACCCTCGCATCCACCATGGCCTCGGCTATGAGCGGATCGCGGCGCCACTGCGGCGCGGCGCCCTGAGCGGCGGGACGACGGCCGTGGTGTTCGGCAGTGGCCCGCATCATGGCCCGCATGTAACTCTGATACTTGTCGGGCATGGCCGCACCGTCGGCGCCGTTGACCACCGTGGCAGCACCCATCGAGGAGCCGGGACGCATGTAGACCGTATCGCACGCCAGAGCGATGAGCGCTCCGGCCGAGGCGGCGTTGTTGTCCACCCATCCCACCACAGGCAGGGGCGAATTGAGCAGCGCCGTACGTATGGAGTCGGCGTGCACAACGGAGCCGCCGTAGGTGTTGAGATGCACCAGTATCATGTCGGCCTGCTCGGCCGAAGCCTCGCGCAGAGCCTCACGGGTATAGCGCCATGTGGACGAGCCTATCTCGTCGTCAAGACGCAGCATATACACATGTGTTCCGGCCACAGCGGCCACCACTGCCACGGCAGCGGCAAAGAGCGTAAGGAAAAATCGTTTCATAATCGTCAGATCCAAAGTGGAGGGATCAACCCCAAAGATAGCCAAATCCCCCCGATTATGCAAAAAAAAATCTCACTTCCTGCGCAGGCCACGCTCTATCCATCCGGGCAGGATGCACGCGCCCACTATGAGGTAGACGTAATAGCTTATCATACGCCAGAACAAGGCTATGACGAGGGCCATGCCGGCACTGTGTATGAGGTCGCCGTAGTAGGTGGTGAAGAGCCATTCGCTTATGCCGGCGCTACCGGGCGTGGGGCTCACCATCAGCACCACCCATACCACGAACTGGCGTGCGAAGACCACAAGCTGGTCGGCTCCGGGGGCGAATCCCAGGAAGAGAGCGTTGACCACCAGATAGCGTGACGACCATGACAGGGCCGTGGCGCCGAACGTCTCCATCCACCATCGCGCGGGTCTGCGCCGTAGCTCGCGTCCGGTAGCTTCCATATTGGTGCCGAGCTCATCCACCTTAGCCGCCCACCTCCGCAGCCACCGGAGACGGAACAGGGCGTTGAGCGCCCGGTGGATGCCGTGAGGCTTGACGAGGATGCCCATGAAGAGCACGGCGGTCCATAGCGTGATCACCCCGTAGACAGCCCAGAACACCGTCTGTAGCCCCGTGGTGAACGCCGAACTCTCAAAACCGAACAGCTCGCCGTAAGGCACGAAGAGCATCACCAACGGCAGCGACACAACGAAGAAGAGCTCGTCGAGAAACAGTGTGGTCATCATCAGCGTCGTGGCCCGCCCGAACTCCACACCCTCGCGGTTGAGATAGATCATGCCGAAGGCGCTTCCGCCCACGGCCGAGGGGGTGACACACGAAGTGAACTCGCAGAGCATGTTGACCCTTATGGCCTGCCACCACGTGAGCTGCCTGTCGGTGAGCGTGCGGAAACGCCAGCTCAACCCGAAGTCACGCCCTATCATGAAGCACCATGCCAGAGCCACACACCCCACCACGCGCGCGTCGAAGTGGATGGACTCCCACACCGAGGCGTCAAACTCCCTGCGGAACAGCCACACGGCCACACCGATGCCTATGGCCACGGGGAGCATGATCTTCCAAGCCATGTCGAGCATCTGTCTGCGCGGCGAGGGGGAGGGGCGACTATCCTTTGTGTCCATATCGTTCTATTATATTGTCATACAGGCCCATCACCTCGTCGAGCACATCGCGCCACGGACGGCAGAGCGTCTGGCGTGCACGGATACCGGCATCGACTATCAGGCTGCGGTCGTGGGCCAGGCGGCTGATCACACGGGCATAGTCGGCGGCAGTGCGTGCGGTGAGGAAGCCGTTGTCGCCATCGCTCACAAGCTCGGCCGCCGTCGAGCCCTCGAGCAGCACAGAGGGAGTGAGCATGGCAGCAGCCTCGCGCACCACCAGCGGGGCATTGTCGTAGAACGACGGAAACAGAAACAGATCGGCCGCGGCATAGTGTCGCCTCAGTGCCTCGCGGTCGGAGATGACGCCGTGAAACGTCACCCTATCCCCCACCCCTAGCTCGACGGCCAAATGCTTCATGCGCTCCTGAGCGTAGCCCGTGCCGATGAAATCCATCCTGTAGGGCACATCACTGTCTATCAGCGGCAACGCCCTGAGAATGATCTCCACACCCTTCTCCAGGATGTGCTGCCCCACAAAGAGGAGCGCCATCTCGTCGGGGCGGCGCCCGAGCATGCGGCGCGACTCCCGTCTGTAGGCCGCAGGGTCGGCTATCCCTTCGCCGAAGTCATTGCCGTTCTCCACCACTCGTACAGCTCCCCTGAAACCATACTCCCTGATGGTCTCCTCGACGGCGGCCTGGGGTATCCACACCTCGGCGGCCGAATTATAGAACTCCAGCAGCCTCCTCATCTGATACCTCACCATCACCTGCGGCAGCGAGCGGTCGAGATCCGTGCGGTACTTGGAGTGGAACGTCGTGACCATCGGTATGCCATGCGTCCGTGCGGCATAGGCGGCCAGACGCCCCGACGAGAACGGACAGTGGGCATGCACGATCCTGAAGGGCGTGCGGCGGATACTGCGCCAGATGAACGGGTCGAGCCGCGGATAGCCGTAGCGGTAGGGATGACGGTTGTAGATGGGGAGCGAGAGATAACGGTACATGTCGAAACCCTCGTGGGGCGGACTGACAGGACACCACGGTGTGACCACACACACCCGGCGCCCGGCTGCAGCAAGCCACTTCACATAGTTCTCCACCGTCAGCGTCACCCCGTCGAGCACCGGAGGGAAACTGTCATTGAAAAGACCGTAGACACTGCGGGAAGGGAGCGTGGAGCGATTCATCGGCGTGTGGCTCTGAGAAAGTAGTACAGGAACAGCCCTGCGGCGAGAAACAGGCTCACCGAGAAGCTCAATATGATGCCGAACGTGCCCAGCCCGGCAGGAAACCCGAGCAGATACGTGGCCGGAATGCCCACCACCACGTAGCAGAACAGTGCTATCCACAGCATTGGCATGACGTGCGACGTGCCCCTGAGGGCGTTGGCGAAGATGATCTGCGTGGCATCGCCGTACTGATACACCACCAGCGGCAGCAGCAGCCCCATAGTGGCCCCTATGAGCACCGGATCCTCCGTGAAGGCCCCTATCAGGAATCGTCCACCGAGTATGAACACAAGCGACGACACCGTGGCCAGAAGTAGTATGATATGATAGCCCGCGAAAGCATAGCGGCGCATACCCGCGCGGTCGGAAAGCCCCGCACGGTTGGCCACAAGCACCGACACCGCCGCCCCCACGCTATAATACACGCAGAAACCCAGCGTCCCCGTGATCACGATGATCTGGAACGACGCCAGACTGATGGCTCCAAGCCATCCGGCCATGACGGCCGCAAGTCCGAAGGAGCCCGATTCAAAGGTCATCTGCAGCGACACGGGATAGGACGTGGTGAACACCTGCCCCGCCGTGCGTCGGTTGCAGCGCCCCTCTACGAGTCCTTCCCTGTAGGCCCCGAACCGTCCGGCCGTGAAGAATATCACCATCACGGCCACGAGACAGAACACACGCGCTATGAGCGTGCTGTAGCCCGCGCCCGTCAGCCCCATGGCCGGCGCACCGCAGTGGCCGTAGATGAGCACATAGTTGCCCGCTATGTTGATGACATTGGACACCAGCACTATCCACATGGGGAGCGCCGTCCTGTTGATGGCAAAAAGCCACTGGGCGAATACATTGAACAGCGCCACCGGCAGCATCCCCGCCATGACTATGAGATAGTAAGGGCGTATGAGCGGCAGCAGCTCGGCAGGCTGGCCCAGACGGTCCACATTGAGATATATCGCCGCCATCACGGCCATCACCCCAAGGGCAAACACCAGATTCACGGCAAGACCGTTGCGCAGCAGCCCCCCTATCGTGCGGTACTCCCCGCGGCTGAACAGAGCGCCCACCAGCGGCGTAAGCCCGTAGGTGAACCCTATGCATGCGAAATTGGCTATGTTGAACAGATTGTTGACAAACGACGCCGAAGCCAGTGCTCCGGTGGAGTAGCGCCCCACCATGATATTGTCGGCGAACGCTACCACGATCATGCCCAGCTGACCCACAAGTATCGGGCCGCCAAGCCTGATTATGGACCGGTAGCAGCTGCGGTATTTCTCCCATACATTTTTCATACCGCAAAAGTACGGAAAAATAACCCGAAATCCTACTCTATCCTCTCCCTTATTATCTTATTCGTCGGCGTCAGGCGTATCCTATCCACCCTCACCACCCCCTTCGGGCAATGATGACGAGGCAGCAGCGAGCGCAGACGATCTATCAGAGCATCAGTGACGGCATCAGAGTCTGTCACGATCACAGCCTCGCTCCCCCACCTCGCGCTCGGACAGGAGCCCACATAGGCCATAGCCCCCGGGGGCAGCAGCGGAGCCATCACCCTCTCCACTTCCTCGGGGTGTATCTTCACCCCACCCGAGTTGATCACATTGTCGGCACGCCCCAGCCAGCGGAACGAAGTGGCCGACGTCAGCTCCACCACATCCGTGGTAAGCAGCCGCCCGAACGACAGCGTGCGGCTCTCTATGGCCAGACACCCCTCGGCATCCGTGGCGAACGTGAACCCAGGCAGAGCCGTGAACTCACCGCATCCCAGCCTCCTCAGGGCCACATGGCTGCACGTCTCCGTCATCCCGTATGTGGCATATGCACGGCATCCCGACGAGACGATCCTCTCCTCCAGAGCGGAAGCAAGAGGCGCACCGCCCACTATCAGATTGTCCACCATCCCCGTCACACCCGAGCGCAACAGTCCCTCCACCTGGGCCGGCACCACAGGCAGCAGCGACACACGGCCGCTACCCCCTTCGCACCACCCTGCAAGCGGACACGACGACGGCTCCTCCACCGTCAGCCGGCATCCCGCCACCTCGGCCCTCACTATCTGCATCATCCCCGCTATATAGCCCGGCGAGAGCGGAAGCACAAGATGCGACGAAGGCGTCAGACCGAAGAACTCCACCGTGGCACGTGCCGAGGCAAGCATATCGGATTTCAGCAGGTGGATCTCCTTGGGTGCGCCCGTCGACCCCGAGGTATGGGCCGTCACCGTGTCAGCCCCGTCATGCCACCGCTCCAGAAACTCCCGGGCGGCAGGCGTCAGAACAAACCGTCCGTCTGCCATCGCCCTGCGGGATTCACTCTCAGCGTCTCCCCCTCACACACCAGCGGCGACACTATATTGTTAGTATAAAGCATACCCGTGCCGAGTCCCTGGGCCATGGGCGCCGCATCGCCGCGCGACGACAGCCACGAGGCAATGGCGTTGAGACCCACGTTCGACTCCAGAGCTGATGTGGCCCACCAGCCTATCCCCCTGCCGGAGGCAAGCTCTATCCACCGGTCAGCGCCCGAAAAACCTCCGCACAGCGTAGGTTTCAGCACCACCCACTGCGGAGCCACCACATCGAGCATGCGCTGCCGCGAGTCATCGTCATTGAGTCCGATAAGCTCCTCGTCAAGAGCCACAGCCACAGGCGACTCACGGCACAGCTCGGCCATATCGGCCCATCGCCCTGCCCTGACAGGCTGCTCCACCGAGTGGATACCCAGAGGAGCCACACGATCCATGAACCGCAGGGCCTCGCGCAGCGTGAACGCCCCGTTGGCGTCCAGACGCAACTCCACCTGCGGAGCACGCCGTCGCAGTTCCTCCACAAGAGCGATCTCACGCTCCGTGTCGATGCCGCCCACCTTTATCTTGATGCAACGGAACCCCTGCGCAAGCTTCTCGTCGATGCGCCGGGCCATCGTGGCCTCATCGCCCATCCACACAAGTCCGTTGATGCGCAACGGCTCCACAGGCCCGAACGGAAGCATCCTTCCACCCGAGGCCAGATCGGCCAGCGCAGTCTCCAGTCCCATCCTGATCGACGGCCACTCATCAAGCAACCACGGCTCCGCGGCATAGCGCTCCACATCGCCACACACCTTGGCAAGCATATCCTCATAGCCGGGACGGTCATCGCAGCTCAGCCCGCGGAACAGAGCTGCCTCGCCCAGCCCATACACACCGGGACGCCCGTCATCCCACACACGCAGGAAATACGTGTCCTTGCTCGACAGCCGCTCGCGCGAGGTGATGGCAAGAAACGAGAACTCCAGACGGTATCGCCGCCACTCGCCGCGCATCATCCCGGAAACTTCTGGAACTGGTCGAAATCAGGGTCACGCTTCTCCAGAAAAGCATTCTTGCCCTCCTGAGCCTCGGCCATGAGATAGTACATCAGAGTGGCATCGCCGGCAAACTCCATCATGCCACGCTGGCCGTCGAGCTCGGCATTGAGAGCACGCTTGATCATCCTCACGGCCATCGGACTGCGCGACAGGATGGTCTCACACCACTCCACCGTCTCATCCTCGAGCCTCTCCAGAGGCACCACCTTGTTCACCATGCCCATCTCAAGAGCTTCCTGAGCCGTGTACTGACGGCAGAGGAACCATATCTCACGCGCCTTCTTCTGACCTACACAGCGGGCCAGATAGCTTGAGCCGAAACCGGCGTCGAAGCTGCCCACCTTGGGACCCGTCTGACCGAAACGCGCATTCTCGGAGGCAATGGTGAGGTCACACACCACCTGGAGCACATTTCCGCCGCCGATAGCATAACCGTTCACCATAGCTATGACAGGCTTGGGTATGGAGCGTATGGCCTTGTGGAGATCGAGCACATTCAGGCGCGGCACACCATTGTCATCAATGTAGCCGCCCACTCCTTTCACCTTCTGGTCGCCTCCCGAACAGAAAGCCTTGTCACCGATGCCGGTGAGGATGACCACACCCACATCGGCCGACTCGCGGCAATAAGCCATCGCATCGAGCATCTCGAAATTGGTGTGCGGACGGAATGCATTGTATACCTCCGGCCTATTGATAGTTATCTTGGCGATCTTGCCATATCTCTGAAAGAGTATGTCGTCATACTCCTTGATGGTTTCCCATTTTCTCCCGTTCATAATGTTT
This sequence comes from uncultured Duncaniella sp., assembly GCA_910576785.1. Lineage (GTDB taxonomy): Bacteria > Bacteroidota > Bacteroidia > Bacteroidales > Muribaculaceae > Duncaniella. The sequence continues at coordinate 30,528 of CAJTJG010000026.1, forward strand.
TAAAGATAAATTCCACCGCAAAAATACTAAATTTTTTCACACGATGCATCACCCTCACACTCCTTCATCACGGTAAAAAAAGAGGCTGTGTCACTTCAATTTGACACAGCCTCCCGGTTCAGTGTGGACTGTAGATGGATCAGCGGACTATTTTCTCAGCCTTGACAGTGCCGTCGGCGCTTCTGGTAAGGCGGATGAGAAGACCCTTGGCGGTCTCGTCAACGCGCTGGCCCTGAATGTTGATATACTCGACTGTAGTCTCAGCATCGGCAGCGATCTCGCCTATGCCGGAGGTGCTGAACTTCACGGGAGCGGAAGCCTTGCTCAGACCGCCGCGGCAGTTGGCTGCCTGGATGCAGTAGGTGCCGTCGGTAGCCGGGACGTAGGCGGGCTCAGTAGTTACATCAACATATTTGCCGTCCATTGTGATGAGATAGAACATGGCGTCCGACATGTCGGCCCATTCAATCTTGCCGTCGGCTACAGCTGCTGCGGGAGCGGCGAGCTGACGGGTATAGTCGGTGGGCACGAAGCTTTCCTTGAGACCGATGACGTTGGTCATGGTGTACTTGGCAGCCTCCTCGGCGGTCAGGACGGGAGAATAGGGCTCGCCGACGTGTGTCGGAGAGTTGGCGCGTACAGAGAGGTCAATGAGCTCGCCCTGTGCGTTGACTGAGCCATACTCATAGAAGTGGGTGTTAAGGTTGCCCATGGAGCCCCATCCGGCGGGATTGGGCTCAAGGATCATCTTGGTGTTCAGGAAGCATGCACGCGGCTCGTTCTGCCAGGGGCGGCCGAGGTTGTAGGTGTTGCCCTTGTTGTCGGGCTCAAAGGTATAGGAGCCTTTGTAGGCGTCGATGACACAGTTGTCAAACACATAACCCCAGAGGTGGCCGGTGCCGGTGGAAGGAGCGGTGATGTGACCGGGATTGGTCATGATGAGGTTGCAGGCCTTATAGTAATGGTTGCCGCCGCCGCAGATGAAGTCGACAGCGCCATAGATGTCACAGTTCTCATAGTAGCCGTCGGTTCCGTTGGTCACCTGAGTGTCCTGCTGGCTCTGGAGAGCAATGTTGTAGGCTATTTCACGGTCGCCGCTGCCGAGGGCTACGCCAACGCCGCCACGCTCCTTGACATCCCAGTCATAGTCGTTGCGGAGGGTGAGGTCCTGCAGGTAGACGTCAGAGCTGTTGCGGGTTGAGAAAATCGGGTTGGAGATACCGCTCTGCTTGCCATGGATCACCACGCCCTCTTTGCTCTGACCGACAACCGAATAGTTCTTGGCGGCGATGACAACGGCCTCGCTGCCGAGGTCATAGTCGCCGTTGAGAACGAGAAGCACCTTACCGTCTGCATTGGCAGCGGCTGCACGCAGTTCCCCGACATTGGTGATGACGGTGGGGAGCGCTTTGGCCACGACTGCTTTCTCTCCGATGACAACCTCGCGGATGATAGGCTCTGTTGTCTTGTTGCCATACTCATCCTCGATGTCGCCGGCGGCGATTGTCAGTGTATAGGTGGTTGAGAAGTCAAGGTCGGTTGCGGGGAAGTAGACGGTGGGGGCACCGGCTGTTCCGAGAATAGTCTTGTTGCCTACAGTTGCCTGTGCCTTGGTGATGACACGGTCAAACTTGGCTGCGGCCACGAAGTGGTTTGTGCCTTCGGGAGCGATGATCTCGAGGCTCTCGAGAGCAGGAGCACCTGTGAGGGACTTCTTCTCGACAGTCAGCTCAAATGACCACATCATCTGGCCACCGCCGTCAAAGGTGAAGCTGATAGGGGTGCCTGCTACGTGGTTCTCAATGTTGTAGACCAGGTCGACGAGCTTGACATTCTCATGCTGGAAGCCACTGAAACTCGGGGCGATAATTGTAGCGCCTTCCGACTTGACATCGACGATATTGGCGATGTTGGCGGCATAGTTGTTCTTGAGATCACGGAAAATGAACTGCTTGACAACATAGTTGGAAGGAATGATGAGCGAATGCTCGCCTCGTCCGCCCTTGAACCAGCTCTGATATCCGTCGTTTACAGCTGTGATCGAATAGAGGCCGTTGCTCCAGTTTTCACCCTCGCTAGGACGATTTCCGTCAAACTTGATGACTTCGGTCTCGTCGCCCGCAGCCGGAGTGTAGGGCTTATAGGTGGGGAATGTCAGGTTGTACTCCTTTGAGAGGCCGCCGGTCTCAGCCTTGAAGCTGAACTTGACAGCGCCATTCTCGAGGCGACCGGTAGCTGACAGTTTGTCGCCATGCACATACTCGCCCTGCAGTGAGGGTACGGTGGTGAATACATATTCGGGAAGAGTCAGGTCGATTTTTTCACCCTTCGCGTTGAGCAGCCCGAGGAAGTCAGCGCCCATATCGGTACCGTCGATGACAAGTGTCTTGATGTCAATGGCGCCTATGTGGAACACGCGCACCAGAAACTCCGTGCGGTCTACCACAGCGTCGGCATCAGGATTGAGCTTGATGCTTATGACGGCTGCATTATCGAGCGCAGGTGTGGGGATTGAAAAACGGCCATCACCAAGAGCAGTGACGGTGACCTCACTCTCGCTCTCGGTAGCAGTCACATCGATGGTGCCGTTGAGGGCGGGAACGTTGAAAACAAAGTTGTCCTTGTCATAGCTGATGGGGAGGTTGACGTTGAAGTCATAGCCCTCAAACTCACCTGCCTCGGCGTTCTCGGGAACGAAGTCCTGGAGGATGGCGACCTTCTCGCCGACCTTCTCAAACTTGGGCATCGGGACATTGTAGAGCCACGAAGTGCCGATGTTGGGGTTGGTGAAGGTGAACTTGACCTGCTTGAGACCGGTGGTCATCAGCAGGTTGTGGTGATACGGCCCCTGGCCAGTGACATTGAGCCATGTCGAGTACTCAACCTCGCCGGTGGCGATGTCGATGATGTCGGCAACGACGTGGGTCTTGTTGGCAAACCAGGTGACGTCATAGGATAGATCATAGACGCCAGCCTCCTTGACATTCATGTTGATGGTGAAGCCTACACCGTGGCGCATATAGCCGATATTGGCGCCACCGCCTTCCCATTTACAACCGCCCACACAGGTGATGTCCTGCCATGTCAGCGGGCCGGGGATGTCGATAAATTTGCCTAAGGGAGCCAGGTGGAAATTGTAATAATTGCCTGCATAGCTGCCTGTGGTACTCTTCACCTTTAGAGTCATGCAATACTTGCCTGCGGGCATCACCATAGTCGGGGTGGAGTGGTCGGTCGCCGCGCTCCAGCTGCCGGTGTTGGGGATGGTGAAGTCATGGTCCATGAATGTGTTGCCGACGGCATCGGTCATGGACACATTGGTGACAGCCTCAAGCCCGTTGGCACCCGATTTCATCGAGAAAGTGTAGGCCTGCTCCTCGGTGTTGTTGATAAATATCCTGACATTCGTGCTTGGTCCGGTGGAGCCGAGTGAAGCCCCGTCGTTCTCAAAGACACCCCAGGAGTTCTCAGGGTCTCTGACGGCACAGTCATTGAGATTGATGTCAGCCTCATTGGGCAGCGTGAAATACTTTGAATCGTCCGTAGGCCACTGGATGTCGGCCCATGCGCTCAGTCCGGGTGCCAGCAGCAGCGCCGCGAGTCCGGCCAGACGCGTGAAGGATTTTTTCATAGGTAATGGTTTTGTGATTTAAGATTAAGTATAATGTGATTGGTGATTCCCTTAAAATAAAAGCAGGAGCCGCAAAGGTAAGGAGAATTTCAGGAAATAACAAGATATATCCCATCCCAAAACCATCCTCTACAGACAGCAGGATCAAATCCCGAAATGAACGAAAAATCCCAAGGGGAACCTTGGACAAGTAAAAAAATCGCCCAAATTCTATTCTTCAAGATGACGCGGACATATATACTGGCCTTTTCCTCGTGTGAATGGCCCGTAGGATATGGAATGACGCGGACATATGTGATAGCATGCGAGACAACCGGTGCATCTCTCTCCCCAACGGGGGCGTTTTTCATAAAGCGAGATATTGCCCATAGGGCATATGCCTGCGCATGCGCCACATTCAACACACTTGCTGTCCACACGAAATGCACCTGGCCTTATGGTATGACGCATGAACCATGGATAGATAACTCCGGTTTTCAGTCGGGGCATTCTTCCTCTAACTATATCCGACACGCCGCTTCTGCCGGACTCTATGACCGAGGCAATCTCATTCACCCTGTCCTTGACTGCGGATAGTTTGCGCCGCCTCACCTCAATACTGTCGACGTCAAAGAATGGCATTGCCACATACGTGTTGGGCATCTCTACTGAAAAAGCATTCCCAATGTGCAGCCATCCTCTCCGGGATATGGTGTCACGCCACATCCGCTCAGTCTCCCCGCAGTCATCGCCACAGGTCAGAACCAGGTGATGGATGGCATCACAGGCACCGGATATCTCCACATTATCCATGAACTCCTTCACAAAAGCCGGAATACCCCATGAATGAACCGGAAATACCCAGATAATACGGCCCATGTCATCCAAATCCATGTGTTTGACACCAGGCTTCATCCTCAACACACAGTCACCGAGCATGTCTGCCAGGAAATTTGCCACAGCAGCACTGTTGCCGGTACCGGAAAAATAAACGATCATCGTATAGTGACTTGTGTCGCACCAAAACCATATTCCCTGAATGATGCGTCTTGAACCGAATGCCCTTTATAACGATGCCCAAGCTCCTTCATGAGGGCTTTTCGCAATACCCCTTCTCCCTTTCCGTGGATGAATACAATCTTGAGGCCATGATTGCGAATGTTGTCATCCATGACGCGCCGAAACTCATCGATCTGTAAATTCAACATATCGGCCGGCGACAATCCTGCGGTCGTGTCGACCAACTCATTGACATGAAGATCTACTTCCAGCACTCCCGGCTTTTTAGGCTTTGGGGCATCCTTTTTGGGGCGAGGCCTGTCAATACTCTTTTTTGATCGGATACCGGCCTCTATGCGACCGGAATCAAGCACCATGCGGGAGCGTACAACATCATCCACCACAAGCGGCAGAGAAAGGACTTCCGTATCAAAATACACACTCTTGGTAAAACAATGCAGCCTGAAGAATTTCGTGGTATCAAGAGCTGTCTCCACAGCCACCGGGGCCTTTAGCTTGAAGTCAGACTCTTCCTTGTAAGCAACAATCTGGACAGCCACACGATCCATCATTGTAAGGTCAGTGCCGGCAAACTCATCCACCGGAGCCTGTATGCCCGGCTCGATAATCCCGGCGTAGCGAAGAGACCATCCATCGGCCTCATCCGCACGCGTCATATATACCACATATATGAAATAAGATGAATCGTTGACAATATAAGCATCGAATATCGTTGTCCCGAGCCGTTTAATATCCCTCGGTTCAAAAGCGAGAACGATATTCAGTTTGTCATCCACGCCCTGGACAATCTGTCTTTGCTCTGTCGGCTGACTTACGATATTACGACTCTGGACCGGCACAGCAGTGGCGGCAGCCCTGTCCCCCGCTTCCTGTACGACCACAACCTCGCGCAATAGCACAGGGGTCTCGAAACCATCCTCGTCTACATACGCGATATTTCCATCGATTTTTCTGATCACACCGCCCCCAACGCTATTCAGGAAGCGAACAGTATCTCCTATTTTTGCCATAATACTGCAAAATTAGTGAAAAGATTGCCATCATCCAACAAAAAAATCCTGCTTTGCAATTGTTGAAAATAGAGCCCTACAGCCTGAAAAGTCTTGTTTACGCCGACGACAACACACGCCATACAGACCACTAAATATACCATAGCACCTTTTATTTCATTAAAACTAAAAAAAGTTAGCCAAAAAACTTGCACGGAATGGAGAAAGTCCCTACCTTTGCATCGCTTTAAGCAAGTAAGGGCGCTTAGCTCAGCTGGTTCAGAGCGTCTGCCTTACAAGCAGAGGGTCGGGGGTTCGAATCCCTCAGCGCCCACCAAAGAAGAAACAAACCTTCTTGCTCAAAGCGAAAGTCTCGGAAACCGAGTAGACGGGACTTGAGTAAAAACACATCACTCGGGCGCTTAGCTCAGCTGGTTCAGAGCGTCTGCCTTACAAGCAGAGGGAGATCGGAAGAGCGTCG
>CAJTJG010000027.1 GCA_910576785.1 uncultured Duncaniella sp.
AGCCTTATGGCTAAGAAAACCTTTACCATGTTGGGCCGGCGTCCGTATTCACCGGCAAACATAGCGTCTTTTGTATCCTTCTGTCAATTAGGACACAGCCACCTGTCAGCTATCATACAGGCGCTCGTTGGCTTCAATCCACGAATATCCTGTATTCCCCGGACGAGAGGCTTGAGGGCAGGATGGCGGGCGATTCGGTGAAGTAGTCGAGGGTCTTGTCGGTCACGGCAGGAATTGTGTCGGTGAATGATACTTCCTCGGGTTTACCGCTGAGATTGACTATGACGGTGACCTTTGAACCGTCCACTTCACGTGAGAATGCGTAGACGTCTGGGCTTGTGGTAGGATACCTCACTATCGCACCTCCGTCCTCGCCTGCACGCAGGGCTTTCTGTGAATGTTTGAGTGCGTTGAGTCTCTTGTAGAATTCGAAGTATTTGTTGCGTGGCTCCCACTCCGGCGCCTGATCCTTGGTGAAGAATTCGAGCGCGCGGTTCATGCCGGTTTCCTGGCCGGTGTAGATCAGCGGCATGCCGGGTAGGGTGTAGGTGAGCACGGCAAAAGCGTCGGTGAGTGATCCGAGGCGGTCAAACTCCGTGCCTTCCCATGAGTTCAAGTCATGGTTCGTCACCATGTTCATCATGTAGGTGTCGCGCGGATATGCTGCGGCCTGCGATGCCAGCAGCGAGTCGATATCGGATGCATGGCGCTCGGGAAATTCCCTGATGTTTCCCTCCTTGTCCTTGAACGTGTATTGTCCGGAGGTGGCGGCGATCTCGCTGAAAAGATCTTTCATCGGCCAGTTGTAGGCCATGTCAAAGCCATTTTTCTGGAGTGCGGGCTCGCTTGCCTCGGCGAGCATGAAAAGGTCGGGTTTCACGGCCTGGAGCTGCGGGCGAGTCTCGTCCCAGAAGTCAACGGGTACTTCCATGGCCACATCGCAGCGGAATCCGTCCACATCCGCTTCCGTCAGCCAGAATTTGAATGCGTCCACCATCGCGGCGCGCATCTCAGGGTTGGAGTAGTCAAACTTGTATACGTCGGTCCAGTCATAGGGGCCGAACATGTTGCCGAGTGAGTCCTTGGCATACCAGTCGGGGTGTTCGGTGACCCATGCGTTGTCACATCCCGAATGGTTGGGTACCCAGTCGAGTATCACTTTCATGCCCAGACCATGGGCCTTGCGCACCGTTTCCTTGAATTCATCGAGTGTGCCGAACTCGGGGTTGAAGGCTTTGTAGTCCTTCACGGCATAGTAGCTTCCGAGTTTTCCCTTGCGGTTTTTCTCGCTGATCGGATATACGGGCATGAACCACAGTATATCCACTCCGAGTTCCTTTAGCCGCGGAAGCTGGTCGGCGAAGGCTTTTATCGTGCCGGCATCGGTGAACTGGCGTACGTTCACCTCATAGATCACAGCGTCGCGTGACCATTCCGGATGATTGACTGTGGTGAATGTCGAATCTCGGTTTTCCGATCGGCAGTTTCCTTTCTTAGACGAGCCACATGATACGACAAGTACTGTGACAGCAGCTACTGCCAGTATGCCCAGAAAGAATCTTTTCATAACAGTTAAGTATTGAAATAGTGTGAATATGACCGTGCGAAAATAGATATTTCCGGTCTAAACGCCAAATTTTCAAGGCAAAATCATTACAAAAAGTCGGATTAAAGCAATTTTTGGGTAAAATTTAACAAAAAAAGTGTTGAATTTTAGCCTTTGAGCACAGCCAATAGCCATTACAGGTACTTCAGACCGATATTTTGAGGGGTATCAAATTATAAGAGGTTGTTATGAAAACAACCTCTTGTCATGATCTGTCCCTCCCGGATATGGATACAGTTCATCCGAGTATCTGAGCGGCGTGATCTTTTGTTTTGATCTGCTTGGGTGTGATGACACGCTCCACGGTTCCATCGGGCGATATGATGAATGTGGTGCGGAATGTGCCCATGTATTTGCGGCCATACATCGACTTCTCACCCCATACACCGAACTCCTCCACCAGCTTGTGGTCCGTGTCGGCTATGAGTGGGAAAGGTAGTTGCTGTTTGGCTATGAATTTCTTGTGCGACTCGGCGGAGTCGACGCTAACGCCTATCACCTGATAGCCCGCATCGAGCAGAGCCTGGTAGTTGTCCCTGAGATTGCATGCCTGGGCCGTGCATCCCGAGGTGGAGTCCTTGGGATAGAAATATAGCGCTATGGTGCGTCCGGGGTAGTCGCTGCGGCGCACTTCGTGGCCGTCCTGGTCGGTGCCCAGCAGGTCGGGGGCCTTCTGTCCTGTCTCAATCATAGTATTGTTGTCTTGTTGATGTTGAAATGTATGATACAGAGGAATAAAAATGGACGGATAAGGGATTCTGGGTTTAGTCACACTTGTCCTTTATCCGTCCTTTTATGTACTTACATATGTATTACATTGCCATTACTTGCGATGCTCTTAGAGCTGGGCCTGGATGGGCTTGGCTTCCCAACCCAGTGCGCTGGCTCCGAGCACGGCGGCATCGGCTTCCTTGAGTTCCGACAGGAGCACTTTCACCTTGCCCTTGAACTGTGGCATCATGTTGCGCTCCATCGACTCGCGCAGAGGGCGCATGAGCAGATCGCCCGATTTGGCCAGACCACCGAAGAGGATGATGGCCTCAGGCGAGGAGAATACGGTGAAGTCGGCGAATGCCTCGCCGAGTATGTTGCCTGTGAACTCGAAAATCTCTTTTGCGAGTTTGTCGCCGGCCACAGCGGCGTCATATACATCCTTCGATGTTATCTCCTCTACGGGGATGCGGCGCAGCAGTGACTCGTCATTGCGCACCTCGAGGAATTCCCTGGCAGTGCGGGCCACACCCGAAGCTGAGCAGTATGTCTCGAGACATCCTGTGCGTCCGCAGCCGCACAGACGGCCGTTGTTGCGCTTCATGATCACGTGTCCGAGCTCACCGGCAAAACCGTCGTGGCCATATACGAGCTGGCCGTTGATCACAATGCCGGAGCCGACACCGGTGCCGAGGGTGATCATGATGAAGTTCTTGAGTCCACGGGCGGCGCCGTAGGTCATCTCGCCGATGGCGGCGGCGTTGGCATCGTTGGTTATTGCCACGGGTATGCCGAATTTCTCGCTAACCATCTGGGCCAGGGGCAGGGGAGTGGGCCAGGGTATGTTGACCAGACGCTCTATGGTTCCGGTGTAGAAGTTGGCGTTCGGAGCTCCGATACCTATGCCATGCACCTTGTCAATGGCATCGTTGGCCTCGAGCAGGCGCATCACGTTCTCATGGAGTTCATCGATATAGTCGTTTACATCGGCATGCTTGAGGGTCTTGATAGAGGAGCTTGCTATGACTACGCCGCGGGCGTCGACAATACCGAAGACGGTGTTGGTACCGCCTATGTCGATACCTACTACATAAGGTTTCATGTTGTGGATTGTATTAAATAAAGTAAGATGTTTCCGTTTGTATGGAATTTCTCACAAATATACATCTTTTTCCGGCATTATGCGCAATGCTTCGGCAGGTTTTCAATAATATTCAGCTGATTTTATTTTTATTTTGCATTGTCGCGCATGGCGGAAATAAGAAAAGGACAGAAGTGGAGAGGAGCATTTGATTGTCGGGCTGACAACTGATCCCCTCTTGCTTCTGTCCTGTTTTTTATCTGCGCAGGTGAGGTTTACTCTGCGCTGTGAAGAGCTGTTGTTACTTGGTCACACGCTCGAGCCATTTCACCATGCCGAACATGATGCCCATGGACACGAGGCACACTGCGAGGAATACAGCCCATGCCACCCAGATGGGAGCCTTGTTGTAGATCAGCGGGCCGATCCAGAGCAGCAGATTGCCCACGGCGGTGGCGCCCAGCCACAGGCCCTGGCAGAGACCCTGCATGTGCTTGGGTGCAACCTTGGATACGAACGACAGACCCAGAGGCGAGATGAAGAGCTCGGCCACGGTCATGAAGAAGTAGTAGAGTATGAGCACCCAGGGTCCGGAGAGGAGTCCGGCTTTGGCTGCCTCGCTCATGGAGCGGAACTCGGTTCCGGAGGGGTAACCCATGTAGAGCGAGTAGAGGGTCATGAAGAGGTAGGCTATACCGGCCAGACCCATACCGATGGCTATCTTGCGCGGAGTGGAGATCTCCTTGCCGGCCTTGGAGAGTGTGCTGAATAGGATGATGATGAGAGGTGTGAGGAATATCACGAAGAAGGGGTTGACAGCCTGCCATATCTCGGGAGCTATGGTGGAGGTGTCCACGAAGTCGCGGGCGAAGAGCGACATGGATGTGCCGTTCTGGTGGAATGAGAACCAGAAGAAGATGGCTATGCCGAGCACTGCGAAGAGGGCATACATGCGCTGCTTGATCTCGGTGGCCATGGCAGCCTTCTCCTCGGCGGTATATTTGCTCTCGACCACCTCTTCCTTGCGGGCGGGGTTGGGCAGACCGTTCTTTGTGAAGATGAAGATGGCGAGCGAGATGAGCATGGCGGCCACCGATGCTATGAACGAGTAGTGGATACCGGTGTTGAATACGTCGAGATAGCGGCTGCAGAAGTCGGCTATCTGCTCCGAGCTCTGGTGTCCTACCTGTGTGGCCAGGGCGTAGAGATTGTTGATGTTCTCCTCAGCCATCGAGTCGGTGACGCTGAGGTATTCATGACACATGGCGGGGAAGCTCGCGTTGTAGCTCATGCCGTTGACGTTGAGCCACCAGCTGCGGAGCATGGGGGCCACGAAGGGAGCGGCCACACCGCCGATGTTGATGAATACGTAGAATATCTGGAAGCCGGAGTCGCGCTGCGAGCTGTATTTGGGATTGTCGTACAGCTGGCCCACTATGGCCTGGAGATTGCCTTTGAAGAGGCCGTTGCCGAAGGCGATGAGGAAGAGCGCGAAGCATGTGAGGGTGAGGAGCCATGTGGTATTGCCAGACGTGGCGAGGATGGGCACGGAGAGTACTACGTAGCCCATGGTCATCACCATGAGTCCCGAGATGATGGTGCCCTTGTAATTCTGGGTCTTGTCGGCGATATATCCGCCCACAAGGCTGAGCACGTAGATGCCCGCGTAGAAGAAGGAATAGATGAGGGTACTTGTCTCTTCGTTAAGACCGAACTTGGAGCACAGGAACAGCACGAGGACGGCATTCATGATATAGTATCCGAAACGCTCGCCCATGTTGCTCAACGCCGCCGGAATGAGACCTTTGGGATGATTCTTGAACATAGAGTGTCAGTGGTAAATGATGGGTTTGGAATGAATGATGTGCAAAGATATGAAAATTTTCCGAACTTTGACAAGCGCCGGGGCGCAAGGTGGATTATTTTGTATTTATGTGGCGGTTTTTGTAATTTTGCACCCGGAAAAACGCAGGCGTGAGCCCCGTATATTATCCGATATAGATATAATTTGCAGGTATGAAAGAAATTATCAAGCGTTATGCAGTCTTTACGCTGGGACTGTTTTTTCTGTCAATGGGTATAGTCCTGATCATCAATTCTTCTCTCGGCGCCACTCCTATCTCCAGTGTCAACTATGTGGTGAGCCTCCACACGCCGCTCTCGCTCGGCACCTGTACATTCATCATCAACATGCTTCTCATCATCGGCCAGTTCTGGCTGATACGCGGACGGCGCACACGCAAGGACACGTATGAGATATTGCTTCAGATTCCGTTCTCGTTTATCTTTTCGGCCTTCATCGATCTCAACATGGCGCTGATATCAGGGCTGCGCCCGTCGGGCTACATGATGGCCATGGGGCTGTTGCTGTTGGGCTGTGTGGTGCAGGCCGTGGGCGTGGTGCTCGAGATAAAGCCACGCGTAGCCATGATGAGCGCCGAGGCGTTTGTCAAGTATGCTTCCGAGCGTTACAACAAGGAATTCGGACGGTTCAAGGTGGGGTTCGACATATCGCTCGTCACCATGGCTGTCATCATATCTCTGTGTCTGTCAGGTACGGTCGAGGGTGTCCGTGAGGGATCGGTCATCGCCGCTTCGATCACAGGATTCATAGTCACATTCCTGAGTACACGTATCATGACGCGGCGCAATCTGCACCGTTTCATCTGACTCCGGCAGGAGGATACAGAAGCTTGAGAAAGGACATAAGGGACAAGGATTGATTGTCGTACTGATGATTAAAAATCCTTGTGTCCCCGGTTTGATTCCTGGTGGCGCCACAAATTAAAATCATGAAAATCAGATAGTTAGATAAATTTTGACTCTCTTTTCTATGCTCAAAAGTGGTGATGAGACATTCTGAAAGCATCATTGTTTTCTACAATGTTTTACCCAAAATGACAACAGTAGAAGTGGTTTGCTACAAATACAAACCATTAAGGAACGGAGAGTTACCCTTAAAGATTAGGGTGACTAAGGACAGGAAAGTCCGATATGTAAGTCTTGGTGTTTCTACTAAACTAGAGCATTGGGACTTCAAAAAGAACCAGCCAAAGCATGACCTACTACAATGACGAGCATTTCTCTGTACCACAAGGCAGTAGGGAAATCAATATATGGAATGTCTATAATCTCTTGACCGGAGCCAATAAGTCTTCCTATATTGACAACTTCCTTGACAGAAGCCTAAATGCCACTCAATTTGCAGAGGGTCTTAACAAGGCTTTATACGGAGATAGTGAATATTCATGGTTCTTGAAATAATCTGTGGAATAGTCGGAGTAGTCTGGAATATATGTATTATTTGCAAGCTGCTACGACTAATCCTTAAACAACTGAGTGACAACTGAGATATATGGAGCCATGATATATTATAATAATGGACTTCTCTAATGGAGAACTGCTTATAATAAAGCTGACAGACCAAGAGTTAAGAGCATCAGAAGAATATGAAGACTTTTCTGACTTTCTATCTACCCATGAGGACAAGTATGGCTTTAGAGTGAGAGACAGCCTCTATATGACTGTAGAGACTCGATCTGAGAGAAGCTACAATATGTAACACTCCCCATTTTATCCATTATGAAGGGAAAATCATTATGGATAACCGCCTTGAAGATAAATCATCTGAGATGATTTGTTGTTGGATGCCCCAAGTGTCAGTACCTTTGCACTGATATTGGGGCATTTTCTCTTGAACACCCTAAAAGCCTACACCTTAGAGGTGCATTAATATGTCTACCACTCTTAAATTCAGAGACAAAGCAATGGATTATTCACAGAAAAACAGTAACTTTGCAATAGTGAAATCAATAAATTGATTAGCCAATGAATTAAAGTATTGATAATGACATATTAAAGAAGTGTTTGCTTCTTACAAGTAGCTTTCATAAATCGCCAATTTACTTGAAATATACCTACTTTGTAATGAGTGAATGCTTGCACCCTCACAGGTGTAGGCTTCTCTTGTTTGTAGGTATAAGGTGTTTGGCGATACCTTGAAAGCTAAAACAAGATTGTCTACACCTATTTTTATTTAATCAAATATTGAAATTATGTATTTAATAATGTGTTTAACATACTTATTAAGTATGTTTATGGGAATTAAGCTGAGAACGGAACGAACATCTGTTCTGCGTAAAATTAGCGGTATTTCTCTAATTATATTAGGAGTCCTTTTTGCTGTATCTAAACTGGCTTTTTTGTCCGTAATACGCAATATCTATGGATATGAAGGAGACTCTAATCTATTTAATAATATCGTGTTTGTCGTTACTTTCTTATGCGGATGGGGGGCTTTCACTTTAGTATGTAGTAAGCCATATAGAGTATTGTGGCGCCGTGTTTCAATCTTCATTCTCTACATAATCTGGACTCTTTTATTAATAGGTGGAATTAATCCTCACCCATTCTCTGAAACACAAATTTCTATTCCCTGTTTTGTGGCTCTTTGCATAATTTACTATCTTAAAGATATGGCAACTTATGAATTCAGTAAAACAAAACTACGAAGATTTTAATATGAGGAACATTTATAATCGCATGCTCTATCCCCTATTAATCCTATTGCTCGTATCCTGCTCAACAGTAAAAAAATATCGGACAGATGTATGTGAGTTGCTTCTTCCAGAGGGGACAAGTCTAGAGATATCAACAGATCTAGATCAATCTGGATTTATTGTCTATAATGTTATTGTAGATAGATATTCTGATCACACGCTTATTATACTTTATCCGATGAGTTTTGATCCAAAGTCTGTTTTGGAGTCAAGGCATGAGAACAATCACATTATGAGATTTTGTCATACTCAATTTTTTGATTATGGTAAAAATATGGGCGTGATGAAACATTTCAAAAATGACTTGATAGAAATGCAATCATATTGTTTTAATCAAAAGGGTTGGACAATAATAATCGAGAGTTTTGATGACATTTATAGTTACCAATCATTAGAGCAATTGGTATATAGTTTTAATATATTGAAATCTATAGAATGAATAAATATGCCGTAATAATACAAAAGGTAATAGGCATTCTATCTGCTATTATTGGTGTACTACTCATATTCTCTTCCATTATGTTCTTAATAGGATCTAAAACTAACAATTTTTATGCGATAATGGGTGGAATAGGAGGCATGACACTTCTTATAAATACCGAATACCTTTGTTCAGAGAATGCATTCAGTTCTAGGTATTCAGGAATTTGTAATTTTTTTTATAGACTCACTAAGAAGATAAAAATCATGTTTAAAACCATAAAGGATATTTTAATTGCCATTATAAAACTAGCTACTTTATTCGGAATTGTAGGCTTTATGTTATACGAGTGGTTTTGTCCAGAAAATATAAAAGATACTCTAATTTCTATAGGTATAATTGGAGGTATGTGGCTATTTTCTAAAATATACTCATTTTATAAAAAATGCCGTGCATATGGGGTTATATCCGATAAAACAGCAGAAAAAATAGTAGATGGCATTGATATTACTTTTACTATAATAACTATAGTCATTCCAATTGTTATGGGTATCATTTACGCAATTCTTTGGATCATAGGCATAATATAAACTCTAATTTTTTATCATTGGCATCCAATGATATTACCGTTAACTCTTTGCCAATATTTATTTAGAATTGTTCATGAAAATTTCATTTGCCCCATATATTCATAATATCTGTTTACCTTTGATCATCTCATCAAGTAAACCCAATTTATGTTTCCTGATAGATACAGGATCCACACTTGACATTATTTTCTCATATGTTTATGAAGAATTGCTACATGTATTTTCTAAAATTCCCATGAAATCATCAATGATTATGGGTATTGATGGTGATAGGAAGATAACTAGTCAAATTGAAGCTAATTTAATGTTTGAAGATAAAAGAGTGTCTGAACTATTCTCTGTACTAGATGCCAATAAAGCAATTATGCAAATCGAAAAAGAGAGTGGAATACAGATACATGGCATTCTTGGTATCCCCTTTCTTACTCAAAACAAGTGGATTTTAGATTTCAGTGACTTAACTTTGCAATGCTAACTTTGATTATTATAAGAAAATATCGTAAGTTAGCATTGCTAAATAAAATATCAAATTATCATGAATGACAAGTACATAGAAATTCTAACGGATTTTGCAGAGGCATGGAATACTCTAAATCCCGAGCTTATAATAAAGCACCTGTCGCCAAATTTTATTTACGACTCACAATGGGTTTTCAACTCTCTCGACTATACAGGATACAAAGACTATATCCGTGGTAAATTTGAAACTATTCTAAAATCAGGTAACACTGTTAAAGCTGATATTGGTTATAATGATATGGGAGAACTGCTAATTCGACTCAATCAAAGTGGGAAAATTGCATTCTATCGTATTCGAGTCGAAGAGGATAAGGTTGTTAAAGGAGATTTGTGTATGTTCTAAAGATCAATGTGTGCTATTGAAATGGAAGTAAATGAAGATATGCGTAATAAAATGCTTGGCTACCTTATGGCATCATTAGACTATTTTTTAGGTTGCTGCAAGAAATTACTGATTTTGCGTATTCCATATTATAACCCAAAGCACATGCCATTTTGGGATTTTATCCGTAACAATACCCTATTATGATCATAACTCAAGAGTACAAACAGCATTATTACAGTAACTAGTATGTCAAGAACTCATTGCTTAGTCAAGATGCTTTTAATCGTTGGTATAGCAATAGTATCAATGCTTGTCTCAATGTTTAGTGTCATATTGAGTGGCACCGTAATTGGGGAGTAGGTCAATCCAATTGCACACAATCATTATGCATGTGCCTGTGATGAGCCACCAGTATTAACACACCTACAGGCCATTATCTTAGGAATATGCTTATTTGGGCTCATAATGATCGGGATCAACTATATAATCAGGCAATTGTATCTTCCAAAGATATGGCATCTAATTTCAATGATATTACTTGCAGTAGTCAATGTGATAGCTTGTTATGTAGCAATAGATAACCTATTTACTCCTGTAAGTGGATAGTATGATTGATAATAATAACCTTAGCGGAGAAGACAAATCAAAGATAATAGGGATTGAGTCTAATTATATTGTGGAAGATAGTAATGGCGACAAGTATCCCATCTTTACTACCAACAGTAATTCCTGTTATATAATTAAAACATCGCAAAAAACAGGTAAGCAATACAAATATTTTCTGCCTATAGAGGTATATGTCATTATTAATGAAGAGTCCAAACATAACAAAGAATAATATGAATAGTACTATTCAAAGACTCTTTCATAGCTTTATGCAGATATAGAACTTAAATTTTATAGCCGTAATAGTTAATATACTTTCCACACAAATAAGTGGATAAATTACCCAAATTGTTAGAATGAAAACAAGAATTTTATTAACTTTGGGATTACTTCGCAACCACTTGCGGAGTCAGTTTAATCAGCTTGAATAATAACCCAGAAAACAACCGTTGTTTTCTAAAATGTTTTATCCTCTAGGAAGAGAATAGTCATTAACGCATTGAAACTCAGTATATAATTAACTCTCAAACTTATTATTAAAAATCCTTGTCCCTTATGTCCTTTCTTTATCACCCTGTATCTTTCTGACAATTATGACGGAGTCTCATTTTTTTATGTTCTATTTGCTGATTTTCAGATAAAATTTGTTACTTTTGCACGTAATTTGGAAAGTACGCACCATTCTTACTTACCTTAGATCATACAATAACTTTAATTTCTTAATACCAACCATTTTCACTGTTTGTCAATGAAAAAATCAATCTACAGTGTTGTCCTTGCGGCAGCGTGCCTGTTTGGCGTCTCCGATGCCATGGCCGCCTTCAAGGACATCAGGATTGACTTCACGAATTACAATCTCCTCACCGACGGGGAGACCGACAATTCGGTGGTCAATTATGGAGTGGCCGTGGCCGATGATGGCACGGTGAGCCGTGTGGCGGCCGACGATCCTACGGCAGCTATAGTAATTAACGCCAAGGTGCATGGAGCTCAGCATGGACTGAGCAACTTCTCGTCCACAGTGGCTGTGGACGGTCCTGTGAAGATCACATTCGGAGGTTGCCGCTACACCAGTACCGATGTCACCATCAAAGGTGCCAACGGCGTGGAGGGCAAGACTTTCAGCACCAAGACATCCGACTGCTGGAGCAATAAGAGCCCCGAGGCCAACACCGCTTACAGCTATTACAAGGGCGACGCCACCACTCTCACTGTGGCCGGTGGCGGATATGTGCCTTATATCGCCATAGAGGCGGTCGATCCGTCCGAACTGGTTGAAGAAGTGACCGTGAGCTATTCTCTCGGCGAGTATGCCGATGCCGGGACGCTTCTTCCCCCTGCCGAGAAGATCGAGGTGGGCAAGACCATCACTATCCCTGTCAACCATACCCTCTTCCAGGAGGGCAAGACTCTCGTTGGCTGGACCGACGGGACTGACAACTATGAGATAGGTGAGGTTGTCACCGTGAAGGGCGACATGACTCTCACCCCGCGTTTCCTTGACAACACCGTCACTCTCGCCGACCGCAAGGAGGCTGTGACCGTGAAGTGGAACTTCCGCCGCGACATGGGTGCGCCCGTAGTAGGTTGGGAGGGCAAGGAGGATTGTTTCTGGGTGGCCCAGGCCAAGATAGGCACTGAGGTCATCGACGTGAAGCTCCCCTTCTCCACCAAGCCCGGCAAGTTCAACAATGGTAACAATACTGACTGGATACAGATCAACAACGGAACCACCTTCGACGTACCTTCCTGCAAGGGTGCTGTGATCTCCTACGAGAGCTACAACGCCACTACCACCACTACCATCGACGGTGTGGTTGTCGAGACAGGCGGCAGCAAGGTGGGTTCGTTCACCGTTGGCGGCTCGGCCGAGTCTGTACCCCTCGTGGTGGGCGACGGCAGCTATTACCGCTACATCCAGACCGTTCTCCCTGTTGTCGGAGCTTCGGGTGCCGGCGAGAAATTCGAGAACAAGGAGTCCAATGTGATATGGGCATTCAACTCTACCACCGACTATGAGGTGGCTGTGGCTGATCCCGCCAAGGGATTCTCCGTGCTCGCTGTCAATCTCAACGGTGCCACTGTGACCGGTACAGGCAAACGCACCGACGCCGACGATCCCGCCCGTGACGAGAACGGCAATGACATCGTGTATGTGAAGATCAAGCCTGTCACAGGCCATACCGATGTCGTGGAGTGGATAGCCAAGCCTGCCAAGGGCCTCAAATTCACTCCCACCAAGGTGTCTGGCTGGATACAGCGCTTCGGCACCGATGCCGAGAATGGTGTCACCGTCTCGGCCGTGACTGGCGAGGGTGAGGAAGTAGTACTCGGCACATACACCGCTCTCCGTGCCAACAAGAGCCATAGCCACAAGCCTTATGATGCCACTGCTGTCAACAAGTTCGAGATCGAGCTTACCGAGGCCCAGCAGGCTCAGCTCGCCACCATGGAGAGCTTCAACCTGCGTGCATCCATCGGTGTGGGTGCCGGCAAGGAAGGTGGATTCAGCGACGTCCGCATCTATGGCAAGCTCGACGGTACCATGGCCGAGGTGGCCAAGTATACAGTCAAGGCTTCCATCAATATCGAGGATGCCGGTACAGTGACAGTATATCCCAAGGCTGACGAGTACGACGAGGGCAGTGAGGTGAAGCTCACAGCCCAGCGCAATTTCGGTTACAGGTTCGTCAACTGGACCGATGGTGAGGGCAAGGAAGTGGCCACCACTCCCGAATATGTCTACACCGTGAGCGCCAACGCCGAGTTCACCGCCAACTTCGAGGCTGTGAAGACCTACGAACTCGTCTACGGAGTTGAGGGTGGCGCCAACGCCTATCAGGTGCAGCCTAATCCCGCGCCCAACGTGGTCGACGGCAAGAACATGTATGAGGAGGGCACCAATGTCACCCTGACAGCCATCTCCAACCCCATCGTCACCTTCACCAACTGGACCGATGGTCAGAGCTCGAGCGAGATCTCGTTCGTGATGGACGGCGACAAGAAGTACACAGGTGTATTCTCCACAGTTGACTATGTGGTGGGCTGGGACTTCTATCTCGCCGGCAACAATGGCCGTCCCGCCGACTTCTTCTCCGATGGCAATGATGCCGTGTCGCTCGTGATGCGCAATGCCGACGGCGAGGCTTCCGGATGGCTCGACAAGAGCGAGGCCGGTGCAGGTGGCTACGAGGGTCGTCCCGCTGGTGTGAACTGGAAGACCACCGGTCTCGGCGACTATTACTGGCAGACCACGGTCAACGCCGAGTCTTTCACCGACATGAAGGTGATCGGCGCCATGGCCTACAATTATAATGCCTACACCAAACAGAATGTAGAGGCTTCGCTTGACGGTGAGACCTGGGAGAAGCTCGGCACCATCACCATCGAGGGTGCCAAGAACTGGACCGACTATGAGTTCACACTCCCGGCCAAGTTCAACAATCAGCCCGCGGTGTCCATCCGCTGGATCTCCGACAAGACCTCGCAGGTGGACGGCACCGAGAGCAACAACGACGGTATTGCCATCGGCGCTACATATGTGCTCGGCACCGAGAAGCTCGTGGACGACGGCACAGCCCCCGAGCTCGTAAGCTTCATACCCGAGGAGGGTTCGGCCTCTGCATCGATCAACGGTAAGATCGTGCTCAACTTCGACGAGAAGGTCAAGGTAGCAGCCGGCGCCATGGGCCGTCTTGCCACCGATATCAACGGCGACGGTGTGATTGACAACAACGACTCCCCCATGGAGATCGAGCCTACGGTGACTGGCAAGACCGTGATGTTCCAGTACAAGAACCTCGTGTACGGCAGCGCCTACACATTCACCCTCGCAGCCAACAGCGTGATGGACCTCACCGACAACAAGCTTGACAAGGCCATCACCATCCGCTTCTCCACCAAGGAGCGTCCCGCCGTGGCCAAGGCTCTCTACGATGCCGAGGTTTCCACTGCCGACGAGCTCGTGGCCGCTCTCGCAGCCGCAGCCGCACGCGATGATAAGACCGCACGTTTCCGCATCTTCCTCCACGACGGTACCTACCGTATGCCCGCTTCCGATACCCGCAAGAAGAACGGTATCGACGGCAAGGAGTATCCCGATCCCACCACCTATATTAATACACCCAACATCTCGCTTATCGGTGAGAGCCGTGATGGTGTTGTGATCACCAACACACTTCCCGGAGGTGAGCATGACAATGGCTTCGGCATGTCGTGCGTGCTCGAGGGTATCGGCAACGGCGACGTGATCGATCTCGAGAAGGGTGCCACCGGCACATATCTCCAGCATCTCACCGTCAAGAGTGCAATGGGCGATAAGAAGGGCCGCGACATCGAGGTCAACGACAAGTCTGACAAGACAATCATGAAGGATGTATGCCTCTGGGGCTATCAGGATACATACGTGTCCAACAACCAGAACGGCCGCTTCTACTTCGAGGGTGGTCTCCTGCGTGGACGCACCGACTTCCTCTGCGGCAAAGGTGACGTCTTCTACAATGCCGTCACTCTCCAGATGGTAGGCCAGGGCTACCTTGCCGTGCCCTCACAGCCCAGAAAGTACGGATATATTTTCAAGGACTGTGAGATCACCGGCGAGCTTGACACCAAGTCGCTCGACAAGCAGGGCAAGCCCACCGATCCCAACGGCAGCTATACACTCGGCCGTCCCTGGGGCAAAGGCACACCTATCGCTCTCTTCATCGACACCAAGATGAACGTGATCCCCGCCGCTGTAGGTTGGAACGAGATGTCAGGCGGCTGGCCCGCACGTTTCGCCGAGTACAATTCATTCACCGCATCCGGCTCGGTCATCGACCTCAAGGACCGCAAGAAGTCGTTCGGCGATGCATCAAAGGATGGCATCTATCCCAACAACCCCGTCCTGACCAAGGAGGAGGCCGAGGCCAACAACTACAGCGCCGTCATGGGCGGTGATGACGACTGGGATCCCGCAAGCTATGCTGAGCAGGCTCCCGCACCCGCCAATGTCGTGTTCGACGGTACCGTACTCTCATGGGACAACAATGACTACGTTTCGCTGTGGGCCATTTGCGCCAACGGTAAGGTGATCGACTTCGTTGTCGAGCCCACATGGTCAGTGTCCGCACCCGCCGGCATCCGTGCCGAGGCCGAGGGTCAGGCTATTGTCTACAGTGTGCGTGCCGCCAACGAGATGGGCGGTCTCGGCGAGGCTGTCAAGGCCAACAGCCAGAGCGCCATCGGCAGCATCGATGCTGACTCAGAGGTGATATCCACTGTCTACTACAACCTTCAGGGTATCCAGGTGACACCTGCTGTCCGCGGTACCGTCCTTATCAAGGTTGACACACTCCGCTCAGGCGAGACCGTCACAAGCAAGATTGTAGTGAAGTAAATCCGTGATACTGTACCCTGATTCATAGCAAGGGATACAGAACACCAAATAAGAGACATATTTCCGACCGGCACACACGTATGGCCGTGCCATCGGAAATATGTCTCTTCTTTGTTGTCTCTATCAACCTCCCCTGTCCGCTGACCCCCGTTTCCGAAGGAAACCCTTAAGTTAGCCCGCCATTAGCCGCAGGCGTAATGGCGGGGGCATTAGGACAGCCCACAACAAAAAGTTTCCGGAGGAAACCCTAATCAGAGATACAAACTTATCCGTCCATCTGATTAGGGTTTCTTTCAGAAACACAAATATACTAAATCTCACACGTATCCCGCCATTACGCCTGAGGCTAATGACGGGCTAACTTAAGGGTTTCCTTCGGAAACTTGTATGCCGCTATTGGCTGAAGGCGGTGTGTCAAAATATGGAAGTCCCAATAACGCGTTCCGCATTAGCTTGGAGCAATATAACAAATTTGTTATATGATAGGATACAAAAAGACAAAAAAAGACAAGAGAGACAAAGTTTAATTATCGGTGTGATAATTAATTTTTCTTTGTCACTTTTGTCCCTTCTTTGTCCTTGTGTATCTTTCTATATAAAGATAAAGATACGGAGAAAAGAAATAGGGGCTGAAGGGTGACCATGGTCGGCCCTTTCAGCCCCTGATATTATTCAGTAGATCTGATATCAGAGCGAGCGCGGATCGATGCTCTCCTCTTCATCTACGGGGATATCGGTGTTGACATTCTTGGAACCTACAAGACCGTAGAAAAGGAGATAGGCGAGCATTGCCACAACGAGCCAGTAGGAAGTCATATAGCCGGTGGCGTGGGCTATGGCATTCTGCACGAGGGGCATCACGCCGCCGCCTACAACCATCATCATGAAGATGCCGGAAGCCTGGGCGGTGTACTTGCCGAGACCCTCCACGGCGAGGTTGAATATGCCACCCCACATGATGGAGGTGCAGAGACCGCAGAGGATGAGCAGGAATGCGCTGACGGGCACTACGGCACCGCCGGCATAGATGGCTTCAGGCACAGGGAAGGTGACATCCTTGGGGATGACGATGGCGAAGATGATGAGGATGATGGCTGTGGCCGATACTACGGAGAGCTGTGTCTTGGACGATACAGCGCCGCTGATGAAGCCCGAGAGGAAACGGCCTACGAGCATGAGCAGCCAGTAGATGGCCACGATGGTGCCTGCTATGGTTGAGGCCTCGCCGATCACACCGGCACCGTTGGCACCCTGGTCGGCAAGATAGAAGTTGAGTGTGCCGGGGATACCGATCTCGATACCTACATAGAAGAATATACCGATGACACCGAGCACAGTGTGGCGGAAGTTCCAGGGCGAATGCGAATACTTGACCTTGCGCACCTTGCCTGAGCCGCTGGGCTCGGGGATGGCTACGAAGAGCAGTATGACGAACGCTACGGCAAAGATGCCCATGCCGATGAAGAGCAGGGGTGCCACAGCGCTGATCATGGTGTCGGCGGTGAGCACTCCGATGAGAGCGCCTACGAAGAACGGGGTCATCGTGCCGGAGAACGAGTTGAGGGCACCGCCGAACTGCAGGAGCTGGTTGCCCTTGTTGCCGCCGCCACCGAGGAGGTTGAGCATGGGGCATACCACAGTGTTGAGCATGCACACGCAGAAACCGCAGATGAACGCACCGAGAAGGTAGATGAAGAAATTAAGTGTGATGGGGAATGCGCGCTCCACACCCTCGGCATTGGTGGAGGTGAACTCGGTGACGACGGTGTCGACACCCACGATGCCCGAAAGATACTGCACGAACAGGCCGATGATGCCGACGCCGATGGCCCAGAGGGCGGTCTTCTTGTAGCCGATCTTCACCAGAAGATTACCGGCGGGGATACCCATGAAGAGGTAGGCCAGGAAGTTCATCATGTTGCCCATCATGCCGAGCACAGAGTTGCCTTCAAACTGATTGCCCCATATAGTGCCGATAGGGGCCGCGAGATTGGTGACAAATGATATCATCGCATAGATGAAGAACATCACCACGATGGCTATCACATTGCCGTTTTTCTTAACGGAATTTTCCATTGGTTTTTAAGATAAGAAAATGTAGTTATTGTTTTGGATATTAGTTTTCGTGAGGCGCACGTCGGCCCATGAGCCGACGCACCGGTATACCTTTGGAACGCATGCGCCTGCCGCAGGCGCGGATTTTGATGGCAAAGTTAATCAAATTTTTTACACTTTTTACATACACTATGTATAAATGATAGACAGAGATATATAATTTCTCCGATTTTTTTGTAAATTTGCCCATCTCTTCTCCTCATGTTTCAAGGGTTATACCTTACTGTATTCTGAACACTAACCCAAATCCAATATAAAATACATGAATCTTACCACAGTAAACCGGGCAGCCGACAATATCCGCATTCTCGCGGCCTCTATGGTCGAGAAGGCTAAGTCGGGTCATCCCGGCGGTGCCATGGGCGGTGCCGACTTCGTGAACGTGCTCTACTCGCAGTTTCTCATCACCGATCCCGACGACGGCAAGTGGCTCGGACGTGACCGTTTCTTCCTCGATCCAGGCCACATGTCTCCGATGCTCTACAGCGTGCTCGCCCTTTTCGGCCACTATACCATAGATGAACTCCAGCAGTTCCGTCAGTGGGGCTCGCCCACTCCGGGCCATCCCGAGCTTCACCCCGAGCGCGGCGTGGAGAATACCTCAGGTCCCCTCGGTCAGGGCCACACCATGGCTGTCGGCTGTGCTATAGCCGAGCGCTTCCTCGCCGCCCGTTTCGGTGAGTGGCTCAGCCACAAGACTTATGCCTTCATCTCCGATGGCGGTATCCAGGAGGAGATCTCGCAGGGTGCAGGCCGTCTGGCCGGCCACCTCGGTCTGAGCAACCTCATCATGTTCTATGACAGCAATAAGGTGCAGCTCTCCACTATGGTGGACGCTGTCGATGCCGAGGACGTAGCTGCCAAGTATCGCGCATGGCACTGGAATGTGCTTGAGATCGACGGCAACGACCCCGAGCAGATAGCCAAGGCTATCATCGAGGCCCAGGGCGAGAAAGAGCGTCCCACTCTTATCATAGGCCACACCGTGATGGGCCGTGGCTGTGTCAAGACCGACGGTTCCAACTTCGAGGGCCAGTGCTCCACCCACGGTCAGCCCCTCTCCGCTTCGGGTGCCGACTATGCCGCCACCATGAAGCATCTGGGTGCCGATCCCGAGAATCCCTGGGTGATCTTCGACGACGTCAAGGCTCTCTATGAGGCACGCCGCGAGGAACTCCGCGCCATCGTCAAGGCCCGCCGCGAGGAGCAGGCCGCATGGGAGGCCGCCAATCCCGAGCTGGCAAAGGAACTCCACACATTCCTTGACAACAAACTCCCCGAGATTGACTGGAAGGCCATTCCCCACAAGGCTAACATCGCCAGCCGTCAGGCATCGGCCGACGTGCTCGGTGTGCTCGCCGAGAAGGTGAACAACATGATCGTATCATCGGCCGACCTCGCCAACTCCGACAAGACCGACGCATTCCTCAAGAAGACTCATCCCTTCGCCAAGGGCGACTTCAGCGGCGCGTTCCTCCACGCCGGTGTCACCGAGCTCACCATGGCAGCCGTGATGAACGGCATAGTGCTCCACGGTGGTGTCATCGCAGCCTGCGGCACATTCTTCGTGTTCAGCGACTACATGAAGCCCGCCGTGCGTATGGCTGCTCTCATGGAGCTCCCCGTCAAGTATATCTGGACGCATGACGCATTCCGCGTGGGTGAGGACGGTCCCACCCACGAACCCGTCGAGCAGGAGGCACAGCTCCGTCTGATGGAGGAGCTCCGCAACCTCAGCGGCGAACCCTCTATGCTCGTGCTCCGCCCCGCCGACGCCACCGAGACTTCAGTGGCATGGGCTATGGCCATGGAGAACTTCAGCACTCCTTCGGCTCTCGTGCTCTCGCGCCAGAACCTTCCCGACCTCCCCGCCGAGAGCGGCGACCGCTACGCAGAAGCTGCCGCCGGCTGCCGCCGTGGCGGATACACGGTGGTCAATGCCGAGACTCCAGCGGTGATCCTCGTGGCCAACGGTTCGGAGGTATCGCTGCTCTGCGACGTCGCTGCCCGTCTCAAGGAGGAGGGTGTGGCCGCACGCGTAGTGTCGGTTCCCTCCATCGGACTGTTCAACAATCAGCCTGTTGACTACCGTCAGAGCGTGCTCACCCCCGGTGTTCCCGTGTTCGGTCTCACCGCAGGCCTCCCCTCCACACTCCGTGCCGTGGTAGGCTCCGAGGGCGAGGTGTTCGGTCTCGATCATTTCGGCGCGTCCGCACCCTACAAGGTGCTCGACGAGAAGTTCGGTTTCACCACCGACGCCGTACATGCCCGCGTGCTTGCCTTCCTCGGCAAGTGATGATGGGGTAAGATAGCAAACCCTGATCCGCGATCATCCTGGACATTAATTCCGGATGGTCGCGGATCTTGTTTTTTCAGTAAATCTCGCCGATTGGTCAAAACGCCTCCGCTATCCGACGATTACACCTCTCAAACTCACCTCCATTGGTCAAAATGCGAAAAATTTAGATAATTTTAAAGAATTGTTTGCTTAAATTTAGATTATGTGAAAAAAAAGTTTTACCTTTGACCCGCAAATGCACCAATAGGCATGTTGCAAAATTGACACGATAGTATATCAAAATACAAACTAACAACCGACAAGCAAACATTTTTCAACTATTTTCCAATAATAATTATTATGAAAAAAAGTACACTTATCGGTCTCATGGCCGCTCTCTTCATGGGCCAAAGCGCAATGGCTCAGAGCACCCAGGAGATCTCTTATGTGGAGGATCCCGCCCAGGGCTACCTCTTCAACAGTTTCTCAAACAACTGGTTCATATCCGCTGAAGGTGGTGTAAACTACTACTTCGACCGCAACAACAGCGACCGTGACTTCCTCAACCGTTTCTCTCCCAATGCAGGTCTTTGGGTAGGTAAGTGGTTCTCACCCATCGTAGGTCTCCGTGCAGGTGCCAACTTCACCCAGGTGAAAGGCAATGGCAAGGACGGCGGTGTAGGCCCCTACGGAACATTCGAAGGTGGCATCAAGTACATGCGCAACGAGTTCGGCTTCATGGCTGACGCTATGATCAACCTCACCAACTGGTGGTGCGGCTACCGTCCCGGCCGTGTTTACAACGGTATCCTCTACGGTGGTGCCGGCTACAACTTCCAGTATGTACCCGCCTATGGCAAGAACGGCAAGCGTGACGGCTGGGAGCGTGGCACAAACGACAACCTCACCGCTCACGTTGGTCTTATCAACAACTTCGCCCTCAACAAGCACATCAGCCTCTACCTCGACGTTCGTGGCGTGATCCTGACCGACGACTATCAGGTAGCCTATCCCCAGAAGAACCACATCGATCTTCAGGCTTACCTCGGTCTTACCTACAACTTCAACAAGACCGACTGGAGCGCACCCATCGTTCCCGTTATCCCCGAGATCCCCAACTGCGACGCTGTTGAGGCTCGTCTCCAGGCTGCCAACGGCCGCATCGCTGACCTCGAGCGTCAGCTCCGCGACTGCCTGAACCGTCCCGTTCAGACTGTCGAGGCTAAGGAAGGCCCCCTCTGCACCATCTACTACACCATCGGTCGTTCCAACATCTCGCGTGTTGACAACAAGGTGCTCGGTGCTGTTGCTGAGATCATGAAGAGCAACCCCAACTCCAAGTACACCGTCTGCGGCTGGGCCGACAACTACACCGGTACCGACCAGATCAACGACCGTCTCCGTCACGCCCGTGCCAACGGCGTAGAGAAGGTGCTCCTCAAGAATGGTGTTAACCCCTCACAGCTTGACGTTACTGTAAACAACGGTAACCTCAACGACATGGGCGAGAAGTATGTATCTCTCGACCGTGCTGTCACCATCACCGAGAACAAGTAAATCGACTCCGGGCATAGTCCCGTGAACAGTTGAAAAAATGTAACCGCCTCCGGCCAGGATCAAACCTGCCGGAGGCGGAACTTTTTTCGGATCAGCGCAGTGCAGACTATCACCGCACCCGCCCGCTGTCAATGCTGTCAGTGGAAGTAAGTTTCCTTCGGAAACGGTTTTGAAAAAGGAATATACAAGAACGAAGGAAGGGCAAAAGTGACAGAAATATTAATCAATCATTTCGTCACTTTTGCCCTTCCTTGGTCATTGTGTATCTTTCAGTCAGTTTTATTTCTTGTTCTTGATCTTCTCGAGCTGGCGGTCAATGGCCTCGAGAGTGAGGTCGATGGCCTCCTCGAAGGAGTCGGCCGTCTTGTCGGCCACGATGTCATCCTGCTGGGGCACGGCCACACGTACTATGGCCTGCTTGTTGAGCGAAGTCTCGGGTTTGACAACCTTGAGTGATATATCCACGAAGCCGACAGCCGGGTGGCGGCGCACGAGCTTTTCTACCTTCTTGTTGATGAACTCGGTGAGTTTCTCGGAGATGTCGAAGTGGATTGCTTTGATGTTAATGTCCATAGTGTCCTCCTTTGTTGATTTGTGCACGGGGGTGTGCGAGTTGGTAATTGTTTTTGAGGTCTCTGTAGGTCACATGGGTGTAGACCTGTGTGGATGCGAGTGAGGCATGGCCGAGCAGTTGCTGCACTCCGGCTATGGGTGCGCCGCTGTTGAGCATATCGGTGGCCATCGAGTGGCGCATCACGTGCGGACTCAGTCGCTCGGCGTGCGCTCCGCCCTCGCTGAGCATGCGGTGCACCACCCGGTAGACGAGACCGCGGTAGAGAGGCTCTCCGTTCTGTCTCACCATAAGCGGTGCCGATGCATCGGCCTGGCATATGCGTGTGGCGGGATCCGAGTCGCGCAGTGCGCGGTAGCTGTCGATGGCGGCGGCAAGCGCAGGGCCAAATGGGATCACTCTTTCCTTATTACGTTTTCCAAGTACTTTTAGTTCACATTTCCGTGTGTCCACATGTGCGTCCAGCAGCCCTGTGAGCTCACTGCAACGCATGCCTGTGGAGTATAGCAGATCCAGTATCAGGTGGTCGCGCACACATGTGAAGTCATCGTCCGGCATTTCGCTGTCCAGTATGCTTCTGGTTTCCTCAGGCCTTACGTACACAGGAAGGCTTCTCCTCGGTTTGGGCAGGGTCACTCCTGTCATCGGATTGGTCTTCAGTCCGTGACGGCGCATGAGATAGCGGAAAAAAGCGCGTAGCGCTGATGACTTGCGTTTGATGGAGCGTGGACTGATGCGGCTGTCGCGTGCCAGCGATGCTATCCACAGGCGAATGTCGGATATGGTTACCGACATCGGATCCGCTCCATCGGCATCCCCCCCGGTGGCAAAGTCCGCCCATTGGAGCAGGTCAGTACGGTAGGCACTGACTGTCAGCTCCGAGTAGTTGAGCTCGAGCCGGAGGTATTGCAGAAATTCCTCGATCATGTTCATGATTCAGCTCTTTACGGGGGTTACGGTAGCGAAGATAAGCAATCCCCGTCAATAATCCAACTGTTTCACGAAAAAAATGGAGGATGCGTCATAATTGTCAGAAAGAGGCTGTACCATAATTTATAGAAAGATACAAAAGACGCTATATTTTGCAACACCGTCTTTCTGTTTTCTGTGTGTGTTACACAGCTTCAGCCGCCAAACGTAGCGATGGCCACTGTGGAGGTGGGGGAGAGGTGTCGGTAGCTGATGATGCAGGTGCGCCCGGCAGCTGTGGCGCGGTCGTGATCCGGTGAGAGGATTATGCTGTCGAGGGGTAATCCGGGAGTGTGCAGAAGTTTGTAGACAGCTTCCTTGGCTGTCCAGTGCAGCAGAAGTTCGTGTAGATACTCATGGCTGTCGGCAGGATGGCTGATATGCTCCATCTCCGTTGCCGACATGAACCGTGCTGCAACGCGCGCGAGCTGAGGTCGCTGAGTTTCCACGTCTACTCCTACCGGTGCGTCTGACACTGCCAGGACACACATCTCCTGGCTGTGCGACAGAGAGATATACATATCCTGGCGGCCGGGTATGAACGGAGCGCCCTCTGGAGTGTGATCTCTGCGTGCATCGGGGCCGAAAGCATCGTGTATGAGGCTCTCCACCACGCTCTCCTCTCTATGGGCGCGGTTGTCGCGTATGCTGTCAGCCGGCGGGATGGGGCGGAAGTGGAGCTTGATACTCATCGTAAGGATTTGAGCAGTGTGAGCATATCGCGTCCTGCGGCATCGGTGATAGGTCTGACGGAGTCGGGATCAGTGGCCGGCGGGACACGTAGGTAGAGTGTGCCGCTGAGCATGCGGTCATCTTTTCGTGCGAGGATCTGCACCGGGGTTGACAGGGCCTCGCTTCCGGTTATCATCTCCGCCTCCCATCCGCCGGCCGACGTCAGCTCGGTGAGGATGGCTTTGGAGCCTGATAGATTGAGCGACATGCGTTGGCGGCGGTTGTCCATCATGGACAGGATAGAGTCAGGGGTGGAGATGGATAGAGTGAGATATATGTCGGCACAATCCACACCCGGATAGAAGAGTGTGATCCATGAACCGGAGGTCCCGGTTGAGGCGGAGTCGACTGTGGCGGCCGAGTTGATCTCGAATTTTGTACCGCGGACATCCAGAAGTGTATATGATGAGTCGGGCATTGATATGCGCGGATATGCCTCGGGGCGTGGTATTGCCCTGTCATCTCCGCGGCTTCCGCATGCGGTGGCGAGTATCGTGGCCATGGTCATCAGCACCGCGGCCTTCCATGCCGGTCTCATTGTATCTCGGCTGTCTGGTCGGGTTGCACCTCGGGCATCACCTTGACGCGCACGTTGACTATGCGGTGCTGGCGTATGGATATGACGAGAAAGCGGCAGCGTCCGTACACGATTGACTCCTTCTCCTTCGGGAAGTCTCCCTTTATGGCGAGCAGCATGCCGCCGAGTGTCTCGCAGTCCTCGGTCACAGCCTCGTAGTCGGCCTCGTCGAGTTCTGTGATACGGAAGAAGTCATTGAGCAGGGTTTTGCCGTCGAATATATATGTATCGTCAGGCAGACGGCGGTAGGTCTTCTCCTCCTCATCGTATTCATCATCGATATCGCCTACTATCTCCTCAAGTACATCCTCGAGAGTCACTATGCCCTGCGTGCCGCCGTATTCGTCGATGACAATGGCCAGGTGCACGCGGCGCGAGCGGAAGTCCTCGAGCAGGTCATCGATCATTCTTGACTCGGGCACATAGTAAGGCTCGCGCATGAGCTTGCGCCAGTCGAAGTCATCATTCTCCGGTTTGCCCACGTATGGCAGCAGGTCGCGCGAATAGAGTACACCTTTTATATTGTCCATCGATCCGTCGAATACCGGCAGACGTGCGAATCCGCTGTCGATCACGACCTTCATCACATCCTTGAAAGGGGTGTCATATTCCAGACCTGTCACGTCCACGCGCGGAGTCATGACCTCTGAGGCCGTAGTGTCACCAAACTTGAGGATGCCCTCGAGTATCTCCTTGTTCTGCGACGAATCCACATCGGATGCTATCTCAAGAGCCTGCGAGAGGTCATCGGCGGTCACGGCCGTGGGTTTCTTGGTCACAACCTTGTTGACTATCACGGAGCTTTTCACAAGGATGGATGACAGAGGATAGAACACCTTCACGGCGGCATTCATCGGAGCCTCTGCCATGCGTGCCCACTTGAGATTGTTGGAGTTGGCATACAGTTTCGGCAGGATCTCGCCGAAGAGAAGTATGAGGAATGTGAGTATGACGGTCTGAAGTATGAAACTCCACACCGGACTCATGCCGTCAAACACGGGGCCGAGAGCGAAGTTGCACAGGACTACTATGGTGACGTTGACCAGATTGTTGGCTATCAGGATTGTGGCAAGGAGACGTTCGGGCGATCGGAGCAGACGGAGCACACCGTCACCCTTGGAGCTCTCTTCAAGCTCATCCTCCTGAGCCGGAGTGAGTGAGAAAAATGCTATCTCGCTGCCTGAGACGAAGCCGGAGACAAACAGCGCCATCACGGCGAGAGTCAGGGCTACTATCTGCGCGCCACCCATCGGGGCTACCGATAAAAGGGGGGCGTGGAATATCTGAAGTAAATTTAGCAGGGCATCTGTGGCCGGTAAAGGATCTGTGTCCAAGAGTGTGTGTGGTTAGTGAGACATGGAGTTAACAGACTGCAAAAATACAACTTTTTATGGACAATGGCAAATATGACCGTTCACTTGGCGGATGATTCTCCTTAATTCGTCTGCAAGTACCATTACTGTTGGGTTAGCGTAATGGTTAATCAGGATTAGCGATGGGTTAATATGTTGATTTTCAATAAATATTAATATGAAATTTTTGGAATTTATTATTTGGGATTTATATCTTTGCGAAAGAAAAAAGACACCTTAAACAACAGATATTATGAATCTACCAAGTGCACGACGGCTTCTTGCCGTTGCCGGATTGGGATTGTGGACGGCAGCGGCGTCCGCGCTGACAGCGGATGTGACAGTGGTGCCGCGTCCGGTGAGCGGCATGAGTGATAACTACACATCTTTCCGCGCTCCGTTGCAGAGTGTGCCTCTGGTCAAGCTCCCGGTGGGGAGCGTTCAGCCCCGAGGATGGCTCAGGGTTATGCTCGAGCGTCAGCGTGATGGTCTCAACGGGCATCTGGGGAGTGTGAGCGCATGGCTTGACAAAAAGGACAATCAGTGGCTCTCCTCCACGGGTGATCACGGTTGGGAGGAAGTGCCCTACTGGCTTAGGGGCTATTGTTCGCTGGCCTACATACTCGATGACGAGGAGATGAAGCGTGAAGCGCAAGTGTGGTTCGACGCCGTACTTGACAATATCGGTGAGGATGGCTTCCTCGGCCCGCGCAACTATGAGAACGGCAACCCCGAGGTGTGGGCGCAGATGGTGATGCTGTGGGCGCTCCAGACCTATCACGAATATTCGGGCGATCCGCGTGTCATCGAAGCCATGACCCGCTATTTCAAGTGGGAGCAGACGGTGCCTGACAGTCAGTTCCTCAAAGGTTTGTGGCAGGAAAAGCGCGGGGGCGACAATCTCTGGAGCGTGCTGTGGCTCTATAACCGCACCGGCGACACCTCGGTGCTCCCGCTCATAGAGAAGCTGCACCGCAACACTTCCGACTGGACCCTTACCTCCACTCTGCCTAACTGGCACGGCGTGAACGTTGCCCAGGGTTTCCGCGAACCGGCACTGTACTATCTCTATTCAGGCGATCCTGCCATGCTGCGGTGTGCCTATGACAATCATGCCACCATGCGCAGGCTTTACGGCAGTGTGCCGGGCGGCATGTATGGTGCCGACGAGAATGCCCGCGAAGGGTATTCCGACCCACGTCAGGGTGCCGAGACATGTGCGCTTGTGGAGCAGATGGCGAGTGATGAGATCATGATGGGTATCACCGGCGATCCGTTCTGGGCCGAGCATTGCGAGAATGTGGCTCTCAACACCTTCACGGCATCAATGACACCCGACATGCGTGCCCTGCGCTATATCACTTCGCCCAACATGGCCATAAGCGATGAGAAGCTCCATGGCCCGAGTATCGACAACAATCTCCGCGGCATGCTCTCGATGAGTCCGTTCAGCAGCCGTTGCTGCCAGCACAATCACGGTATGGGTTGGCCATATTATGCCGAGCATCTTGTCATGTCCACCGCCGACAACGGACTTGCCGCCATGCTCTATGCCGCCAGCGAGACCACGGCCAAGGTGGCCGACGGAAAGATGATCAAACTGTCGCAGACCACAGAGTATCCTTTTGACGGGACTGTGACGCTGCGTCTCACCACTACCGGCCCCGATGTGGCTTTCCCGCTATATCTCCGCATACCCTCGTGGTCAGGCGATCCTGAGGTCAGCATCAATGGTGAGGCTGTGCATCTGGACGGCGGAGCGCAGGGCAAATATGTGAGGATAGATCGCCGATGGGCTGATGGCGATGTGGTGAGGCTGCACATGCCCATGTCGGTGCATACGGATGTGTGGGCCGGAAACGGTAATAGTGTCAGCGTGAATTACGGGCCTCTCACACTCTCGCTCAGGATTGATGAGGTGTTCACGGCCCACGACAGCCGCGACCGTGAGTTTGTGCAGGATGATTCACACTGGCAGGATGGTGTGGATGCCTCGCTCTGGCCCTGCTATGTCATCAGGCCGGGGTCGGACTGGAACTATGCCCTTGCCGTGGACGGATCCGACCGTCCGGTGGATATAGAGATGGTGAGGAAGCCTTGGCCTTCCGATGACTACCCCTTTACTCCCGGCAGTGTGCCGCTGGAGTTCCGCGCCGTAGGGCGCCAGATACCCTCGTGGGGATATGACGCCACCGGAATGACCGATGTGCTCCCTGGAGCCGATGCCGCCGTGTCGGCGACAGATACTCCGATCTCGCTCATCCCTATGGGCGCGGCGCGTCTGCGCATCTCGGCGTTCCCGCGAGTGGTCACACGACCTTGACATCCATGACCTCCGTTCCGTCGGGGGTCATGGCCTTTATCCTCGAGCGCGGGCCCACAGGGATGGGCTGCGCCACGAGGGGCAGGAGTACTATGTCGCCCATCTTGATAGTGGTGAGGCGGCTCACATGGGGTATGATCCGGTCGATCTCTTCGGTAGAGGAGGGTAGAGGTATCTCTACATCCTGTATTGTGATTGACCCTGCCTCGAGATATTCGGCCGGTGTGCGCCAGTCTCCATGGCTCACCGAGAAGTCCATGCCGGAGAGCGCTCCTTGCATGACAGCTGGAGCGCCAGGGAGGATAAGACGTATGGCCGGAGCCACGGCATCATAGTAGCGTGTGGCGAATTTGAGGCTTACACCCTTGCCCAGGCGGCTCAGGCGCACGGCCAGATAAGGCTCGATGCTCCATCCGCTCCCGAAGTCGGGGTAGAACATCGGGTATCCCCGCCGCAGCAGCGTGGAGTCGGGCAGGAAATCAATGGCCGGAGTGTTGTCGCCGGCCTCGGTCACACGGATTATTTTCATCGTGAATGCATTCGGTTGTACATCACCGCGAGATGTGCGTAGATCGAAGTGTTCTCGATCGTGATCTCGGGCGATGTCTTGAAGTGGAATGGCGTGAAGTTCCACAAGGCCTTGAATCCGGCCTTGACACACAGATCGGCCACGTCAGGAGCGCTCTCGAACGGCACAGCTATTATGGCTATCTCCGCGCCGAGGCCCTCGCGGCGTGCGGCCAGTTCGGAGATGTCGTATATGGGGAGGCCGCCTATGTCGGTACCTATCACCGACGGGTCGACATCGAACCCCGCCACTATGTCCAGGCCGTATCTCGACAGACCGGAGTCAAGTATAAGCGCTCGCCCGAGACTGCCCACTCCGAGCATCACGGCGTTGTGGCAACGGTCGAAGCCGAGGAAGTCATCGAGGCCCTGCTCGAGCTGCTTCACCTCATAGCCTATACGGGTCTTGCCTTTGATGTTGAGGTAGCTCAGATCCTTGGCTATCTGCGAGGCGTCGACATTGAGCTGCTTCGAGATGGTTGTGGATGAGACATACTCCACCCCTTTGGCTCTGAGCCGGCTCACACAGGCCAGATACCACGGGAGCCTGCGTATGGCCGGCTCGGGGACGTAGGGACGCTTATACTGTTCCATTCTCTTGCAGGGGTGGGTTCACAAGGCAAATTTACAACTTTTTTTTATAAGAATTTATATAAGCCGTGAAAATTGAGTAATTTTGTGGCCTATATATTTCACAGCAATCTATGGACCGTAAAGTCAGAGTGAGATTCGCCCCCTCCCCCACCGGGCCACTTCACATAGGCGGTGTGCGCACCGCTCTCTACAATTATCTCTTCGCCCGCCGTCATGGCGGTGACATGATACTCCGCATCGAGGACACAGACTCACAGCGTTTTGTCCCCGGCGCCGAAGAGTATATCAACGAAGCCCTCGCATGGCTCGGCATCGGCATCGATGAGGGCGTGCGCGAAGGCGGAGCCTATGGCCCCTATAAGCAGAGCGAGCGCCGCGACATATACCGCGAGCATGTGAAGATGCTCCTCGACGCCGGCAAAGCATACATAGCGTTTGACACCCCTGCCGAGCTCGAGGCCGCGCGTGCCGCCACGCCCAACTTCCAGTACGACGCATCCACGCGCCTGAACATGCGCAATTCCCTCTCCATGCCGGCCGACGAGGTGAAGGCTCTCATCGAGGCCGGTACCCCCTATGTGGTGCGTTTCCTTATCGAGCCCGGACGCGATGTGGAGGTCAACGATCTTCTGCGCGGCAAGGTGACAATCAATTCTTCGATTCTCGATGATAAGGTGCTCTACAAGAGCGCCGACGATCTTCCCACATATCATCTGGCCAACATCGTGGACGATCATCTCATGGAAGTGACCCATGTGATACGCGGTGAGGAGTGGCTCCCCTCCGCTCCCCTCCATGTGCTTCTCTACGAGGCATTCGGTTGGGCTGATACTCGTCCGGACTTCGTCCACCTGCCTCTTCTGCTCAAGCCCGACGGCAAGGGTAAGCTCTCCAAGCGCGACGGCGACCGCCTCGGTTTCCCCGTGTTCCCCCTCGAGTGGCACGATCCCAAGACCGGAGCCGTGTCGAGCGGCTACCGCGAGTCGGGCTATCTGCCCGAGGCTGTGATCAACTTCCTCGCGCTCCTCGGCTGGAACCCCGGTGATGACACCGAGATCATGGACATGGAGGAGCTTGTCAGCAAGTTCTCTTTCGACCACTGCTCGCGCTCGGGCGCCAAGTTTGCCTACGAGAAGGGCCGTTGGTTCAACCACGAATATCTCCAGAAGACGCCCGACGCAAGGATAGCCGAGCTGTTCAAGCCCGTGCTCAAGGCCCACGGAGTGGATCCCGAGGAGTTTGGCGATGAATACATCACACGTGTCGTTTCGCTCGTCAAGGGGCGTATCAACTTTGTGGCCGACCTCTGGGACCAGGCCAAATTCTTCTTTGTGGCGCCTGAGACGTATGCCGAAAAGGATATCCGCAAGCGCTGGAAGGAGGACACTCCCGCCATCATGGAGGAGCTCATCAACGTGCTCGAGAACCTCACTTCCTTCAAGAGCGCCGAAGCCGAGCCTCCTGTGCTCGCATGGGTGGCCGAGAAGGGCTACCATCTCGGCAATGTCATGAACGCATTCCGTCTATGCCTCGTGGGCGAGTGCAAGGGTCCGCACATATTCGACATCACCGAGCTCCTCGGCCTTGAGGAGACCGTGCGCCGCATCAGTCTGGGCGTGCAGCGTATCCAAATCCCTCCGGCGCAATGATCAAGGCCGGTATCATAGGGGGATCGGGTTATGCCGCGGGCGAGTTGGTGAGGATACTCATTAACCATCCCGACGTCGAACTCAAATGGGTGCATTCGCGCACAGTGGCCGGACAGCGCATCGTTGATGTGCATCAGGGACTCCATGGCGAGGTGGACATGAATTTCACCTCGTCCATAGATCTCAATGGCATAGACGTGCTGTTCTGCTGCCGCCCGGCCGGGAAGACGCGCGAGTTTCTCGAACAGAACACTATCCCGGAGAAACTGAAGATCATAGACCTGTCAAGGGACTACCGTATAGCCGCCGAGGGCAATGACTTCGTCTACGGCCTGTCAGAGCTCAACCGCAAGCCTATGGTGCGCGGTGCCAGCCGTGTGGCCAATCCCGGATGTCTGGCCATGGTGGTTGAACTCTCGCTCATACCGCTGGCCAAGAACCTGCTGCTCAACTCCGACATACACACCACTGTGTTGACAGGGGCTACAAGCGAGGGTGCCGAACGCCGCCCCACCACCCACTATGCATGGCGCAACGACAATGTGGTGGTATACCGTCCCTTCCGCCACACTCAGGAGGCTGAGATTGTGCAGACGCTCAAGGCCATGCAGCAGAGTTTCAGGTCAAAGCTGCACATGGTGCCCATGCGCGGTCCGTTCTCGCGCGGCATCATGGCCGTGACCTATCTCGACTGCCCGCTTGAGCTCACCGAGGTGATAAAGATATATCAGGAGTATTTCGACGACCACAATTTCACATTCATCACCTCCAAGATACCCGATCTGAAGGATGTGGTGAACACCAACAAGTGTATCATCCATCTTGACAAGGTGGATGGCAAGCTCCTCATCACAGCCGTGATAGACAATCTGCTGAAAGGGGCCGCGGGCAATGCCGTGCACACCATGAACCTTCTGTTCGGCCTTCAGGAGACCACCGGACTGACCATGAAGTCGGTGGCGTTCTGACCGTGCGGACTTAGACCGTGTAATAACCGGAGGCTGTGTCATAATTGATAGAAAGATACAAAAGACGCTATGTTTGCCGGTGAATACGGACGCCGGCCCAACATGG
>CAJTJG010000028.1 GCA_910576785.1 uncultured Duncaniella sp.
CACGTTTACTAAGCCATGCCGCCGGGACTGTCCACTCAGAGACAATCCCGGCGGTATGGTTTATGGCCCGGAGGCTGCGCTATGCGTCGTATTGGCTCAGCGCCTTGCGGTGTATATCGATGACCATGGCCCGGAGTTCGGGCGGCGCTATGACCTTCACACGGTCGCCGAGCGATACGATCTCACTCACGAAGTCGGGCGTGAGGCGCAGACGCAGATGAAAGTCGGAGTATCCGTCGTTGACGATCTCGCTCTGCGATGTATGCAGAGGAAGTGTGCGGAAGTATTTGGCCTGACGGTGATCGGCACGGAGTATGATATTGTGAGGCTCGCCGCTCGAGAATATGATGCCGAATGTATCGCGTACGTATTCGTCAAGATCGAAGTCGGTGTTCTCGGTAAATGTGCTGTCGAGGATGGTGACATTGTCCATGCGGTCGAGGGCATAGGTCTTGATGCGTTTGTCGGCGGTGTTGCGCCCGGTTATATACCATCGTTGACGGAATATCTTCAGAAAGTAGGGTTCTATGACTACGCCGTGGGTGGGAGTGGAGCGTGTATAGGGTGTGTATGTGAAGCGCAGTGGATGTCTTTCCCGGAGTGCCGAGATGACCTGGGAGAGGTATGTACGTGCCGAGGGAACATCCTCGAGAAAAATGCGGTCGGCCACTTCGGAGACGTTCGATAGGACATTGCTCATGGCTGCCGAGTTGAGAAGCCAGTCCGTCAGGCCTTCGCTCCTCGGGCCGGTAGTGGCTATGGAGTATTCGTAGGTGTGTGGATTTACTTCGATGTTGATGTTGAATAGGTCCTCGATGGCGTTGCGGTAATTGTAGAAAGTCCGTCGCGGCATGGGTTGACCATCGGAATAGGGTGAGAGTACCCAGAGTTCGTTGAGTTTCTCACGGGTGATGGATCCATAGCGCCGTATTGTGTCGATGAGCCATACATAGCGCCCGAGAAGGTTGCGTGCCATAAGAGTTAGGGTGATTAGAAAGGTGTTGACTTGTCGGCTGTGGCGCCCCAGTTTCCACGGTCGAGATTGCGATATGCCAGGGCTTCGCGAAGATGATGGATGAGCACAGGCGATGAGGCCGCACGCTCGGCGGAGATGGACGGATCGGAGGCGTAGTCAAGGTCGGCTATGGTGCGTGACACCTTGAGTATACGGTCATAGGCGCGTGCGCTCATGTCGAGACGTATCATGGTGTCGCGCAGCAACGTTGTGGATGCCTCGTCGGGTCTGACGTGAAGATTGAGCAGACGGTGGTTCATCTGTGCATTGCAATGTATGCCGTGTTCGGCGGCAAAGCGTATGCCCTGTATCTCGCGGGCCTTGATGACTCGCTGCCTTATGGTCTCGCTGTTCTCGCCGGCAGTCGATGATGACAGAGCCTCGAACGGAACGGGGAATATCTCAACCTGCAGGTCTATGCGGTCGAGCAGAGGTCCGGATATGCGGTTGAGATATCTTCTGACAGCTCCCGGAGCACATGTACACTCCTTGGTGGGATGATTATAATAGCCGCATGGACATGGATTCATGCTTGCCACGAGCATGAAACCGGCGGGATAGTCTATGGCATACTTGGCGCGTGACACTGATATATGGCGATCCTCAAGTGGCTGTCGCATCACTTCAAGCACCTGACGCGAGAACTCGGGAAATTCATCGAGGAAAAGCACTCCGTTATGAGCGAGTGATATCTCACCCGGGCGGGGATTGGAACCGCCTCCCACGAGAGCCACCGGCGATATGGTGTGGTGTGGCGCCCGGTATGGACGTGAGGTCATGAGGCGTGCCCCGCCTTTCAGCTTGCCGGCCACGGAGTGTATCTTGGTAGTCTCGAGCGCCTCTGATAGAGTCAGTGGAGGGAGGATTGTGGGGATGCGTTTCGCCATCATTGACTTGCCTGATCCCGGAGGGCCAACCAGAAGAATATTGTGACCGCCGGCACATGCCACCTCGAATGCTCTTTTTACGGTCTCCTGACCCTTTACCTCGGAGAAGTCAACATCGAAAGTCCCGGCAGCCATGGCAAATTCCCGTCTTGTGTCCACTACCACCGGGTCGAGCTGGGTCAGTCCGGATATGAATTCCATCACTTCGGTCAGTGAGCTCACGCCATATACATCGAGATTGTTCACTACGGCGGCCTCGTGGGCGTTCTCCCGGGGTACTATCATGGATTTGAATCCGAGTTCACGGGCCTTTATGGCCATAGGCAGGGCGCCGCGTATGGGGAGTACGGATCCATCGAGCGAAAGCTCGCCCATTATCATCATCGACTCGAGCGGCCGGGCGCATTTCACCTGTTCGGATGCTGTGAGGATGGCCACTGCTATGGGCAGGTCGTAGGCTGCGCCCTCTTTTCTTACATCGGCAGGAGAGAGATTGATCACGATGCGCCGGCGTGGCCACTGATAGCCTCGTTGCGTGACCGCCGAGATGACTCTCTGGTAGCTTTCCTTGACAGCCGTGTCGGCCATGCCTACCATTGAGAAGGTCATGCCCTGGTCAACGACGGCCTCGATGGTCACCGTGATGGCGTCGATGCCCTGCACCGCGGCACCATAAGTCTTGATGAGCATATCTTTATCGGGTGGGTGGATAGATGGGTTACCCCGCAAAGATAGCGATTAATTGTCGAAAAGGCAAGGACTCAGGATTCTTCCGCCGGTTTGTCGGCCTCCTTTTCGGGGGAATTGTCAAACCGTTCGTAGGCCTCCACTATGCGCTGCACCAGGGCATGGCGCACAATGTCTTTCTTGCCGAACTCCACGCGCCCTATGCCGGGCACGTCGCGCAGCACCTTCAGTGCCTGGATCAGTCCCGAGCACACCGACCGCGGGAGGTCGATCTGGGTGGCATCGCCGGTGATGATCATCTTTGCGTTCATGCCCAGACGTGTGAGGAACATCTTGATCTGGTGGACAGTGGTGTTCTGTGCCTCGTCGAGCACTATGACGGCATCGTTGAGCGTGCGTCCGCGCATGAAGGCCAGCGGCGCTATCTGTATTACGTTCGACTCCATGTACTCTTTGAGCTTTACGGCGGGGATCATATCCTCGAGAGCATCGTAGAGTGGCTGGAGATACGGGTCGATCTTATCCTTCATGTCGCCGGGCAGGAAGCCGAGTTTCTCGCCGGCCTCCACGG
Source organism: uncultured Duncaniella sp. (assembly GCA_910576785.1). Classification (GTDB taxonomy): domain Bacteria; phylum Bacteroidota; class Bacteroidia; order Bacteroidales; family Muribaculaceae; genus Duncaniella. Next base: position 3,161 of record CAJTJG010000028.1, read on the forward strand.
CCGGACGCGAGAGTATGATCTTTCTTACCTCACGGTTCTTCAGAGCCTTCACAGCCAGGGCGATGGCTATGTAGGTCTTGCCGGTGCCCGCCGGGCCGAGGGCGAATGTGAGGTCATTCTCTCGGAAAGCCCTGACAAGTTTCTCCTGATTGGCGTTGCGCGGTGATATCGGTTTGCCGTTTATACCGTAGATTATCACGTCATCGTGATGGGGTTCGGCAGGGGTTTTTCCTTTTACGATGTCGAGTATCACATCCTCGGTGAGCTTGTTGAACTTGATACAGTACTCCTCGAGCTCCTTGATCTTGCGCTCGAACTCGGCGGTCTCGGCATCATCGCCTATCACCTTGATGACCGATCCCCTGGCCGCCATCCGCAGTTTGGGAAACAGATTGCGTATGAGCTGTATATTGCTGTTGTTGACGCCGTAGAAGCTCACGGGATCAACATTGTCTATTATGACTATTCGCTCAATCATTGGCTTTTTCTTTTTCAACCTCCGTGGTTGTCCTTTTGTTCAGCGGGAGAGTATAGATGATAGAGAAGTTGGCTGTGATGGCCGACGACCGCTTGCCGTAGCCGGGTATGTACATCGGTTTGCCGTAAGGGGCGGCGCTTTCATGGAGTATGGAGTGGTATACTACATTCCATCCCAGCGAGAGTGGCCCTGCTATCTTTACCTTCAGGCCCAGGGTCACTTCCACATATCCTGCGGTCGAGGTCTGGTCTGGCAGCGAGTAGTGGGTGGGATCCTGCCAGTAGCCCTCGTCCACGGTCACATCCGTAAGACTCCATTTATAGTGACTGAAACCGTAGCGCAGACCCATCTGGAGTTTGTAGTCAGGATTGGAATTATAGAAGAAGTTGTAGGAGGCGCCTATTTTGAAATACGGTGCCATGGGGCTTTTGAACGTGAAGTTCATCAGCTGTGGCGTGTCGTTGCAGTCGGAGATACCTATGGCGATGAATGGGAAGTATCTGTTATGAAGACTTACCTCCGCCCATATGTCGCCGAGACCGTATTTCTGCCCGAATATCCTCATGGCGGGATCCCATAGGTTCACACCCGCCACCACCTCGTGGAGCAGCGGGTACTCCATGCGTGGTGGAGCCTTGAGAAGGGCAGAGTCGATGAACTCCTTGCCGGTCACGGTGTCGACGAGCACGGTGTTGCCCTGGGCGTCGATAGTTTCCTTGAGCCGGGAGCGGTCTATCTCCTCCTTGACCGGCTCGACCACGGACTGCCCCGGCTCGGTGGGTTTCACCGGTGTGACGCGTCTTTGTGCCGAGGCCGCTGCCACGGCAAGCAGCAGTGACAGCATTATCGCGGTTATCCTCCGGATGATGACCCGCTCATTGGCCGGAAGTCTGTTCGTTGTCATTGTCATCGGGAGTTTCTTGTGTGCGGAAATAGATGCGTATTTTCTCGAGATCGAGATTGTTGATCAGCGAGTCAGTGATCCCCACCGAGTCAATGAGATGGCGGGTATATTGCAGTGACGTGATGTTATAGTGATACATGGCGCCGCAATCCTCTGACGCGAAATATGGCACCGAGGTGTATGTGAACGTCAGAGTGTCGTACAGCTCTGGGAAATTCAGCGCCTTCTGCTCGTAACGGATGTAGAAAGCCGTCTCCTGAGCTGTGGAGCGGAACGGGAGATATACCTGCGATCCCCTTGCCGACGGTTTGAGCAGCAGAGTGTCGGCGGGGGCACCCACTCCACCCACGGCAATGGAGTCAACCGTGATGGGCTCTTCCGTCTGCATGGAATAGAATCCCGCCAGTGGCACGGAGTTGCGGTTCTCGGTGCATCCCACCGCGCTGCAAGCCGTCATGACAGTCAGCGCTGCGGCAATCGAGGCCAGAATATAGAAAAGATGCCTCATTTCACAATCTCGTCAAGCTTCTTGCGGTTTTTGAGCGGAGCCACAGTCCCTGCGGCGGGATAGCCTATGGGGATGATGGCTATCGGGTCCACGCCCTCGGGAAGTCCGAACTCTTCGGATATTACCTTCGGGTCGAAATGGCATATCCAGCATGTGGCGAGGCCTACGGCAGTAGCGGCGAGACATATATGCTCCACTGCTATTGCCACATCTATATCTGTATGGTCCTTGCCGTCGTGTGGGCGGTGCCATGCCTCATCGTGAAGTCCGCACGCCACTATGAATTCCGGAGCCGTGGCCACCCATTCCCGAGGGTAGGCACGGAGTATGGCCTGACGCTGGGCGTCGGTTGAGGCTATGATGAACTGCCAGGGCTGGCGGTTGCATGCCGATGGGGCGAGGCGGGCCACATCGAGCACGGCCATGAGGGTGTCCCTCTCTATGGGATCGGATGAATATGAGCGGCACGAGAACCTGTCGAGTGCCAGTTTGTATAGCTGGGGATATGCGTTGTTGTCCTGCATGTGTTGGTCAGATTTTTTCTTTCACTTCATAATGGTTGCGCCCCGGAGCGTTGCGCACTATAAGCTCGCCGAGGAATCCGGTGAGGAATAGCATCGTGCCAAGGAGCATCATGGTGAGGGAGAGGAAGAAGTAAGGAGAGTCGGTCACGAGAGTGTAGGCATGGCCATGATACATATTGTAGAGCTTTCCGAAGCCCACCACCATCACGGCGATGAAGCCTATCACGAACATCAGTGTACCCAGCAGACCGAAGAAATGCATAGGCTTGGCGCCGAACTTGCCGGTGAACCAGAGAGTGGCGAGGTCGAGGTATCCGTTGACAAAACGGTCAAGACCGAACTTCGTGACTCCATATTTCCTTGCCCTGTGCTGCACCACCTTCTCGGCTATGCGTCCGAAACCGGCGTTCTTGGCCAGATAGGGTATGTAGCGGTGCATGTCGCCGTACACTTCTATGTGCTTCACCACTTCATTGCGGTATGCCTTCAGTCCGCAGTTGAAGTCGTGGAGGTTCTTGATGCCGCTCACCTTGCGGGCTGTGGCATTGAAGAGCTTGGTGGGGATGGTCTTGGAGAGCGGATCGTAGCGCTTCTTTTTCCATCCCGACACGAGGTCGTTGCCATCGCGCACTATCATGCGGTAGAGTTCCGGGATCTCGTCGGGCGAGTCCTGGAGGTCGGCGTCCATGGTGATCACCACATCTCCCTGAGCCATGGCGAAACCTGTGTTGAGCGCAGGACTCTTGCCATAATTGCGCCTGAAGGATACGCCATGGATAGCCGGATTCTTGGCCGAGAGCTCGTGGATCACTTTCCATGACGAGTCCGTCGACCCGTCATCCACAAATATTATCTCATATGAGAAATCGTGCTCTTTCATCACCCGCTCGATCCATGCGGCGAGCTCGGGGAGTGACTCCTCTTCGTTGAACAGAGGTATGACTATTGAAATGTCCATCTGATTGGTTTGCTTGTCATTTCTGGGGAGACAGAGGCCTTGTGGCGCGGCGGCGCAGGGTCAGGATCGCACCCAGTATAATAGAAAGTATCGAGCCGGTGACTATGGCGAGCATTATCAGCTCGGTCACTATGGCTATTGGTGTCGGGATAAAATTATTCTCGATCATGCTCGATGCCACCGAGGCGGCATCGTCCATTACCGATCCCGGTATGGATCCCTTCATGGCGGCGACAGACTGGAGCTGTCTGAGCACAAAGTCGGGCGAGAGCCATTTCATGTATACCACCAGGACGGTGCCGGCTATCAGCATGCCGCAGAAGAATATCATCACCCCCTGCATCCAGAACATGGGAAATGAGGCTGTCATGCCTGTGCGGCGGTCATAGCGCTTCATGAACATGTAGATGACTCCGGGAACACCGGCCATGAGGGCCAGCGACACCAGCGAGAGCAGAGGGGCGGCTCCCGAAAAAATGGAGGCGAGGAACATCGCCGTGAGATAGAGGCCGAATATGAAGCCGTCGTCGGCGCCGCGGCGGTAAGGAGATTGAAACATATTTCGTCTGTATGATTGGTAAGGGGAGAGTATATGTGGGCTGCTTGTCCCGGCTGCTTATTTATAAGCTTGCAAAGATACTAATTTTTTGGCGGTTTGTCAAGAATCATGTAACTTTGTGGTGATGAAAACCATATTGTCACACGTCCGTATCCTGTTCATGCTCCTCCCGATGCTCATGCTGCCGGGATGCATCAGCTATAAGCTCAACGGCGCGTCCATTGACTATGATGTCTACAAGACCATCTACGTATCGCAGTTCCCGATACGGGCGTCTTTGGTATACCCGCCTCTGCAGCAGACTTTTGAGAATGAATTGCTCGACTATATAACGCGCAATACCCGACTGCGCACTGTCGATTCCGGAGGTGACCTCCAGATGGAGGGTGAGATAACAGGCTACGCCCTCTCGCCACAGGCGGTTACGGAAAACGCCTATGCCTCGCGCACACGACTCACCATCCAGGTGAGGGTGAAATATACCGACAACAAGCAAGAAGGGAAGGATATCGACCAGACATTCAGCGCTTACCGTGACTTCGACTCATCCGAGATGCTTACCGATGTCCAGGATCAGCTGTGTAGCGAGATCTCGAAGGAGCTTGTCGATCTCATATTCAACGCCACTCTCGGCGACTGGTAAAATCCTCACCTCCACCACCGCACATAGAGAAAAATCTACTGCACCATGAATCAGGCACTCACAGATCTTGCCCATGCTCTCACGGACACATCGCTGCCCGTGACGATGGCCGACGTAGAGGCTCTGGGCAGTGAATATCCGTTTTTTACCCTCCCGGCAGTCATGATGTTGCAACGTGGTGGCGAGACGCTCACCGAAGCGGAGAAGACCATGTTGCTCTCGCGTATAGCCCTCAATGCCCCTGATGCCGCCACTCTCGTGATGCTGAGCGATCCCGCATGCAGCGAATATGCTTCATTCTATCCCCCTGTCCGGCCGCGTGAGGTGACTACGGATGATGTCATCACGACCTTTCTCAACACCTATGGCCACTCCGATCCGGCCGAGGATGCTCTGTTGGAAAGGCTGATATTCAATCCCACCCCCGACTATTCCACCCTCCTGTCCATGGAAGAGGAGGAGAGCATACCCGAACCCGTCGATCCGTCGGACACTTCGAACGATGCATTGATCAACGCCTTTATACTCGGACACAAGGATGGCTCGCGGATTCTCGCTCCCGATGCGTCCGATGCCCCGGTTGACGAGGCTGCCGCCGGGTCGCACGAAGCTCCTGCCGCACCTGGCCCCGTCATCCGCGAGGTAGCCGCGACGCCTGCGCCGGCCGACACGTCGCTTACCGAGAGCCTGGCCAAAATATATATCAGGCAGAAGCGCTATGACAAAGCTTTTGAAATTATTCACACTCTAAGTTTGAATAATCCAAAAAAAAGTGCTTACTTTGCAGACCAATTGCGGTTTTTGCGCAAGCTTATGCTCGCCCGCGAATGCCGCAAGGATAATTGAACGTTAATAATCAATCATTTAAGCATACTTTATATATGTACGTTGTACTTATAATCCTCACCCTCATCTGCGCCGTGCTTCTCATCTGCGTGGTTCTTGTACAGAAATCCAAAGGTGGTGGTCTTTCGTCCACATTCGCCGGCAGCAACCAGATCATGGGTGTGCGCCGCACCAACAGCTTCATCGAGAAGCTCACATGGTCACTCGCAGGCATCATCTGCCTTCTCGCCATCCTCTCCACTTTCTGCATGCCCAAGGCCATCAACGCCAACCACTCGCGTGTGAATGCCCCCGTGGCCACTGAGCAGAATGTGCCCGCTGACTTCAATACTCCCGCACCTGCCGCAGCGCCCGCCGCAGCCCCTGAGGCTCCCGCTGCCGATGCTCCTGCAGCACCTGCCGCAGCCGAGACTGCTGAATAAGTAACAACGGAACATCAATCCAACGTATTGACCCATATATCGGCCTGCGCTGACCCTCACGGTCGACGCAGGCTGAAAATGCATATGCGCCTCTATTGCAGATTTTATGAAAGACTTCTGGCACCTGTTGACGAGATTCGTGCCTCCGTATAGGAAATATCTCGTACTCAGCATCCTCTTCAATTTTCTGGCAGCGTTCCTGACCCTGTTTTCGTTCGCACTCATCATACCTATCCTTGAGATGCTTTTCAAAATCAAGGAGGCCACCTATGTATTCATGCCTATAGGGAGCGGATCTCTGAAGGATGTGGCTATAAACAATTTCTACTGGGCCACACAGGAGTGCATTTTCAACTGGGGCCCTGTAGGCACACTCGCCGCACTCGCCGTGCTCCTTGTGATAATGACCGCGCTGAAGACAGGAGCCACATATCTGAGCAACTACTTCGTCATACCGATGCGTGCCGGTATAGTAAGGGATATACGCAACTTCGTCTATGACAAGATCGTCACCCTCCCCATATCATACTTCACATCCGAACGCAAAGGTGATGTGATGGCCCGCATGACTGGCGACGTGGCCGAGATCGAGAATTCCATCATGGCCTCGCTCGAGATGCTCTTCAAGGATCCCATCATGATAATAGTCTGCCTCACCATGATGATAGTCATATCCTGGCAGCTTACCCTGTTCGTGCTGGTGCTCCTCCCCATAGCCGGAATGGTGATGGGACGTGTGGGCAAGCGCCTCAAGCGCAAGTCGCTGCAGGGTCAGCAGCAGTGGGGTGTGCTGATGAGCTATATAGAGGAGACTCTCGGCGGCCTGCGCATCATCAAGGCCTTCAATGCCGAGGGTAAGGTCGTGGACCGCTTCCATGAGGGAAATCAGAAGTTCTACCGCATAACCCGCTCTGTGCAACGGCGTCAGTCTCTGGCGCATCCTATGAGCGAATTGCTCGGCACGGCTACCATCGCTGTGGTGCTCGTATTCGGAGGCACGCTCATCCTCTCCGGCACATCGTCCATGAACGCAGCATCGTTCATCTACTACATGGTGATCTTCTACTCGATCATCAATCCCGCCAAGGATCTCTCCAAAGCCGCCTACAATATACAGAAAGGTCTCGCCTCCATGCAGCGTGTGGATGCGCTTCTTGATGCTGTCAATCCCATCACCGATCCCGAGAATCCCGAGACGATAGACCGTCTGAAGGGTGAGATCGTCTACAAGGACGTAACCTTCGGATATGACCCCGAACAACCGGTGGTGAGTGATATCGACCTGACCATACGTCCCGGCGAGACGGTGGCTCTTGTGGGCCAGAGCGGCAGCGGCAAGTCAACACTTGCCGACCTTGTGCCTCGTTTCTACGACATAGACAAGGGGTCCATCACCATCGATGGCCATGATCTGCGCTCGCTGCGTGTCAGGGATCTGCGCTCGCTCATGGGCAATGTCAATCAGGAGGCCATACTCTTCAACGATACGATATTCAACAACATCGCCTTCGGCGTGGAACATGCCACCATGGATCAGGTCATCGAGGCAGCCAAGATAGCAAATGCCCATGAGTTCATCATGGCGACGGAGAATGGCTACAATACCTGTATCGGTGACCGGGGATGCCGTCTGTCCGGCGGTCAGCGTCAGAGGCTCTCCATAGCCCGTGCTATCCTCAAGAATCCTCCCGTGCTGATACTCGATGAGGCCACGTCTGCTCTCGACAGTGAGAGTGAGAAGCTGGTGCAGGAGGCCCTCGAGCGCCTGATGAAGAACCGCACCACGCTCGTCATAGCCCACCGCCTCTCCACAATCCGCAACGCCTCCCAGATATGTGTGCTCCACGAGGGCCGCATAGTGGAGCGCGGCACCCACGAGGAGCTTCTGGCCCTCGACGGCTACTACACCCGCCTTGTGGAGATGCAGTCCATGAACTGACCACGGAAGGATAAAGCCGAAGAAAGGACAAAAAAAGAGACAGAAGAATTTAATTATCAGCATGACAATTAATCATCTTTTGTCTCTTTTTTGTCCTTTCTCCGCCCTTCTGTCAATGGTGTGGATTGAATGAAGGATGGGGGATGGTCGGGGTGACAGGATTCGAACCTGCGACCACCTGGTCCCAAACCAGGTGCGCTACCGGACTGCGCTACGCCCCGAGTGGTGCTTAAAACCGATGCAAAGATAGTGACTTTTTCGCGCACGTGCAAATTTTTTATATCAGTCGTTCGGAAACTGCCTAAAAATGTGTAACTTTGCATTCCTTATGGGACGACTTCTCGCCATAGATTACGGACGCAAGCGTTGCGGTATAGCCGTGACCGATCCTTTGCGCATCGTGGCCACGGCTCTTGCCACGGTCCCCTCAGCCGGACTCAATGCCTTTGTGAGGGACTATATGGCCCGTGAACAGGTCGATGAGATAATAGTGGGACTGCCAACCACAATGTCGGGCGAGCCTTCCGAATCAATGCGTTATATCACCCCTGCCATAGCGCGTCTGCGCAAGGAGCTCCCTCCCGATATGAAGATCACAATGTGGGACGAGCGTTTCACATCCACGCTTGCCCACCGCGCCATGATCGATGCCGGAGTCAGGAAAAAAGGGCGTCAGGACAAAGCGGCCATAGACAGGATGGCAGCTGTCATAATACTCAATTCATATCTGGACTCCATACAGAACGATAATTTAACAATACCATTATAGACGATATTCACAACATATGAGACTTCCGGTCTATCTCTACGGACATCCCGTGCTCCGCAAGGAGAGCATAGCCGTCCCCGCTGACTATGAGGGACTCAAAGAGCTGGTAGCAAACATGTATGAGACGATGTATGCGAGCGAAGGCGTGGGCCTTGCGGCTCCGCAGATAGGTCGCAACGACCGCATCGTGGTCATCGACGCCGATCCGGTGTCCGATACATTCCCTGAATGCGCCGGACGCAAGTTCACACTCATCAACCCTGTCATCGAGATCCTTGACGGCGATCCCGTGACCCGTCCGGAGGGGTGTCTCAGTCTCCCCGGCCTGTCCGAGAACGTGAGCAGGGTGGAGCATATCCGCCTGAAGTGGCTGGACGAGAATCTCGAGCCCCACGAGGAGGAGATATCCGGTTTTCTGGCCCGCATAGTGCAGCACGAGTGCGACCATCTTGAGGGCAAGCTCTATATCGACCATATCTCCATGATCCGCCGCCAGCTCATCAAGAGCAAGCTCAACGGCATCATCACCGGACGTATCCGCTGTGACTATCCTGCAAAATACGCACCTAAAAAGAAATAATCATCACCACACATATGGCTGACGACAAGAAAGTAATATTCTCAATGGTGGGCGTCTCCAAGACCTATCCACCGCAGAAGCAAGTTCTGAAGAACATCTATCTCTCCTTCTTCTATGGCGCCAAGATCGGCATCATAGGTCTCAACGGTTCGGGTAAGTCTTCCCTGCTGAAGATTATCGCCGGTATCGACAAGAGCTATCAGGGCGAGGTTGTATTCTCCCCCGGCTACTCCGTGGGATATCTTGAGCAGGATCCGCAGCTGGATCCGGCCAAGACTGTCATTGAGGTGGTGCGCGAGGGCGTGCAGCCCATCATGGATCTTCTGGCCGAGTTTGACAAGGTGAACGAGTCGTTCGGCGATCCCGACGTCCTTGAGGATCCCGACAAGATGGACGCACTTCTGGCCCGTCAGGCCGAGCTTCAGGACAAGCTCGACGCCGCCGATGCATGGAATATCGACTCCAAGCTCGAGCGTGCCATGGATGCCTTGCAGTGTCCGCCTGACGATCAGCCCGTCACCACACTCTCGGGTGGCGAGCGCCGCCGTGTGGCACTCTGCCGCCTGTTGCTCCAGCAGCCCGACATCCTCCTGCTCGACGAGCCTACCAACCACCTCGACGCCGAGAGCATCGACTGGCTCGAACAGCATCTCCAGCAGTATCCCGGCACGGTGATAGCCATCACCCATGACCGTTACTTCCTTGACCACGTGGCAGGCTGGATACTCGAGCTCGACCGCGGCGAGGGTATACCCTGGAAGGGCAACTACTCATCGTGGCTCGACCAGAAGACAAAGCGCATGGCTCAGGAGGAGAAGCAGGCATCCAAGCGCCGCAAGACCCTCGAGCGCGAGCTCGAATGGGTGCGCATGGCTCCCAAGGCCCGTCAGGCCAAGGGCAAGGCTCGTCTGTCGAGCTACGACCGTCTGCTCAACGAGGACCAAAAGGAGAAAGAGGAACGCCTCGAGATCTTCATCCCCAACGGTCCGCGTCTCGGCGCCAAGGTAATCGACGTGCATGACTTCTCCAAGGCTTTCGGCAAGAAGCAGCTCTTCAAGGATCTGTCATTCTCGCTTCCGCAGGGAGGCATTGTGGGCGTCATAGGTCCCAACGGTGCCGGCAAGACCACACTGTTCCGCCTCATCATGGGTCAGGAGACTCCCGATGCCGGAACATTCGAGGTGGGCGAGACCGTCAAGATAGCCTACGTTGACCAGACCCACCACGACCTGCTTCCTGAGAAGAGCGTCTACGAGGTTATCTCGCAGGGTGTGGAGAGTTTCCGTATGGGAGGCCGCGACGTCAACGCCCGCGCCTACCTGTCGCGGTTCAATTTCACCGGTGCCGATCAGGAGAAGAAGATAGCCGTGCTCTCGGGCGGTGAGCGCAACCGTTTGCATCTGGCCATGGCTCTGAAAGAGGAGGGCAATGTGCTCCTGCTCGACGAGCCTACCAACGATATTGACGTCAATACGCTCCGCGCCCTTGAGGAGGGTCTCGATGATTTTGCAGGGTGTGCGGTGGTAGTGAGCCACGACCGATGGTTCCTCGACCGCATATGCACACACATACTCTCGTTTGAGGGAGATGGCAATGTGGTGTTCTACGAGGGCTCCTATTCCGACTACGAGGATTACAAACGTGCCCACAACGACGGCAAGGAACCCACCCGCCGCCGCTACCGCAAGTTAATGGAGTGAGCGAAAACAGGGGTATATTAGGAAAATAGGATAAATATTCGTACCTTTGTACCCGCCCCGCGCAAGCGGTGGCAACCTGATTTTTTGCCCAGTGGCGTCCCGTCGGCTGAGGCGTGTCGCCATCCTCTATTGTTTAATTAAAATAAATACCATCTTCTCCCAATTATATGTGTGGAATTGTAGGTTATATCGGCTCCCAGGGAGCATACGATATTCTTATTCAGGGCCTCAAACGTCTTGAATACCGAGGCTACGACAGTGCCGGAGTAGCGCTTGTTGACACTGACGGTTGTCTTAACGTCCATAAAGCCCACGGAAAAGTGGCGAATCTTGAAAGCGTGGCCGCAATGGGCAACACCAACGGCACCATCGGTATCTCGCACACCCGCTGGGCCACCCACGGTGAGCCTACCGATACCAATGCCCATCCCCATGTATCGCAGACCGGTGAGATCGCGCTGGTGCACAACGGTACCATCGAGAACTATGCCGTGCTCAAGAAGGCGCTCACGGATCATGGTTATACCTTCAGAAGTGAGACCGATACCGAGGTGTTGGTCCAGCTCATACAGTATATCAAGGACACCACGAAGTGCTCGCTTTTCGAGGCTGTCCGCGAGGCTCTTCTCCAGGTGGAGGGTGCCTATGCTATCGCTGTGATAGAGAAGGGCGATCCCGATACTCTGATCGCCGCACGCAAGGCATCGCCTCTGGTGATCGGTGTGGGTGAGAACGAGACTTTCATCGCTTCCGACGCAACCCCTATCATCGGCTATACCGACCGGGTGATATATCTCAAAGACAATGAAATCGCTGTGATAAAGCGCGGCGAGCCCCTGAGTATCATGTCGCTCGACAGCAATGAGCCTTCAAAGATAGATATCCAGAAACTCAAACTATCGCTTGCCCAGCTCGAGAAGGGTGGCTATGACACATTCATGCTCAAGGAGATCTTCGAGCAGCCCGCCACGCTGCGTGACTGTCTGCGCGGACGTATCACCGACGATGGTGCGCGTGTGGTCCTTTCGGGAGTGGAACTCAACAAGGACAAGTTCCTCGAATGCGAGCGCATCACCCTCGTGGCATGCGGCACATCGTGGCATGCGGCCCTCATAGGCAAGCGTCTCATCCAGGACTTCTGCCGTGTGCCCGTTGAGGTGGAATATGCCTCCGAGTTCCGCTACGGCAACCCCGTGCTCGGTCCCAAGGATGTGGTGATATCCATATCGCAGTCGGGCGAGACCGCCGATACGCTCGCAGCCATACAGATAGCCAAGGAGAAAGGCGCGTTTGTGTATGGCGTGTGCAATGTGGTGGGCGCTTCCATTCCCCGTAATACCGACGCCGGCACCTACATCCATGTCGGCCCCGAGATAGGCGTGGCCTCCACCAAGGCATTTACCGGACAGGTGACAGTGCTCACTCTTCTTGCCCTCGCCCTCGGCCAGCTCCGCGGAGTGATCGACGCTGAGAAGGTGCGTGAGGTGGCCACCGCACTCAAAGCCATCCCCGCCACGATCGAGGAGACGCTCAAGTGCGACGCCGAGGTGCAGACACTCTCGCGCATATTCACCTATGCCCACAACTTCCTCTATCTCGGCCGCGGCTACAACTATCCCACCGCGCTCGAGGGTGCGCTCAAGCTCAAGGAGATATCCTATATCCACGCCGAAGGCTATCCCGCAGCCGAGATGAAGCATGGCCCCATCGCGCTCATCGACCATGAGATGCCCAGTGTGATCATCGCTCCGAGCGATTCGCTCTACGACAAGATCATCTCCAACGTGCAGCAGGTGAAGAGCCGTGGCGGAGCCGTAGTGGCCATCGTGTCGAAGGGCAACACTGCCATGAACGATATTGCCGACTATTGTATCGAGATCCCCTCGGTGCCCGAGTGTCTCACACCGCTCGTGGCCTCCATACCCCTCCAGCTGCTGGCCTACTACATTGCCGTCAACAAGGGCAAGGATGTGGATCAGCCGCGCAATCTCGCCAAGTCAGTCACCGTAGAGTGATATGGCTCTGTCTTAATTGATAGAAAGATACAAAAAGACAAAGAAAGGACAAAAGGGACAAAAGTAATTAATTATTATACAGATAATTAATTACTTTTGTCCCTTTTGTCCTTTCTTTGTCTTTTTGTATCCTTCTATATTTTGACACACCGCCATCCTCAGTAGCAGTGTGGAGGGTTTGTGCCGGTTCGTCAACGGGTTGCTCCACGGGCTCATTGACCTCGGCCTCTTTGGCCTTGCGGCGTGCGGCGGCACGTTCCCGGGCTTCGCGAGAGCGGCGTATGGCGGTGTCCTCACACCAATCATGGCCTTTTCCTTGATCCTTTCATAAGCACGCTTTGACAGCGGCATGTCCTATTTAGCTTTCTTCATACGTTTTTTTCTGCAAAGTTAACATCACTTTCACCCCGTCGGGATGCGATAATGTCGCTGAGCAGAATGTCGTTTTTTGGACAGTGCCGTAGGATATTCGGTGGAATTGTTGTAATTTTGTCCTGATGAAAAGCAAGAAAACGGCATCAGAGATGCGCCCGTCACGTTCGGGTGCGGTAAAACCCAAGAAGGCCCTCGGGCAGCATTTTCTCACTGATGAGGATGTGGCGGCGCGAATAGCGGCGACGCTTGACGTGTGTCCGTCGCTCCCCGTGCTCGAGGTAGGTCCCGGCATGGGGGTGCTCACAAAGTATCTGATATCGGCAGGCAGGGATGTGAAGGTGGCAGAGATCGATGGCGAGAGCATCGAGTATCTCCGTTACAATTATCCCGAACTGGCCGGGCGGATACTCGACGCCGATTTTCTAAAGCTTGACCTCAACGGTATCTTTCCGTCGGCTCCGGAGATAGCGGTGATAGGCAACTATCCCTACAATATATCATCGCAGATATTCTTCCATGTACTTGACTACCGCGATCGTGTGACCGTATGCTCCGGAATGCTCCAGAAAGAGGTGGCCGAGCGTCTTGCCGCACCTCCGGGCACCAAAGCCCGCGGAATACTTAGTGTGCTTCTGCAGGCATGGTACGATGTGGAGTATCTGTTCACGGTTGACGAGCATGTGTTCAATCCGCCGCCAAAGGTAAAGAGCGGTGTCATCATCATGAAGCGCAATGCCGTGACCTCGCTCGGATGTGACGAGAGGCTTTTCAAGACTGTGGTGAAGACCGCGTTCGGACAGCGGCGCAAGACCCTCCGCAACTCACTGCGCGGACTCTTCCCGCCCGATATGCCGGTTCCCGATTCGCCACTCATGGCCATGCGCCCCGAACAGCTCTCGGTGGAGCAGTTCATTGAATTGACCCTCATGCTCAAACCTCAGGCCTGATGAAAGAGTTTACACCCGAATATCTGGATCATCTCCGCAAGATCATCGGGGATCATGCCGACAATGCCGCCCGCGAGGAGATAGCCGATCTCCATCCGGCCGACATCGCCGAGCTGTATCAGGATCTCGACATCGAGGAGGCGGAGTATCTCTTCCGGCTTCTCGACGAAGAGGCTCAGGCCGATGTGCTCATGGAGCTTGACGAGGATGACCGCGCGCGTCTGCTCTCCAAGATGGATGCCGAGGATATCGCCAAGCAGATAGAGCACCTCGATACCGACGATGCCGTTGATATAATCCAGGAGCTCGATGAGGAGGAACGCGACAAGATCCTCTCCCATATCGACGATGTGGAGCAGGCCGGCGATATCATTGACCTGCTTAAATATGACGAGGACACGGCCGGTGGTCTCATGGGCACCGAGATGATTGTGGTCAACGAGAACTGGTCAATGCCCGAGTGCATCAAGCAGATGCGTATGCAGGCCGAGGATATGGATGAGGTTTATTATGTGTACGTAGTGGACAATGAGGACCGTCTGCGCGGCACTCTTCCGCTCAAGAAGCTTATCACACACCCGTCTGTGTCGAAGATCAAGCATGTCATGGAGAGCGATCCCGTGTCTGTGAGGGCCGAGACCCCGATCGATGAAGTGGCGCTCGACTTTGAAAAGTATGACCTCGTGGCCATGCCCGTGGTCGACTCCATAGGACGTCTGCTCGGTCGAATCACCGTCGACGATGTGATGGATAAGGTGCGCGACTCGTCCGAGCGTGACTATCAGCTCGCATCCGGTCTGTCGGGCGATGTGGAGAGCGACGACAAACTCTTCGCCCAGACCAAGGCACGCCTGCCGTGGCTTCTGATAGGCATGATAGGCGGTCTGTGCAATTCATTCATTCTCGGCAAGTTTGAAGGTGGATTTGTAGTCGATCCGGCACTCGCGCTATTTATACCCCTGATCGGTGGTACGGGTGGAAATGTCGGTACACAGTCATCGGCCATCGTGGTGCAGGGCCTTGCCAATGGCTCGCTTGACATTTCCAAGTCTGCCAGGCAGCTCATCAAGGAGCTTGGCGTGGGTCTGCTCAACGGCTCGATCATAGCGCTGCTGGTGTTTCTCTACAACTTCTTCACCATCGGCGATGGACATCAGGTCACGACGTTCGCTGTGAGCATATCGCTCTTCTGTGTGGTGATGTTTGCATCCGTTTTCGGCACCTTTGTCCCGCTGACGCTCGAGAAGCTCAAGATAGACCCGGCACTCGCCACAGGCCCGTTCATCTCCATCACCAACGATATCATAGGCATGCTCATCTATATGGGCATATCCACCTGGCTCATAGTATCCTTTGCCCACTAAGGGCGGCGCAGGGCCTTCGCGGCCAGCAACCTGTGGCCCAGACGGCAGTACAGGCACCGGCGGCATTCGCAGTAGGCGCGGCGCAACTGTATGAGCGCTTGTGATGTGAAGGCGTCCCGGCATGTCAGCCCGGCTTGTGTGAACATGCTCACCACAGAATTGCTCTCGGCAGGGAGCTCATGGAGCCAGCCGAACCCTTTTTCTATATATTCATCGTCATTGTGGGCCATGCCGTAGGCTATGAAGAGCGGTACGGCCACATTTATTGTCATCACCGAGGCCGAGGCTTTGCTCATGGACTCGGCCGGACGTCCCGACGGCTCATCGCCAAACGTCATGCGGTCGGCCCAATACCCTTTGAGCGGTCGCCTGAAGTATTCCACCGCCTCTGCCGGCGATTCCATGTCCAGTAGTCTCCGCACCATCCTGAAGTCATCGGCCACGGTCTGTGCCAGCATGGCCACACGGCGGTAAGGGAGATTCTGCGGGCGCATTCGTCCGGTCTTCCACCCCAGTCCCTGCGGGGCATGGAGTGAGAATTTATGTGACAGGAATGCATACTCGCGTCTCATGTGTTCCACATATCTGTCGGCCGGGGCTGTGTCCAGAAATCCGGCCTGTCCGAGAAACAAGGCTTCCATGGCAGTGAGCGAATCGGAGTGCTTACGCAGGAACTGCAGGGGGAGCGAACGTGCCAGACGTTCCATCGGCTCCGCGTTCTTGCCGAAGCCAAGGGCACGCGCCAGAGTGATGTAGAGGGCTTGTTCCCAGTCGCCCGCCAGAGTATGGAGCGTCTCCGTGAGTCTCTCGGCCTTGGCGTAGGCACGTTCGTAGGCAAGCGAGGCTATCCAGTCGACCACATGGAGCGGTGACATCGAAGGGATATGTGATGCGCATGGAAGATCTATGTCGGCACGGTCAACGAGCGAGCTGTAACTCTCGTGAAATCCCGGCGCGCACTGCATCACCATCTGTGGTATCACTTCGCCGTTTGACCGGGTGATCATCGTGTCATCGCGGTCCACCACGTGGAGCACCACCGATCCGTAGGCCGGATTCCCGTCATGGCGATGGCGGTGCCAGTCGGACGCACGCACATGTATCTCCACATCGCCGGCCCAGAGTTTGTCGCCGATACGAATCTTGGCATTGAAAAAATCAGGACCCGAGTCGGTGTTGAGCCGTCCCGGGTCGATGATTGATACCGGAAGGCCGTCCACAGTGGTGAGATCGGTCTGCAGAAGCAGCCGATGCTGCCACACGTACTGCATCAGGCGTTCCATGGTGGTGGACTGTTGTCAGATCTCGTCGACGGCGCGGTTGAACGCCACCATCTTAAGAGCCGTTTCGGCGGCCTCGGATCCCTTGTTGCCGAGTGCTCCACCGGCACGGTCGAGAGCCTGCTGCTCCTCAAGCACGGTGAGCACGCCGAATATCACCGGAATATCGCAGTCGGCGTTGAGAGAGGTGACACCCTGGGTCACGCTCGAGCATACGTAGTCGAAGTGGGGAGTGTCGCCCTTGATGACGCATCCGAGCACGATGACGGCGTCGAATGCTCCGGTCTCGATAAGCTTGGAAGCGGCAAATGTTAGCTCGACGGCTCCGGGCACGTCGAATACCTTTATCTCATCGTCGCCGAGACCGGCTTTGCGCAGTGTTTCCACAGCGCCCATGGCCAGTCGGGAGGTGATGTGGCCGTTCCATTCGGCCACCGCTATAGCTATGTTTGCCTCCTTTACTTCGGGCACGGGGGAGGCGGGTACGTGTTGTGACATATATATGTGATGATGGATTATTTCGGGAAAAACTTATGCCATAGGCTCAGGATGTCGAGCGAGCGGCTCTTGGCGTTGAACAGTATGTCGACTATGCGCCGGTGCTCATCGGAGGCGTTGATCTTGGTGGCCTTGTGGAGCATGGTATTGAGCAGATGCACACCTTTGTCGCGCATGGCGGCTACCGATATCATGGACTCGCCGAGGGCTATCGACAGCCGGAGCTGACGCAGCGTGAAGTCGGTCTCTACCTTTGTGAGGTACTTCATGGCGCGAGTGTAGTACTGCACGGCCTCGCGGTGGCGTCCCATCCGGGCAAGGGTGTCGCCCTCGTTGGTGAGGCTTTCGGCCAGGCGTGCGGCCGCTTCCTCGGCGCCGGAGTTGACCATCATGAGATATGATGATGTGGCGGCCTGATAGTGTGCCAGAAGCTCGGCCTGCTTCACACGGTTGCGGTAGACGGCCGTGGCGCCGTTGAGTGCCATGACGTGGGGGGCGGCATAGCGGGCGGCATCGGTTTTGGCGAGGCGCTCGAATATCTTGATGGACTTCTCTATCTCACGCTCGGCCTGCTTGTACTCGCCGCGCTCGCTGTGCAGATGGGCCACATCATAGAGCAATGCACCAAGCACCTGCAGAAACGGTGGATCCTTGCGACGTGGTTGTTGGGCCAGCAGGTTGAGGGCCCTGGCGGCTGTGACAGCAGCACCGTCGGTGTCGCCACGCTCTATTAGCAGAGCGGTGAGCACCTGCATCACGGCTGCGTGTACGCTCAGAGTATTGTCGGTTTCCTGCTCGGTGATCTCGTCGATCTTTGACGAGAGTTCGGTGAAGGCGGTCACGGCCTTGTCAAGCTCGCCTTTCTCCATACTCTCGGCAGCGAGGGTGCGCATGTGGTCGTATGAGATGTCAAACGGGCTCTCCTCAAGAGCCTTGATGATCTCAATGCCGCCGCGCGACTTCTTGATGCGCGAGCGAAGCGGACCCACATCGGTGGTGGGCGGCATGAATACCGGTTCGAGGCTTATTGACTTCATGATCTCAGATACCTGCTGCTAATTCACTATGGGCTGTCTCGTTGGCTTTAGCCATGATGTCGTCGGGATCGGTCATCCCTTCGGCGAGCGCACGGGCCACTCCGGCCACGGCGCCGGCGGTCCAGTGTGCCTCGTCCAAGTCAGTGGGATGGCACTTGAGGGTCCACGATTCATTACCGTCGAAGAAATGCATGGTCAGGGCATCGCGGTCCATCACCATGCAGCGCTTGCAGTAGAATAATATATGGTCGCGGAAGGCTGCGGCGGTCTCCTCGCCTGGAAACAGGGCGTCAAGATCATGACGGGTGAGCAGCACGAGGTCGGCCACTTCGAGATTGTCGAATATCTCGGGCATGACCCGAGTGATGCGTGGCACACGTTTGATGTCGAAATAAGGCATCGACACCACGGTAGCTTTGCGGGCCGAGGAGTGCTTGAGCAGGTCGATGATCTGCTGGTGGTTGCGCTTGTCAAGAGCCATGTATGAACCGAATATCACCACATCACCCTCGTTGACGCGGGGCCATACGGGATTGACCGGCTCGGACGGGAAGGCGCTGTGTATCACCGTGCCTTTTTCGTCGGGTGATGAGGCTGCCGATATCCTTACGG
This sequence comes from uncultured Duncaniella sp., assembly GCA_910576785.1. Taxonomy (GTDB): domain Bacteria; phylum Bacteroidota; class Bacteroidia; order Bacteroidales; family Muribaculaceae; genus Duncaniella. The sequence continues at coordinate 22,119 of CAJTJG010000028.1, forward strand.
GGCTTGCGCCTTCGGTGAAGCGGTCCACCGATCTGGTGTCCACCCCGTTTTTGTCGAGATAGCCCACGATATGGTCTCCTACAGCATCGGCCGAGGCCTCGCCTACGAAGAGTGTCTCCACTCCCATCATGCCGTCGAGCACGGCGGCCGAGACTATGCGGTCGCCTACACGGGTTGACGCGCTACCGTCATGGCTCAGCTCCACATTGAGCGCGAGCTCGCCTATATAGATAACTTTATTCATAACATTTTGGCATTTCATATGTAAACGCCTGAACCACGCGTAAAGTTAATGTTTTGAAAGCTAAGAAACAAATTTTTGAATGCTGAAATTCCGGATGTTCATCCGAATGTCAGAACCTCCCATTCATGATCATTCCACTTTCTCCCAGAGGTACATCTTGTCGGATGGCCGTATCTTGCGTGGCACCTTTAGAGAGAAGGCCTGTCCCTTGGTCACCACGTCCACCGGATCGTATTCCAGACGGAGTTCGTCGACCGTCATGATGATGGCTCCGGTGTCAGGGCCGGTGATTACCACCTCGTCGCCCGGATGCAGCTCTCCGGCCTCCATCATGAATTCGCCCACACCGAGCCGCGGGTAGTGGCGCACGCCTTTGGCTATGTAGCGTTTCACCCTTGTGGCCGACGATCCGTATTTGGCCGACCACTCCCCGAGGCGCTGCCCCATGTAGTAGCCGTCCCAGAATCCGCGGTTGAACACACGCGCCAGCGATGCATCCCAAGCGGCTATCTTCTCCTCGTCATATGTGCCGGCGCAGATGGCTTCGATGGCCTGTGAATATGCCTCGACGGTGAGTTTCACATACTCCGGGCCGCGGGCGCGTCCCTCGATCTTGAACACCCTCACTCCGGCGTCTATCATCTTGTTGAGGAAGTGGATGGTCTTCAGGTCCTTGGGCGACATGATGTACTTGTTGTCCACTTCGAGTTCGGCGCCTGTCTCGCGGTCGGTGACGGTGTAGCTGCGGCGGCATATCTGGGTGCATGCCCCGCGGTTGGCGCTCGAGTTCATCTCGTGGAGGCTCAGGTAGCACTTGCCCGACACGGCCATGCACAGGGCGCCGTGGCAGAACATCTCGAGCCTCACCGGCTCACCCTTGGGGCCGCGTATATCGTCGGCGGTGATGGCGTCGCTGATGGTTTTCACCTGGTCGAGGTTAAGCTCGCGGGCCAGCACCATCACGTCGGCCCACTGCGAGTAGAACCTCACCGCCTCGGTGTTGCTCACGTTCACCTGGGTGGATATGTGCACCTCCACGCCCTGCGATCGGGCATAGGATATGGCGGCCATGTCGCTGGCTATGATGGCTGTGAGCCCATTGTCGCGGGCGGCATCGATCACCTGACGGCATTTCTCCATCTCTCCGTCATAGATGATGGTGTTGACTGTGAGGTAGGTCTTAACACCTGCCCCGTGGCATATTTCGGCTATACGGTGCAGGTCGTCGAGTGTGAAGTTGACCGACGAGCGCGAACGCATGTTGAGCCCTTCCACTCCGAAATATATGGCATCGGCTCCGGCCTCGATGGCAGCATGGAGCGACTCGTAGCTCCCCACGGGAGCCATTATCTCGAAATCTGATCTCTTCATCTGATCCGTGTTGCGTTCATAGCATGTATGGATGATTATTATACTGTGCGGCCTGGATAAGCCTGCAGTGCGGCGGCCAGTACCTTCATGGCACGGGCAAGGTCTTCCTTGTTGAGCACATAGGCCATGCGCACCTCATCGTGGCCCATGCCGGGGGTGGTGTAGAATCCTGACGCCGGGGCCATGAAGATGGTCTCGCCGTCAAGGTCGAAGTCACTCAGGCACCACTGGCAGAAACGGTCGGCATCGTCGACGGGGAGTTTCACCACGGTATAGAACGCTCCCATTGGTATAGGTGTGTAGCAGCCCGGTATCTTGTTGAGCTGGTCGATGAGGAATTTCCTGCGTTCCACATACTCGTTGTATGTCTCGAGCATGTACTCGGGGGTGGTGTCGATGCTTGCTTCGGCCACTATCTGGCCAAGCAGTGGCGGGCTGAGACGCGCCTGGCAGAACTTCATCACGTTCTTCTTCAGCTCGGGGTGCTTGGTGATGAGGGCGCCGATGCGTATGCCGCACTCGTTGTAGCGCTTGGATACGGAGTCGACCAGTACCACCTGCTCCTCGATGCCCGGCAGATGGAACGCCGAGATGTAGGGGGCACCTGTGTAGCAGAACTCACGGTACACCTCGTCGGAGAAGAGGAAGAGGTCATACTTCTTCACCAGATCGCGTATCTGGAGCATCTCCTTCATGGTGTAGAGATAGCCCGTGGGGTTGTTGGGGTTGCATATCAGTATGCCCTTGGTGCGGGGGGTGATCAGCTCCTCGAACTTCTCCACATTGGGAAGGGCGAAGCCCTCGTCGATGGTGGATGGCACGGTGATGATCTTGGCTCCCGCCGATATGGCGAAGGCCATATAGTTGGCATAGGCCGGCTCGGGCACTATTATCTCGTCGCCGGGGTCAAGGCATGCCATGAAGGCGAACAGGACGGCCTCCGAACCTCCGGCTGTCACGATGATGTCGTCGACATCCACCTCGATGTTGAACCGGTGGTAATACTCCTTGAGTTTCTGGCGCAGCGACAGCAGACCGTCCGACGGACTGTACTCCAGCACCGTGCGGTCGATGTTCTTCAGCGCCGCCAGGCCCTCGGGAGGAGTGGGCAGGTCCGGCTGGCCGATGTTGAGGTGATATACTTTCTTGCCTTCGGCCTTGGCCTTGTTGGCCAACGGGGCCAGACGGCGTATAGGCGAGGCGGGCATCAGTGTGCCCCGTTCTGAAACTTTTGGCATGGTCTGCGTGTCTCTAATGTTAGATTATTTGCGCTCTCCATTCATGGCCTCGCGCACGTTGATGAGTATCTCCTTGTCCATCGGAGTCAGCTCCACGTGGCGACGTCCCATCATGCGTGTGGCCGTCTCGAAGAGGCGGTCCATGTCGGTGTCGCGCATTCCGGCGGTGTTGCCCTCGGTGAAGGAGGGGAGGAATGTGCGGGGGAAGCCGGCGCCGTAGAAGTTGACACCCACACCCACCACGGTGGCAGTGTTGAACATCGTGTTTATTCCGGCCTTGGAGTGATCGCCCATGATCAGGCCGCAGAACTGGAGTCCGGTCTTGATGAAGCGACCCCGGGCTATGCTCCACAGCTTGATGTCGCCATAGGTGTTCTTGAGGTTGGATGCCGTGCATCCGGCACCGAGGTTGCACCATTCGCCTATCACGGCATTGCCGAGGAATCCATCGTGGGCCTTGTTGGAGTATCCGGTCATGACAACGTTGTTGAGCTCGCCGCCCACCTTGCACCATGGGCCGAGCGTAGTGGCGCCATAGATCTTGCCACCCATGTTGACCACGGAGTGCCCGCACATGGCTATCGGGCCGCGCAGGCATGCACCCTCCATCACCTCGGCATGGCGACCTATGTAGACAGGGCCTGCCGACACGTTGATATTGGCACATTCAACCGTGGCACCCTCCTCGATGAAAAGGTTGGCGGGATCGCCTATCAGCCGGCAGGTATCGCTCAGCGGGGCAGACTTGCGTCCGGCGGTCAGTGTGGCGAAATCGCGCTTTATGGCCTCGCCGTTGAGCATGAAGAGTTCCCATATATGGTTGACCTGCAGTGGCTCTCCGGGATAGGTCACGGTGCCTTTCTCACCCTCGCCGCGGCGGGCTATCACCTCGCCAGAGGTAAGGGCCAGGCTCTGGCCGGATCCGAGTGAGAGGATGGCCTTGACAAGCTCGGCGTCGGGATGCAGGTTGCCGGCTATGAAGAGATTTGCATCGGCATCGTTCTCGAGTATAGCAGGATATTTCTCTGAAAGATAGTCCTGGGTCTCGAACGAGTAGGTGCCCGGTATGGCTTCCTGCCATTTCTCGGCAAAAGTGGTTATGCCATGGCGCAGCAGTGCCACGGGACGGGTGAAAGTGAGGGGCAGGAGTTCGGCCCTGGCCTCAACAGGGTCAAAAAGTATGATGTTCTTCATATTCGATTCTTATTTACTGCAAAGATACGGAATTATAATTGAAAAACTCCAAGATTGCAGAAAACAATACTGTGTGTGGAGCTGCATGAGGGATGAGTGGCTGAAAACTTGTTTGTGAGTAGCTCTGTATACATGCCACGGGCTATATTGTTCATGTTACAATATTAAAAAATCTTAATTAATAGCAATTTCTTTGTGGCTAAGTAAATAAATCAATAATTTTGCAGCGGAAAGAAACGCACCATCGTTGTGATTCTTGTTTTAGTTTTTTTGGACTAAAGACAAAGGCAACTTTCCCCCGGGCTGTCGTGATGACATCCAGAGCGGACGAAAAATGGTGTTGTGTAAGTATGATATAATCTCTACATTAGAATCAAAATGCCTTTTGGCTTTAGTCCGGGTGTTCCTTGCTGATAAGGAGCAGGCGGACATTTTTTTTTGTGCTTTTTTTGCGGGGGGGAGGAAACAATTCGCGGTGGGAAGAAACAAAAGGAACATAAGGTGTGCAGAAGAAACAGAAGTTTTTTTGGGCTTCGCGGTGAGAAGAAATGGAAGGTTTTACGTATAGGAGTCCCGAAGGGACGACGTCGTGGTATAGTCGTTACCACAACGTCGTCCCTTCGGGTTATAGTGGTCGGAAGACAAATATATTCTATACTTAAAGTTGTTATACTTCAAAATTATATCAACT
>CAJTJG010000029.1 GCA_910576785.1 uncultured Duncaniella sp.
GAGCTATGAAATATCCGAGGGATTTTCTACCGTAGTCTATCTCCTCCTCTCCACAATATACATCACCATACATTGTGGACAGATTCCTGCATATCATTCCAAGAATGAAATTATCGCCTAATTCCTCCGCAATAATTTGGGATTTGAGGAAATTTTCCACAGCAAGACCAGTGTTACCTGCATTGCGGTATACTCTGCCACGGTAATAGAGACTCATCATAAGTCCCCACCGGTCATTGTCTTCAATGGAATAATACCGGAACGCGATGTTTATGAGAGAGTCGTCCGTAAGATCAATAAAACCCTTGTCATATGCCCTCGACAGCAGAAGCGCATGACGGGCGCGGAGGGCGGCGGGGACGGTGCTGTCCGTGGGATAGGCTTGCAGAATTGCGATGGCGCTGTCCGGACAGGTGTCCACAAATGACTCCACACGGTCAAGCTCCGTGTCGGACTTGACCGCACCGCCACATCCCACCAGAAGAGAGATGACGATAAAAAATAAGAGTATGTAGCGGATTTGGCTCATTGTGATTGCAAATATATAGTTTTATCACACATAAACCAAATTTTATCAATATTAACACAATTAAATTTGAATAACATGCAACCACTGCTACATATACCACCATCATTGTGTCTAAGAAAAATGAACGGACGGCAATGCTTCAAAATAAAAAATGATACAGAATGGCAAAAAAAGGACAGAAGTGACAGAGCTTTAATTATCGGTATGACAATTAATATTCTCTGTCACTTCTGTCCTTTTTTGTCCTTATGTATCCTTCTGTCAATTATGACATGTATTCTTTTTCTTTATGTCAATTATGATACAGCAGACTCACGATGCGAGTGTTCACTTGTTCACTCGGTAACGGTCCTCGCCTGTGGTGAGGAATGCGATGGCCTGACGGGCGGCGGCGATACCTGCGTTGATATTGGCCTCGGCGGTCTGGGCACCCATTTTCTTGGGGGTGAAGAACACACGGTCGCCAAACTTCTCCTTGATCTCGGCTGCGCGCCCGGGAGCAACATCGGCTGCATACTTGATGTCGGGACGGGCATCAAGAGCACGAATGAGACCCTCCTCGTCGATCACTTCCTTGCGGGCTGTGTTGACAAGAAGCGCTCCCTTGGGCATGGAGGCAATGAGGTCGTATCCAATGGATCCACGAGTCTCGGGGGTGGCGGGGATGTGGATTGACACTACGCGGTTTTCCCTGTAGAGCTGCTCTACGGAATGCACGGGGGTGACACCGGCCTCCTCCATCACACTGTCAGGGCAATAGGGGTCGACAGCCGATATCTCCATGCCGAAACCACGGGCTATACGGGCCACGTTGCGGCCCACCTGACCGAAGGCCTGTATGCCGAGGGTCTTGTCCTTGAGCTCCCAGCCGGATGTGCCGTTGAACATGTTGCGGGCCATCATCACGGCCATGCCGAACACGAGCTCGGCCACGGCGTTGGAGTTCTGGCCGGGGGTGTTCTGAGCCGACACACCATGGGCAGTGGCGGCCTCAAGGTCGATGTTGTCGTAGCCGGCTCCGGCACGCACTACAATCTTGAGGTTGCGTGCGGCATCGAGCACTTCGGCATCCACCTTGTCGGAACGGATGATCAGCGCATCGGCATCGGCCACGGCTGCGAGAAGCTCGGCCTTGGATGTATATTTTTCAAGGAGGGCGAGCTCGGCACCTGCCTCTTCGATGACTTTTCTCATGCCTTCAACCGCCACGGCGGCAAAAGGTTTCTCGGTGGCTATGAGTACTTTCATATATAGTGGGGAGAATATACGTGTGTTGATCAGTGCTGTTTCTCAAACTCCTTCATAGCCTCCACAAGCACCTTGACGCTCTCGAGGGGGAGAGCATTGTAGAGCGATGCACGGAAGCCGCCAACTGAACGGTGGCCCTTTATGCCGACTATGCCGCGGGCTGTGGCGAAGTCCACGAAGTCCTTCTCAAGCTCTTTGTATTCGGGGGTCATGACGAAGGTCACGTTCATGATGGAGCGGGAGTCCTCTGCGGCAGTGCCGACAAACATCTTGCTGGAGTCGATGGCATCGTAGAGCACGGCTGCCTTCTCGAGGTCGAGCTTCTCAAGAGCCTTGACTCCACCCTGCTCCTTGTAGTAGCGCAGTGTCATGAGCGCAGAGTAGACGGGAAGCACCGGGGGAGTGTTGAACATGGAGCCTTTCTTGATGTGTGTACGGTAGTCAAGCATGGTGGGGATGGCACGATCCACCTTGCCGAGGGCATCCTCCTTGACGATGACAAGGGTGGCGCCGGCAGGGCCGAGATTCTTCTGGGCGCCGGCATAGATGAGGTCATATTTGGCCACGTCGACGGGGCGGGAGAAGATGTCGCTGGACATATCGGCCACGAGGGGCACCTTCACATCGGGATCTTCGCGCAGTTCGGTGCCGTAGATGGTGTTGTTGGTAGTGATGTGGAGATAGTCCAGATCGGCAGGCACCTCATATCCGCGGGGATAGAATGTATAGTTGGCATCCTTGCTCGAGGCAAGCACTTCAACATCGCCGAAGAGGCGGGCCTCCTTGATGGCGTTTGACGCCCATGTACCGGTGTCGAGATAGCCGGCCTTGTTGCGGAGGAGGTTCATAGGAGCCATGCAGAACTGCAGACTGGCGCCTCCGCCGAGGTAGAGCACGTGATAGCCCTCGGGGACGTCAAGAAGCTCCTTGACGAGAGCCTGAGCTTCGTCCATGACGGCTACGAACTCCTTGCTGCGGTGGGAAACCTCGAGAATGGAAAGGCCTGTTCCTGCAAAATCATTTACAGCGGCGGCTGTATTCTTAATGGTATACTCACTAAGAATCGACGGTCCGGCATAGAAGTTATGTTTTTTCATATCGGAAATGTTGATAGGTGTGTATGATTGAAAGTGCAAATATACGCATTAATTTCTCCTTTCCAATATCTGAATAAAGAAATTTTTCAGCAATCGGGGACATCTTTTCCCGCAGCGGGCTTCACCCCACCCCACCGCTGGTTCTGCAAAGCCGCGGAGCGCATCTCGGCCGGATTGTCGCCGGGATGCCAGAACGGATGGTGGCCGAGCGCGTCGGGCATGAACTGCTGCACCACGAAATTGCCCGGATAGTCATGTGCATATTTGTAGTCGCGTCCATAGCCCATATCCTTCATAAGCGACGTAGGAGCGTTGCGCAAATGGAGCGGAACGGGAAGATTGCCGGTCTCCCTCACTTTGGCCAGTGCCGCGTCTATACCCATATAGGCCGAGTTGCTCTTGGGCGACAGCGCGAGGTATACCGCGCACTCCGCCAGAGGGATGCGACCCTCAGGCCATCCGATCTTGTGGATAGCGTCGAAGGTGGCGTTGGCCAGAAGCAGAGCGTTGGGATTGGCCAGACCGATATCTTCGGCCGCAAGTATGAGCATGCGCCGGGCTATGAACTCAGGTTCCTCGCCACCTTCTATCATGCGTGCAAGCCAATAGAGCGCGGCATCAGGATCGCTCCCCCGCATGCTCTTGATGAATGCCGATATGATATCGTAGTGCATCTCGCCCCCCTTGTCGTAGACGGCGGGGTTCTCCTGCAGGCGCTCGGTGATGACCTTGTCGGTGATGACTATCGCCTCCCCCTCGGGAGTAGACTGTTCGAGCAGGTCGAGGATATTGAGCAACTTGCGGGCATCACCCCCGGCAAAACGGTAGAGGGCCGTGGTCTCGTGCACTTCCACACCATGCGACTGCAATACTGAGTCAGACGCAAGCGCACGGTCAAGCAGTTCCTTCAGCTCGGACTCCTCGAGCGGGCGCAATGTATAGACCTGAGCACGTGACAGAAGCGGGCGTATCACCTCAAACGACGGATTCTCGGTAGTGGCGCCTATCAGCGTCACCACTCCCCCCTCCACAGCCCCGAGCAGGCTGTCCTGCTGCGACTTGCTGAAACGGTGTATCTCATCGATGAACAGTATGGGTCGCCCCTGTGTGAACATGCTGCCGACATCGCGGCGGCACTTTTCGAGCACCTCCCTCACCTCCTTCACACCCGAATTGACCGCCGAAAGTGTGTAGAACGGCACATTGACCGTATTGGCTATGATGCGGGCGAGGGTGGTCTTGCCCACCCCCGGAGGACCCCAGAGTATAAAGGATGCGACACGGCCCGACTCGATCATGCGGCGAACCACCCCGCCGGGCCCCACAAGATGTGACTGTCCGATGTAGTCCTGCAACGAGCGCGGACGCAGTCTTTCTGCCAATGGTGCTGTCGTATTCATGTTACAAAAGTACAATTTAACGGGCACATCGTGTGTTAAAGGAGTTTAATATGCCGTGATAATTTTTTGCCGTTAAGATTTTTTCATTAATTTTACGGCGTGGCCGAGGTCATTTGCCGTCAGTGGCGAACATTCGCGAGGTACACCGTGTTAGTTTATTACAACATGTAAGAAATTAACGTTTTACACTATAAAGAATATGAGCGCCCAACGTAACACCGGAACACCCAAGACCATGCGCAACGTATTTGGTATCATCATGATAGCCATCTACCTCGGCGTGGGCATACTTTTCCTTTGCGGATATTTCAACATACTTTTCCCCACATGGACGTGGGTACGCTGGGTAGGCGGCGCGCTCTTCATCGCCTATGGTCTCTGGAGAGGCTATCGCCAGTTTGCCGGGATAGACGCCGGCTACGGCAACGAGAGAGAAGACAATTGAATCAACTCCGAACACTCCCGGAAACCATGAAAAGAAAGACATTACGACGTATTATCACCATGGCCGCATGCGCGGCTATGCTCGCATCGTGTGGCGGCAAAAAGGAGCAGAAGGCCCCGGGCATTGCCAAAGTGGCCTGCGATGAATCCTTTGAATATATCCTTGAGCAGGAGATCAACGTGTACGAGTATATCTACCCCAAGGAGGATGTACTGGCCTACTATGTACCGGAAAATGAAGCCATCGACTCCATCATGGCCATGGGATCGGTCAAATGTGCCGTGATCACCCGCCCGCTCACCGACAAGGAGGTCAGCTATCTGCGGTCAAACAAGAAGATCGTGCATCAGCAGAAGATAGCTGTCGACGCACTCGCTCTCATAGTCAATCCCGAGAACCCCGTGGAGATCCTTTCCAAGAAGGAAATAGCCGAGATATTATCCGGCGATGTCACACGCTGGGATCAGGTGGAGCCTTGCAAGCTCGGCGAGATTGATGTGATATTCGACCATCAGGGATCATCCACCGTCAAATTCATGCGCGACTCCATACTCGGAGGTAAGCCTTTCGGCCCCAACGTTTCGGCCGTCAAGTCCAACCCCGAAGTGTTCAAGGCTGTGGCAGCCAACCGCAATGCCGTTGGCGTGATCGGAGTCAGCTGGGTGTCGAGCGACCTGTCCGGCCGACAGAAATCGGTAGAGGAGCTTGCACAGGCCGTGGAGAAAAGCGACACCACCGCTCTTGACTTCAACCAGGAAGTGAAAGTACTCAAGATACGCGGCAACAACGAAGTGACAGCCTACCGCCCGTATCAGGCATATATATTTGACGGTTCATATCCACTCTACAGATCCGTCTACATGGTGAGCACCTCGCCAGGAGGCACCGTTAGCCACCGCTTCTACAGCTTTGTGACCGGCTTCCAGGGACAGAAGATCATACAGATGACCGGTATCCTGCCGGCCACCGTACGCCCGCGCATGGTGCAGGTGGAATAATCCGCCACACAAGAATATACTAAACGGGGACTTCTCTCGTTAGTCTATAGAATATACCTCTTTTTTACCTTATAAAAATAGAAAACTCTAAATAGTAACCAATCCCGATGAAATTACGCACTTTGTTCTCCCTCTGCATGGGAGGCTTCGCCCTCACGGCCCTTGCCCAGGGCGGCTACCAGGACGGTGTAGACTATTACAACGCCGACCGTTTCGACAAAGCCAAGACTATCCTCGAGAAGACCCTCAATGACGCCGGCACCGACAAGGCTGTCAGCTATTTCTACCTGGGTTCGCTCGACATGCGCGACGGCAACACCGCCGCAGCGGCAACAGACTTCAACAACGGTATCCAGGCCAATCCTCAGTATGGCTACAACTATGTTGGCCTCGGTGAGATCGCCCTCAAGAGCGGCAACAAGAGCGAAGCCGAAAAGCAGTTCAAGGCCGCTCTCGCCACCAACAAGAAAGACGCCGCCCTCATGGCAGCCATAGCTCGCGCATATGCCAACGTTGACCCCGTGGCCTATGCCAAGGAGATCGACAAGTATATCGCACAGGGCATGAAGGTGTCCAAGAACAAGGAAGCCCAGATCTACGTACTGCAGGGCGACCTCGCCAAGAATCAGGACAAGGGTGTAGCAGCAGGCTACTACGAGCAGGCCATGATCTACGACGAGGAGGCCGGCAACGTCAATCCCGAGGCATATGTGAAGTACTCCAACCTCTACAACAAGGTGAACTCCGACTTCGCCATCGGCAAACTCGTTGAACTCAACGAGAAGCTCCCCACCTCCGCCCTTGCTCAGAGCGAGCTCGCCGAAAAGTACTACGACAACAACCAGTTCACCCGTGCCGCCGAGCAGTATGGCAAATACATGCAGAACCCCAACCACTTCCAGGGCGACGAGCAGCGCTACTCGGGTCTTCTCTACTTCGGCAAGAAGTATCAGGAGTCGCTCGACATGGCCAACCAGGTGCTCGCCAAGGATCCCAACAACGAGTACATGCAGCGCATGGTGATGCTCAACAAGGCTGCCCTCGAGGACTATGCCGGTGCTGAGGAAGCCGCACAGAAGCTCTTCTCCCACTCCGGAGCCAAGTTCACCGCCACCGACTACACCACCCACGGTGAAGTTCTCGCCAAGCTTGGACGTCCCGAGGAAGCTATCGTAGCCTATGAAGCAGCCTACAACCTCAACCCCGAGCGCAACAAGCAGGTGCTCGCCGACATCTCCGAGATGTACAATAAGCTTGAGAACGACGCCAAATCCGTAGAATACATGCAGAAGTTCGTTGACAGCGGCGATGCCTCGCTCAACGACTACTTCATCCTCTCCAACCGCTACAAGAACCTCGGCCTCTCCCTGCCCGAGGACTCGCCCGAGCGTGCTGAGGCTGCCAACAACGGTATCAAATATATCGACCTCGCTCTCGCCGAGGCTGCCAACAAGGGCCCCCTCTACCGCAACAAGGCAACCCTCCTGATGGTGCGTGATGGCGCTGACACCACTCCCGAGCTGATCGAGACCTATCAGGCCATGCTTGAGTCATTCGACGAGGATCCCGCCAACAAGGAGAAATATGCCGACGCTTACAAGACAGCCTACATGCGCATGGGTTCGTTCTACATGAACTCCGGCGACAATGACAAGGCCCGCGAATATTTCGGCAAGGTGCTCGAGATCGATCCCGAGAACGAGCCCGTCAAGGAGGTGATGAAGAAACTCTGACATCCGATCCGCACAATATCAGTCCGGCGTCAGGCTCAACAAGGCCTGATGCCGGACCTTTTTTTGTACAATATTGCATTTTGGCAACTAAATAGTTACTTTTGCACAACACCACCACACAGAACAGCCATATGCCCATACGTACTGCATATCGAATGACCCACATCTCCAATATACCTCACATAATGGAGCACGGTTTTGTATTGCCTGATTCCCAATATGCATCTACAGATTATAAACCAATCGGAGATACAGATATCATACGCAAAAGGCACGATGTGATAAAAGGAATAGACTTACGGAAATATGTTCATTTCTATTTCGGGATTCGGACGCCGATGCTTTATGTGATACAGAATGGCTATAATGGTGTGACAAAACAGAACGCGGAAGACATCGTGTATTGCGAGATCTCTCTTGTACGGCTATATCGCTCCGACAAATATTTCGTATTCAGCAATGGCCACATATTGAGTGCCATCACCCAAATTTTCACGAAAAACGATATTCCACAGATTGACAGCATTATTCAGGAACATGATATCTATGCCAAATACTGGAACAATGCTGATGATCCTGATCTCAAACGAAAAAAAGAAGCTGAATTGCTGATCATGGGAGATACGCCTCCTGATATCATAACACGTTTGATTGTATTCAACCAATCAGCAAAAGAAAGATTGGATGCCTTTAATTGCGTAAATGTTCCCATTTCAATTAACCCTGACTATTATTTCCAATGATTACCTATATAACAGGCAATATATTTGATGACAATGCCATGGCGATCGTCAATACGGTCAACACCCAAGGTGTCATGGGCAAAGGTCTCGCACTGCAGTTCAAGGAAAAATATCCGCAAAACTATCTTCTATACAAGAAAGCCTGCAAAGAAGGCAATATTGGAATAGGAAACCTTTTTATAACCGAGACAATAACAAACGGCAAAAAAAGGTTTATCATCAATTTTCCGACAAAAACCACATGGCGCCGACCGTCAGAATACAGTTTTATACAGGAAGGGCTTATGGATTTGAGGAATAAAATCAGGGATTTATCCATCACATCAATAGCCATTCCTCCACTTGGATCACACAATGGCGGTCTTGACTGGCACAGAGTCAAGCAAATGATAATCGACACTCTGCACGAGGTGAATTGCGATATCAGGATATATGAGCCCACCGAAAAAATCATTGAGCGCATGAAATCCGAGCGGGTAAAACTCACCCCGGCACGAGCCATGCTGCTTTTCATGATGGAGCAGGTTATGACCCATGGAGAGTTCAATTCTCCACTATCGGCCGAAAAAATAGTCTACTTCCTAAAGAAAGAGAGTAAAGGAAAAGAATATGCCAACATTGAGTTCATTCGTGGATATTACGGGCCATACTCCGGTGGCAAGGTTAGCCATGTGCTATATTATCTGAACGGCAGCTACATCAAGGGCATGCATGCAATGGATGCCAAACCTTTCGACACGATATGGTTGGCCGACGGAATAGGTAATGAGATAAACGACTATATCAACTCCGACAACCTGAGCAATTACCGTACCATCGTAGAGGGCGCCTCGCGGCTCCTGGATGGTTTTTACTCCCCTTTTGAGCTCGAGCTATTGTCCACTGTTGATATGATACTCTCCACAACCCCTACCCTGACCGGATGGCAAGACATCGCAGACAATACCCTGTCATCACTGGTAGCTGAGGAAATCGTCAGATGGAATCCTCGCAAAGCCAAAGTATATTCCGATAAATATTTCATAAGTAAAGCTATCGAACGTCTTAGAAATCACTATTACCAAGACCAGCCACATGACCCCACCTGACACCATCAACATACTGAACATCCCCGTGATGCGGATCACGCGGGCGCAGCTTCTCGACAATCTTAAGGAGGGTGTGCTCGTGACCCCCAATCTGGACCACCTCGTGAAACTGCAACACGACCGGGAGTTCCACGACTGCTACCGCAAGGCCGAGTGGGTGGTGTGCGACAGCCGTATCCTGCAGATGTGCTCGCGCATGCTCCACACACCGCTGCCGGAGGCCATACCCGGAAGCAGTTTCTTCACCGACTACTACATGCACCATGCCTCCGACCCCTCTTGCCGGATATTCCTGCTCGGGGCGCGGCCGGGAGTGGCCGACGAAGCCATGCGGCGCATCAACGCCAAGGTGGGACGTGAGATCGTGGTAGGAGCACACTCCCCCTCTTTCGGATTCGAGAAAAGACCTGAGGAGATCGACGGGATAGTCCGCATCATCAACAACTCAGGTGCCGGGGTGGTACTGGTGGGTGTAGGCGCTCCGAAACAGGAGAAATGGATCATGGCCCACCGCGACAGAATGCCGGGTGTGAAACTGTGGATGGCCCTTGGAGCGACCATCGACTTCGAAGCCGGCAACATACGCCGTGCCCCGCGGTGGATGCAACGCATGTGCATGGAATGGTTCTACCGTTTCCTCATGGAGCCGCGGCGCATGTTCCGACGCTACTTTGTGGACGACATGGCTTTCTTCTACCACTTCACACGTCAGCTGTGCGGGAGATACCGCGATCCGTTTGCCGGAAAGTGATATATTTTTCGTAACTTTGCACTTCAATATCAAAAAATCTACGACTATGTCAATGTGGTTTGAAACAAAAGTACGCTACGATAAAACTCTCGAAAACGGATCGGTGAAAAAAGTCACCGAGTCATTCATGGTGGACGCCCTCAGCTTTACCGAGGCAGAGGCCCGCATCTCGGAAGAGATAGCCCACTTCACATCCGACTTCAATGTCTCCGCAGTGAAGATTTCCAAGATATCGGAGATTTTCCGCCAGCACACGGGCGACAAATGGTATCTCGTGAAAGTGGCTTTCATAACCCTCGATGAAAAGACCGCTGTGGAGAAAAAATCCATCTCCCAGATCCTTGTGGCCGCCGATTCATTCAAGGAAGCATATGACAACTTCATGGACGGCATGAAGGGCACCATGGCCGACTTTGAGATCAACACCATACAGGAAACCCCCATTCTCGATGTATACGATGCCGACCTCAGCGGCGGCAAGAAGGACTGATGGGCCACGTCAAGGATAATCTGACCACACTCCTCAAGTCCATCCCCGCCGGGGTGGATCTTGTGGCCGTCTCCAAGTTTCATCCCGTGGAGGCCTTGCAGGAGGCTTACGACGCAGGGCAGCGCGTGTTCGGCGAAAGCCGTGCCACTGAGCTTGCAGCCAAAGCCAGACAGATGCCCGGTGATGTGAAATGGCATTTCATCGGCCATCTCCAGACCAACAAGGTGCGCACCGTGCTGCCGCATGTCGACCTCATCCACAGTGTTGACTCCGAAAAATTGCTGCGGCTCATTGACAGCGAGGCCTCAAGACTGGGACGGCGCGTGAGAGTGCTGATGCAACTCCATGTGGCAAAGGAGGAGACAAAGTACGGCCTAACCCCGCATGAGATGACATCACTGCTCACCCCGGAATTCGTATCCTCACTTCAAAGTGTGGAGATAGCCGGCATAATGGGCATGGCCTCCAATACAGACGATGAAGAGCGCATACGCGAGGACTTCCGCGCCATACGCACCGTGTTCGACCGTCTGGCCGACACAACATTCGCCGGCGCGGAGGGTTTCTCCATCGTCAGCATGGGCATGAGCCACGACTGGACCATTGCCGTGGGCGAAGGGGCTAACATGATACGCGTGGGCACAACCATATTTGGCGAACGCGAATATTGACCGGATCATGAGGAAGATAGCTGTGGCAACCGGAACCCGTGCCGACTGGGGCCTCCTCAGTCCGATGGCCCGTGCGTTATCAGCACGCGCTGACTGCCGTGTGGAAATAATAGCCACCAACATGCATCTTGACCCCCGCTACGGATCGACTATCAACGAGATAATAGCAGATGGTTTCACTGCTCCACACCGTGTGCCTCTCACCGAGCCTACCGATACTCCGGCAGGCACCGTGCGGGCCATGGCCAGGTGCATGGAAGGGATGACCGACACACTAGTGCGGATATCCCCCGACCTGATAGTCATTCTCGGCGACCGGTTCGAGATGCTCGCCACCGCCACCGCCGCCATGATGCTCCGCATCCCGATAGTCCACATAGCCGGAGGGGAGATATCTGAAGGAGCCGTGGACGACTCCATACGCCACGCCATCACCAAGATGTCCTCGCTGCATCTCACTGCCACCGAGCCTTACCGCCGCCGCGTCATAGCCATGGGCGAGGATCCGTCAAAAGTTATCAACACCGGCGCCATAGGTGTATATAACATCCTGCACGAGCCGCTGATGACACGTGAGGAACTGGAGAAGTCTATCGGCTTCACTCTCCCCGCCGGATCAATGCTTGTGACATACCATCCCGCCACGCTCGATGATGGCGACACCGCCGAACGATGCCGGGCACTCCTCGAAGCTCTGGACAGCTTCCCCGACTCACACATACTCATCACATACCCCAACAACGACTCACGCGGCCGGGTGATCATAGACCTGATCGAGGAATACGGACGCTCGAACCCCGCAAGGGTGAAAGTGATACCATCGCTCGGCAAGCTGCGCTATCTCTCGGCGCTGCGGTGTGTCGACGCTGTTGTTGGCAACTCCTCGAGCGGTATCGTGGAGGTACCGTCAATGGGTATACCCACAGTGGACATCGGCATACGCCAGCGCGGCCGTCTATGCTCCGACAGTGTGATCCACTGCGGTGACTCCTCCGCAGAGATAAGACACGCCATTGCCAGGGCACTTTCGCCGGAAGGTCAGGAAACCGCCCGCACGTCCCCCAATCCTTATGCCCGTCCTGACACACTTGACATCATGGTAAAGGCCATAACCACAACTCCGGTGGAAGAACTCCGCCAAAAAAAATTCCACGACATATCATATGACTGACTCTCCGGCACTATACATTATCCCTGCCCGCGGAGGGAGCAAAGGGATACCGCGCAAGAACATCAAGCCTCTTGCCGGACGTCCGCTCATACACTACTCCATTGACGTGGCACGTGCACTTGCACCCGACAGCCATGTGATCGTGTCGACCGATGATGATGAGATCCGGTCCGTAGCCGAAGCCACCGGACTAAAGGTGGAATACCGCCGTCCCGCAAGCCTCGGCGGCGACACCATAGGGTCACGCGAGGTGATTCTGGACGTCATGGATCACGCCGACCGTTCAGGCATAAAATATGACCGCGTGGTGCTGTTGCAGCCCACTTCGCCCATGCGCACGGTGGAAGATGTGGAAGGCTGCCTTGAGCTTTACACCCCGGATATCGACATGGTGGTATCGGTCACTCCCGCCGCATGCAATCCCTACTACGACTGCTTCGAGACAGGCCATGACGGCACACTGCATATATCGAAAGGTGACGGGCACTACACCCGGCGGCAGGATGCCCCCGAAGCATGGCAATACAATGGCGCCGTCTATGTGATCAATCCTGAATCCATACGTCGGATGCCTATGGGCGACTTTCCGCGCCGCATACCGTTCGTTATGCCCCGTAACCGGTCGGTGGATCTCGACACCCCCCTTGACTGGACCATAGCAGAGCTAATCATCAATCAACACTGATACACCATGGACCGTCATCTGATAGACAGCAACTCACGAATAGTCGATGCTCTCGACGCCCTCAACCGTCTCTCGGGCGGTGTAATGACCCTGCTTGTCACCGATGGGGACGACGGCCCCATGGCCGGTACCGTAACCGATGGCGACATACGCCGCGCCCTGCTGCGCGGTGTACCGCTCGATGCCCCGGTGACCCACGCTATGAAACGCGACTTCCGCTATCTGCGAGAGCATGACGACAATGCCGTGGCCACCCTGCGCGAACTGCGGGCCATGGGCATACGCCTTGTGCCGGTGCTCGATGCATCGGGCCACATAAGCCGCATCATTGACACCACCATCACCACCACGCTCCTCCCCGTGGGAGCCATACTTATGGCCGGAGGCAAAGGGGAACGTCTGCGCCCACTCACCATCGACACCCCCAAACCACTCCTGCATGTGGGAGGCCGTCCCATAATAGACCATAACATCTCCGCCCTCGCCGCCGCAGGGGTGAGCGACATCTCCGTGACTGTAAACTATCTCGCCGAAAAAATCGAAGCTCACTTCTCCGCTCCTTCCGCCGGAGTGAAAGTGAAATGCGTGCGTGAGGACCGGCCGCTCGGCACCATGGGAGCCGCAGCACTGTGTGAACTCCCGCCGATGGGTGAGACCATAGTGATGAATTCCGATCTGCTGACGGACATCTCATTTGAGGAGATGTACCTGCACCACAAGTCGCACAAAGCCGACATCACCGTAGCTGCCATACCCTACACCGTATCCGTCCCCTACGCCATACTCGAAACCGACGGCGAACTCGTACGCTCCCTCGAGGAGAAACCCTCCTATTCCTACTATGCCAACGCCGGCATATACATAATATCCAACCGTCTGCTCCGCTCTCTCCCCACCGACCACCGTACGGATGCCACCGATCTCATGGCCGACACAATAGCGGCCGGCGGCCGGGTGACATACTTCCCTCTGGCCGGGACATGGATCGACATCGGCTCTCCTGCCGACTATGAGCGTGCATGCCGCCTCATGATGTAAACCACCACTCTCCGACAGTTGTTTCTTAAAAAGAGGCTGCCAACAAAGACAGCCCGTTACTACCGAACATTTCAACTATTCCCCATATGGCTGACTCCAATTTCATCGACTACGTCAAAGTACTTTGCCGCTCAGGCAAGGGTGGCGCCGGCTCGCGCCATTTCCATCGTGCCAAATATGTACCCAAGGGTGGACCCGACGGCGGCGACGGCGGACGCGGCGGCCACATTATCCTACGCGGCAACTCCCACATGTGGACACTCCTGCCCCTGCGCTACCGCCGTCACATCTTTGCCGGCAACGGCCAGAGCGGATCGGGAGGACGGTCATTCGGCAAGGATGGCGAAGATGTGATCGTCGATGTTCCCTGCGGCACCGTAGTGTTCGATGCAGAGACCGGCGAATTCCTCTGTGAAGTCACGTCCGACGGCGAGGAGGTGAAGCTTCTGCGCGGCGGACGCGGAGGCCTTGGCAACTGGCACTTCAAGAGCGCCACCAACCGCACACCCCGCTACGCGCAGCCAGGCGAACCGGCCATAGAGAAAAGCATCATTCTCGAGCTAAAGCTCCTGGCCGACGTAGGTCTGGTGGGATTCCCCAACGCCGGAAAGTCCACACTCCTCTCGGCCATCTCGGCGGCCCGTCCCAAGATAGCCGACTACCCCTTCACCACCATGGAACCGCAGCTCGGCATCGTGTCCTACCGCGGAGACCGTTCATTTGTGATGGCCGACATCCCCGGCATAATCGAAGGCGCCAGCGAAGGCAAGGGACTCGGACTCCGGTTCCTCCGCCATATCGAGCGCAACGCCGTGCTCCTCTTCATGGTGCCCGCCGACGCCGATGATATCAAGGAACAGTACGAGATCCTGGCTTCAGAGCTCGAGAAGTTCAACCCCCAGCTTGCCGACAAGCCCCGCCTGCTGGCCATATCCAAAAGCGACATGCTCGACGACGAACTGCGCGAGGAGATCTCCCATACCCTCCCCGAGGGTGTCCCTCACGTGTTCATATCGGCCGTAACCGGCCAGGGCATCACCGAGCTCAAGGATATGCTGTGGGGTGAGATCACCGACGAACGCAACCGCATAGAAGTCTCACCCATCACCCACCGTCCCCTCGACGGCCACCATCGTGTGCGCGAGGAGGATGAGTTCATCTTCGAGAACATACCGCAGGCCCCCGACGACGAGCCTGATGACGAGGAATGGGACGAGGACTTCGAAGGCGAGGACTACGGCTACGAGATGCTCGACGAAGACGATCCACGCGACGCATAAAAAACCATGGCCGGACATAACCGACTCGGCCTGTGGGGCGAGCAGGTGGCACGCGAACACCTGCTCGCCCAAGGCTATGCCATAGCCGGAGAAAACACCAAAGTGGCCGGTGTGGAGATTGACTTCATAGCCTTCAAGGATGACCGCATATGCTTCGTGGAGGTAAAGACCCGGTCCACTGACTTCGTGGATCCACTCGAAGCAGTGGACATGCGCAAGCGAAGCCGCCTGGTCAAGGCAGCCGACACCTATATGCGCTCCATGTCCATCCCGCTCGAACCGCAATTCGACATCATACTCGTCATCGGCACCCCCGAAACCACCCACACCATCGAGCACATCCCTGACGCATTCCTCCCCACCATCAACAACCGCTGAACACACATACTTCACACATAGCACACGGATTCAGTGTGAAATTCATAGTATAAAGCTTGTTTTTACAAAATTATCACCATATATTTGCAAAAATAGCTTTATAACCAAATAATATCTCTCCATGAAGGGCCTGACTTACCTTTTATTGATCATGCTCCTGATTCTATCAGGTTTCAATCTGGCAAAAAGTGAATCCGTCAATCGCGAACAACCATCTGAAACACCAAGCCGTTTTCTATCCGCCAAAGAAGCTTGCGGAATAGCTGACAGATCCTTCGTTTATTTTGGCTATCAGAAAACACCCCGTACGTCCGACTCCGCAACCATTCGGCTGTACAGACGTCCCGGCACACCGAACAACGAGAAATTCGACACCACTTATTATATTATAGAATATCCGGAGGGAGGTTTCGCCCTTATCGACGCACGCCGAAACGCCAAAAATCATTTGTTCGCCATTTCTGACAAAGGTTCATTTATGAGCGATGACGACGAAGAGGACAACCCGAATCTTCTGTTTTACATGGATCATGCAGTAGAGCTTCAGAAAGGCAATTCCAATAATAAATCCAAAAGCAATAACTCTAAAAAGATCAACCAACCAAGGCTATATGACATCCATGAACATGCAGAACATGCGATTCTCACCGGGGAAAATACATATCCGCATATTAATTCTTATCCTGATTACAATATGCGTGGGGTGCGGACGTAGCATTACGGCCACAAAGTCGGTGCATGACGCCGAAAAACATGTTGGATCTGTCACACCGATGTCCAACATCAGGTCACATACAACCGATGCCATAGTCAATGTGCGCACCGACACTTTTCCCAAAAACGAGAATGAATACTCAACATATCTCTTCAATGATCGTCAGCAGAGAATGGTGGATATTCATAACGGATTCGCGTTCAATATATACCGGAAGCTACTGAATTCATTAAAAAGCGATAATATCGCACTGTCCCCTATATGTCTCGGCATGAATCTGGAGATGCTTGCCAACGGTGTATCGGAGCCGGCGAGACGTGAGATATTCACCAGCATCGGACTGAATCCTGATTCAATATCTCAGCGGGAGGTCAATGAATTCAACCAACAAATGTTTAAACGGCTCGTATATCTAACCGAACTCTCAGAACTCTCCATAGCAAATTCAATATGGACTGATAGCGGGATAAAATTGAGATCTGATTTCATCAATGCCTGCCGTGAATACTACTTTGCGTCCTTATTCAGCGGAAACTTATCGTCACCTGCAGCGAAAGACAGGATAAATAAATGGATGTCATCGCATAGCAGAGGCACTATTCCTCAATTCCTGAAAGAGCCGTTACCACCTACATCAGAATTGACACTTATCAACACCCTCTATTTCAATAGCCGATGGGAGTATCCCTTCGATACCCGACTGTCCAAAAAGAGATCTTTCCACAACATTTCAGGTAATACCATTGATGTGGACATGGTGTGCAGTGGGTTGCACTCGCCACAATCATTCAACATCCCTGGAGCATGCTTCCGGATGTTGAGTTTCCCATATGTTTCCTGGTGCTTTGAGATGATATTCATTTTACCTGATGAAGAAAAAAACATAGCTGACTGCCTGAATTATCTGACTCCGGAAACATTTAAAAACATTTATGCGAGCCGATACTCCTCAAACTATTTATTGTATCTGCCTAAATTCTCCGCTGAATACAAAAATAGCTTCCGCACCACATTACAGGCCATGGGGTTAAAGCCGCTTTTTAAAGAAACAAAAATCTTCGGATCCATGATGGAGTCATCCCCATGCAAAGTAAGTGATATCATGCAAGGTATCAGTATATCAATTTATGATGAGCAAGTGATGCCACCAGAGTTGACCATGGCATGGGGAGCGGAAGAAATGCCGGATAATACAAAAAATCCCATCGTATTCGACAGGCCTTTCATGTTCATGATTGTGGACCGGGAAACAGGGCTGATAATGTTCATCGGCGATGTCCGTGAGCTATAAATGGAAGCCGACTGTGATCAAATCACTATTATTGAGTAGTGGCCGGTGAATATTTTACTGCATTTCGGGTATTTCCGGGCTATGGAATTTGATGTAATTTTGCATCCGGATAATTATAAGAACAAGCAAATCCCCTTATCATATATACTGACGGGATTTCTCATTAGTGATTGAGTAAAGACTTTTACACACGGCATTCCGGCCTTTGCGAAAACTCCGGGGTGCCGTTTCACTTTTTTGGACGTGTCGGACGTTTTTAGTAATTTCGCATCACCATGAAAAGATTCCTGACCACGATTGCTTTATTGATGTCGGCAGCGGCGGCATTCTGCGCCGACAAACCCTGGAGCCACGGGGCGCTGACACTGACCCCCGACTCCATGTATTTCCAACACTCGGACGGCACGCCATTCTTCTATCTGGCCGATACCGGCTGGCTGCTCCCCGAGCGCCTTGACCGCGATGAGGCCGCGTTCTATCTGGAGCGTGCAGCCCGAGCCGGATTCAACGTAGTGCAGGTGCAGACCATCAACGGTGTGCCCGCGTTCAATACCTACGGAGCCATGTCGCACCCAGACGGATGGGATTTCAGCAATATAGACCGTCAGGGAACATACGGATACTGGGACCACATGGACTACATCATCGACACAGCCGGACGCAACGGCATATATATCGGCATGGTGTGCATATGGGGCGGTCTTGTCAAAGCCGGGCTCATGGATGTGGATCAGGCCAGAGCCTACGGTGAATTTCTTGCACACCGCTACAAAGACCGGCCGAACATAATATGGATAATAGGCGGTGACATACCCGGCGATGTCAAGACAGAGGTGTGGGATACACTCGCCCGCACCATCAAGGCCAACGATCCCTCGCACCTCATGACCTTCCATCCGCGCGGACGATATACCTCAGCCCAATGGTTCGCGGACCGCGAGTGGATGGACTTCCATATGTATCAGAGCGGACACCGCCGCTATGACCAGCGCAAAGGTGACCGGAACTATCCCATACCCGATGGGACGGAGGAGGACTGCTGGATGTATGTCGACTCCACACGTGTGCATTCGCCACGCAAGCCGGTGGTGGATGGCGAACCATCCTACGAAGCTATCCCCATGGGGCTCCACGATGCCGATGAGCCTCGGTGGACTGACCGTGATGTGCGCAGATATGCCTATTGGGATGTGTTTGGCGGATGTGCCGGCCATGCCTACGGCCACAACGCTATAATGCAGTTCGCACGTCCGGGCACTGCCGGGGCCTATCATCTGGACACCGACTCCCTGCCATGGTGGCGGGCTCTTGACAGCGGCGGATTCAACCAGATGCGCCATCTCAAGGCACTGATGCTCGCTGTGCCATTCACCACCGGACGGCCGGCTCAGGATCTGGTGAGCGACAACGGCACACGCCACGACCGGCTTGCAGCCACTGCCGGCGATGGCTATGCTATGATTTATGACCATACGGGACGCCCCATCCACACCACTGCCGGCGACGGTGCCAATGTGTGGTGGATGGATGCAGCCTCAGGCGACCTAACGCCACTTGGATTCCGCAAAGGAAACTTCACCTATACACCGGACCCGGCCATGGCCGACGGGGTACTTATACTGATCACCCCCTCGGCGGGATATATCCCGGAGGGGGCGAAAAACATTCATGAAATAAAAACGCACTGACGCCTGACAGCTCAACGCTTAGGGTCGAATCCGCGACGCTGCAGTGCACGGAGCATGCCGTAGCTCATGGCCTCCTGATAATAGCCGAGGATATGCGTGGCCCAATCGTTTGTTGTCTTGTCGCCTGAGCGAGTGCGGTTGTATTCACTCACCGTATCGTTGTAGGCCATGAGCTCATCGGTCATGACCTCATCGTCACTGCGGTAATGATCCTTGAACACCACCAGGTCCACTGGCTGCTTCGGCTTGAGGTCGGGGGTCTCGCGTGGCACGCCTATCGAAAGACCGCACACCACGAAAGTCTTCTTAGGCAATCCGAGCAACGACGACACCGCCTCGGGAGCCACCGTGCGCGCATAACCGATAGGGCAGCATCCCAGACCGAGACTCTCGGCCATGGCCACCGCACTCATCATGGCAAGCGAGGCATCGACAATACCTACAGCCAGACCGTCCACAGTGTCGTTGAACGGAGGCATGTCCACACCGAGCCGTTCGCTTATGAGACTGATCTTGTGATAGTCCACAAGGAAAAGCAGAAAATGCGAGCAGGTCTTGATCTGTTTCTGCCCTATTATATCATAGAGCTTCAGCTTCATGTCCTGATCAGTAACATCGATCACTGAGAACTGCTGTCCGTTATAACTGGTGGGGGTGTTGCGTATGGCCTCATGGATGAGCTTCATGTCCTCATCCTTTATAGCCTCACGCTCGTAGCGGCGCACGCTACGACGGTCAATGAGAGTGTCCTTGATGTCCTTCATAAGTCAGAGAGTATGCCTGTGTTGTGCAAGAGTTACGGCAGAAACCTCACGGTGGTCCGCTATGGTACCGTGGCTTCTTACCCCTTTTAACAAACTTGTGGCAAAAAAGTTTCATCACCCTTGAAAAAATTCGTAACTTTGCACAGTCATTCACTCATTCACATCATCGCATGCGACAGAACAAGCGCGCCCGCCTGATACTTGCAGACGGCACCACTTTTGAAGGAAAATCATTCGGCCATGAAGCATCGACGGCCGGAGAGGTGGTTTTCAACACCGCCATGACAGGCTATCCCGAAAGCCTGACCGACCCCTCCTACGAAGGCCAGATACTTGTGACAACCTATCCTATCCTGGGCAACTACGGAGTGCCTCCACGCAGGGAGAAGGATGACGTCAGCGAATATTACGAAAGCGACCATATCCATGCCCGCGCCATCGTGGCACAGGACTACTCGTTCGACCACTCGCACTGGCAGGCCGACCGCTCGCTGGCCTCATGGCTCGAGGAGGAGAAAATCCCCGGCATCTACGGCATAGACACCCGCGCGCTCACCAAGCATCTCCGCGAGCATGGCTCCATGCTCGGTAAAATCGTGGTGGAGGGATGTGAGGAGCCCGACTTCTACGATCCCAACCGCGAGAACCTCGTGGCGAAAGTGTCATGCAAGGAAGTGGAAGTACACGGCGAAGGCGAGAAGACAGTGGTGCTCGTGGACTGCGGCGTGAAGCACAACATAATCCGCTGCCTCACCCGCCGCGGCGTGAAAGTGATACGCGTGCCCTGGAACTACGACTTCACCACCATACCCTACGACGGTCTTTTCATCTCCAACGGCCCGGGCAACCCCGACATGGCCGAGGAGACAGTGACCCTCATCCGCAAGGCCATGGAGACAGGCAAACCCATATGCGGCATATGCATGGGCAATCAGCTCCTGTCCAAAGCCGCCGGTGCCAAAATCTACAAGCTCAAATATGGCCACCGCAGCCACAACCAACCTGTGCGCCGCGTAGGTACCGACAAATGCTACATCACATCGCAGAACCATGGTTTCGCTGTGGACAACGATACAATCCCCGCCGACTGGGAACCGCTCTTCATCAACATGAACGACGGCACCAACGAAGGCATACGTCACAAGACACTCCCTTACTTCTCCGCACAGTTCCACCCCGAAGCAAGCTCCGGCCCGAAGGACACCGAGTTTCTCTTCGACGAGTTCATCAACATGCTCTAACCCCCACTCCACACCCAATATCACATGCGCAACGAAAACATCAAGAAAGTACTGCTGCTGGGTAGCGGCGCGTTGAAAATCGGCGAGGCCGGCGAGTTTGACTACTCCGGCTCACAGGCCCTCAAGGCCATGAAGGAGGAGGGTATCACTACTGTGCTTATCAACCCCAACATCGCCACCGTACAGACCTCCGAAGGGTTTGCCGACAAGATATACTTCCTCCCCGTCACCCCCTACTTCGTGGAGAAAGTGATCCGCAAGGAACGTCCCGACGGTATCCTGCTGGCATTCGGCGGACAGACCGCCCTCAACTGCGGCGTGGAACTCCACCGCTCCGGAGTGCTTGAGAAATACAATGTGGAGGTGCTCGGCACACCCGTGCAGGCCATCATGGACACGGAGGACCGCGAACTTTTCGTCCACAAGCTCGACGAGATCAACGTTAAGACCATCAAGAGCGAGGCTGTCAGCTCGGTTGACGGCGCCATCCGTGCCGCCGAGACACTCGGATATCCTGTGATAGTACGCGCGGCATATGCCCTCGGCGGACTCGGCTCCGGTTTCTGCGACAATGAGGAAGAGCTCGTATCGCTCGTGGAGAAAGCACTCGCATTCTCGCCTCAGGTGCTCGTGGAGAAATCGCTCAAGGGATGGAAAGAGGTGGAATACGAAGTGGTGCGCGACCGGTTTGACAACTGTATCACCGTCTGCAACATGGAGAACTTCGACCCGCTGGGCATCCACACCGGCGAGTCGATCGTTGTGGCACCCTCACAGACACTCACCAACGAGGACTACCACTATCTGCGCAAGCTCGCCATCAAGATAATACGCCACATCGGCATCGTGGGCGAGTGCAACGTGCAGTATGCCTTCGACCCCGCCTCGATGGACTACCGCGTCATTGAGGTCAACGCCCGCCTGAGCCGCTCATCGGCCCTCGCATCCAAGGCCACCGGCTACCCTCTGGCCTTCGTGGCCGCAAAACTCGGCCTCGGCTACGGTCTGTTCGACCTCAAGAACTCCGTCACCAAGGAGACATCGGCATTCTTCGAGCCCGCGCTCGACTATATAGTCTGCAAGATCCCCCGCTGGGACCTCGGCAAATTCCACGGAGTGCGCCGCGAGATCGGCTCATCCATGAAGTCCGTCGGCGAGGTCATGGCCATAGGCCGCACATTTGAGGAAGCTATCCAGAAAGGTCTCCGCATGATCGGTCAGGGAATGCACGGTTTTGTTGGCAACAACCAGAGCGAGATCCCCAATCTGGACCACGCCCTCAGCGAGCCTACCGACAAGCGCATCTTCGCCATAGCCCAGGCCATGCTCAAGGGCTACACCGTGGAGCGCATACATGAGCTCACGAAGATAGACCGCTGGTTCCTCTACAAGCTCCAGAACATCATTGACACCGCCTCCGAGCTACGTCAGTTCAACGAGATCGAGGAAATCCCCGCCGCACTCCTGCGTCAGGCAAAGGAACAGGGATTCAGCGACTTCCAGATAGCCCGCGAGGCACTGCAGGAGCGCATGACCGACCCCGCAGGCGCAGCAGGCCGTCTCCGCGCCTTCCGCAAGAGCCTCGGCATAGTCCCCGTGGTGAAGCAGATAGACACCCTCGGCGCAGAGTATCCCGCACAGACCAACTATCTGTATCTCACATACAACGGCCGACAGAATGATGTGGAGTACCTCCACGACCACCGTTCCATCGTAGTGCTCGGATCGGGTGCCTACCGCATCGGATCGTCGGTGGAATTCGACTGGTGCTCGGTCAACGCCCTCCTCACTGTCAAGCAGCAGGGATGGCGCTCGGTGATGATCAACTACAATCCCGAGACCGTATCCACCGACTATGATATCTGCGACCGCCTCTACTTCGACGAGCTCACCTTCGAGCGTGTCATGGACATACTCGAGCTCGAACAGCCCCACGGCACCATCCTGAGCGTGGGAGGTCAGATACCCAACAACCTCGCTACCCGTCTTGACGCCGAGGGAGTGAACATACTCGGCACATCGGCCCGTTGCATCGACAACGCCGAGGACCGCAACAAATTCTCGGCCATGCTCGACCGTCTGGGTATCGACCAGCCCCGCTGGCGCGAGCTCACATCCATGGACGACATCAACGGCTTTATAGCCGAGGTTGGCTTCCCGGTGCTCGTTCGCCCCAGCTACGTCCTATCAGGCGCAGCCATGAACGTATGCCACAACCAGGATCAGCTCACACGCTTCCTGCGTCTTGCAGCCAACGTATCCAAGCAGCACCCGGTTGTCGTGTCACAATTCATCTCCGGAGCCAAGGAGATAGAGATGGACGCTGTAGCCAAGGATGGAGAGATTGTGGCCTACGCCATCTCCGAGCACATTGAATATGCCGGTGTACACTCCGGCGACGCCACCATCCAGTTCCCCCCGCAAAAACTATATGTGGAGACCATGCGCCGCATACGCAAGATCTCCCGCCAGATAGCCAAAGCCCTTGAGATATCCGGCCCGTTCAATATCCAGTTCCTTGCCAAGAACAACGACATCAAGGTGATCGAGTGCAACCTGCGAGCCTCGCGCTCTTTCCCCTTCGTCAGCAAGGTGCTCAAGATCAACTTCATTGACTTGGCCACACGTGTGATGCTCGGTCTCGATGTTGAGAAACCGTCGAAAAATGCCTTCGACCTCGACTACGTCGGCATCAAAGCCTCACAGTTCAGTTTCTCGCGTCTGCAGGGCGCCGACCCCGTGCTTGGCGTTGACATGGCATCCACCGGCGAGGTGGGCTGCATAGGCACTGATTCATCCGAGGCTCTCATCAAGGCCATGATCTCGGTGGGCAACCGCGTGCCCTCCAAGGCCGTCCTCATGTCCACAGGTACAGCCAAGCAGAAAGCCGATCTCCTTGATGCGGCCCATGAGCTGGCCAACCGCGGCTATACCATCTACGCCACCGGTGGCACACATGCCTACCTCAACGACAACGGCATCCCAGCCATCCGTGTATACTGGCCATCACAGCCCGACATGCATCCCCAGGCGATAGACCTGCTCCATGAGCACAAGGTGGACATGGTGGTCAACATCCCCAAGAACTTCACCACCGCCGAGCTCACCAACGGCTACAAGATACGCCGCGCGGCCATCGACCTCAACATCCCGCTGATGACCAACGCCCGTCTTGCATCGGCCTACATAGAGGCATTCACCACCCACCCCATCGACGAGATCGAGATCAAGAGCTGGGACGAATATTGACACACTCCCCCTCTCTTCCGCTGACCTGAGAGTGGCCGTGTCCTCATTGACAGAAAGATACAAAGGGACAACGATTGTCCCTTTGTATCCTTCTATATTTTGACACACCACCCATGATTCAGCGCCCAAAACACATTCACCGGACGCAACGGAGAGCGCATTCTGATATTCAGGATACAAAATTTCAAAAAAAAGACAACATTATGTTTTCGGGGGTTGTAAAAGGGGCGCAAAATTTGTAAATTTGCGGGCAGAAAATCAAATAGCACACAGACATCAATTTTACCCCAATACATACAACCAACTATGAAAATTGAAAAGATTATCGGTCGTGAAGTCCTTGACTCACGTGGCAATCCCACCGTTGAAGTAGACGTAATCCTCGAGAGCGGCGCACGTGGCCGCGCATCCGTACCCTCGGGCGCATCCACAGGCGAGAACGAGGCCCTCGAGCTCCGCGACGGTGACAAAGGCCGCTACATGGGCAAGGGTGTCACCAAGGCTGTGGCCAACGTAAACGGTCCCATCGCCGAGGCCCTCAAGGGCATGAGCGCTCTTGACCAGATCAAGATTGACGAGACCATGCTCGCACTCGACGGCACCGACACCAAGAGCAACCTCGGCGCCAACGCCATCCTCGGCGTATCGCTCGCCGTTGCCAAGGCTGCCGCTGACTACCTCGACCTCCCCCTCTACAAATATATCGGTGGCTGCAACAGCTACGTGCTCCCCGTTCCCATGATGAACATCATCAACGGCGGTGCACACTCCGACGCCCCCATCTGCTTCCAGGAGTTCATGATCCGTCCCATCGGCGCATGCTGCTTCAAGGAAGGTATCCGCATGGGCACCGAGGTATTCCACAACCTCAAGAAAGTGCTTCATGACCGTGGCCTCTCCACCGCTGTAGGTGACGAGGGTGGTTTCGCTCCCGCACTTGACGGCACCGAGGACGCTCTCAACGTCATCATCAAGGCTATCGAGCTCGCCGGCTACGTACCCGGCAAGGACGTGACCATCGGTCTCGACTGCGCTTCCTCCGAGTTCTACAAGAACGGTGTATACGACTACACCTGGAAGCAGGGTGCCGACGCTCCCAAGCTCACCTCCGCCCAGCAGGCCGAGTTCCTCAAGGAGCTCGTTGAGAAGTACCCCATCGACTCCATCGAGGACGGTATGGACCAGAACGACTGGGAAGGCTGGAAGATCCTCACCGACCTCATCGGCGACCGCTGCCAGCTCGTTGGCGACGACCTCTTCGTTACCAACGTGAAGTACCTCAAGAAGGGTATCGAACTCGGCTGCGCCAACTCCATCCTCGTGAAGGTTAACCAGATCGGCTCGCTCACCGAGACCCTCCGTGCCGTAGAGCTCGCTCAGCGCAACGGTTACACCGCCGTTATCTCCCACCGTTCGGGTGAGACCGAGGACGCTACCATCGCTGACATCGCCGTTGCTACCAACGCCGGACAGATCAAGACCGGTTCCGCAAGCCGCTCTGACCGTATGGCCAAGTACAACCAGCTCCTCCGTATCCAGGAAGAGCTCGGCGAGGCTGCTGAGTATGGCTATGGCAAAAAGACCAAAATGCCCCAGGCCTAAGCACCTGACCACAGTGCACCCCCGCGGGTGACACTATGATACACATCGAGTAGGAGGTGAACACTAATTGAGGTGTTCACCTCTTTCGTGTTCACTTGTCCTCTCACACCACCGTACAAGC
>CAJTJG010000030.1 GCA_910576785.1 uncultured Duncaniella sp.
CCGTGGCTTTGATAGCCAATAATAACTCTCATTGCAGGGATATTTCTCAACAAAAAGTCTTCCGACCACTATAACCCGCAAGGAACAACGTCATTCTTAACCCCGCATGAAGTGCGAGGACATCAACCTGCCGTGTCCCGAAAGGGACGACATAATCCCCTACCCCGCATGCAGTGCGGGGACATCAACCCGCCGAGTCCCGAAAGGGACGACGTCATCCCTAACCCCGCATGCAGTGCGGGGACATCAACCCGCCGAGTCCCGCAAGGGACGGCGCAATGGTTTTAGTTAACAAATCCTAATTTATCCTAACAACAGCCCAAACTTACAGTTTATTAATATATCTTTGCAAAACAAAAATACCTAACACCTAACCTACTATTCTACATGACCGATTTATGGTCATAGCCAAACTCAAAAAAAACAAACCTCGAAAACCACATCATGCTCACAAACTTGAAAAGAATCGGCCGCATACCGGTTCCGACACCATTAATTGTCTTAAGCCTCATCACATTATCATCCTGTCAAGCCGATAAAATCCAGATACCTGCACAGGAAGTATACAACCGTGAATTCCTCAAGCAATTCGGCATAGCATCGGGAGGAGAGAGCGGCTGGAACACCGCCTCGCGCATCAGCGCCGTAATTTCACCGGAACTCCTTGCAGGTGCGGAAAGGATAAAAGTATATACATCCATGCCCGGAAACCCCGAATGCACACTCGTGGCATCCTATCCGGCCTCGCAGCACAGCTTCGGATTCGATCTCCCCACCGCCGCCAACGAAGTATACGTGACAGTCAACGATGCAGCCGGACGCGTGACCTACGGCGCATATTCGCGTGTGACAGACGGTCAGGTCAATGTGGGAGGCAACACTTCCCGCACAGGCACCAAGACGCCTATCCCCTACCCCTACCTGCTCAACTCCAACCCCTCGCTCGGCACTTTTCCCATCAGCCGTCCCTACAACATAGACTTCTGGAGAGAGATGGGCTATACGATCGAATACGCCCCCGAACCCGACAATATCGACACAAAGACAATACACACTGTCAATCTTCCGGAGGGAGGCTTCGACTGCGGCAAATGGGGCATGTACTTCTTTGACAAGGAGACACCATTCGGCAACGTCAGAAGCAACAATATAAAGATAACCATCAAATACCTGCCCACCCATTCCGGCGATGAAACCCATGAACATCAAATAATAGTCAAAGCAGGATATGATGAAAACTGGAATATAGGTGATCTCCCCGGCAACAGGGAGATATACCTACCCTGCGCAGGCGCAGAAAACACCAAGGAGCGCAAGGCCTCAGTCACTCTCGACAGGGCTGACATCGAATTCCTGCGTGACCGTCACCTGTGCATACATGGCAACAATGCCATCATCACCGGCGTAACATGGCAGGAACTCCCATGGGTGGAAGAGACGCTGAAAGACTATACCGCCAACTTTACCGATCTCTTTGACCTTTACGGCCTGGCTGAATCTCCCGTGCATGACTTCACGTCATTCAAAGCCAATTATCTGAAACCCAACCGCACATACGACATTGAGGGCTATTCGAGCAAAGATCTCGTATCGCTCGTGGGACGTAAGACCGGCGTGTTCCACGAAGAGATCGACTTCGACACCAAGGAGTGCAATATGATGTCGCATATGAGCGAGCTGCACCCGGAGGAAGGTGTGGACTACTGGCTGAAGAGCGATGGCGAGGTTTCGCTTGACTTCTTCTTCGGCTCGGCAAGCTATTTCAATTCCTTCGGATATTTCTACTATACCGACGAGGAGTACAATCTGCCTGAAAAAGAGCGCATGAAAGTGCTGCTGCGCAAGCCGATGTTCCTGCTGATGTACAACGCATCGCCCGGCACCAACCTCGAACATCAGACCACTCAGGACGGCCCATGGCAGTCATACACAATGGATGACTGCGACGTGATCCGCGACAGGAATGATCCCAACGAGGGCAAGGATCAGGGTGACGGATGGAAACACTGCACCATGTTCTCCGACTTCGTGGAGAATGCCGAGAAGGGCGATTATGACAATGGTTTCGCTCCGCGCATGCGTTCGTCCAACTACCGTCTCGTATACTACCCGGAGGATCAGTTTGTCAACGGCAAACTCAGTCCTGACGCCCGCGGCACATACACATTCCCGGCCAACACCCACATAGCCTTCTTCATCATCACCAGCGGACAGTACATACTCGAATGCGAGGGTGAGACTGACAAGAAGATCAACCACCGCCGCATAGCATTCTCCCGCCCGATCATGAACCAGTATATCGGAAACACCATCAACTTCGGCCATTCTCACGAATCGGGCAGCCCCTCGAAGATGAACACCGGCAACGGCGCTCCCACCGCATGGGCCCCGTTTGTCACCTACACATGGCACGGACAGCTGATGATGGGCGTGGAGGACTACTATGCTGAGTCGGAACCCGGTATCGAAGGTGGCGACCATGACATGAACGACCTGCTCTTCCGCGTCAACGGCGACTTCGTGCGCAACCGCGAGGAGATGAGCGAAGACAAGCCCGCACGCCAGTCGTGGATCATAGCCTGCGAGGATCTCGGCGGAACATACGACTTTGACTTCAACGATGTAGTGTTCGGAGTAAGCCATGTGGCAGGCGAGACCACAGCCGAAGTGACAGCGCTTGCCTCAGGCGGCACAAGGCCGGTATATCTCGCCTCCGACTATCCCCAGGTCATCGACGGGCAGGATGTGACATATCCCGACAACTATCTTATACCACGTGGAAATACCCACAATGGCGAGTTCCATTCGTGGTGGAACAACTCGGGCAATACATCACGCATCATCAACGCCAAGAGCTGGGAAGGCCCCGGAGCCACAGTGACAATCCGTGTGGACGAGAACTTCTCGCTGGCATCGAAGAATGATCATCTGCGTCCCGGTGAGTCTGACACGAACATGGGCGGATTCAGAGTGGTGGTAAACGGTGCCGACGGAGGCATAACCCACATCACCGCACCCATCGACGATGAGAGCGAGACGGCTCCGCAGATGTTCCTTGTGCCCAACGGATGGAACTGGCCCCGCGAGGAGCAGCGCATCACAGAGGTGTACAACCAATTCCTCGCCTGGCGCGACTACTGGTGGCTCGAGGCCGACGGTGTGATGCGTGGCAATGTCATCAAACACGGATGGCGCCCCATAGTCACCGACGCTGACTGACATCAACAGCCCTGAGGCTGCATCATAACTGACAGAAGGATACAGCTCCCACATTTGCAATGATAACGCAAACGACATGGGAGCTGTATCTTTCCTTATTCTATCATCCGGCCATTTTATTGACATGATTGCAGCATGTGTGGAAAAAAAACCGTATATTTGGAGAAAATTTCAAATCAGAACACTATAAAATATATAATACCTGACAAATCTATGCTGAGACCTGAAGACAAAGAGCTCTTGCAAGCCAAGGGCATAAGCGAGGCTGAGGTAGAAGCCCAGCTCAACCGATTCACAACCGGATTCCCATATCTCAAGATAAAAGATGCCGCACGTGTGGATGCCGGCATATTCCGCCTCTCCGACGAGGAGACAGACGCAGCCCTCGAACGCTGGCACGAGTATCTCGAGCACGGCGGCGAGGTGTGCAAGTTCGTGCCCGCATCGGGCGCCGCATCACGTATGTTCAAGGCCCTGTTCGAATATGTGGACGGTGGCACGGACGAACTTAAGGAAGGATCACCCGTGGCCGCTCTCATAGCCGATATCGACAAGCTGCCATTCCTCCCCGAGCTGCGTGAGGCCGTGCAGAAGCTCTACTCCACCGACCTTGACACCTTGCTCAAGGAGGGCCGCAACCGCGACATCATCGCAGCCATCGTAAGCCCCGAGGGGATGAACTACGGAGGTCTGCCCAAGGGTCTGCTCAAATTCCACTCCTATCCCGAAGGCTCACGCACGCCCGTCGAGGAGCATCTCACCGAGGGCGCCCAGACTGCCGCCAACTCCAAGGGCATAGTCAACCTCCACTTCACCGTGTCGGCCAACCACCGCAAGCTCTTCGAGGAGAAACTCGCCGAGGTGATACCCGCCACCGAGAAGCGCACCGGCGTGAAGTTCAACGTGAGCATGAGCGAGCAGAAACCATCCACCGACACCATTGCCGTCAACCCCGACAACACCCCCTTCATGGAGGATGGCCACCTTCTGTTCCGTCCAGGCGGACACGGCGCCCTGATACGCAACCTCAACGACATTGACTCGGCCGTGGTGTTCATCAAGAATATCGACAACGTGGTGCCCGACTCCAAGCGCGCCGACACGATCCACTACAAAGAGGTGCTCGGCGGCCTTCTGCTCGAGATACATGACCAGATCGAGGAGGACCTCATAGCCCTCGAGGAGAAAGTCTACACCGAGGAGGATCTCAAGGGTATGGTGGACTACCTGAAGAACGTGCTCAACGTACATGACGAGGCTCTCGACAACATGGACTCCGATGCCGTGGCCGAGTATATCAAGAACAAACTCAACCGTCCCCTGCGCGTGTGCGGTATGGTGCGCAACGAGGGTGAACCCGGCGGAGGCCCGTTCATAGCCTACAACCCCGACGGCTCCACATCACCACAGATCCTCGAGAGCAATCAGGTGGATCCTAAAAACGAGGAGTACCAGAAGATGATGGCCACAGCCACCCACTTCAATCCCGTCGACCTCGTTTGCTACATCAAGGATATCCACGGCAAGAAGTTTGATCTCCCCTCCCACGTAGATCCTGCCACAGGCTTCATCTCCTCCAAGTCCAGCCACGGCAAGGAACTGCGTGCCATGGAGCTCCCCGGCCTGTGGAACGGCGCCATGAGCGACTGGAACACCGTATTCGTTGAAGTGCCCGTCTCGACATTCAATCCGGTAAAGACCGTCAACGATCTCCTCCGTCCGGCCCACCAGAGCTGATATGGTTTTTGAATGACGGACGGCTGCATGCCTGAATTCAGAAAGATACAAAAGGAACAACTACGGAGAGATCCTTTTGTATCTTTCTGTCAATTACCACACGGCATCATCCGGAGAAATTCGAAATCATACGGAAAACCTCTGTTGTCTCCGGTTGTTCTAATATATATGACAAACATGACACCATGAGCAAGAGAGAAGACATAATGAGGATATGGCAGGAAAGTTTCTCCGACCCGAGAGAATATGTGAGGATGTACTTCGACCGCGTATACCGCGATGACGAAGCTATCACTCTCGAAGATCCATCGGGGCTTACAGTGAGCAGCCTGCTGCTGCAGCGCTACGCCATGAGCTACCACGGATCCACACTCCCCGTGGGCTACATAGCCGGCGCGGCCACACGTCGCAACCAGCGCGGCAAAGGCTACATGTCGAGGTTGATGACCGATGCCCTCCGGGCCTCGGCCGCCAGAGGCGACATGATGTGCGCGCTTATCCCCGCACGCTCGGCTCTCTACTATTTTTACCGTCGTTTCGGATTTTCCACCGTCTTCTACACCAAGGAGCAGCGCTTCACATCGCTCCATTCATTCCCTGTCAACGGCACATTCGATGAAGACAAGAATCCGTCGAGCGACGATATATGGCAGGCATTCGACCGCTTCCAGCACGCACGTCCCTGCTACATACTCCATTCGCGCCGCGACCTCGACAACGTAAGGGCCGATCTTGACTATGACGGCGGTGACTTCGTGGTTATCAACGCCAATCATGAGGATCACGGCCCCCACATAGCGGCTATGGCATGGGGAGTGGAGCGTGGAGATCTTCTTCTGGTCACCGACGTCATGGGCGAGAGCGCCGATGCGCGCACGGCTGCCCTGCACGCCCTGCGCAGCCACCACGAGGGTATGCCATTCCTGCTCTACGGATATCCCGACGATGTGAGCGGAGGACGTCTGATGCCGCGCGGCATGGGCCGTGTGGTCAACGCCGCACTGATGCTCCGGGCCGTGGCCGAAGCACATCCAAAGTACCACAGTGTGATCCGCATAGCCGATCCACTGCTACCTGACATCAATTCACACACATATATCATCAGTGATGGAGTGTGTGCGGTCGACGATAGTTTCAGTGGCCATCCGGATCTTGACATCACGGTGGATGTACTCGCCGAAATAGCATTCAGCACTCCGCATATTGGCGATATAGTAGGGTTCCCCTCAGTCCGCCCCGTGATAAGCCTGATGCTCGACTGATATCAACAAAAAAACAAACTCTGAACCTATAAGCAGATGATCATAAACTCGGCACGATTTGCCATCTCCAACTCCACCCACCGCAAAAGCCCGTCGGAAATGCGACATGAATATGCATTCATCGGCAGGAGCAACGTAGGGAAATCCTCGCTCATCAACATGCTCACCGGCAACGCAAAGCTTGCCAAGACATCATCCACACCCGGAAAAACCCTGCTCATAAACCACTTTCTCATCAACGACAGCTGGTATATCGTGGATCTCCCCGGCTATGGATTTGCCCAACGCGGCAAGGAGCAGCGCGAGAAACTCGAGAAAATGATACGCGGCTATATCCTCGAGCGCGAACAGATGACCAATCTGTTCGTTCTCATCGACTCGCGACACGAGCCTATGAAGATTGATCTCGATTTCTTCGACTGGCTCGGCGAGAACGGCATTCCATTCGCCATAGTTTTCACCAAACTTGACAAACTCGGCAACGATGCCGGACGCCGAAATGTGCAGCGCTACTGCTCGCGTCTGCTTGAAACATGGGAGGAACTCCCACCCATATTCCTCACGTCAAGCGAGGACAAACGCGGCAGGGAGGAACTGCTCGACTATATCGAACAGCTTAACAAACTGCCAGTAGGACCATCTGAGTGAACCCGGACTGCTCCATAGGTGTTTTATTGATAGATGAAATTTTAACTCAGTTACAACTATGGACAAAAAGACAAAACCCTCTGATGAATTCCGCGGCGTGGATATCAACAAGGCCGATGACAATAAAGTGGATCCCCGTATGGTCAAAGCCGATACCCGCGAGCTCAACAACAATCCCCGCAACAATGACATTGACGACGACTGACATCAGCCAATGTCATAATTGACAGAAAGATACAAAAAGACGCTATGTTTTGCCGGCATAAGAATTCACCGGCCAAACATAGCGTCTTTTTGTATCTTTCTGTATTTTGGCACACAGCCTTTAGCCGTCAGATACGCTCGAGTACTGTAGCCACGAGATCCCTTACAGCGGTCTTGTAGTTGGGATTGGCCTCGGTGTTCATGCGGTTGGCTATGATGGAGCAGACGGTCATGGCACGATGGCCCATCAGACGGCCGAGGCCCTGAAGCGGAGCTGACTCCATCTCGTAATTGGTCACCTTGCGTCCGTTATGGCGGAACTCCTCTATACGGCGGTTGAGGTCGGGATTGGCGAGCGGCAGACGCAACTCGCGTCCCTGCGGGCCGTAGAAACCCACGGCCGAGATAGTGTTGCCTCTCACCATGTCATCGCGGCCTATCTGATCCACAAGTTCTTCATCGGCATTAACTACATACGGCTTGGCCCACAAAGGATTCCAGCCCACCGACTCGCAGAAGGCATGCTCGAAGTCGAGATCGGCCACTTCATTGCGTCCGGCATAGTAATTGAGCACTCCGTCGAATCCTATAGCCTTTTCAGCTATGACCGGAGTGCCGAGCTTGAGTTCCGGCTGGAGGGCACCGGAGGTGCCGATGCGCACGAGAGTGAGACGGCGTTTGTTGTCACGCACCTCGCGGGTGGCGAAGTCTATGTTGGCGAGCGCATCAAGCTCATTGATGACTATGTCGATATTGTCCGGTCCGATGCCATGAGAGAGACACATGATCGGTTTACCCTTGTAGGTGCCTCCTATGGTGTGGAATTCGCGCGACTGGACTTCAAAGTCGCGGGTATCGAAGAATGATGCCACCATATTTACCCTTGCCGGATCACCCACGAGGATAACACGGTCTGTGAGCTGCGACGGGAGCAGATGGAGGTGAAATACCGATCCATCAGGATTGATGATGAGTTCGGATGGGGCGATGATTTTCTTTTCCATAGAGATTAGAGTTTTATGTTGTACTGAGGGGAGAATTGTTGATATTTTTTCAGGTATGCTGTATTGTCAGAGCCGGTAGCGTCCACCTGGCAATACATGAATAAGCGATCGGAACTCCATATCCACCAGAAGCCCCATGAGGCGAGGCACCGGCATGCCTATAGCTACCGAGATATCCCCGAGGGGAGAGTCGCCGTGGGCTGTGAGATGATCCACGACCGCCTGACTGTCAGCATCGAGTTCCGGAAACAGTTCCTGCTGCACCCCATCGGCCTCTCTCACCGGCCATCCCATACATTGGATCAGGTCCTCAGGCTCGGCGAGAAGTTGTGCACCACAGGTGGCGATAAGCCGATTGCAACCACGCGAATATCTGTCACCGGCACGTCCGGGAAGTGCGAATACGTCACGATTGTATGCGCCGGCCACTTTGGCTGTGACAAGCGCACCACCCTTGGTGTCACTCTCAGCCACAAACAGCGCGTCGCACATACCGGCCACAATTCGATTGCGGGCCAGGAAATTACCACGGTGTATGGTATCGACCGAACGGTAGTCGCTGAGCAGCATTCCGCCACTCCTTACCATTCTTGCCGCAATGTCGCGGTGAGGAGCGGGATATATGGTATTGAGACCATGGGCAAGCACTCCTATGGTAGGGAGACCCTCGCGGAGGGCAGCCTTGTGAGCTGCGACATCAATGCCATAGGCCAGACCGCTCACTATCACCGGCGGCACGGCACACTGGGTGGCAAGAGTCCTCACAAGCTCGTCCACAAACCCTATGCCATAGGGAGTGGCATGGCGTGTGCCCACAATGGACAGAAAATATCCCCCATTGAGATCACAATCGCCAAGCGAATATAGCATGAGCGGAGCATCCTCGCATTGACCCAGCCTCTGCGGATAGTCAGGATCAGTGAAATATGTGGCCTTGACTCCGCCCCGCATCAGAAACTCCTCCTCCCTCACAGCCTCCTCGAGCGCCTTGGCCCGGACATCGGCTGAAAAACGCCGCGCGCCTATACCGAGCACACCTGCGAGAGCGGAGTCGGTACAGGCAAAGAAGCCCTCCTCGCCACCTGTACGGGCGAGTATCTCCATGGCCATCTCCGGAGTGATACCTCTCAGGGAGGCGAAGGCTATACGATAGGCGAGTTGCGAGCAGGTCATGACTTCAAAGATATTCTGCGAAAGCCTCGGCAAGCATATCCCCACGGGAGATACGCCCATGCTCGAGACAGACCACAGTGACAAGCGCATGCACTACATGCGCTCCGGTGGTGGCATTGTATATATCCTGTTCAAATATGAATCTGGCACCGTGGCGCTTCATGGACAGAGCCGAACGCATCACATCGCCAAGTGTGAGCGATGAGATGTAATCGATCTCGATCCGTCGCACCACCGGATCAAGCCCAGCCTCCTGCATGGCCCGGAAAGATGTGCCCGCATACTCGCAGAAATCATGTCTGGTTATCTCCAGATAGTGGAGATAGTTGGCATTATTGACTATGCCTTGCGAGTCGGTCTCATAGTCGCGTACTTTTATCGTTGTCTCGAATATCCTCTCATTCATGGTATGGGGTCAGGCGTTATACAGATAACGTTTAATGGATCTTTTAGGAGTCTTTTCAAACTCATTGGCTATAAGCTGTATCTTGTCTATACGCTCGTAGGGGGCCACGAGACGGTTGAGATCGGTCCTCACCGACTCCATTATATCGCCGAGACGTCCGCTGTCCACATGGTCGCGGTCCATGGCCTCGTAGTCGGGATATACCAGAGCCACAAGATGCTTGCCGCGCTCCACCACAAGACTCTCTGATACGTAAGGCATATTGTTGAGCTTGGCCTCGATCTCCTCGGGATATATGTTCTGGCCGTTGGCCGTAAGGATCATGGTCTTGTAGCGCCCGCGTATGAATATGGTGCCGTCGGGTGAGCATGTTCCCATATCGCCCGTGTGAAGCCATCCCTCGGCATCAATGGCTGCCTCGGTGGCCTCAGGATTCTTGTAGTATCCTTTCATCACATTCTCGCCCCGCACACATATCTCACCGGGTACCTTGTCGGGCACATCACTTCCGGCTATGCGCGTCTCCATTATAGGAAGCGTCCGGCCGGATGACCCCACTATGAACTTGCGCCATGGAGTATAGCTGATCAGCGGGCCGCACTCAGTCATGCCATAACCTACCGTGAAGGGGAAACCTATCATGTGCAGAAATCGCTCCACCTCACCGTTGAGGGGCGCTCCGCCCACTATCACCTCCTCAAACTCACCGCCAAGCGCCTCTATGAGCTGCATGCGGATCTTGCGGTATATCATCTTGTTGACACCGGGTATCTTCATCATGCGACGGATGGACGCTTTCTCTATGACGGGGCGGATCTTATTGCGATATATCTTCTCGAGGATCAACGGCACGCATATGATCAGATTGGGTTTCACCTCAGCAAAAGCCTTAAGAAGCAGTTTAGGAGTAGGGAGTTTGCCAAGCAATGTGACATGAGTGCCGACAGCGAGCGGCACGAGCATGTCGAATGCACAACCGTATGCGTGAGCCAGAGGCAGGAATGAAAGGTTGCGGGAACCCCTGTAGTGCAATCTGGATTCTATGCCGAAACGGACGTTGCCGCCAAGATTGCCGAGCGTGAGCATGACACCCTTCGAAAAGCCTGTGGTGCCCGAGGTATAGTTGATCTCGGCGATGGCGCTCTCGTCAATCTCCGGATAGTCCACATCAGCGGTTGTAAAGCCATGAGGATAGCGCCGGCGCATTTTCTCTCCGAGGCGCGCGAGAAACTTACCAGCCGTATGTCCGGACGACGGATGCTCGGCAAGCACACTGCGGCTGTCGAGCGAGAACACGGCTTTGACCCTCGGGAGTTTCTCGAATTCCATGCTGTCGAATATGGATTCGTTGACAAATAGCATGACGCTCTCCGAGTGGTTGATGATGTGCATTGCATCCTGCACATTGAAGTCGTGAAGCACAGGGACAATCACGGCTCCATAGGTAATTGTGGCCATGTATATCTCCACCCAGGGGATGGAGTTCTTACCCATGAGCGCGATCTTGTCGCCGCGCTTCACGCCACACTCTTTGAAAAGCATGTGGGTGGCCGCGATGCGGCGTGCCAGATCGGCATAGGTCATGGTCATACCCGTCCCGTATTCACTGAGAGCCTTGAGGTCCCAGTTACGACGGAATCCGGAAGCATATATCTGGAGGAGGTTTTCTTTCATCTATGTATGATAAATATAATCGCGTTCAAGGATACAACGCTGATAGACAACCCATTGTTTGGAGTTTCAACACCATATCCGGCCTCGTTTTGCAAAAATAGCTAAAAATCACGGAAATATCAACAAAAACCGCCCCGACGTACATTGTGTACGGCCGGAGCGGCATCGAAAAAAGCGCGGAGTATTGGATGTATTACGCTATCGTACTATAACTTTCCTGACGTCGGAACCACAGCGGCGTATGTATATACCGCATGCAGGTTCGGCCACGCGTCGTCCCTGAAGATCAAAATACTCCACAGGACTATCATTGCCGGAAACCGAGATCTCACCGATACCGGTGCTTGTACCTGAATTGTCGCCGGTAAAATTGGCTGTCACCAGGGCCGGAGATCCGGCAGGGATAGATACAAGATATGTGTCGGTGACAGGTTCATATTCATACACAGGCTTTGCTGCGGCCGCTACTGCCGCGGGAGCCATGGAGCCTGCCTCGGCTACCTTCACACCATTGACGTAAAGATCCTTGATCATTGCCACACCGTTTGCCTCCATGTTGTGGAAACGGAGTCTTACGCCTGAACGCATAGCGGCATGGTTGAGACAATCACGCACCCTTACTTCCTTTAGCAAGCCTTCCTCCCACTCGCAATCCACTTCAAAGTTGCCTTGAGCCTTCATACCCGAAAAATTTCCGTCAGACCATTCCGAGGGGAGAGCGGGGAGTATATCGATGACTCCGCTGTAGCTCTGAAGAAGGCACTCCGCCATACCGGCGGTAAGACCGGAGTTACCGTCAATCTGATGGACACCTGCGGTGGCGGCATTGAGATTTTTGTAAAGATAGTTCACGCCGAGCTCAAGCTGGTGGTGAGGGCCACGCTCGTCACCATAATCGCCATGACCGAGGGCACGGGCACGCATAGCCATATGCCAGGACTTCTGCCAGTCGCAAGCCTCACCGCCGTCACCGTCGCCGCGCAGATCAAGTGCGCCGACAGCAGCCTCGAAGTTGGTGCGGTCCTCATCGTAAGGACTCACCTGAGCCATGGGATAGAGACACATGAGATGTGAGAAATGGCGGTGGCCATCCTCGCTGGGTGAGGTGCGGTGCCATTCCTGCAGGGCGCCGTTCTCCACATGCAAGCCGGGATCTATGTCCTTGAACTTTTCGGACAGTACGGTCAGCTCATCAGCGTGTGTGCCGGTGATGCCGATGGCCTCGATGGTGTTGCGGAACAGTTCCCATACCATCTGGCGGGCATGGACTGCGGTATTGCCTCCGGTCTGGTTTTCAGGTGACCACACCTCGGGGCATATCCATTTGCCAAGCTCGTCATCCCATGTCATTTTCTGCATCCAGAAGTGGCAAGCCCCGATCATGGCCGGGAGTACGCCGGCGAGATAATCTTTGTCGAGCGTGTAGAGGTAGTGCTGCCACAGAT
This sequence comes from uncultured Duncaniella sp., assembly GCA_910576785.1. Classification (GTDB taxonomy): domain Bacteria; phylum Bacteroidota; class Bacteroidia; order Bacteroidales; family Muribaculaceae; genus Duncaniella. The sequence continues at coordinate 12,773 of CAJTJG010000030.1, forward strand.
GATAGCAGAACCAGGCGTTGGCCTCGGAATAGGTAGAGATATACATCTGTGCAGCGCCGAAAATATTGTTGGCATTGTCGAGTGTCCATGAGTCGGAGGCACATCCGGGAGCCCGGTGAGCTGCGTAGCTCTTCCACTCGGTTTTGCCGGCCATCGTGGTGATATAGTCGAGGAACGGCATGTGGCAGTCGGAGAGGTTGGTGTTCTCGATGGGCCAGTAGTTCATCTCGATGTTAAGGTCGGCATGTATATCACCATTCCAACGTTGTGCAGCCATCCATAGACCTCGGAGATTGTTGGGGAGTCGGTCACCCTTACGCGAGGAGCCCACCATCTTGTAGCGTCCGTATTGGAATATCAGCTGTTCGAGCATCAGGCGCTCACTCTGCGAGGCACTTCCGTCACGATAGGCGGCAAGAAGTTCATCTGTTGGCATGGCGTTGTTTTCAGATAGGTTGAGCATACAAGCACCCATGAGAGCGGAGTGGTCGGCCACATGTGCATCATAGAGCGCCTCCCACCCCTTGGCCGAGGCATTGTCCACTATTGAGCGGGCCTCTGATTCGCAGTCGCGGGATGTATTGACATAAGTCTCCTCGTCAATATCATAGTCCGACACGCAACCTAACAGAACAAGCAGGTCAGTGGTACCGGTCACTGTGAGCTTGGAGGCATCTGCCTTCACCGTGGCGCCGTCGCCGGCTGCCACGACCTTCAGCACAAATGTTGCCGAAACGGTTGAGAGTGTGCCGGTGGATACAATGTATCCCTCGCTCCCCTCGGCAGATATGGATTTCTGCTTGAGTTCATTGATCATAAACTCCATACCGAATGTCGAGGCCGAGGTGATATGGTAAGCAAACACATCATCGGGACGCGAGGTGAAAAATTCCTTGTATATGGGGCTTCCTGAGTTGGGATATACGCAGGCAGTGGCCACACCGTCAATCAAGTCGAGCTGTGAGAGGAACTTGTAGTCCCCGATACCTATCAGACCGTTGTACAGCCCGCCGGCCTTCATATATTGACCAATGTTGGCTGAAGCATCGTAGGAGCTTGGCCGCTTCCCCTCGAAGTATGTCTTCTCATTGATCATGAACGTTTCGAACGGAGTACCCAACACGGTCATACCGAGGTGTCCGTTGCCGAGATGAAGATCTGCCGAGTGCTGATCATCACAGCTATGGGTCCAATCCAGAGAGGTGGGGTTATACCATATGGTATTGGCTTCGTCGGGGGAGTATGACTCGCCGCTTTTCCATGCCAGCACCGAAGCGGGAATGGTGGAGGATACCGCAGGTGAGGGGATATCGGGTTTCTCGGGATCGGTCGGATCGGTCGGATCAGTAGGACCCGTTATCGGTGCATCACCGAAGTATAACGAGATCGTATTTGACCCGGACACTTTGGCTGTCACGGCATATGACACCTTATTTGTGAAAGTCATATAGGCCCATGGGAAGTCAGATGTAATGTTAAAGTCATATGCATTGGATGAGATCTCGCCGTCATTGATTGAGATCTGAGTTTTGGGCTGGTATATATTGCCGTCGTAACGGAGTATGATACCTGTATAGTTCTCAGTGGTGGAGAGCTGTCCGGTGTAGGTGTTTCCATCGGTGGAGGAAAGCGTCGTTATGACTTTAAATTCAGATACGCCCCACTCATGCTTAAGTATTTCGAGCGTAGGGAACTGTGCCCTCGCTGCCACTGGCATAACGAGCGCGATAAAGAACGGGAGCAGGCATCTACTCCACAGAGCCACCGATCTCAGTGGCACTGAAGATGTTTTCATGGAGGTTTGTGTTATGTAATAGGTTTGTAGTATAGTATCGAAACGTAAAAAAAGAGATATCAACATATTCTGTTGACATCTCCTATGCCTTAGTAGCGAGACCGAGAATTGAACTCGGGACCTCCGGGTTATGAATCCGACGCTCTAACCAACTGAGCTATCTCGCCGTTATTTTCATTTTTGCACCGCAAAGGTAGTGCTTTATTTTGAACCTGCAAAATTTTATCGGCAAAAAGTTATCAACATTTTATCAACACCGAAATGTTCACAACTACACATTTTACATATTAACGAATTATATACCAATACATTACACAATCAACAATCGCGATCATCAATGTTAATAACTTTTTTCAAAATATTGTTTCGACAGAATTATAATCCTTTAACCAACCGAAAAGACACTGTCGTTGTTTCTACTGTGAACAACTAAAACACGTAACATCATGGACAAGAAACAACAGGAAGCAATAGACCGCGAGAAGACACTCGCCCAGATCGAGGCACAGGACAGTGCCCGTCACGCACAGGCCGCCGCAGAGGCTCAGATCGAAGCCGACAAGGAAGACCTCGGCTCAAAGCTCGGTGATCTAAAGGACAAGGTCATGGACAAACTATCCGATGCAAAAGACACTCTGTCCGACAAAGCCGGAGACCTTCAGGACAAGGCCGCCCCTATAATGGACAAAGTGAAAAATGTGGCAGCAAGCGCTCTCGACTCCATTGCCGACACTGCCTCCGACCTCGCTGACAAACTGAAGTAAGATCAAGCATCTAATATCAACATAAAATCACACACGCAGCGGCATCACGCCGCGACCACCCGTGCCCGGACCTCTCTCCCTTACCGTCCGGCGCGGGTGGCTTCATTTATGGCTACACCGGGATCATCGACAATAGACAGTCAATTGAACACGCGGTCGTTCATGAGGCGTCCCTCAAGCGCCTTAAAGTGCTTTCGGGCATCGGATGTGGTGAGATAGTGATCTATCACATCCGCATGGCGGCTGTTGTGGAGATCTGTGCCGAGAAAGTCAACACATCCCATCTCGATAAGACTCTCGGCCACCTTCTTCTCCTCCTTGCCGTAATTGCCTGCCAAGGAGAGGACATTGACCTGAAACAGATTGCCCGCACGGTGGAGATCGGCATAGCGGTGTGAGTTCTTACCGTAATAATAGAAGTAGCGCTCAGGATGAGCGAGGATGGGTTTGTAGCCCTGAATCTTCAGATCAAACAGGAACTGGTCGAGCTGCCATGGCTCCTGGATGAAAGAGTTCTCCACCAGAAGGTAATTGTTAGGCATGGGAGTGATAAGTCCTTTGGCAAGAAGTTCACGGAAGAAATCGTCAATACGGTTCTCCGATGCACGTGTCACCTGTATATCCATACCTCTGCGCGAGAGCTCGTCATTAAGCTCATGGAGAGCCGGATCAAGGATATCGGGTGTGTTCTCAAACGAAGCCTCCGTGACATGCGGTGTGGCTATTATACGCTTTATGCCCCACCCCATCATTCTCGCCACAAGGTCGGCCGAAGTCTCGGCATCGGGCGAACCATCGTCAACGCCGGGTACTATATGGCAGTGGATATCAGTAGTGAACGGGAGGCTTACAGGCTCCTTCTTTCCAAATATGTTGAATATTCCCATGCTATTGTTTTTCTTGCTATCTTACTTGTACAATATATATAACGTCCGGCAGCCCGATTTATTTCAATTCAAGCGGAGAGAGGACGAGACGAAACCCTTCGGCCGGGGGAAGCAAAAGAATCCCGGATGAGGATACATCACCCCATCTCCATCCCATGACATAAGGAGATGACAGCGACAGGCGACTGTTGACAGCCATGGCGGCGAAACCCATGGTCATACGCAGATTCAACTCCACGCATGGATGTATCCTCATGCCCTCATCGCTCCGGAATATCATCATATCCACACCGAACGGCCCGTTGTATACATCAGGAATCATTGCTGATAGAGCCTGTGTAAGGGCATCGAGTGTGCGGACGAGCTCACCGTATGTGACATAGCGGGTAAGCATCTCGACGAGCTGCCACTGCGGAGCCACAACATTGCCGGAATACACTCCGCGCGATTCGGTAAGAAACACTGACCACCCGACAAATTCGACATGACCGCCGCAGCTGTTGAAAAGAGCTGCAAAATCCATCACCCGGTCAAAGCCGGTCTCCACCATCACACTTCCCTGACGGTGTATTATCCCCGAGGCCTTCTCACGCAGGACATCGTGCGGCATGCCGAGAGCATGAAACACACCACGTCCGCTGCAGGACCATGGCGATTTCACATATCGGCCTGGTCTTACGGCCTCGAGACTTACCACCCGATCCGGATCGGATGTCTCCTCCGGAAGGGGTATATCGCAACCACAACGCGACAGAATACCAATGGATATGCGCCGGTGGCTAAGCTGTCTCATAGCCTCGACCTCTACATCCGACGGGAGTAATGACGCCGGTACACCGGCAAGACTGAACTGGCGCACCGCATCAGGACTCCAGCCCCATGGGCACAATCTGTCCACACCAGGATCATAACCTATCCCTGCACACAAGCCATACTCGCGCTTCAACCATTCAGTGCCATCCTCCATGGCCTCAGGCACAACGATCCTGTCAGTCTCACCCGCCCACCAGACAGGCATAAAGGCCCCCGCCCTGTGGAGTCTGGCCACACGGGGCGGGGGTGTGTAGTTGCGACACCCGAGAGCAAGCGCGAGATCGTTTTCAGGATTGAAGAGATGCAGCGTCAAAGCTTCATCTTCTTGGCAATGTCAGAAGGTATGGCATTGCGGTTGACAAAAATGTCAATGGTCTTGGAGAGGAAGAACGGCTCGGACACATAGATATATCCATCATAAATCTGATTGGTATCCCAGGAGTTCTTCACCTTATAATACTTGTTGTGATTCTGGTCATAGGCGATACCCTCGATGACCATGCCATGATCATCTGTAGTCTCGTGTGTGTCAAACATATCCTGACGCATCTGCTGTGTCACGGTTATCTCCTCGCACGGGCCGGTCACCTTGTTGGCCTCGTCCTCACGCTCCTTGTCGGAGAGTTTCACCCAACGGGCCAGCTCTGTACCCTCCATATCGGCCTGAGTCTTCTTGCGGGGCATAACGGCAACACCTTCTTTCCATTTGAATCCCGGCTCGGAAACATCAGCGGCCCAAGCCACAGAATATCCGTTGGCTATGGCATTGTCAACAATAGCCTGCATTTCCTCCATAGGCACATTATGATAAGGGAGCCAGAGCCAGTTGTCGGCCACCTCAAGAGGGAACTGGGTATAAAACGGATGATGTGTAAACGAAGTGACACCTACATAATCAGCCGTGTTGAGACCGAGACTTTTTGCAAAGGATTCCGGTGTATATGTCTTGCCCTCCCACTGGAATGTGGCAGGTTTCTCTCCGAGATATGCATCGAGCACCCCTTCGAATGCCTTGCGCCATGCCGTGGACTTCTTGCCCTTCTTGTCATTGACGCCATTGACTATCCCTTCAAGCACAGGCTGAAGCTCGTAGTGGTCATGTTTCTCCTCACCATAGTTAAGGCCACGGTATATCTCTTCGGGTACAATACCGTAATTGTCAATCACGTATACCACGTCGAGCGTGCTGCCTCCGGCGGCGAAATTAGTCTTGCCATCCATGCGGACAAAGCGGTCAGCCTTGTCGGAATAGCAATTGCGTACAACCCACATCTCGCTCAGATCCATCTCCTTGCCTGTATTGCGCAGGATCTCGTTCTCGATGAACCCGAGGCCGGAGAAACTCCAGCATGTGCCGGACTTGTTCTGATCCTTGACCGGAGTGGCCTTGACTATCATGGCATCGGTGAAAACAAAACCGGTGGAATCAGCGGGATTCTCGCCTGAGGCCGCAGCGTGGCCGGCCAGGGCAGTGGCGAGGGCCGCCGTGATTATATACTTTCTCATGGGGAATGTGATGATTTTGGTATGATGATATGCAAAGGTATCACAAAAATGGCAAAATGTCAAGAAAATTCGCTAACTTTGCCCACCTCTATCCCCATTGGCATACGAAATAAGCATGAAACAAGACAGCATGAAACGACTCATACTCACCATCGCCCTCGTGCTCGGCATCACAGCCGGCGCGCACTCCCAGTTTCGCTGGGGAGCGTCAGTGGGCGGCAACTACAACGATCTCAACTTCAAACAGGATCTGATATCCATCGGGGCATCATGGGGCGGGAGCGCCGGAATACGAGCCGAAATGATGTTTCCAGGCATCGGTTTCGGCATAGATCTGGGACTGCTCTACAGCAACCGCGCTACCGAGGTGAATCTCGGAGAGAGACTCATCTGGAGTTCTCAAGGCTACGGCAATGAGCGGATCATGACCCACAATATCGATATACCTGTCAATCTCAAATTCAAGTGGACACGCATGCAAGGCGTGGAGGACTATGTGGCACCGTTCGTTTATGGCGGTCCGGTGCTCTCCATCCAGGCCGGCCACAGCAAGTGTGACGCTATGAAATTTTCAGGAGGCGAGGTAGGCCTGACAGCCGGACTCGGCGTGGAGATATTCAAGCGGTGGCAGGTGGCCGCATCATATACATGGGGAATGACCTATGCCATGAAGACCCGTCTGCTCGATGACTTCTCTGCCCGCAACAAGACCTGGGATCTGCACGTCACCTACTTCTTCTGATCACGCGCCATCCCTGGATCCTAATTGACAGAAGACGGTGTTGCAAAATATAGAAGGATTCAAAAGGACAAAAAAGGACAAAAGTGACATAAAGTAATTATTTATCACACAGATAATTAATATTTTTGTCACTTTTGTCCTTTTTTGTCCTTCTATGTTGCCATCCAAGCGAATTTGCATTTTTAACCAAATATTTAACACTT
>CAJTJG010000031.1 GCA_910576785.1 uncultured Duncaniella sp.
TGTGACATAGTTGATATAATTTTGAAGTATAACAACTTTAAGTATAGAATATATTTGTCTTCCGACCACTATAACCCTGCGGGACTCTACACCCAGCAAGCACCTTCCTCCACACCGCCACCCCAAAAAAAATTTTGTTTCTTCTGCAAACCTTCTGTCCCTTCTGTTTCCCCCACCCAGCGCAGCCCAAAAAAATTTTGTTTCTTCTGCACAACTTCTGTCCCTTCTGTTTCTTCCCTTGTCGAAGTGTTAAAATAATGTTAAAACAAGATGAAAATTTTGTGCGGTCGGGAATTTATGCTTAACTTTGCATCGCAAAACAAGGGACGCCCCTTGTGAGAAAGACGCTTGGCGATTTAGTGTAGAGGCCTAGCACGCCGCCCTCTCACGGCGGAAACCCGGGTTCGAATCCCGGATTCGCTACACAAGCTGAAAGTCCGGATCTTCAATCATGAGGATCCGGATTTTTGCTTTTGGTACGTCCCACAAGGGCAAAAAAAGAAAACCCAATAGCTCTACAATATCAGTGGCTACTGGGATTCAAAACTAAACCCCGAGGTTTGTCTTTCAACAGGGACACTCGGGGGATTCCGCTGCAAAGTTAAGATTTTTTTCGTAATTTCGCGAATCTAATCAGGTTAAATTTCGCAAATGAATTACGAAGACTACGAAAAAGCATTTTCGCCTGCTCGCCTGAACCGCTATCTTGTGGCATGTGGAGGCAATAAAGCCAAAGCCTTGGCTCTTTATAGGTATAACGTGAAACTTTGCCAAAAGTTTTATGGTATACTCAATGTCTTTGAGGTGGTGCTTCGTAATGCAATAAATCGCCATTATCAAGTCCATTTCGCTGACAATGATTGGATTCTCAATCAATGCGCTGAGGGACGTATGCTTTCCGCGGCTCCACAACGTAATGATATCCAGCGGGTTGGTGCTGAGTTAAGACGGCATGCCAGATATTCCAATGACCGTCTTGTTTCCTCCGTGACATTTGGTTTCTGGACCTATCTATTCAATAGATTGCCTTATCGTGGAGGAGGGAACTCTCTATTGCAGATATTTCCGAATAGAACACCTGGATTGGCACAACGTCCGATTTTTAATGAGCTTCAGCAAATCAAGTCATTTAGAAATAGAATTGCCCATCATGAGGCTATCTGTTTCAATCTAAATGGAGAGGTTGACTTATCTTATGCCAATGCCAATCTTGATCTGATAAAAAAATATGTGCATTTTCTCGGATATGATCCCGTAAGATTGTTTTGGGGAACAGGGATACGTCCATATTCAATCTTTGAGAAGATATCAGATTTATAAGTTGTCAAGGTTATACCAAAGGAAAACGCCTCGGGCTATCAATTATGACACAGCCTCGTGCTGATCCGGATTTTTGCTTTTATTATCCTCCAATCCTGCGGAAAATACCACGGATTCAAAATTCTTTTTGTAATTTTGTAATTCAAATCACTAATTCTCTCTGAATGAAAAGTTTCTATGCATGGTGCCGGAGATATCTGTCGCTCACGCTGCTGGCTTCGGTGGTGGTGGGTGCGCTGGTGCTCTTCTTCAACGAAAACTCGCTGCTGCGCTCCATGGAGCAGGAACGGCAGATAGAGGATCTGGAGGCACGCATCAAGGATGCCACCGACACGCTCGTCTATTACCGCGACCTGAACCGCTCGCTCAACACTGACCGCGAGACGCTGGAGAAGATAGTGCGCGAGCAGCACCACATGCAGCATCCCGACGAGGATGTATATATATTTGAATGAACTCATGAACAAGACCAATCTGTCACTTCTGCTTGTCACTGTGGGCCTGCTGGCCGTGATGGTGGCCTCGGCGCTCCCGCTCCTACACATCGGGGTCGGGATATTCGGTTACATCTATGCCACGGGCGCGGCGCTTCTGCTTGTGGGGCGCTTCATGTCGCAGCCCGGCAAGGGGGAGCCGCTGAGAGTGCGCCGGCTCGGACGCATGGAGATATGGACCGCGCTGGTGTTTGTGGCCGGCGCCGTGTTCATCTTCCTGCCGCAGGCTTCCGGGCGCGACTGGATAGCATTCACCCTGGCAGGCGGCGTGCTGACGCTCTACACCTCGATAATGCTCCCGAGGGAGCGGGCCAAGGCGCTCAAAAAGTGAAATTTTCTAAACTATTCTGAATTTTCGCAAGTTAATTAGTACTTTTGCAAGTCAAAAGTAACCCGATGGCCTATTATCTGACTATTGACCAAGGCAACTCGGAGGCCAAGATGGCTCTTTGGGAGGGCAGCGAGCTTGTCGACTTCAGTATGGAGCCGGCCTTGACGCCCACACGTGTGTCAAACTTTCTCGGCGGCAAACGCCTGCGCGGAGCCATCTATTGCTCGGTGGCACGCGAGGATGTGGACATAGTGCGCCATCTGCGCCACATAGCCCCGCTGGCCCTGCGGCTCACGCCTGACACCCCTCTGCCCATCACCATAGCCTACCGCACCCCCGCCACTCTCGGGGCCGACCGTGTGGCCGCTGCTGTGGGCGCATGGAGCGACTATGCCGGAAATGATATTCTGGTGGTCGACGCCGGGACGGCCGTGACATTCGACTATGTGGACCGCGAGGGTGTGTATCGCGGAGGCAATATCGCTCCGGGCATATCCATGGAGCTGAGATCGCTCCACGAGTTCACGCGGCGCCTGCCGCTCATCCCCTTCCCCGAGGATATGCCGGCGCTATGCTCGGCAGGACTGATGGGGCGGGACACACGCGAGGCCATATCGCTCGGTGTGGTCTATGCCGTGCTGGCGCAGATAGACTTCTACCGCAGGCGGCTCCCGGAGGGGACAGTGACCGTGCTCGGCGGCGGTTGCGGCCATCATCTCGCATCGGTGTGCGGATTTGACGTGAAGCTTGACGAGCACCTCGTCAGCAAAGGTTTGAACAGAATACTCCTTTATAATGAAAAATAACAGACACTCGACACTTATTCTCGTCCTCATGGCGGCCATGCTCGGCACGCTCGGCATCGCGGCACAGACCACGAGCCCGTACTCCATGTATGGCTACGGACTGCTGCGCGACGGAGCCACCTCCACACAGCGCCAGATGGGCGGTACCGGATATGCCATGCGTGCGGGTAGGCAGATCAATGCCATGAACCCCGCGAGCTATGCCGCCACCGACTCCATGACTTTCCTCTTCGACCTCGGGGCCGACCTATCGCTCTACTGGCGCAATGACAACACCGGCCGCGACCGCGACTGGGGCGGCGGCATCGACTACATCACCATGCAGTTTCCCGTGGGCAACAAGGTGGGCATGAGTCTCGGTCTTCTCCCTTACTCGTCGGTGGGCTACGCCTTCGGGTCGGACATCAAGAACGGCACCACCACCCATCAGGGTCTCGGCGGCATCAATCAGCTCTATGTGGGCGCCGCCTACGCTCCCGTCAAGCAGGTGTCGGTGGGTGTGAATGTGTCATATCTGTTCGGCAACCTTGTCAACGATACTTATGCCAACGCTTCCACCGGCCAGTCGGCCGTGTTCGAGCAGATGATGGAGGTGAAGGACTTCCACTTCAGCATCGGTGCGCAGTACACCGCCCAGCTCTCCCGCCGCAACTCCATCACCATAGGCGTGACCTACGAGCCCGGCAAGACCCTGCTCGGCAAGACCTATGTGCTGAAGTATCTGGCCAACTCGAGCGAGGAGCCCGACACCATAGCCCCCGGCGTGGTGAACCTGAAGGGACGTTTCGGTCTGGCGTCATCCTATGGCGCAGGTATTGCGTGGGACTGGAACAACCAGGCCCACCTCGAGGTGGACTTCACATATCAGCCGTGGTCGAAGGTCAAATACTCGCAGATAGAGAACTTCAACGGCTCGCGCCTCGACGACCGCTGGCGCATAGGCGTGGGCGGAAGCTACATACCCAACCCGCGCGGAGGATATCTCAAGCGCATCACCTACCGTGCCGGCGGTTTCTACAACCGTGACTATATCATGGTGGGCGACAACCACGTGTGCGACTTTGGCGTGTCGGTGGGCTTCGGCCTGCCCGCAGCCTCGTCGAGGACACTCGTCAACCTCGGTTTCGAGTATCACAACCGCCGAGCCACCCCGCAGCCCATGCTCAAGGAGCAGTACTTCAACATCACCCTGGGCGTGAACTTCGACCAGGTATGGTTCTTCCGCAACAAACTGCGCTGATATGTCGATGTCGCCCCGCCGCTCCGCCGGATCCACCCTGCGCGTGCTGCCGCTCGCTGCCGCTGCCATGATTGCGGCCATGGGTGTGACCGTGAGCTCGTGTAAGGAGGACAACCCCGTGGCCACGGCCGATGTGGACGCCGCCCATACCCCCACCATGCTGACACGCAATGTGGAGACGCTGATCTCCGACTCGGGAGTGGTGCGCTACCGCATCACCACGCCGCTGTGGCTCATGTATGACGAGGCCGAGGAGCCGTACTGGAAGTTTCCCGACGGGCTGAACCTCGACAAGTTCGACAACTTCTTCCGCAAGGACGCCACTGTGCGCGCCGACTCGGCCACATATCTCAAAAACAAGCAGATATGGCGGCTGGACGGCCACGTGGACATATCCAACGTGATGAACGAGAAGTTTCTCACCCAGCAGCTGTTCTGGGATCAGCGCCAACGCAAGCTCTACTCCGACTCATTCATCCACATAGAACAGGCCGACAAGGTGCTCGAGGGTTACGGATTTGACTCCAACGAGCAGCTGACGCGCTACACCATACGCCGCGTGTCGGGCATCTTCCCGGCCAAGACCCTGCGCACCGGAGCGTCGCCCGAGAGCATCGACTCCGCCCGCGCCACAATCCCTCAACCGTAACACCGCACATGGACCTCACATCCTGGATCATACTCACCGTCATATCGCTCATCCTCTCGGGATTCTTCTCGGGAGTGGAGATAGCGTTCATCACTGCCGACCGCGTGCGCATAGGTCTCGACACGAGCCGCGGCGGATGGCTCAACCGCATCATAGCGCGTTACTATTCGCATCAGGAGTTCTTCATCTCCACCATCCTTGTAGGCAACAACATCATGCTCGTCATATACGGCATGGGGGCCGCCGCTCTGCTCGAACCGTGGATCGAGGCCCACATATCGCCCAATCAGGGCGTGGTGCTGCTGATGCAGACCATCATATCCACGCTTGTCATCCTCTTCACGGGCGAGTTCATCCCCAAGTCAGTGTTCCGCATCAACCCCAACACGTCGCTCAAGATCTTCGCCCTGCCGGTATATTTCTTCTATATAGTGCTGTACCCGATAGCTGCCTTCACGTCGTGGCTGTCGCGCGTGCTCATGCGCATGGCCGGCATCAAGGCCGAGGAGGCACGGCTCGGGCTCCTGTCCATCAACGATCTCAACGACTATCTGGAGGAGAAGATAGATGACCTTGAGGATCCTGCCAAGCCTGAGGTGGAGAACGAAGTGAAGATATTCCACAATGCCCTTGACTTCTCGTCAACGCAGCTGCGCGACTGCATGGCTCCGCGCAACGAGCTTGTGGCCGTGGATATCGACGACACCACCCGCGAGGAACTCTCCGACCTGTTCACATCCTCCGGACGCAGCAAGATCCTGGTCTACAAGGACGATATAGACAATGTGGTGGGCTATGTGCATGTGTCGGAGCTCTTCGATCCGTCGAGCGACTGGAAGGCCAACATCAAGGAGGTGCTCTACGCCCCCGAGACCCTGCTGGCCAACACCATGATGCGTCGCCTGCTCAGCGAGAAGCGCTCCATGGCCGTGGTGGTGGATGAATTCGGCGGCACTGCCGGACTCGTCACCCTCGAGGATCTTGTGGAGGAGATATTCGGCGACATCCAGGACGAGCATGACAAGAACGGCCTCACGGCCATCGAGATCGCGCCGGGAGTGTATGAGTTCTCCGGCCGAATTGAGGTGCGCACGCTGCGCGATGACTACCGCCTCGACATACCCGAGGATGACGAATATCAGACCCTGGCCGGCTACATAATCCACGAGACCGGCACACTGCCCGCCGAGGGTGAGCGCGTGGAGATAGGCGAACTGCTCTTCACCATCAAGGAGCGCTCGGCCACCCGCCTCGACCTCGTGAGGGTGGAACCCGCCCCCGCCTCCCAGGAATAAACGAATATAGAAAGGGGAAACAGAAGGGACATAAGAAGACAAAAGAAACAGACTTTAGAAGTATTTATAACTTAAAAAAGTCTGTTTCTTTTGTCTTCTTATGTCCCTTCTGTTTCCTTGTGTTCAGCTGATGGGGTCAGGAGCGTTTGTGGGCTATCATGTACTGGGCTATCTGGACGGCGTTGAGGGCGGCGCCTTTCTTGATCTGGTCGCCGGCCAGCCAGAAGGTGAGTCCGCAGGGATCGGCGAGATCCTGACGCAGACGTCCCACGAACACGGGGTCCTTGCCGGCCACATCGAGGGGCATGGGATACTCCTTGGCGGCAGGGTTGTCAACAACCACCAGTCCGGGTGCCTTGGTGAATGCCTCGCGCACCTCGGCTATGGAGAGTGGCTGCTCGGTCTCCACCCACACGGCCTCGCTGTGGGCACGTATCACGGGGACACGCACGCATGTGGCGCTGACGGAGAGGTCGGGGGCGTGCATGATCTTGCGAGTCTCGTTGAACATCTTCATCTCCTCCTTGGTGTAGTCATTGTCGGTGAAGACGTCGATGTGGGGTATGACGTTGTAGGCGAGCTGATAGGCGAACTTCTCAACCGTGGGTTTCTTCCCATCGACAATCTCGGCGGTCTGCTTCACGAGCTCGTCCATGCCGCTCTGGCCCGCGCCGCTGGCAGCCTGATAGGAGGCCACGTGCACCCGGCGTATGGGGGAGAGGTCGTGGATGGGCTTAAGGGCCACCACCATGATGATAGTGGTGCAGTTGGGGTTGGCAATGACACCGCGGGGAGTATTGAAGGCATCGTCGCCGTTCACTTCAGGTACCACCAGGGGCACATCGGGGTCCATGCGGAAGGCCGACGAATTGTCGATCATCACGGCGCCGTGGCGGGTGATGACATCGGCATACTTCTTTGACACCGAAGCTCCGGCCGAAGCAAAGGCGAAGTCCACGCCCTTGAAGTCATCGGGCTCATCGCGCAGCAACTGCACGGTGTGCTCCTTGCCGCGGAATGTGTAAGTACGTCCGGCCGAACGCTCCGAGCCGAAAAGGAGGAGTTCGTCGACGGGAAAATCCTGCTCGTCAAGTACACGCAGGAACTCTTGACCGACGGCGCCGCTGGCGCCTACGATAGCTACTTTCATGTTGTGGGGAGTGTGAAAAATATGTTTCGTATTGGATTTATCTGTACATGTTCTCGATCACGTCGGCATAGCGCTCGCTGATGACACGGCGCTTTATCTTGAGCGTGTTGGTGAGCTCGCCGGAGTCCATGGTGAACTCGCGGGGCATGAGTGTGAAGCGCTTTATCTTCTCGTAGGGCGCGAGGCCTTTCTCGAGTGCGGCTATGCGTTTCTCCATCATGGCTATGACGCGCGGATCGGTGAGCAGGCGTTCCCTTGACGAGGTGTCGATCCCCTTCTCGGCGGCCCACTTCTCGAGCTGGTCGAATGCGGGGACTATGAGTGCCGACACGTATTTGCGGCAGTCGCCTATCACGGCCACCTGCTCGATGAACTTGTCGGTGCCGAGGCGGGTCTCGAGCGCCTGCGGGGCTATGTACTTGCCGTTGGATGTCTTGAAGAGATCCTTGATGCGGTCGGTGAGGAAAAGGTTACCCTTGTCGTCGATATATCCGGCATCGCCTGTGCGGAGCCATCCGTCGGCGGTGAATGCCTCGGCGGTAGCCTCGGGTTTGTTGTAGTATCCCTTCATGTTGGCCGGACCTTTGACGAGCACCTCCGAGTTGTCGCCTATCTTCACCTGCACGTTGGGGATGGGTGTGCCCACCGAACCGATCTCGTAGCCGGTCATGGGGAAGCATGTCACCGTGGCCGTGGTCTCGGAGAGCCCGTAGCCCACCATCAGGAAGAGGCCGCAGGAATGGAAGAATTCCACTATCTCGGGCGATACGTGTGCGCCTGCCGTGGGGAATATGTTGGGATTGTCTATGCCTATGGCCTCCCTGAGCGCGGCGAAGATCTTGCGGTCGAAGAAACCGTACAGACCCTCTACCCATGCCGGAGGGGTGAGTCCACGGCGGCGGTAATCGATGTTGCGCTTGTGGCCTATGCTCAGAGCCATGCGCACCATGGCGCGGCTCACGGGGTTCATACCGGCTATCTTTTCCTGTACGGCGGCATATACCTTCTCCCAGAATCGGGGCACTGAGCACATGCAGTTGGGGCGCACCTCCTTGATGGTGTCCTGTATGGCGCGGGGGTCGCGGTTGACGGCTACTTTTGCTCCCACAAGCAGGCAATAGTAGGTGAAACCCTTCTCGAATATATGGCTCAGCGGCAGGAACGCCATGGAGACATCGGAGGGTGTGACCATGGTGAGGCGCTGCACGTGGGCATCGAGGGCGGCATCATAGTTGGCATGTGTGAGCATGGCCCCCTTGGGCTCGCCGGTGGTTCCGGATGTATAGACGAGGGTGGCGAGGTCGGACGGACGGGCCTCATCGGTGCGGCGGGCTACTTCCATCACAATGTCGGCCGGAGCTTCGGCACCGAGTTTCATGAAGTCGCTCCACAGTATGGAGGTCTTGTCGTCGGGGTCGAGCTGGATGGGTTTGATGACAACGATCTTCTTGAGCACCGGACACATGGCCTGCACCTCGCGGGCGAAGTGATACTGGGTGGTGTTGCCGGCGAAGAGGAGCGCGCACGAGGCATCGTTGACTATATATGCCACCTGCTCGGGCGAGGATGTGGCGTAGATTGAAACCGAGACTGCCCGGTTGCGGTAGCATGCGAAGTCGGTCACGAGATTCTCGGGACGGTTGGCCGAGAAAGTGCCGACACAATCGGCAGGTTTGACGCCGAGCATGGCCATGGCCCTGGCGGCGGTGACCACCTGCGAGTCAAATTCGCTCCAGGACACGTCATACCAGCGATCCCTCTCATCCTGTCCGGCAATTGCCGGTGCGTCAGGACGCTGCGCCGCATGGCGTGCGGTAAGAAGCGTGAGTACATTGTCAGTCATAGACAGCAGTTGTAAAGTTTTGGCTGCAAAGATACTCTAAAAATCCCACCCGAGCCCCACGGCGAAGACGGAAATTAACTTTTTGTTAACATTTCCTTGTAAATTGCACATTTAGTGTTAAACAATCGAAACCCGCCCAAATGGATCATTCAGTCCCACATGGAGGTGACTATGCGGCGTATGTCGTTGAAGGGCAAGTAGGACGAGGCGAGGTTCTTGCGGTCGCGCTTCTGGAGCCAAAGTCCGTGCACGGTAGGATCGGAAAGGAATTTCGCGGCATGGCTGCGGAATGTCTCCGGATTGTCAATCAGCGAGATGTCAACCACGGGATAGGGATGGGTGTCCACCCTGTAGTGGCCGCGTCCCCCCAGGAAGAGGGATGTGTATATGCCATAGGTGTAGTACTCGGAGAAACGGTAGGTATTGCACAGGGCGAGCTTCCATGACCCCGACCAGTGGCGGCGCCCTATGTGGTCCAGCAGGCTGCGCGTGTTGTCGCGCCTGAAGCACACAGGGACATTCATGTAGCAGTAGCGGGCAGCCTCGTCGGTATCGGCTGCCGATATGCCGAGACGGGCTATGGCGGCGCGAATGTAGTCATCGTGCGAGGGCTCGTCGACATTCACCACCTTATACATAGGGTAGCTTCCGTCGCGCATCCATCCGCCGTCGGGCCACGGTTTCATCATCACCACCTCCGAGTCGTAGTGGTACACGGCATCGTAGCTGTCGCCGATGATGTCGAACACCCCGAGCTTGCATATCTGCTGCACTATCCACTCGCGCACAGGCATGGTGAAGGGAGACACATGGAAGTGATGGCCGAGTATCTTGAATGGAACCCTTATGAGATGGCGGGGGAGCACCACCGACTTGGGGAGCACGTGGCGCCGTCCACCCTCGAGGTGGCGGAACATGGCTATATCCTCGTCATTGACAAAGATGAAGTGGTCAAGACCGGGGGCGAACCGGTCGATGCTCTCGCAGAGCAGCACACACTCGTCGTGGTCCATGCGGTAGGTCTGGGTGACCAGCGCCGTTTTTCTGTTTTCCATAAACGCACTCTCTATCTTGTCTTGCTATCTTGTCTTGATGCACCGGGCGGGATTGCCTCCCATTATGCTGTAGGGTGCCACATCCTTGGTCACCACCGCACCGGCGGCTATGATGCTTCCGGTGCCTATGCGGTGGCCCGGGGTGAGAATGCACCTCACGCCCAGCCAGCAGTCATCCTCTATCACTGTGGGTGGATGGTCGAGATCCGACCCCTGCATGCACATGGGGCGCGAGCGGTCGGCATAGCGGTGATTGTCGCTCACTATGTGCACCTCGGGTGCCATCATGACGTAGCGTCCTATCTTCGTGTCGCGGGGTATGACGCATCGTTCGCCTATTCCGCTGAAGTCACCTATCTCAATGCCGGAGCCGTTGCCGAAGTAGGCGTGGCGGTCTATGGTCGACACCCGTCCGCAGCGCTTGAATATGCGCCGCACGCAGAACACCCTGAAGGCATTGGCTACCCGCCCCACCACCGGGGTGTATGACCCCGGCAGGTGGTAGCCTATCAGATAGTATAGTGTCAGGAACAGGTGCCGTTTCATGTGTCACTTTGCGCTGTCTATGTCGTGGAGCAGTGTGCTCACGGCGGTGGAGAGCTGCGAGTCGATGCCGCGCACTATGTCGGCGGGATCGTTGGCCACCTTGACATCGGGCTCAAGCTGGGTGTTCTCGAGGAAATTGCCCTCGGCAGTGCGGAAGCCCACTACGGGCACGCCGAACACGAGTGTCGGGTCCTGCATGTCTATCCAGTTGACGGAGCTCATGGTGCCGGGCACGGGCATACCCACGATCTTGCCGAGCTTCATGTGCTTGTACATCCACGGGGTGCCGTGGGCGTTGGAGTAGTTGGCCTCGCCGGTCACCATGATGGAGGGGCGCAGCCAGCGGCGCGAGGGCATCTCGCCGCTCTTCACGCCGCGTATCTCCTGGGTGAGGTATTTCTTGCCGCTGAACAGCACCTCGATATCCTCGTGGAGGCGTCCGCCACCGTTGAAACGGGTGTCTATCACTATGCCATCGCGCTCGGCATAGCGTCCGAGCACGTCGGCGTACACGTCGCGGTAGGAGGGATCGGACATGGTGCGCAGATGCACATAGCCCAGACGTCCGCCCGATACGGAGTCAACATAAGCGCGGTTGCGCTCCACCCAGCGGCGGTACATCAGCTCATTCATGGCGCCCTGTCCCACGGGGATCACCACCTCCTCCACTTTCTCGCCCGAGGGGAGTGTGAAGGCCACGAGGGTCTTGCGTCCGGCGCGAGCGTTGAGCAGAGCCAGCGGTTCGGACGAACCGTCGACGGCAGTGCCGTCCACTGCTGTCACCACAGCTCCCTTGCCCATGCGGGAGGCGGCGCGGTCAAATGGTCCGCCGGTCACCACTTCGGCCACGGTGAGGCCACCGTCACCCTTGCTCATGTCGAAGAGCAGACCCAGCGAGGCCGTGGGCTCCTTCGAGCCATGGTCGGGATAGTAGCGGCATCCGGTGTGCGACACGTTCAGCTCGCCGAGCAGCTCGCTGGCCAGTTCGGCAAAGTCGTAGTTGTTGGAGATATGGGGTATGAAGCGGCGGTAATCGCGTGCGAGGCCGTCCCAATCGGTGCCGAACATGTCCTCCACCAGGAAGCGCTCGCGCTCCTCGCTCACCATATAGTCATAGAGGTATTCCCTCTCCGCGCCCTCGTTGATCTTCTGACGGCCGCGGTAGGTGATATCCTCGGTGGAGCTCTTGCCCACGGGCATCTTCTTCATGGTGCGCGATCCCAGCAGGAAGAGATTCTCACCCTTGGCATCGGGGAGGAGGGCCACATCAGAGCCTATCTTCTTGTGGAGGGCCACGTCGCCCTCGCGCATGTCCATCTTCCAGAGCGAGGGGCCGTTGGAGTCAAGCTCGGTGAGGAAGTAGAGGTCCTTGCCTTCGGGATCCACCCAGGCGTCGATGAGTTCGCTGGAGAATGGGGTGAGGCGCACCACGCGGTCGCGTATGCCGGCGGTCTCCACGTTGACATGATCCTCGGGCACATCAGCCTCGGCTTCCTGCTGTTTTTTCTTGTTGTTCTTCTTTTTGCCTGAGTCCTTTGCGGCGGGCTCCTCTTTCTTTTTCTTGGCGGCTTTCTCGGCCTCCTTGAGCAGCGCATAGTCCTCGGCGTCGAGTCGGAAACGGTCGTAAGCCTCGCGATTGGTGAATGCGGCCACGACGTCGTAGGTCGAACCCCACGATGCGTGGTTCTTCATGCCGTAGCGCTCCGAGAGGAAGATCACGGCATCACCCCCCATCACCCAGCGCGGGTTGAGGTTTATGTAGGCATCGTCGGTGATATTGGTCATCTCGCCGGTGGTGGCGTTGATGATGGCTATGTCATAGTAGGGATCGCGCAGATGCACGTCGACTGTGGCCACGAGCCACTCGCTGTCGGGCGACCAGTCCATCATTATCCCGCCGTCGCGTGCGGTGTAGGTCTCGCCGTTGGTAAGGAGAGTTTCCTTGCCGGTTGTCACATCGAGCACGGCTATCTTGCGGCGGTCGCGCACATAGGCTATCTTCTGGCCGTTGGGCGAGGCTATGGGGTTGCGGCGGTCTATGGTGTCGTCGAGCGGGAAGAGCGGAGTCTCCTCGATGGATGTGGCGTTGGGGAAGTTGGGATCCTCTTTGCGGCCTATGCGGGCACGGTAGAGTGTGGAGTGTCCGTCGCGGTCGGAGGCATAGTAGAGCGTGCGGTTGTCGCCCCATGTGGGTGACGACTCGTTCTGCGGCGTGGCCGATATCTGGCGTGTGGTGGGATACTCCACCGAGGTGACGAAGATGTCACCACGGTTTGCGAATGCCACCTGCTTGCCGTCGGGGGATACGACCGGACTCTCGGCTCCCGAGCTGAATGTGCGCACATCCACGGGATTGTAGGAGTCGAGCGTTATGTCCACGGCCACCTTGGCAGGCTGACCTCCCTGTTCGGCCATGGTGTAGAGTTCGCCGTCGTAGGTGAATGAGAGAGTCCCGTTGTCTGAGCGCGAGAGGAAGCGCACGGGGTGGCGATCAAAAGCCGTCAGGGCCTTGACACGCGAGGGATCGGAGAGCGGCATGGAGTAGACGTTGAACGTCCCGCCGTCGCGCTCGGACAGGAAGTAGACGGTCTGTCCGTCGGCACCTACCACCGGGTTGCGGTCTTCGCCGCCGCGGGAGGTGAGGTTGGTGTGGCGTCCGGTGGCGGCGTCATATTTCCATATGTCGCGTGTCACCGACGATGTGTGGTGCTTTCTCCATTCGTCCTCCACACCTTTGTAGTCCTGATAGATGAATGACTTTCCGTCGGGGAGCCATGACATCATCTGGGCCGGAGTGCCGAGTATCTGCACCGGGCGCCCACCCTCCACGGGTACACTCCACAGCTGTGTGAAGCGTGCGCTGGGAAATCCCATGCTCGTGGCGGGCATCTGCATGGCTGCCGAAAAGATGATGCTGCCGCCGTCGGGGGTGAAGGCTTCGGGGATCTCGGCGGTTGAGGTGGAGGTGAGTCTGACAGGTTCTCCACCGGTGGCGGGCATCACGTAGATGTCGTTGCTCCCCTCGCGGTCGGAGGCGAAGGCTATGGATCGTGAGTCCGGCGACCATATCGGCACAGATTCGTAGGAGGGGAGTGATGTCAGTCTCCTGGCTGTGCCACCCTTGGCGGGGACGGTGAAAATGTCGCCCCGGTAGGTGAAGGCTATCGTCGAGCCGTCGGGTGAGATGCGTGCATCGCGCAGCCACAGCGGAGTCTCGGCTGTCGCGGTCATGGCGGCCATGAAGGCGGCGAAGGTTGTGGTCAGGACTTGTTTCTTCATATGTAGTGTGTATTATTTTGCAAAGATTTTACGGCGCTGCAGATAGTCGGCGAGCCATACGCCGAGGAGTATCATCAGGCATCCGGTCATCCCCACGGCGGTGATGGTTTCGTGGAGTATCACGAACGAGAATATCATCGTTACCACAGGCTGGAAATAAAGATAGTTTGATGCGGTCACGGCGCCGATCTTGAGCACGGCATATGCCCACAGCAGATAGCAGGCCAGCGAGCATACGAGCGACAGGAACAGGAGGTTCCAGAGCACCACCGGCTTGCCGAGCGTGGCTATTGGTGCTATCTGTGGCTCCACCAGAAGGAAGGGCAGGGCGGTGAGTACTCCGTAGAAGAATACCTTGCGTGTGATGAAACGCGCATCGTAGTGTACGTTGAGCGGCTTGAGTATCAGCGAATATATCGCCCAGCAGAATGCTGCGAGCAGGGCCAGAAGGTCGCCTATGGGGTTGATGCTCATGTTGAAACTACTGTTGAATATCACCAGCCCCACACCCAGAAAGGCTACGATGGAACCTATGTATGCTCCTGATCCGGGCTTGTCAGTCTTGTACACGAGCCCCATCAGAAGTACCGTCAGCAGCGGGGGGAGCGATGTGATGAGCGACACATTGCTCACGAGAGTATACTCCAGCGCCACGTTTTCGGATATGAAATATATGGATCCGGCTACCAGTCCGCACACCACGAACATACCCTCATCCTTGAGCGAGTTGGCCCACAGTTTGTCGTGACACACCGCGAGGAGTGCCAGATAGGCTATGACGAAACGGTATATGTATATCTCTATGGGGTGGAGTCCGTTGTCGAGAAGCACACGTGTGGATATGAACGAAAGGCCCCATGCCACTATGACGATGAGTGCGAAAATGTGGTAGATCCATACGCGGCCGTTGCCGACGGGACGAGATGTTTCCATGAATTCAGGTTTTTATGGAAGCAAATATACTAATAATTTTTGTCACAGTCAAGTCCGGCCCTTGCGGTCAAATCGACGGGATGTTAAACTTTATCACCCTCCCACGTGTAATAAATGTATATTTTTGGCGGGATATTGGTTTGTATGACGATATTTCCGTAATTTTGCAAAGCAAATTAACACATTTAACTAAAAATTTTTTATAAGTCATGAAGTTAATCAAAGCCATAGGTATACCGGCGCTCGCAGTATGCGTGCTCGGAATGACAGGTTGTTCCTCTATGAACAACACCGGTAAGGGCGCTCTCATCGGCGGCGGTGGCGGCGCAGGTCTCGGCGCAGCTGTAGGCGCTCTCATCGGCGGCGGCAAGGGTGCTGCCATCGGTGCAGGCGTAGGCGCGGCAGTCGGTGCCGGTGCCGGTGCGCTCATCGGTAAGAAGATGGACAAGCAGCAGGCCGAGCTCCAGGCTCAGCTCGCCGAGCAGGCCAAGATCGAGCAGACAACGGATGCCAACGGTCTCCAGGCCATCAAGGTGACATTCGACGGCGGAATCCTCTTCCCCACCAACGGCACCTCGCTCAGCTCCGGCGCGAAGACCGATCTCAGCAAGTTTGCCCAGAACCTCATCCAGAATCCCGGCACTAATGTGCAGATCTATGGCTATACCGATGACACCGGCACACTCGCCGTGAACCAGCGCGTGTCCACAGGTCGTGCTGACGCCGTGCGCAACTATCTGCTCAACAGTGGCGTGGCTGCAACACGTCTCTCGGCCGAGGGTCTCCCCATGCAGGACTATGTGGCCTCCAACGCCACTCCCGAGGGTCGTGCCCAGAACCGCCGTGTGGAGATCTACATCACCGCCGACAAAGATATGATCGAGGCTGCCAACAACGGCACCCTTAAATAATAGTCATCCGGACGTCATAACTGACAGAAAGATACAGAAGGACAAAAAGGACAGAAGTGACAGAGTATAAGTAATTATATTTCTGTCACTTCTGTCCTTTTTGCCCTTCTGTATCCTATCATATAACAAATTTGTTATATTGCTCTAAGCTAATGCGTAATGCATTATAGGGACTTCTGTTTCCCAACCTGCGCAAGTATGGAAGTCCCGAAGGGACGATGTCGTGGATAACCCCGCACGACTTAGTGCGGGGGCAGAAGTACATCCTCAAAGCCGAGTCCCGCAGGGTTATAGTGGTCGGAAGACTTTTTGTTGAGAAATATCCCTGCAATGAGAGTTATTATTGGCTATCAAAGCCACG
>CAJTJG010000032.1 GCA_910576785.1 uncultured Duncaniella sp.
AAGAGAGATGACGATAAAAAATAAGAGTATGTAGCGGATTTGGCTCATTGTGATTGCAAATATATAGTTTTATCACATATAAACCAAATTTTATCAATATTAACATTGACCGTAGCCTTGATATTACCCGGGCTTATAGATATGTCAGCGATGTGCCGGAGGGAGCCACGTTGAGGGTGACTGTTGAGGAACATACAAGGGGGATATTGTGGCTGACGTGGCCGAGGGGCAGACCGTAGGCC
This sequence comes from uncultured Duncaniella sp., assembly GCA_910576785.1. Classification (GTDB taxonomy): domain Bacteria; phylum Bacteroidota; class Bacteroidia; order Bacteroidales; family Muribaculaceae; genus Duncaniella. The sequence continues at coordinate 243 of CAJTJG010000032.1, forward strand.
ACGGGGTAGGAATATCCGGAGGTGATGCGGGATATCATGTCCTCCATCGACTCGTTGTCGCGGTCGGGCGAATAGTCGGTGAATCGGCCTACGATGAGTCCGCGCAGGGTGCCGAGCACACCGCTGAGGCGGAGATTGTAGAGTATGCGCTCCACCTTGTAGATCGGTTCGGCGATGTCCTCTATGAATAATATGGTGTCGGGCCGGAGCACATCGAAGGGTGTGGATATAAGTCCGGCTATCACGGCGAGGTTGCCTCCGAGGAGGGTGCCTGTGGCCTGACCTGTGCGGTTGAGGCGGTGGGAGGGGAATGTCACATCTTCACGCCGGCCGCTCAACAGGGAGAATAGCCGCAGGGAATCCGCGTCGCGGCCGTCGGAGGCGGCGATGTGTTTGCACATGGGCGCGTGGATGGACTGTATGCCGTGGGTGGACATGAGTGCGTGGAGAGCGGAGATGTCGGAGTATCCCACTATCCATTTCGGATCGTCGCGCAGAGGCAGACGGTTGAGGCGCTCCAGAAGATGGACCGCTCCATAGCCGCCGCGGGCACAGATGATGGCGCGTGTGTCGGGGTCGAGAAGGGCGGTCTCGAGATCATCGTAGCGGGCCTCGTCGGTGCCGGCATATGTGCCCCATCGGTCGAAGGTGTGTTCTCCCACATAGGCTGTCCACCCTTGGGCGGCCAGAACGGGCAGGGAGTTGTAGACGTTCTGAGGCTTGATGATGCCTGAGGGTGAGAGGATGGCCACACGGTCGCCGTGGCGCAGGGGGCGGGGGGTGAGTATCTCCATCATGCCACCTGTACCTTTATGCCTGTTGCGGCAGTGATGCGTGCGGCTATGCCCTCGAGCTCCTCGCGCTCCACTTTGACGAGATGTTCGGCCGGTGTCTTGCGGTCGATGGAGTAGATCATCACCTCGCGCGGCTTTATGATCCTGTAGGCTTCGATGAGGGCGTCGACTTCGGCGGGAGTGGTGTTGTCAATCTTCACTCCATCGTGTTCGCCCCGCAGGAACATGGTCTGTATGATGCATCCGTGGCCTACGGCTGCGAGCTGCGGTATGACCCTCTCGGCTGTGAATGCCGGCGATGTCGGGCGGTCTATGGCCCGGAGAGTGGGGGTGATGGCCGAGTCGAGTTTGAGAATGTCGTTGTCCACGCGCCGCAGGGCTTCCACCACCTCGGGATGGTCAAGGCGTGTGGAGTTGGAGAGCACGCTGACCTTGGCCTGCGGATAGTATTTGTCGCGCAGACGCAGGGTGTCGTCGATCACACCCGGAAAGTCGGGGTGGAGTGTGGGCTCGCCGTTGCCCGAGAATGTTATTACGTCGAGAGGCTCGCCGGCCTCGCTCATGTTGCGCAGCCTGGACTCGAGCAGACGTGCCACACGTTCGCGCGGGGGAAAGCCCGTGGTGCCGGGACCCTGGGCGTTGAACCCGGCCTCGCAGTATAGGCAGTCGAAGGTGCATATCTTACCGTCGTCGGGAGTGAGATTGACGCCGAGCGATACTCCCAGACGGCGGGAGTGTATGGGGCCGAAAATGGTGGAATGGAAGAGTACGGTTTGCATGATAGACAAAGTTAGTCAATTTTATCCATAACGGTTGTAAATACGGATTGTTTTTTGTAAGTTTGCTATATCAACCCGTAATGCCTATGAAAACAGCTGAGAAATTCTACAGTGTCTTTGAGGAGACCACACGCAAATATCATGAGACGGATCATGTGGACGCCGTCGTAGCCAATCCTTATGAGGATGGGAGCATTGATCATGTGCTCTTTGCAAAAAACTGGATCGATGCCGTGCAGTGGCATCTCGAGGATATAATCCGCGATCCGGCCATCGATCCTGTCGAGGCTCTCGCGCTCAAGCGCCGCATCGACCGTTCGAATCAGGACCGCACCGACATGGTGGAGGAGATCGACACGTATTTCCGCGAGCGCTTCGCCGATGTGGTTCCCGCCGATGATGCGACGATCAACACCGAGTCGCCGGCATGGGCTATCGACCGCCTGTCGATCCTTGCCTTGAAGATCTATCATATGGCTGCGGAGGTTGGGCGCACGGATGCTTCGGACGAACATGTGGCCAAGTGCCGTGCCAAGCTCGACATTCTCGAGCAGCAGCGCGAGGATCTGATAGAGGCCATCGACACTCTGCTCGATGACATCGCTGCCGGACGCAAGTACATGAAGGTGTACCGCCAGATGAAGATGTATAATGATCCTGCCACAAATCCTGTGCTCTACGGTGGAGCCAAGCAGGAGTAAGGGTGAGCATAGAAAAATTTTTCCGGCAACGATGAAAATGATTTTTCCGTTGCCGGAATTTTTTTCATCCTCGATACGATAGGGTAGGGGAGAGGTGACCCGGTGGGGTATCGCTTTTTTAACGGAAATAGCGCGGATATTTGCGGGCAGCGGGGCGAGTGGTGGAAAATTTTTGAATTATTTTGCGTGAAAATTGGCTTAAATCCTTGGGATGCAGCTGTTTATTGATTATATTTAACTTTTGTTAACTATTCAGAAAAATTAATTTGACCGAAAACGGAAAAATTTCTAACTTTGTGGACATGATGAACGTGCAGTGGCTCACAGATGGAGCCGTAGATATGCCGGCCATCGATATCCCGAGGGTGGAACGATGGATCGAGGATGTGGCTAAGGCCCACGGCAAGATAGCCGGGGCGCTCAGCTATATTTTCTGCGATGATGAGAAGATCCTTGAAGTGAACCGTCGGTTTCTTGACCATGATTATTATACCGACATCATAACATTCGACGATACGCGTGGCCGCATGATAAGCGGAGATATGTTCATATCGCTCGACACGGTCGCCACGAATGCCGACATGGTGGGACAGTCGTATGATAGAGAGTTGCATCGCGTGATAATCCACGGGGTGCTTCATCTGTGCGGGATAAACGACAAGGGTCCCGGCGAGCGCGAGATAATGGAACGCCACGAGAACGAGGCACTCGACATGCTTGGAATATAATCAGAACAAATGCCTTTTCATTTCAAAGGCCTATTTCATATATGAGATTTGACTATGACGTTATTGTGATAGGGGCTGGCCATGCCGGATGTGAGGCTGCCCATGCGTCGGCCTGTCTTGGTGCCGATACGCTCCTGATCACGATAGACATGAACAAAATTGCCCAGATGAGCTGCAATCCGGCTGTAGGCGGTATTGCCAAGGGGCAGATAGTACGCGAGATCGATGCCCTCGGCGGCATGATGGGAATAATCACTGACCGTTCGGCCATACAGTTCCGTATGCTCAACCGGTCCAAGGGGCCGGCTATGTGGAGTCCGCGTGCGCAGAGCGACCGCATGGAGTTCTCGCGTCTGTGGCGCGAGCAGCTCGAGAACACTCCCCATCTCAGCATGTGGCAGGACTCGGCTACGGCTCTCGTGATGGAAGACGGAAAAGTCAAGGGGGTGCGCACGGCTCTGGGCGTCACGTTCAAGGCGCGTGCCGTTGTGCTCACTGCAGGTACATTTCTGAACGGTCTGATGCATATCGGTCCGGTGAAAATAGAGGGTGGCCGTGTGTCGGAACCAGCAAGCCACGGCATCACCGAGCAACTGCGTGAATTAGGATTTGCCACTGACCGCATGAAGACCGGAACACCTGTCAGGATAGATGGTCGCACCGTGGACTGGAATCTCACCACCCTTCAGGAGGGTGATGATGATTATCATAAGTTCTCCTATCTCCCGTCCGTGAAAAGGGAGCTTAAGCAACGTCCGTGTCATACGGTGTATACCAGTGCGGCCACCCATGAGGTGCTTCGCCGCGGACTGCCGGACTCGCCGCTCTACAACGGGCAGATCCAGAGTATAGGTCCGCGTTACTGTCCGAGTATCGAGACAAAGATTGTCACCTTTGCCGACAAGAACGAGCATCAGCTCTTTATCGAGCCGGAGGGTGAGCGCACCACTGAATATTATCTGAACGGATTCTCGTCGTCGCTCCCGATCGACATACAGATCGAGGCGCTCGAGACCATCCCGGCGTTTAAGAATGTGCAGCTTTTCCGGCCCGGCTATGCTATAGAGTACGACTTTTTCGATCCCACTCAGCTGCATCACACACTTGAGACTAAGCTTGTGTCCGGGCTGTATTTCGCAGGTCAGGTTAACGGAACCACCGGTTATGAGGAAGCGGCCGGGCAGGGCCTTGTGGCCGGTGTCAACGCAGCACTCAAGGTCAAGGGGCGGGATCCATTCGTGCTGGGCCGTGATGAGGCATACATAGGCGTGCTGATTGACGACCTGGTGACGAAGGGTGTCGATGAACCATACCGCATGTTCACATCGCGTGCCGAGTATAGAATCCTGCTGCGGCAGGATGACTGCGATGTGCGCCTCACGCCCAAGGGACGGGCCGTAGGTCTCGCATCACAGTCGCGCTACGAGCTTATGAAGTCTAAGTTGGCACAGCGCGAGGCGCTGATGGCATATTGTGCCGAGGCTACCGTGAAGCCATCGCAGGTGAACGGATGGCTTGAGGAGATCGGGGAGTCGCCACTTCAGCAAGGGGTGAAGCTCCAGAGCCTCGTGTCGCGTCCGGCCATAAGCATCAATATGCTTGCGGAGCGTCTGCCGGAGTTTGCCGCATTTATCGATGAGAACATAGAGAAGACCCGACGTGAGGAGATAATCGAGGCCACGGAGATACTGATAAAATATCAAGGATACATATCGCGCGAGCAGCAGAATGTTGAGAAGCTACATCGCCTCGAGAATCTTTCGCTCAAGGGCAAATTTGACTACGATACCATAACGGCTCTCTCTACCGAGGCCCGCCAGAAGTTGAAGAGGATAGAGCCGGAGACCATTGCACAGGCTTCGCGTATCCCTGGCATCTCACCGGCCGACATTAACATCCTTCTGCTTCTGCTCGGACGCTGATCGATTGTTCCACGTGGAACAATTCTTGTGAAACAGATTCAATAATAAATAGATATAAAAATGGAATACCTGAAATCTCACATCCGTGACGTGATTGACTTCCCTCAGAAGGGTGTCATCTTCAAAGATCTTACCACTCTTTTCAAAGATCCCCGCGGCCTTCATATAATAGGCTGGGATCTGTCGCAGCTCTATCGCGACAAGGGTATCACAAAAGTAGTGGGAATAGAGTCCCGCGGTTTCATCGGCGGCTCGATCCTTGCCTTTGAACTCGGCGCCGGATTCGTGCCCGTGCGTAAGCCCGGCAAACTTCCTGCCGACACCATACAGGCGTCCTACGACAAGGAGTATGGCAAGGATGTGATAGAGATACACCGCGATGCCATCACACCCGATGATATAGTGGTGCTCCACGACGATGTTCTCGCTACAGGTGGCACCATGGCCGCCGCCTATAATCTCGTGAAGCAGATGAACCCGAAGAAGATCTATGTGAACTTCATCATAGAGCTCTCCTCGCTCGGCGGTCGCGCGAACCTTCCCGCCGACGCAGAGGTGACATCGCTTATCACTTACTGAAAAACGTGACAAGCGGCAACGCAACTTATAGGTCTTATCTTCCGTTATAATTCGTATAAGTTCAACCACTATGCCGAAGCACCGCAAATCAGCCGAACTGGAAGAGAAAATATCCATTCTCCCCGATACCCCCGGAGTCTACATGTACTTTGACTCCGAGGGTACGGTTATTTATGTAGGGAAGGCCAAGAACCTCAAGAGGAGGGTTAGCTCATATTTCAACCGCACCCACGACTCTCTGCGCACCAATCTGCTCGTACGGGCCATATGCGATATGAAGTACATCGTGGTCCCCACCGAGCAGGATGCGCTCAATCTCGAGGCCTCGATGATCAAGGAGTATCAGCCACGCTACAATGTGCTCCTCAAGGATGATAAATCCTACCCGTGGATAGTGGTGACCAATGAGCCGTATCCGCGTGTGTTCATGACCCGCCAGCACATCAAGGACGGCTCGAAATACTATGGTCCTTACACTGATGCCGGATCGGCCAGGGCTACTCTTGATCTGGTGAGGAGGCTCTACAGGATCCGTTCGTGCCGGACGCTGATAACGCCGGAATATGTGGCGGCCGGAAAGGGTAGGCTCTGTCTCGATTATCACCTCAAGCGTTGTGGCGGATGCTGCACGGGGATGATATCACGTGAGGCATATGCCGCCGATATCGACCGGGTGAGGGCGATACTGCGTGGCGATATCTCCGAACTGCTCGAATACCTGCGAGGGGAGATGGAACGCCTGTCCATGGAGCTACGCTTTGAGGAGGCCCAGGAACTCAAGGATCAGTATGACCTTATCAGCCGCTATCAGTCAAAGAGCGTCATCGTGTCGCAGACCATCGAGGATGTGGATGTGTTCGGCATACACGAGGAGGAGTCAGAGGTCTATGTAAACTACATGCACGTGCGCCGTGGGGCTGTGGTGCGGTCGGTGACGCTCGAATACCGGAAACGCCTTGACGAGACACGCGCCCAGTTGCTTGGATATGCTATGACAGAGATAGCCGAAAGCCTCGGTGTGGTTTACGATGAAGTGATAGTCTCCGAGGCGCCCGACGTGGAGATGCCACGGGTGCGCTTCACCGTGCCACGGCGCGGCGACAAGGCCAAGCTCCTCGAGGTGTCGGAGAAGAATGCCCGCCAGCATCGTGTGGACAAGATCAAGACCATGGAGAAGCGCGATCCCTCGGTGAGGACCGACCGTGTGCTCAAGCGCATCCAGAGCGACTTCCATCTCTCGGCTCTGCCGGTGCACATAGAGTGTTTTGACAACTCGAATATCCAGGGCACGAATCCTGTGGCATCGTGTGTCGTGTTCAAGGACGCACGTCCGTCCAAGAAGGACTACCGTCATTTCAACATCCGCACTGTGGAGGGCCCAGACGACTTTGCATCCATGAAGGAGGTGCTCACACGGCGCTATACGCGCCTTGTAAACGAAGGTGAGCCGTTACCTCAGCTTATCGTTGTGGATGGCGGCAAAGGGCAGCTTTCGGCTGCTGTGGAGGCGCTCGACGAAATGGGCCTCAGAGGCACCATAGCGGTGGTCGGAATAGCCAAAAGACTTGAGGAAATATACTTCCCGGGCGACAGCATCCCGCTCTATATCGACAAGAACAGCGAGACTCTCCGCGTTGTGCAGCATCTGCGCGACGAGGCCCATAGATTCGGTATAACACACCACCGCAACCGCCGCTCCAAAGGGCAGGCCGTATCCGAGCTCGACGGTATCAAGGGGGTGGGAGAGAAGACACGCACGGCATTGCTCACACACTTCAAAAGTGTCAAGCGCATCCGCGAGGCCGACCTCGATGCCATAGCCGAGGTGGTGGGGCCGTCGAAGGCGTCGGTCATCTATTCCGCTCTTCACGGCGAGGCGGCTGAACAGTGAATGGCAGCCGCGATATTATCGCATCTATTCCGTGTGCAGGTGCAGTAATTTTGCATGAAAAAAACGGAATGTAAATGGAACAGAAATCAGTCTCGATCCTCATGCTTCTTGCCGTGGAGTATGGCGGTGTGATGCTTGCCGTATTTGCCGACCTTGTCGGCGGAATTATGAAATCACGCCGTGAAGGCAGGCGTGTCACTTCCCGCGGACTGCGTCGCACGGTAGGTAAACTACAGTCTTATTATCTCTCTTTGTTCTCGGTGTCGGTGGTCGATGCCATGGTGTGTGCGGCGCTCTCAGTGCTTGGTGACGGGGCACCGGTCCCGGTGTTTCCTTATCTCACCACTCTCGGCAGCGTTCTGCTCTGCTCTATAGAAGTGCTCAGCATCATCGAGAATATGCCTGAACGCCCCAGGATCGGTGCCGGATTCAAAAAACTCACCGTGCTGGCCGAGCGGTTTTTCATGTTGCGCAAAAGAGTGCGCCAGATGTAGAAAGATGCACCTTTCTGAGGATTTTCTGTGGAAAAATATATATCTTTGCAAGTGATAATAACCCGATCACATACAACAGAAAAATACCAAGATGAGCCATTGCTACGATTTTGACATTGAGATCAACCGCCGGGGCACCGGAGCCATGAAAACAGACTGTCTCAACACATTTTTCGGGCGCTGCGATATCGAGGGCCTATGGATCGCCGATATGGATTTTGCCGTATCGCCGGAGATCACCGAGGCTCTGGAGAGACGTATCCAGCATGCCATATATGGCTACACCGCCGTCCCCGAGAGCTACTGGCAGTCGATAATATCGTGGCTCGACCGTCGCCACGACTGGAAGGTTGGCCGCGAGGAACTCATATACGTCAATGGTGTGGTCAAAGGGATCGGATTTCTCATCAATTATTTCACCTGTCCGGGTGACAAGATGCTCATCCAGCCGCCGGTCTATCACCCCTTCCGCCGTCTCATCGAGGAGAACGGCCGGGTGTGTGTCACCTCTCCGCTTGTACGTACCGATACCGGTTACGAGATGGATCTTGAAGATCTCGAGCGCAAGTTCCGCGAGGAGCGCCCGAAAATGATGATACTGTGCAATCCTCACAATCCCGTCGGGATACAGTGGAGTGAGGACGTACTCCGTCGGGTTGCCGCACTGGCCCACGAATATGGAGTGAAAGTGATATCCGATGAGATTCATGGCGACCTCGTGCTCTACGGTCGTCCCCACATCCCGTTCCTTGCTGTAAGCCCCGAGGCCCGCGAGGTTGGCATAGCTCTCGGTGCACCTTCCAAGACATTCAATATCCCCGGCTTTGCAAGCTCCTGGATAGTCATATCATCGCCCGAGTTGCGCAAGGGATTTTTCCATTGGATGGAGGCCAACGAGTTTTCCGAGCCTACATTTGTAGCTACCCTGGCCACGGAGACCGCATACCGCCACGGCGAAGGGTGGCTCGAGGCGGCACGCAGCTACATTGAGGAGAACATCGCATTTGTGGAGCGGTTCTGCAGCGAGCACCTCCCGGAGATTATTCCCGTGAGACCCGAGGCTTCATTCCTGGTATGGCTCGACTGCAGGGCGCTCGGTCTGCCTCATGATGAGCTTGTGAGCCTGTTTGTGGACAACGCGCATCTCGCGCTCAACGACGGAGCCATGTTTGGCGAAGAGGGATCGGGCTACATGCGCTTCAACGTAGCCTCCCCGCGCAAGGTCGTGGAGCGCTGTCTGTGCTCGCTCGAGCGCGCCATCCACACCCGTAGCTGATATATGCTATAATTGACAGAAACTGAAGCACAAAAAGGACAGAAGTGACAGAGAAAATTTAATTGTCGCAATGATAATTAATAATCTGTCACTTCTGTCCTTTTTGGCCTTATGTATCCTTCTATGGAGGGGGGGTGAGTCGGTTGTCAGGAGTTTTTTAGTTGGCGTGCGGCCCGGTATGCCAGATACTCGGCCCGGTATGACTCAGCCGATATCTCACGCCCGGCATTCCCCTCGAATATACCACCCTCCGAGATATATGTGTGCCAGAAGGCTTTCAGTCCGTGTATGACGGGCGATAGCGGATGGATGGGTCTGGGACGGGCGGCGAGGACACGCGCCTTGATCGAGGCATGGTTGCGGGTCACGTTCTGATACTGCTCGCGGGTGTCGCAGCGGTAGTGCAGTATATCGCCGTCAAGCGGTTCGGGCAGCACTGAGTCGCGGAATATCACCTTCTCGCCCACATCCTTCAGGTTCCAGTTGGCATAGCGTTTGTCGAACAGGCGTATCTGCCTGTCGGGATACCATCCGCAGTGCCTCACCGGATATCCGCAGTAGAAATTGAGTCTTGCCACGGAGTATACCCTGTGGGTGAATCCCTCCTCTTTCAGACGCAACAGAGAGTCCCTGAGGGCGGGCGACACGACCTCGTCCGCATCGATCGAGAGAATGTATTTGTTTGAGGTCAGCGATGTGGCATATTGCCTTTGTGCGCCGAATCCGTCAAACTCGCGTCTCACCACCTTGCAGCCGTAGGCATGGCATATCTCCACAGTGTTGTCGGTGGAGAAAGAGTCGACCACCACAACCTCATCGGCGATGCCGCTGAGTGACTCCAGGCATGCGCCTATGCGTTTCCCTTCGTTGAAGGCGAGGATGGTTGCTGAGATCTTTTCCATATCGGTGTTTTGTGCTCACAAATATAGTATCTTTATTCCGTAACTGCAAAAGTATACATAGCTTAATCATCGGCGAAGAGACTTATTCGAAAGCATTTTGCCATATAAAATATGCTGTTTATCAAATTTTAACTTTAAATGTGTGCTTTTTTGCAAAAAGTTGACTAATTTTGCTCAACAATTTGACGTCAGTGGCGTATAGCTACTATCCAAAGTAAAAAGTCAACAAAAAGTTAGGTTAAAGCATGAGGGCGACTGTGAAGTTACCCTCATTTTGTTGTTCGCCCGACATGGGCATAATCTAATGGGTGGAAGTCCCTAACGCGGCCTAATAGCGGCAAGCGTACAGCC
>CAJTJG010000033.1 GCA_910576785.1 uncultured Duncaniella sp.
TACTAACTCTCTGACTACAAGTGTTAAATATTTGGTTAAAAATGCAAATTCGCTTGGATGGCAACATAGAAGTGACAAATAATTAATTATCATCCAAGTAATTAACATTTTGTCACTTTTGTCCCTTCTTTGTCCTTCTGTATCTTTCTATATTTTGACACACAGCCCTTTTATATATTGATACACAGCCATTGTTTTCATAATTGGGCGGGAAATCGTAACTTTGCACTCTCGAAAATAAACGAACACCACCCATAGCTCATGGAATCACCCAACGGAATAGCGGTATACTGCGCATCATCCTCAGATGTCAGCCCCACCTACCTCGCCACTGCCCGCGAGGCCGGGCGCCTCATAGCGCTCTCGGGCCACACCCTCGTAACCGGTGGAGGAGCCATGGGGCTCATGGCCGCAGCCATCGAGGGCGCCACCGAGGCCGGAGGCCACACCATAGGAGTGCTTCCGGAGTTCATGATCGAACGTGCATGGAACCATCCTCGCCTCTCCGAGATGATCGCCACCCCATCCATGCACGTGCGCAAGCACACCATGGCCTCACTCTCCGTAGCCGTAATGGCACTTCCCGGCGGCGTAGGCACGCTCGACGAGCTCTGCGAGATGATGACATGGCATCAGCTCGGACTCTTCAAAGGCCCCGTGATCATCGTCAACACCGATGGATTCTACGACCCCTTCATTGAGATGCTCACACGCATGCGTGCCCTCGGCTTCATGCGCGGTGGTGTCATCCCTGCCCACGTGGCCGCCACTCCCGCCGAGGCAATGGAGATAATCAGGAGGGAGGTACACTGATGAATCAATGGTCATCGTCGTCAGCTGCCGACAGTATCGCAGCCGCACCGTTCGCATCATCGCCGGCAGTGTGCAGGGAATATCAGGCCCCTGCCGAGAAGAGCTCGCTCTGCATCACCACCGGACGCATACCCTGGACCGAAGGACTCTCCCCTGACACCCGGGCCACCCTCCCGGGCTACGACTCCGGCGTCCTGTGTCTGCTTCTGGGCATGTTCCTGCTTCTGGCCTACAATTTCCGCCACTACTCCACCATAGCCAAAACCTTCTGGAACGACCTCTGGAGCACACGTCGGCGCGAAGGCACATTCCAGGTACGCACCACCTCCGAGACCGGAGTGCTGCTCTCCCTCGTGCTCGCCGCATGCCTCTCGGAGGGGATCATAGTCAACTCCATGCTCCCCGCCACACTCCCCGACGCTATTCCAGGAGGCGTCTTCACCATCACCGTCACGCTCACATCAGTGGCTGTGGTCTACTATCTGTGGCAGCTTGCCGCATATTATTCCACCGGCGCCGTCTTCACCGACAAGGCATCCGCCCGCATGTGGCTCAAAGGCTTCAACGCATCACAGGGTCTTCTGGCCGCGCTCCTCATCATCCCCGCCATGATAGTGCTCTTCAACCCCGGAGCCGCCATGACGGTGGCCATTATCGCAGCCATCCTATACCTCATGGCCCGAATCATATTTATTTGCAAGGGTTTTAGACTTTTTTACGACAATTTTGGTTCGTTGATCTATTTTATTTTGTACCTTTGCAGTCTTGAAATCGTACCCCTCGTCCTACTCTATCGCGGAGGTATGATATTAACAGGCATGGTGCTACATTCCTAAGACAATAAATTACCATTTAACGAAGTGAAAGTAAAGAAAATATTGGTTTCACAGCCACAGCCGGAGTCGGGCAAATCGCCCTACTATGACATAGCTGACCGATATGGCGTCGAGGTTGTCCTGCGTCCCTTCATCAAAGTTGAAGGTCTTTCGGCCAAGGAATTCCGTCAGTCTAAAATCGCCATCAACGATTTTACCGCCATCATCTTCACTGCCAGAACGGCAATTGACCATTTCTTCCGTCTGTGTGAGGAGATGCGCGTCACCATACCGGATACGATGAAGTATTTCTGCACCACCGAGTCGATAGCGCTCTACCTGCAAAAATATATCGTTTACCGCAAACGCAAGATTTTCCACGGCGAGACAGGTAAGCTCGAAGGTCTCCTCCCCGCGCTCATCAAGCACAAAAAGGAGAAGTTCCTCTGGGTCGTTTCCGATGTCCACAAAGAGGACTCCGGACTGCTCGACAAGAACGGCATCTCCTACACCAAGGCTGTAATGTACCGCACCGTCAGCAACGACTTCGGTCCCGACGAGCCCTTCGACTACGACATGCTCGTGTTCTTCAGCCCCTCAGGCATCGAGTCGCTCAAGAAGAATTTCCCCGACTTCACCCAGGGCGACATAAAGATAGCATGCTTCGGCCCCACAACCGCCCAGGCTGCCAAGGCCGCCGGACTGCGACTCGACATCGAGGCTCCCTCGCCATCGGCCCCATCCATGACCGGTGCGCTCGAGAACTATCTCAAGGCCGAGACACAGGCTTCCTGATACATCATCTCCCCACCACCGAAGTGACAGAGATGATATAGAAAAAATACAGACCCATAAGGGACAAAAGGACAGAGACTGATCATTTACCTTTTGTCCCTTTTTCGTCAATTTGATCCAATCCGACAACGAATCCCCCCAACAATCACCTACTTGCCGATGACCGGAAACCGCCTCTACAAGATCGAGAAGCTATGCAGCGAGACAGCAATATCCCGACTGTTCCGCCGCAACGATCCTGAAGTACACTCGGCCATAGCATACCCGCTCAGAGCCACATGGATCCTCAACGGCTCCCGCTCGGCCGGGTGCCCGCAGTTTCTCGTATCCATACCCAAGAAGAGGCTGCGCCATGCCGTCGACCGTGTGCGCATGCGCAGGGTGGTGCGCGAGGCATATCGTCTCAACCGTCCGGACTCCCCCGCCACCATGTCGAGGCCTGTAGACATCGCTTTCATATATGTGGCCTCCGAACGCCTCCCCTACTCGCGCGTGGAGGGCGCCATGCGCAAACTGCTCGCCCGTATAGCCGACACCACTCCCTCGTCATCACACTGAGAGAACAATCACTCCCGCATGCTCACACGTCTCCTCATCCTCCCCATCCGCTTCTATCAGCTGTGCATCTCCCCGATGTTTCCCGCTGCATGCCGCTTCACCCCTACATGCAGCAGCTATGCCATCGAGGCCATACAGCGCCACGGACCCTTCAGAGGATCATGGCTCGCGCTGAAACGGATAGCGAGATGCCACCCCTGGGGCGGATCAGGCTATGATCCAGTGCCATGATCGACAATCATTCACACACACTGCGTCCGGGGGCCGTGTTCAACATCGACCCCGCCACGCTCCTGCCGGCCGAACGAGTGCTGCGCCACGGCATGCTGTACTCCGTGGGCATACATCCGTGGAATGCCTCCTGCGCTACGGCCACCGACTTCCGCGAGGTCATGGCCATGGCCGCCTCCCCACGGGTTGTAGCCATCGGCGAGACAGGTCTCGACACGGTGCATCAGGGTTACGAATGGATCGACCTCCCCGGCGGAGGCAAGGAGATAGTGCAGTGCATCCCCTCGCTCGAGCGCCAGATGGAAGTTCTTGACTTCCACATCCGTCTCAGCGAGCGTCTGCGCAAGCCCCTGCTGCTCCATATCGTCAAGCGCTATCCCGAGATAATACGTCTGCGCAACAAACTCAAGCCCTCACAGCCGTGGATCATACATGGCTTCCGGGGCAAGCCCGGACTGGCTCAGGATCTTCTTAAATTCGGTTTCATGCTCAGCTACGGCGAGCGTTTCAACCCCCTTTCGGTGGCTGTCACACCTCCGGGGCGGATGCTTGTGGAGACCGACGAGTCACATATGCCCGTCCCCGTCATAGCACGCGCCATCGGTGTCGGGGCCACCGTCACCCTCCCGGCCCTCTGCCGCACCGAGCATCCGGGCATTACGCTGCAACCCGGCAAGCTTGGCGCGTTTGATGGCCGAGTGGCTGAAAATACGTGAGAATTCACCCTGCTCCATTGCGAGGATATCCCCCTGCGACAGCGCGAGTATCTCCGGGCGAGGCGTAAAAGCACCGATAGCCGACACGGCCGCGCCGCAGTTGTGCGGACACACCTCCTGACATATGTCACAGCCATACACCCGTCCTCCGGCTATAGCCGGCATCCCTTCATCGCCGCGGTGCTCCACGGTGAGATATGAGCGGCAGCGGCGGCCATCCAGTCTTCCGCTCCCGTCAAGCGCCCTTCCGGGACAAGCCTTCACACAGCGTCCGCAACCCTCGCACCCCTCCATGGACCCAATGGCTGCGTCGGGCTGCAGCTCCAGGGTAGTGATGATCTCTCCGAGCACCACCCACGATCCTGCACCGGGTACTATCACCAGTCCGTTGCGCCCCCTGAAACCTACGCCGGCCCTGAGCGCCCAGTAGCGCTCGCGCAGCGGGGCCGTATCCACAGCCACCCGGCATGCCGCCCCGGTAGCCGCAGTGATACTCGAAGCCACATCAGTAAGCCTATCCCTCACCTCCTCATGATAATCCCTGCCCAGCGCATATCGCGCCCAGCGCAGACGGCCCGTCACGGCCTCAGGATAATAATAACTGAAAGCGGCCACGATCACACTGCGTGCTCCATCGAGCAGCAACCGCGGATCGGACCGCACATCATCATACTTGGCAAGATAACCCATCCCGGCGGCATTACCCCCCTGCATCCATAAGGCATATGCCCTCATCTCAGCCTCATCTACCGGACACGCCTCAGCCACCCCGGCGGCGACAGCCCCTGAGCCACGGAGCAGATCCTTCACCTCCCTGCTGTCCATGATCACATAGGGAGTGGACGGAACTCAAAGCCGCGCTCCTTGAGCCACTTTATGGCAAGGGGCAGGGCATAGCGCATGTTGGCATGAGCCTTGATGGAGTCGTGAAACACTATTATGCTTCCGTTGCGTGCCAGACGCTTCACATTGTTGAGCACACGCTCCCCATCCACACGGCGCGAATAGTCGCGCGTCACCAGATCATACATCACTATATTGTAATGCCTCTTGATGAGCCGCGCCTGCCCGGGCCACACTATGCCGTGGGGCGGACGGAACAGCGTCGAGTCTATCAGCTCCGATGCTTCGGTGATATCACGGAAATACTTCTTGTTCCTCTCCTTGAGGCCCTGCAGATGGTGCATGGTATGATTACCATAGGAATGGCCGCGGCGCTTCACCTCCTCGAGCAGTTCGGGATGGCGGCGCACATTGTCGCCCACCATGAAGAAGGTAGCCTTCACACCCTCCCTGTCCAGCAGATCGAGTACCCACGGGGTCTCCTCGGGCACAGGGCCGTCGTCAAAGGTGAGATACACCGTCTTGCCTCCGCGCCTCTTATGGCGCCATATGGCCTCGGGAAACAGCGCACGGTATATCAGCGGCGGTCTCTCGATGAGCCTGTCGGGCTTCAGACGGTCTATCCAGCTTTTCTTTTTCTTCATGCCTCGACCTCGCCGGAGTCCGTCATATCGGTATCCTCATATTTCTGGAAGAGGAAGTCATTGTAGGGGAAACGCGACAGATGTATCTCCTTGGCACGCTCGTAGAGCATGCTCTTCAGCTCCTCCACATTTCGTCCGGTCTTGGCCGAGATGAACACACAGTCGTGAGGCAGACGTGCCATCCACATCCGCTCGAGCTCCTCCAGAGGTATATTCTCGCGCGAGCGTGGTGTGAGGTCATCCTCATCCTTAGGCACATGCGTGAAGGCATCGATCTTGTTGAACACCATTATCATGGGCTTCTCGGCGCCGTCGCATACCTCCCTTAGCGTCTTGTCCACCACCTCTATCTGTTCCTCGAAGTGGGGGTGGGAGATGTCCACCACATGCACCAACAGGTCGGCCTCGCGCACCTCATCGAGCGTGGACTTGAACGAATCCACCAGATGGGTCGGAAGTTTGCGGATGAATCCTACAGTGTCGGTGAGCAGGAATGGAAGATTATCTATTATCACCTTGCGCACGGTGGTGTCGAGAGTGGCGAAAAGCTTGTTTTCGGCAAAGACGTCGCTCTTGCTGAGCACATTCATCAAGGTCGACTTGCCGGCGTTTGTATAGCCCACGAGAGCCACACGCGTCAGCTTGCCGCGGTTCTTGCGCTGCACGGCCTTCTGCTTGTCTATGGCCCGCAGCTCCTCCTTGAGGCGCGATATCTTGTCGAGGATGATACGGCGGTCGGTCTCTATCTGGGTCTCGCCCGGACCACGCATGCCTATACCGCCGCGCTGACGCTCCAGGTGGGTCCACATTCGTGTGAGCCTCGGGAGCAGATACTGGTACTGTGCCAGCTCCACCTGTGTCTTGGCGTTGGCTGTGCGGGCACGCTTGGCGAATATATCGAGGATAAGGCTCGTGCGGTCAAGTATCTTCACCTTGAGCTCGCGCTCTATGTTGACCACCTGCTTCGATGTAAGATCATCGTCGAAGATGGCCATGCCTATATCATTGTCCTCTATGAATGCGCGTATCTCCTCGAGTTTACCCTTGCCCACATAAGTGCGGGGGTTGGGGTAAGGCAGACGCTGAAGGAAAGTCTTGACTGTCACCGCTCCCGCCGTGTCGGCAAGAAACGCGAGTTCATCGAGATATTCCGTGGCCTTGGCCTCGTTCTGAAGCTCGCTTATGAGCCCTACGAGCACCGCGCGCTCGGTTATCTCCTCATTTATTATCTGGTCGATCATATGTATTGTCGGTATCTTTTTTACAAAGATAAACAATTAATCCCGTAAAAATGTGCTTCACCCGACAGATTCGTGCATTTCCACTCACACATCGCTGTGCGTGCGCCTGTAGCGGGCTATACGGGTATTCAGCCAGCCGTTGAATGCTATCCATAGCACAATGTCGAGTACCACAATCACATTGATGTTCATCCACACCGACAGCCACAGGTTGAGCAGAGTGAACAGCACAGAGGTGATGATGATGGTCACCATGGCCACACGCGGACGCATCCCTGCTGCAAGAAATTTGTGGTGGATATGGCTCTTGTCGGGCAGGAACGGCGAGCGGTGCTGACGTATGCGCATCATGTACACCCTCACCACATCAAACGCCGGAATGATGAGTGGCGAGAACGCAAGCACCGATGGCGAGAATTCCAGCATGTCCGTGTCAGGAAGCGTATAGAGCTGTATGCCGAGTATGCTCAATATCAGTCCGATGGTGAGCGAACCGGTATCGCCCATGAAGATCTTGCTGTGCTTGCGGACATCGCCGAACACGTTGAAATAATAGAACGGCACAAGGACGCCTAAAGTAGCAAACGATATAAGCGCATAGCCATACTCGCCAAGCATCAGAAAACTGATTCCATATATCAGCGATGCTATCGAGCTGAGGCCAGATGCAAGACCGTCTATACCATCGATAAGGTTGAAGGCATTGATGATGAACACTATCACTATGGCTGTGAACGGCATTCCTATCCAAGGGCTCCACGCATTGATGCCGAGCGCGCCCCCCAGTGTGTCAAACCAGCATCCGGACGATATCAGCAGCACGGCACATACGAGCTGTATCACGAACTTCGCTCTGTACTTGATACCGATCAGATCGTCGGCCAGACCTACCAGATAGAGCAGCTGGATGGAGCAGAAGGCCGCTATGAATACGAGCGTATGGGCCGAGAAGGCATCCGAAAACATCGTCTCGCCGGCCAATATGTTGACACCTGCCATCAGCACAAGCGACAGCAGTATCACAGGCTCGAACGCCATTCCTCCGAGACGCGGGATGGCACCCTTGTGGATCTTGCGCTCGTCTACCTCGTCAAACAGATTCCTCCTGTAGGCTATAAGCAGAATTTGCGGGATGAGCACTCCTGCGAACAGGACACAAAGAATGAATACGATAAGCGAGTTAATAATCCAGTAGGTCATGACACGGGTACATTTATCTCTCGGGAAGAGGGCTGAATCCTTCGGACTGATAACGACATAATGTGACGGTGTGTTAAAGCCCTCCACTTCCCTGTTGAAAGAAAGAGGCAGTTAAAATTCTTTAATGCTGCAAAGTTACTGTTAATTTACCAATTTTCAAAAAATAAGCTAAAAAATTACCCCCCCCCCAATATATCTTAATATATATTAAATTTAGTTAATACAGCATCACGTACAATTTTATGACGTTTCATTATTGTCATCACAGTCAAAAACACTATCTTTGCTTCTTACAAATCATCAATCCATCAAAACAACATACAACAATGCTTAACAACAAAATCCAGGACGCGATCAACAATCAGATCAACGCCGAGTTCTACAGCGCGTACCTCTATCTCTCCATGGCCAACCACTTCGAGGCCGAAGGCCTTTCGGGCATAGCCAACTGGTTCAAGGTACAGTTCAAGGAAGAGCAGGCCCACGCAGAGATCTTCATGAACTACATCAACCAGCGCGGCGGCCGTGTGATCCTCGCTGCCATCGAGGCCGTCCCCACCTCATGGGCATCCCCCACCGAAGCCTTCAAGGCCACTCTCGAGCATGAGCAGAAGGTCACCGCATCCATCAACGCTCTCTACACCCTCGCCATCGAGGAGCAGGACTACGCCACACGCGACCGTCTCGCATGGTTCGTAAGCGAACAGGTGGAGGAAGAGGACAACTGCCGTCAGCTCATCGACAAGCTCTCTCTCATCGGCGACAACGGCATGGGCCTCTATATGATAGACCGCGAGCTCGCCACCCGCACCTACACCGCCCCCTCCATCCTCGCACAGGAATAATGAGGTCTTGTCATAATTGACAGCGGTGTATCAAAATATAGAAGTCCCTATAATGCATTACGCATTAGCTTAGAGCAATATAACAAATTTGTTATATGATAGTCCCTATAATGCGGAACGCGTTATAGGGACTTCTGCTTTCCAACCTGCGCAAGTATGGGAGTCCCGAAGGGACGACATCGTGGATAACCCCGCACGACTTAGTGCGGGGGCAGAAGTATATCCTCAAAGCCGAGTCCCGAAGGGTTATAGTGGTCGGAAGACTTTTTGTTGAGAAATATCCCTGCAATGAGAGTTATTATTGGCTATC
>CAJTJG010000034.1 GCA_910576785.1 uncultured Duncaniella sp.
GATAGCCAATAATAACTCTCATTGCAGGGATATTTCTCAACAAAAAGTCTTCCGACCACTATAACCCTTCGGGACTCACATCCTACGCTACCTCGCACCGCGAAGCTCCAAAAAAACTTTTGTTTCTTCTGCACACCTTATGTTCCTTTTGTTTCTTCCCACCGCGAAGCCACAAAAACCTTATGTTTCCTCCCTCCGCGCACATGGCTTTGCGGGGAGGAGGCTCCGGTAGATGTTTTTCAGGGTGCTGATGGTGCTTGGGAGAGAGAAGCCGTTGGCCACGAGGCGATATGACGCTTGGCTGATGTACATGCGCTGCCGTGATGAGAAGATGAGTCCGGAGAGCGCCCGCGTTAGAGCATCTATGTCGCCCGGCTCTATGAGCAGACCTGTTTCCTCATCGGTGATCACCTCAGGGATGGAGGCGATACGGGTGGATATGTTGGGTATGCCGTGAGCCATGGTCTCGAGTATTGTCATGGGAAGGCCCTCATTGTAGGATGGGAGCACGTTGATCATGGAGCGTCGCATGAACTCCTCTTTCAGCTTGCCGTCCACCCATCCTGTGTGGTCTATGCGGTGGCTTATGCCGAGATCCTTGCTGCGTGACATCACCTCGTTCACCTCGCCGTCGCCGCACAGCAGGAACCGGATGTGGAGGGGGAGGATCTTGTCCAGACGTTTTATGGCTTCGAGAAGGTCGTAGGTGCCCTTGCGGCGCCCGAGGCGTCCGAGGAAGAGAACGGCGTCTCTGTTGTTGTCGGTGGTGGTATAGGGGTTGGACGGTGGCACTTTCACGGCGTTGTAGACCACCTCCACGCGTGCGTCTGGGGCTTTGTCGAGCACCATGGGTATGAGCCGCCGGCTGAGCACGATGTTGACGTCGGCGAGCTCGAGCGTGCGGCGGATGAAGCGCTTATGGCGTGATGAGGCCGAGGCATAGTACTCCTCGAACTCCGCTCCATGGTGATGTAGCACTGTCTTCACCCCCAGCCGGTGCAGCATGCGCACAAGCAATCCCTTGCGTATGAAACTCCCGCGCTCGGCCACATGCAGATGGGCCACATCGAATTGTCCTGCCGCAGCCAGAGGGAGGATGCGTACGCAGGCTTGGGCGAACATGGCCGCCAGACGGAGCTTGCCCCCTGTGGTGTGGGTGGGCACGAAGAAGATGTCCACATCACCCCAGTCAGGACTCGAGAGATAGTTTCTGACCACGCTCACCATCCCACCCTTGACGGTGAGATCCGAGCAACACATAAGTACGTTCATAGGCATGTGCGGACAGGGTGGAGGGATTACTTGAACTTGTTGTGGCGCAGACGCGTGAATCCTACAATGAGAGCGTAGGTGAGCGTGAAGTTGCGGCTGCGCATGGCATACAGGCATATGCGCTGCTTGAGCGGGAGGCCCGATGCGGGATAATCCGCGCACTCGTCGCGGAGATAGCTGCCCGACGTCTGCTGGAGAAACCACCGGCGCTTCTCGGCCATGGGGAGCGAGGTGAGGAAGAGGCGTTTCATGCGTGTGCGCAGCCGGCTTATGTAATATCCCAGGGCATAGTTGCGGCTCTCGGGGCCGTAGCCTCGGCTGATGAGCTCGTGGGCCACATGGCGGCTGAACGCCTCGTCGCGGCGTATGCTGTCGCGGTCTATGCGCTGGGTGAGGCTGTCGGGGGTGACGCGGTAGTGGTAGAGGGTATGTGGCAGATAGCCTATGCGCGAGGCGTGGCCGTAGCAGTCGAGGTTGAAGAGATAGTCCTCGCTTATGTATTCGCGCTCGCTTTTGAAGCGTATGTTGCCGCGGTCTATAAGATCCATGCGGTAGAGGGCCATGCACGAGCTTCCGCCGATGTCATAGCGCTCCATGGTGCGTGGGGCATCGAAGATACAGAGTGTGAGCAGGCGGATATCCTCGGGCGTGGAGTAGATCACAGGCTCGCCGTCGTGGCTCTCAGGTTCTTTGTCACCGGTATCGGTGAACCGGTTGCATGTGAATTTCACCAGATCGAGATTCTTCCGCTCCATGAGCCTGACAGCCGTGGAGTAGGTGGAGGGAGACACAAAGTCATCGGAGTCCACAAACGCTACAAAGCGACCGGTAGCGGCCTCGAGACCGCTGTTGCGTGCCATGCCGAGTCCTTGGTTGGCCTTGTGTATCACCTTGACATTAGGGTGGGCCGCGGCATAGGCATCGCACATGGACGGCGACCGGTCGGTCGATCCGTCGTCAACCAGTATGATCTCCATGTCCGTGAGCGTCTGGGCAAGCAGCGAATGCATGCACTCGTCCAGATAGCGTGCCGTGTTGTATACAGGCACTACGATGGAGACTGTTGGCTGGTGTCGGTTCATTGAGAGGTAAGATCTGTTCAAATATGTTAACGTGGCTTCGCGCGATATATTATAATATTGGTGTTATAAATGAGCCGATGGTATTCGATAGAGGGACGTGGCCAGTGATCACGACAGTATATAAGGAAAGAGTCAGGCGGCTGATTATCTTTGTGATAATGGTAGCCGTCCTGACTCTTTTATGTTTTATCAGACTTTATTTTCTGTCATCAGGCCGTGGCATCAGTCAATGTCGAGGGCCATGTAGTGACACTGGGGATGGTTGCATGCGGGGCATTTCACGGGGGGCTCGGTGCCTTCGTAGATGTAGCCGCACACGAGGCAACGCCACTTGATGGGTTTCTCGCGCTTCCACACGGTGCCGTCCTTCACCTGCTTGAGATATGTCTCGAAGCGGTTGTGGTGATGCTGTTCGATATCGGCTATGGCGAGAAAATGGGCGGCGATGTCGTCAAATCCCTCTTCCTGGGCTACCTTGGCGGCGTTGCGGTACAGCTCCACGCCCTCCTGCATCTCTTCGTTGGCGGCGCACTCGAGGTTGGAAGCCGTGTCGCCTATCACGCCTGCGTCGGCACTCATGGGCACATCCACCACGCCACCCTGCAGATATTTGAAGAAGATCTTGCCGTGATGGAGCTCATTGGCGGCTGTCTGGCGGAACACCTCGCCGATGGGGTAATAGTTTTCCTTGTCGGCCTGTTGGGCGTAGTAGGTATATCTTGAATAGGCTGCTGATTCGGCCAGATAGGCTATGACGAGATTTTTCTCGGTCTTTGTTCCTTTGATGTTGACTGTATTGCTCATAATGGAGAGTTATATTGAAGTTTTCACTAAATATAACTCTCCATTATGGTACAATGTTCATGTGCGGGATCAGAATTTCAGCCCTGCGCCCACCATCACACAGGCGCTCTGCGAGGGACGCATGCCCAGATGGTAGTAGCGACGCCCGAGCAGGTTCTGCCCGCGGGCAAAGAGGGTGAGGCTGCGGCTGGCACTGTAGCCCACGCCGACGGTGAGGTCGGAGACGGTGCGCAGGCTCACTCGGCGGGGGGGATAGTAGGGCATCCCCATGATGTCGATGAAATTGGACTCATAGCCCCAGGCCGAGCGTCCGGAACGCAAGGAGTAGGACAGCTCCACGAGCATGCGGCTGACGGGGCGCAGCTTGAGCTCGGCGCTGACCACGTGGCGGGCTCGGTCGCGCCACTCGTAGTAGGCGCGGTTGTACTTGCCGGGGGCGGTCTCGTAGGTGGCCTTCACGGAGAAGTTGCGGCCGTTGTCGTAGCCGGCCGATATGCCTGCATGCCATCCCTTGATGTCCACTGGATCCATCACGGTGTGCGAGTCGCGATAGTGGGAGTCTGAGCCCATGAGCCAGCTGTCGGCCTTGGCATATCCGCCGAACAGCTCCACGGTGGTGCCGAGGAATGGGCCGAACGAGAGACGCGCGTCAAACGAGTATGGTATGCGGCTTTTGCCGTAGGCAACGCTGCCGTTGATGTAGGGGGTGATGCTGTAGATGTCGGCCAGGGGGTTGAGCTGCGATCCGCCTTTGGCCTTCAGCTCGAGGCCGAATATCTGTGACGGTGTCCATGCCATGGTGACATCTGGCGCGAGACGGAACGTGGTGCCGGAGTTGATGGCCATGTCGAGGGCCACACCCAGGCTCACCGAGATGTTGTCCGTGCGTATGGCCCAGCGGGGGGTGAACTTCACCAGGCCCGTGGTGGCTGCGCCCTTGAGGGTGTAGTCACGGAAGCTGAGGTATGGTATGACGGGCACGGCATAGGCCGAGGAGTGGAGGAAGTCGGCGTCGATGTCAAGACCGAAGTGGGAATTCTCGCCCGTGTCCATGATGCCTTTGAGGATGACGCCGTAGAGATTCTGGCCCACGGGGTTGACATCGAAGATGCCGTTGTCAGGCACGTAGCCGGGGTAGGGCACGAATATGCCATCCATGATGGTGGCGCGGTGGTGGGGATGGGCGAACGCGAAGCGCTGGTACTTGAACCCTGCGGCATATCCGAGACCCTCCAGGCGGGAGTGGAACACGGCGGAGGCGTCCACCTTAAGCGCTCCCTGCGAGAATGTGGCGTAATCGGAGTAGTCGAGGTCATCGTTGGGGCCGTTGTGGTAGCCGTAGGTGAAGTCCACACCGGCGTCGAGCATCGACGAGGATCCTATGGCACTGTGCAGGTCCACGCCGGCCGATGTAGTATGGTCCTTCCACGTCACGCCGCCACGCTTGTAGATATCGCCGTCATACTGTCCCCAGATGCTCAGCCTCGTGCGGTCGTTGTCCACTATGCGGTAGCCTGCCGAGGCCGATCCGTCCCACAGCGGGCCTCCGGCGCCTATGTCGATGTAGCCGCGGTAGTCGGCCCCCTCGAGCTTATCGCCCCAGGCCACGGGGGCGAGGGTGGTGATGGAGTTGGGCACACGTGATGTCACCACCTTGTCGCTGTAGCTCAGCGATGACTGTGCGAGCGGGGGAAGGCTCACGGTGGGGAGGACACCTATGCGCGAGGCGTCGCGCCGGGTGGGTATGATCTCCTGCTCTACGGTGATCTCCTTGTGCAGGTCCTGCGCGACGGCGGTGGTGGCGCACAGGGTGGCGAGCAGCAGCGCTGATATATGTCGTGTGTATGTTGAGGCCATGGTCATTTGCGTGTTTTCAGGCGTGAGTCGATCATCTGGAAGATGTCAGCCTCGGCGCCGGGATAGTTGGAACGAAGTGATTTCAGATACTCGTCGGCCTCGAATGTCTTCCCTTGCTTGCGGAGTATGTCGCTGTAGAGTATGAATCCGCGGGCCAGCCAGTAGCTGTGGGGGGTGTCGGACGATGTGAGGCTCTCGGCTATGACGAGGGCACGGTCGGTCTTGCCTCTGTCGAGGAGCGACTGGCCCATGTAGTAGGCGCTCTTGGCACCGTTGACGTCGGTGAGGTTGGTGGCAAGCTCCTCCCAGTCGGCATAGGCCTTGTCATGGTTGCCGAGGCGGTCGTTGGCCATGGCGCGCATGAACTTCACTCCTGCCCGGTCGGAGGGGGTGTTGGTGGCTGTTGTGGAGAGTATCTTGTCGGCCACGGCCACCACCTGGGCGTTCTTGCCGAGATCGGAGGCGGTGTGGAGCATGCCGAGGCGGGCGTTGCGGAGCATATTGGCTCCCGAAGCCTTCCCTTCGAGTTCGGCGAATGTGCTGTAGGCTATCTCGGTCTTGCCGAGAGCCGCTTCTGCCTGACCCTTGACGAGCATGGCGTCCTCGGCCACTTCCGAGTCGGGGTAGCCCAGCAATACCTGTGTGGCATATCCCTGGGCCTCGGCCGGGTTGCCGCTGTTCCAGGCGGATTCGGCCAGATAATAGGTGGCGCGTGCACGCGACGATCCGGAGGGGTATTCGTTCAGATAGGTGGAGAGGGCGGAGGTGGCGCCCGAGTTGACATATGCGTTCTCGGCGGCGCGGAATGCGGCGCTCTCTATGTCGTCGGCCTCATAGCGCGGGGCGTTGGGCACGGATCCTATGAACTCCACGAACTCCTTGAGGCGTCCATCCTCGGCATAGATCTGCTTGAGGTCGTCGGCGGCTATGCGGGCCTCCTCGCTCGAGGGGAATGTGTAGATGATCTTCTTGTACGTTTCCACACCCTTGGCCTTGTCGCCGCGGTTTATATAGGTGATGGCGAGTTGCAGATAACCGTTGCGACCGGGGGCTGTGCCTGGGTAGAGGCGCACGAGCTCGCCGTAGGTCTTCACGGCCTGATCGGTGTGGCCCGAGGCTGCCTGGCTCTCGGCCTTCTCGAGCATGGCCGAGGGGATGAGGCCCGACGAGGGGAACTCCTCCATGAGGCGGTCTATGTTGGCTATCTTGGATGCGTGGTCCTTGCGGAGTCCCTGCATGAGGGCCATCTGGTAGAGGGCATAGTCGCCCGATGAGGGGTTGAGCCCGTAGGCCTTGCGGTAGTCATTCTCGGCCCCTTCGAAGTCATCGAGATAGTAGCGGCAGTCGGCCATTCGGGTGAATGCGTCGGCGCGCAGCGAGGCGGGGAGATTCACCTTTGTGCTCTCCATGACTGTGGCAGCCTCGGCAAAGTCGGAGAGCGCCTTGCGGTAATCCTCGCCGGCAAAGCGGGTGTAGCCGAGGTCGTAGCGTGCCAGGGCCACGTTGGAGGCGTCGTTGCCGTTGCGTATGTAGCGCAGGTAGCAGTCGGCGGCCTCATCGTAGTTGCCGTGGGTATAGTAGCAGTCGCCGAGCCAGAGGTCACACTGTGTGGCTATGTCGGCGTTGCCGTCGCGACCCAGTGTGCGGGCCTCGCGCAGATGGGTTATGGCGTCGGCCACACGCCCCGAGGCATACTCGCGCGTGCCGAGCACGAAGAGCACCCTCTGCTTGGCGGCGAGCAGCTGGCGCGAGGGCGACTTAACGCTGTTGATGGCGCGCAGGGCCGAGGTATAGTCGTTGTCGGTCATGTAGCCGTTGACGATGTATTTCTGCACATCGGCGGCATAGGGGGAGTCGGGGTACTCCTCGAGGAAGTTCTCGAGAAGCGCCACGGAGTTGCCGAACGGCACGCGGCCGCCGTCCATCCTGGCCACGGCATAATTGTAGAATGCCGTCTCCCTCACCTTGCGGTCATAGTCTACCTTGTAGGCGTTCTCAAACGCCATGAGCGCCGCCGAGTTGTCGCCGCGCTTGCGGTAGGCCTGCCCGAGGAAGAGCCATGCGCTCTGCTCCATGGCCGAGTGGGTGCCTATGGCCTGCTGGAAGAGCTTGATGGCGGCATCGGTGTCACCCTTGCGGAACTCATCGATACCGAGTATGTAGAACGCCGACGGCTTGGGGTCGGTGGTCTCGGCACAGTATTTCCACAGATAGGGGAGCGCCGCGCTCTCCTCGCCGAGATTGTAGAGCGACTCGCCGGCCAGGCGGTTGCACTCGGCGGTGAACTCCGGGAGTGTCCCGGCGTGCAGCAGCGAACGGGCCGCGGCGAGCGACTTGTCATAGTCGCCCTCGGCGAAGTCTATCTGCGCCTCATAGTAGGGCGCCGCATTGCCGGGGGCGGTGGAGTGGTCCACACTGCGGAAGTACTGGCGTGCCGTCTTGTAGTCCTTTTTGGTATAGGCTATGTATCCCAGATAGAACATGGCGGCGTTGCGCCACTCTTCTTTGCCCTGCAGCGAGCGGAAGAGTGATGCGGCCGTCTCGGGCTCGCCGGTGAGCATATAGCAGTAGGCCATGCGGTAGTTCAGTTCATCCTGACGTCCTTCGGTGAGGGCCATGGGGTTGATCTGCGCGTACTGCATCAGGGCCTTGGGGTAGTCGTTGCGGAAGAATTGGTAGTCGCCCACCGACATCATCACATCCGTGCGTCGCGTCGAGGCGGGATATTCCTCCAGAAAGCGGTTGAGCACCGTCAGAGCCTCGTCGTCGCCGAGCCCGAGGGTAGCGCGGCCGAGATAGTAGAGCGCGTCCTCCCGCTGCGAGGGGGTGGGTGACAGGGCATGGATACGTGCCAGCTGGTCGATACATCCGCTGTAGTTGTGATCCTCGAGCATGAGGAGTCCGCGCTCGAGATATCCCCCGGCGTCGGGCGAGTTGAGCACACCGAGAGCCGGTGAGGTCCCGAGCAGACAGCCGAGTAGTGTGAATATGACAGGTCGTTTCATCAGTGAAAAATTTCAACTGCAAATTTAATCATTTTAGCGGAGGGGGAAACAGAAGGAACAGAAGATTTACAGAAGAAACAGAATTTTTTTAGGTTCGCGGTGGGGGAGGAAACAGAAATTTTACGCACAGTAGTCCCGAAGGGACGATGTCGTGGCTAACCCCGCACGACCAGTGCGGGGGATTACAAAGAGTAAGGGGATGAGTCCCGAAGGGACGACGTTGTGGTATAGTCGTAACCACGACGTCGTCCCTTCGGGTTATAGTGGTCGGAAGACAAATATATTCTATACTTAAAGT
>CAJTJG010000035.1 GCA_910576785.1 uncultured Duncaniella sp.
TTGTACGGTGGTGTGAGAGGACAAGTGAACACGAAAGAGGTGAACACCTCAATTAGTGTTCACCTCCTACTCGATTTTGCCCTTACGGGGCTTTGACGTGAGGGGATTTTTGAGTACTTTTGTAGCCGTTATGCTGTTGAGAGAACTGACCGTCACCAATTTCAAGAATATCCCTTCGGCAGCCCTGGAGTTTTCCGGAAAGGTCAATGGCCTGCTTGGAAACAACGGGGTGGGCAAGAGCAACCTGCTCGATGCCATATACTGCCTGAGCTTCTGTAAGAGTTTTACGGGAGTGAACGACCGTATGCTCATACGGCGCGGCGAGGAGTTTGCCATTGTCAGAGGGCGATACAGTCGCAAGGATATCGATGAGGAACTTGTGATGGGGCTTGCCGACGGGCGCCGCAAGAGCCTGCGCCGCGGAGGCAAGGAATATCAACGGTTCAGTTCCCACATAGGGAGTTTTCCGCTCGTCATGATGGCGCCGCAGGATATAGACCTCATACGCGAGAGCGGCGAGGAGCGTCGCCGATGGATGGATATGGTCATATCGCAGAGCGATCCATCCTACCTGAAACACCTTATCAGCTATAACAAGGCGCTCGAACAGCGCAACCGCCTGCTGCGGCAGGGATGTGTGGACCCTCTCCTCTATGAAGCCACCGAGGTGGTGATGGAGGTAAGCGGAACCTTTGTGCATGCCCGCCGTGCGGAGTGGGTAGAGGAGCTTACCAAGCTTTTCTCTCGTTATTACAATGCCATTTCCGGTGGCGATGAAGAGGTGAGGCTTACCTATGTGAGCCATCTCGATGATCCCGGACAGACACTGAAGTCTCTGCTCGACGGCGCCCGGCGCCACGACGAGATAGTTCGGCACACATCCGTAGGCATTCACCGCGATGATATCTCCATGGACCTTGATGGCATGCCCATGAGGCGCACCGGAAGTCAGGGCCAGTGCAAGACCTTCGTCATAGCCCTGAGGCTGGCGCAATACGACTTCCTGAGATCATCCACTGGTATGAAGCCGCTGCTGCTGCTCGACGATATTTTCGACAAGCTCGATGCATCGAGGGTAGAGCGCATCATGACGCTCGTCACAGCCGACGACTTCGGCCAGATATTCGTCACCGACACCAACCGTACCCATCTCGATGAGATCATGAGCCGAACCGGTGGTGACTACCGTCTCTGGAGTGTGGACAACGGTACATTCGCAACGCTATGAAACGTACTTATCCACGCCAGATAGCGGCTATCATCGACGAGGCCATGAAGCGGGCAGGGCTTACAGACTCGCTCAACGAACAGCGCGCATCGGCGGCTTGGCCGGATGTGGTGGGACCGGTGGTAAACCGCTACACATCGCGCCGCTTCGTGACCGATGGTGTGATGCATGTCTATCTCACATCGGCGCCACTGAAGAATGAACTTTCGTTCAACAAATCCGGACTGATCGCGGCCATAAACCGCATAGTCGGCACGGATGTTGTCAAGGAGATACAATTTCACTAATCAGAGAAAACAGAATATAAAGAGTATATAGAAAACAATGGCCAACCGTTGCGAAACCCCACAGCCGGGGCACTTCCGTCACCACATGCCGCTCCAGATGCGGTTCAATGACATAGACATGCTCGGACACCTCAACAACAGTGTCTACTTCACATTCATGGATCTCGCCAAGACACGCTATTTCCAGGCTGTGCTCGGCGACAAGCTCCGCTGGGGTGAGATCGGTGTGGTGATAGTCAATGTCAATTGCGACTTCTGTTCGCCCACGTTCTTCGATGATGACATAGAGGTGGAGACTGCCGTCATTGCCATTGGCGAAAAGAGCCTCACACTCGAGCAGCGTGTCTACTCCCCGTCAAAGGGTGACGTGAAATGCCGTTGCGTCACGGTGATGTCCGGATTTGACGCACGCACGCTCACCTCGGCGCCCATCACCGATGAGTGGCGCGAGGCTATCGAGAAATACGAAGATAAAAAATTCTGACATGTCCCTCCCCGCCGAGTTCGTATCATTGATGGAGAGGATCGGACTGTCCGATCTTCCCGGGGCTCTTGCGTCCACGGAGCCTTCCGTGTCCGTGCGCCTCAACCCCCTGCGTCCGTCGCCAGATATGCCTGACGGATGTGAGCCTGTGGGATGGTGCGACGGCGGGTGGTATCTGCCCGCGCGTCCCTCGTTCACCCTCGATCCGGCTTTCCATCAGGGACGCTATTACGTCCAGGAGGCAGCCTCGATGTTCCATGCCCATATTGTCAGGAGTCTCTGTCCGGCAGGATCGTCGCCTCTGCGTGTGCTTGACGCATGTGCGGCTCCCGGCGGGAAAACTACAGCGGTAATAAGCGCCCTGCCTCCCGGATCGATGGTCGTGGCCAATGAATATGTCCCGGCCCGTGCGGCCATCCTCCGTGAGAACATCATCAAGTGGGGATCGCCCGATGTCATGGTAAGCCGAGGCGACACTGAGTCGCTATCGCGTCTGCGCGGAATGTTCGACCTCGTCATTGCCGATGTCCCTTGCTCGGGCGAGGGCATGATGCGCAAGGATCCCGAGGCCGTGGCTCAGTGGAGTCCCGCGCTCGTGGCCGAGTGTGCGGCAAGGCAGCGGGAGATCGTCGGGAATCTCTGGGAGACGCTACGGCCCGGCGGATACATGGTCTACAGCACCTGTACGTTCAACCGTAGCGAAAACGAGGAGATGATAGACTATATCGTGGACAGCCTTGGCGGAGAATGCGTGGAAATACCCGTGGAGCCCTCCTGGGGCATCTCTGGCGGCCTGTCGACTCCGCATCCGTGTCAGCGGTTCATTCCGGGCCGTACCCGCGGAGAAGGACTGTTTGTGAGCGTTATTAGAAAGCCTGGATCGGCACCGGCCCGTGATCCCGGTCGGAAAAAGGTCGGGAAATCGCGTCCCGCTGCTATTCCTCAGGGAATAGGATCATGGATTGACACCCATGGTGGAGCGTATACCGTCCGGCTCACGGCCGACCGTGTGTCGGCCTTCCCGTCTGCCCACCTGCCGTTGCTCGAGGCCGTGGCCGGAGTCGTGGATGTGATCCACGAGGGAGTGACGCTCGGAGTGGTCAAGGGGCGCGACGTTGTCCCGTCACAGTCCCTCGCGCTCTCGGCGCTGCTGCGTGCCGAAGCATTTCCGCAAGTGGAGGTGGACCGCCCCACGGCGCTCCGCTATCTTCACGGTGAGAGTCCAGTGCTGCCCCCTGACACTCCGCGCGGATTTGTCCTGCTCACATGGCAAGGCTCCCCCTTGGGATTTGTCAAGAATCTCGGCAACCGGTCAAACTCACTTTATCCATCCACATGGCGTATACGCCAGAATATATAAATGAAATCATGCGTATAGACATTCTCACCGTATTGCCCGAAATGATAGAATCGCCACTGAACTGTTCGATTCTGAAACGGGCACAGGACAAAGGACTCGCAGAACTCGTGGTGCACAATCTCCGTGACTATACCACCAACAAATATCGCAAGGTGGACGATTATCCCTTTGGCGGCGAGGCCGGGATGGTGATGCAGATCGAACCTGTGGACCGCGCCATCTCCGCACTCAAGGCCGAGCGTGAATATGACGAGGTGATATTTACCTCGCCCGATGGTGAGCAGTTCGACCAGCCCATGGCCAACACGCTCTCTCTCGCAGGCAATCTCATAATCCTCTGCGGGCATTACAAGGGGGTGGACTGGCGCATACGCGAGCACCTCATCACCAAGGAGATCTCCATTGGCGACTACGTGCTCACAGGCGGCGAGATACCGGCTGTGGTGATAGCCGACGCCATAGTGCGCCTCATCCCCGGTGTGATAGGCGACGAGCAGAGCGCCCTCAGCGATTCGTTTCAGGACAATCTTCTCGCTCCGCCCGTCTACACACGCCCTGCCGAATACAAGGGCTGGCGCGTGCCTGACATACTTCTGTCAGGCCACAAGGCACGCATAGATGACTGGCGACAGGAGCAGGCTCTGGCACGCACGCGAGCCCTGCGCCCCGACCTTCTTGACAAGGACTGATGTCATGCCGGCTCGTCTATCTTCTCCTCTATCTCGTTGACCTTCGTCTGGCCGGTTGAGGCCGGAGTTGAGATAGGGAGAGGTATCTTTACCCACAGGCAGTTGGGTATGAGACGCCACAGACCCACGAGTATATTCCAGCGCCAGTCTATCACTGCCACGCGCCTGCGTGTGAGCAGCGCCTTCATGATGCGGGGCACGGCATAGGGCATCTCCATGGTCATCGGATAGTTCTCCGACGGATTCAGAAGTGGAGTCCTCACCCATCCGGGACGGATGTCGGTGAAGGCCACGTGTGCGCCGTCGATAGTGGCGAGCTGATTCAGCGCACGCAGGTAGGTCTGTTGAAACCGTTTTGAAGACGAATATGATGCCAGGCGCCCTATTCCGTTGGTTCCGGCCACCGAAGTTATGGCGGCGATCTGACCCTTGCGTCCAGAATCGCGGAAATAGCGGTAGGCTGTGGCCGTCATGCGTGCGAATCCCACCACATTTGTTTCCAGAGTGGCGAGTTCCTGATCCAGTTCGAGCGAGAAATTCTCATACCCGATACCTGATACATGGAAGTATATATCCATGCCGCCGAGATGGTTTATCAGCATTGACAGTCCGCGGCACGATCCGGGCTTGGTCACATCGATCACAGCCGTGAAAATATTGTCCGGATATTCTTTCTTAAGCTCCTCGAGAGCCTCTTTGTTGCGTCCGGCGGCACCCACGAGCCATCCCTTGCGGGCAAGTCTCTCGGCCACACGGCGTCCCAACCCCGAGGTGGCACCCATTATTACTATACGTCTCATATATATACGGTTTTTCTTTTCTAAACATCCCGCAGCCGCAACGTGTTCATGGAAAACACTTTATTCCATCTCGCCAACCATCCATGTCAGCTTAAAATACAGAAAGATACGGCGGTGTGTCAAAATATAGAAAGATACAAAAGACGCTATGTTTGCCGGTGAATACGGACGCCGGCCCAACATGGTAAAGGTTTTCTTAGCCA
>CAJTJG010000036.1 GCA_910576785.1 uncultured Duncaniella sp.
CCTATCTCCTCTTTGCGTGCCCCATGTATATTATCGAGTTCATGAGGATAGATGAGATCGGTTGTGCAGACAATACCACTGTTGGGGATCAGTCCGGCAGCCACATGCTGCGACTCCCTGAGCATGGCGGCCACCGATCCTTCAGGATCACCATAGCTGAAGGCCGGGATCTCCACCATGTAGAACGGCAGTTCGCCCAAGCCCCACTCGTCACGCCATATATTCACCATATCGGAGAGTCGGGCCGGATAGTCGGCATGACGTCCCACATTGGCCTCGCCCTGATTCCAAAGGAAACCTTTTATCGTATATCCCTCGAGAGGATGCAGCATGGCATTGTACATCACGTTGACACGCTCCCAAAGTCCAAGCACGGAGTCGGCCGTAGCTTTCTCTCTTTCCACATCGCAGTCGGGATATGAGTTCAACTTCCATGCGGGCATCCACCCTTCAACCTTGCTTCCCCCAAGCGAGCAGTTTATGACACCGACAGGCACACCGAGGATATCGTTGAGCGAACGGGCGAAGAAATAAGCCACTGCCGAGAATTCCCCGGCATTGACAGGCTTGCTCTCCTGCCATTTACCCTCCACCTTATCCTGCGGGGTATAGTTGCCGCACCTTGTGACAGTGGCCACACGTATGCCGGGATATCTGCCGGAATAAGCTATGGCATTACCGCCATTTTCCACCGGCTGACTCCAGAAACCCTTGAGAGGCATCTCCATGTTGGACTGTCCGGAGCAGAACCATACTTCACCCATCAGGACGTTTGAGAGCGTAATCTCATCGCCATCACCTTTTATGGTGATGCTGTGGGCTGTATAGCCTGCATCCGGGGTAGGCACGGACAGATCCCACCGTCCGTTTGTGTCCGCGACTGCATCCACCGACTTGTCCGTCCAGTCAGGGTTGACCGAGATTCTCGCACCCGGTGAACTCCATCCCCATATCCTCGCATCACTGCTGTGCTGAAGCACCATGTTGTCACTGAATATGTCGGGAAGTTCAATCCCGGCATTCGCTGT
>CAJTJG010000037.1 GCA_910576785.1 uncultured Duncaniella sp.
TTGGCGACGCAAGATTTCCGACTTGTCGGGTTTCGCGATGGCGAGAATTTCTGATTTAATCTTTTCACGGTCGAATTCCAGCGCATCCATCTCGCGTTTCAGCATAATCTCAATTCTGCCGAGCATATCATGCAGTTTGGGATATTCCTTACGATGACGTGCGAGAGCATCCTCACTCGACACCGCCGTTTTCCACTCCTGCACACCCACACGGAGGTGAGAGGTGAATTGCACATCAATCCTACGCACCGGATCCTGCACCCTCACAAACAGGGTGGCCTTATCCTTGTCTTTGTCTTTTGCCAGAGTATAGAATCTAGAGAGAGTCTTTGCCATAATTCAAAGTGTTTTATATCCGTTTAGAACCGAAAGGAAAAGTTACCTATCCACATTCGGAAGTTACCTATGGGATGCATGGTTCGGGTTCCAAAACAGACAGTTTGATTTCCGGGTACAAAGTTAGGAAACATTTCCGAAGTTCCCTATAAAGTTCCCTATAAATTTTAAACTTTAACATATCCACGCAAATTCAATACAATACAATTACGTTGATGCACAATTTAATACATTTATTTGAGATTTAGACTAATTTATCATAGTTTACTAATAATGGTGCTGGTGGCACCACAACCTTCAGAAGAAGGACACGTTAAAACACTGAATATCAGCGATATTCGGTGTTTTTCGCTTTTTAGGGGTA
>CAJTJG010000038.1 GCA_910576785.1 uncultured Duncaniella sp.
AACAATAATTTTCAGACTGAACAAAACCACAGTTTCGGTGTTTGCCGAATTTACCATGCGCCCTTTGCCAACGCCACCGACATCAGCTACTCACAAACGCAAAAATCCCGGTCCTCCGCGCCGAGCGCAGTGAGCCGGGATGTATTATATTCAGTATGTAGGCAGGTATCTATCTATGTCTATACATATGTATATATGTATGTATCGCCCTGCATTTATTAAGAAAAGTTAAAGAATTCAGTTTCGATTTATTCAGTAGGGTTGAGGTCGGTTCAGTATCATTCAGACGCGGGTGCGATAGTGACTTTTGTAGTGACTTTGCAAAATAGTGACTGAATGAAAAATCGCCAAGCATCTGTGATTTAGATACTTGGCGATTTTTGAGGTGGTGCCACCAGAACCTGAGTTTGTGAATTGTGGCGAATGTAGGTGAATATTTAATTAGTACAAAATACTGAATAATAGCGCAATATGAATTTTGACTAAATTTTGAATTTTCACAGAAATTCAAAAAACGTGGTGACCTGCGTGGTGACCCGACTTGACAAAACGTGGTTTGAGTTGTTATATTTGCAGAACCAAAACGATTGATAGTGAATGACTGTGAATCGTGGCGAATGAATTTAGCAACACAAAATAAGATGGCAACAACACCCTCTCCAAAGAAATT
>CAJTJG010000039.1 GCA_910576785.1 uncultured Duncaniella sp.
CAGGTTTATTACCATGCGCCAAAAGACTGTCAGTAGGCGTAAGTAATATACTGATAGTCAATAAAATAAATGTGTGCTCCGAGGTTAATCGGAGCACACTGGAGGTTCCTAGCAGAATCGAACTGCTGTAAACGGTTTTGCAGACCGGCGCCTAACCACTCGGCCAAGGAACCATTTTTGCGGTGACCTTTTCGGTTTTGCGATGCAAAGGTAGGGAGTTTTTTTGGATTGTGCAAGAGTTTGCAGCATTTTTTTTGAAATTTGTCCCGACAAGGCAGTTTTTGTGGGGAGTCACGCAGAAATTTCATACCTTTGCACACATGAATGAGATCAAGGTCGTCTACGAGTATCTGCGTTATCATAGGCAACTCGCTAATTCTCAATTAACTGCACTGAGTCTTAGTTCGTTAGACTAAAATCGCCCCTACTTTTGCGGTCTTTTCGGTTGTCAGATTGTTGTCCGGCAGTAAACTTACAACTGGTTATTGTCGTTTTATTGTCGGAAATATGAACATCAGAATTGTAATACTACCACTGAAAGTGCTGGCCGACGGGTC
>CAJTJG010000040.1 GCA_910576785.1 uncultured Duncaniella sp.
GTGTCTGTCCCGCTCTTGAACCGTTTAGCCTTTTTATCCCAAAAATCAAAATTTGGATTCGTAATGCCGTTAATGGGGAACGGCTTACGCCCAGTGGACTGGCCTTTATAGCCAACTACAACGCATAGCACACCCTTTGCCACACTGGGAGCAGAGGGTGTGAGAGTGTAATAAATTTCTTGGTTTGCCATTTATTTTTCCATCGTTTGGCAATTAATAACGATTCTTAGACCTTGCGACCCGAACAAATTCGCTCGATTGTTAGTCCTTAATCGGTTTTTAGAACAAACGGTTTTTAAAATTTCAAAGCCGTTCACGGTGTTAACCGCCTAAAAATCCGTCAACTGCAAAAGGTCCAACCTTTAGTATAAAAGATTAGACCCTTTGGTAGTGGAGCTGGAGGGGTTTGAACCCTCGTCCAAACGTGGAACTAATGAGCTTTCTACATGCTTATTCTCAAATTGGTTTTCGTGTCGCGGCAGGTTTGAGACCACCAACCGCGGCCTTATCCTCTAAGTGTTCGGCGACTCTCGAGGCTTTTGTCGCTATATTCCCGA
>CAJTJG010000041.1 GCA_910576785.1 uncultured Duncaniella sp.
TTTATAGTGATGGATTTTTTATCCGGCATAGAGATTAACTTTTTAAGATATTATGGTTTGATAGATTGGTTGATTGAATATCTGATACAATGAAGACTATATGACTTGGTGTAATGATTGCTTGATGATTTGAGGAACTGATACCTTGATGATATAATATCTTAGTGACTCGATTGTCTGATTATCCAATGCTCCATTACCCGATGACTTATTGTCCAATGGCTCATTATCATATTATCCAATGTATCGATTATCCAATGTGACGATGACCGATTAACCGAAGTATCACGGTTCATGATAAATGTGTTGCTTGATAATATATCAACCGCAGATTTTCAGTTTTTCATCATTCATTTTTCAGTCTATCATCGTTCACAGGCAATGTATCATTAGATAAAAGACTGCGAGTTTCGAGCGGGATTGACCCTCACCTCGGGGGAGGCGGGATAGCCGTTGTGGACACAATCGGCATATCTTGCAAAGCAAGGTTTATACTCCGAATCTATGCCAGATCGGAAGAGCACACGTCTGAACTCCA
>CAJTJG010000042.1 GCA_910576785.1 uncultured Duncaniella sp.
GGCGGCGACGGCGGCGCGGAGGTCATCGCCCTGTTTGTCGCGCGAGACTATCACCCCGTCGGGCGAGATTAGCATGATGCAGGGGATGCCTGAGATGCCGTAAAGATCGGTCGGTTCGGTGCCCGCGTCGATGATGCAGTCCCATGTTATACCTTCTTCCTGGATGGCGCGGCGCGTGTCGGCGGCTTCGTCCCATACGGCAACTCCGAGAACATTCAGCTTGTCGGCATATTTCGCGGCAAGGTCTTTAAGCACCGGCATCTGGCGGCGGCACGGACCGCACCAGCTGGCCCAGAAATCGACGAGCAGCCACTTGCCGTCGCGGCCCACGTAGTCGCTCAGCTTTTGGCCGCGCACGTCAAAGTCGGTGTACCGCGCTCCCTCGCCAGTCGAAGCCTTGCGGCGGTTCATCTCGACGAGTTTGGTAACGCGCTGATAATTTCCCAGCTCGGGATGGGCCAGGATGTAGGCCTCGAGTTCGGCGGGGTCGAAGTCGTAGGCTTTCTGTATGAACAGGGTGTAGC
>CAJTJG010000043.1:0-270 GCA_910576785.1 uncultured Duncaniella sp.
ATGAGATTGTGGGGACGGAGGGAAAGACGGGGCTGATAGAACGCTACTTCTCGCTCATGCCGGAGGGTGACACCACCTTGCAGGACATCGAACTTTCGGCAAGGGAGATGCGCATCGGCGACAACCGCCTGTGCCTGCACACCCTCTCCGACGCGGAAGACCTGCCGGGCAAGGTGGCTACCGACACCCGTTACGAGAAACTCTCCACCGACCGGAGTGACTGCCGCCTGTCATTCGCCTCTCCCGTGGGGCTGCTGCTCTCCTGCAACC
>CAJTJG010000043.1:280-513 GCA_910576785.1 uncultured Duncaniella sp.
ACATGCAGTCGCTATCCCACTATTCAAGGAGCAACAGCATCAACCGCGAGTGGATAGACCAATACCTGAACGAAGCCCATTCCTACGGGCTGACCTCGGTACGGGCGCACTTCAATGTCATGGCGTGGAGCGACGACGCGGAAGAGCTGAAGCACATAAGGAACGATGTGGGCAGCCAGCTTGCAAGCATGGAGTGCGTGCCGCGCCACAACACCATCGACTGCCCGACACTC